>CAYWIW010000020.1:0-40793 GCA_964458425.1 uncultured Muribaculaceae bacterium
CAGGATGTCCTTGTTGTTGCGGTCGGCCAGCACGGCCTTGAATCCCGCGTCGCTCAGAAGATCCACGAACGGAGCGAGTCTTTCACGTTTGTTGTACATTAATCCTATCTTTTAATAATCAGGGCTGCAATAATATGCGATAAAAACGTAAAAAACGAAAAGAAACATATACGGATCATAAAAAACAGAAAATCATTTTCTTTTGACGGGTGAACTAATTATGATTGAGACATCCCGTCGGCATTTGGCAGCATCAGGAGACACCAAGGCATACAAACCCCCCTCCGGCTTTTTTGGTAACTTGCAAAAACGCCGGAAGGGGTTTGTATGTCCATCAAGAGGGCTTAGAGGCTGCCTTGATTTATCGATGCATATTTAGCTGATGAACAGCAGCTCGCGGTATTTAGGAAGAGGCCAGGTACGGTTATCCACAATCTCCTCAAGCTTGTCAATCGGGCGGCGGAGAGCCGAGAAACTCTCGGCAATCTCGTGGTATGCCACGGCTTTGGCATATTCATCATCAAGGACATTGGCCTTTTTGCGGGCCTCAACCATAGCGGTGGCCTTCTCGCGGATCTGGTCAACATATTTGGAGATGCTCTTGATGAGGTAGATTTCCTCCTTGCACTCGTCAGTGCCGCCGAAGACCTCCTTGTTCAAAGAGACAACCTTCAGAAGCCTGGACTTGTACTCAAGGGCGGCTGGAATGATGTGATTGATCGCCATCCTCGCCATCACGCGGGACTCGATCTGAATCATCTTGCTGTAAGTCTCCCACTTGACCTCATTGCGAGCCTGAAGTTCTTTCTCCGAATATACACCCGTCTCCCTGAACATTCTCACCGAATCAGGAGCCGTGAAGACCCGGATCATCTCAGGGACGCTGGTCTCCACATCAAGCCCGCGCCTCTTGGCCTCGGCCTTCCACTCGTCCGTGTAGCCGTTGCCGTCGAAGCAGACGACATCAATAACGGAAGCTATGATAGGCTTGAGAGTGTCAAGAATCGCGACATTCAAAGCCTTGCCGGTGGCAAGCTCCTCATCAAGACTCTTCTTGAACGCGATGAGCTGCTCGGCCACAGCGGCGTTCAGAGTCGTCATCGCACCCGCGCAATTGGCAAGCGAACCAACGGCGCGGAATTCGAAACGGTTGCCGGTGAAAGCAAAAGGAGATGTCCTGTTACGGTCGGTGTTGTCCACGAATATTTCCGGGATCTCCACCAATCCCACGCTCTTGCCTTTCTTGCCGGCGATCTCAATCGGAGTGTCAGACGGCACCTCGAGCAGCTTGCGAAGGACATCCGTCATAGTCTTTCCGAGGAAAGCCGAGACAATCGCAGGCGGAGCCTCGTTGGCGCCAAGGCGATGGGCGTTGGTAGCGGTGGCGATGGAGGCCTTCAGCAGGGCATTGTGCTTCTGCACGGCGGCCAGCACGTTCACGAAGAAAGTGACGAATTGGAGATTGCCCTTTGTGTCCTTGCCCGGAGCCAGCAGCATCGTTCCCGTGTCGGTGCCCAAAGACCAGTTGTTGTGCTTGCCGGAACCGTTGACCCCGTCGAAAGGCTTCTCGTGGAGAAGAACCACGAAACCGTGCTTGCGTCCTATCTTGTTCATCAGGTTCATCACCAGCTGGTTCTGATCGTTGGCCAGATTGGTCTCGCCGAAAATGGGAGCCAGCTCGAACTGATTAGGAGCCACCTCGTTATGTCTTGTCTTTAGAGGAATCCCAAGGCGATGACCGGCAATCTCGAGGTCACGCATAAACTCAGCGACCCTGGTAGGGATGGCACCGAAATAGTGGTCGTCCAGCTGCTGGTTCTTGGAAGAACTGTGCCCCATCAGAGTGCGCCCCGTAATCATCAGGTCAGGCCTCGCCGCATAAAGAGACTCATCGACAAGGAAATATTCCTGCTCCCATCCGAGATAGGAATATACCTTGGTGACAGATTTGTCAAACAGACGGCAGATCGGCAGAGCCGCTTCCGTGACCGCCTTGATGGCTTTTTTCAAAGGTGTCTTGTAGTCCAGCGCCTCGCCGGTATAGGATATGAAGACGGTCGGAATGCAGAGTGTGTCATCCATTATGAACACCGGAGAAGTCGGGTCCCAGGCCGTATAGCCTCTGGCCTCAAACGTGGCCCTGATGCCTCCGTTAGGAAAAGAAGACGCATCCGGTTCCTGCTGTGCGAGTGACTTCCCGTCAAATGTCTCGATCACACCGCCCTTGCCGTCGTAGTCAATCAGCGAATCGTGCTTCTCGGCCGTTCCCTCTGTCAAAGGTTGGAACCAGTGGGTGACGTGGGTGACGTGATGTTCCATCGCCCATTCCTTCATCCCTTTGGCCACTCCGTCGGCAGTCTCCCTGTCGAGGGACTTACCTTTGTCAATGCAATCGAGAAGCGCATTCAGAGTCTTAGCATCCAAATACTTACGCATCTTCGGACGGTCAAAGACCAGTTCTCCGTAGTAGTCGGAGGTCTTGCCTTCAAGGCACTCAGCCGGAACAGCCTTCTTCTCGAAGGATTCCTTCACCAGATCGAATCTGTCAATGCTCATAATCTGTCTGTTTGTCAAAGGTGAATATACCGCAATACTGTGAGACAGAGGTGCATTCCACACTTGCGAACCAAAATAACATAATTAACAACGCAAGTTATGAAATCAATCCCTAACCACAAAGTAATTTTTCGACTTTATCGGTTTATAACCCGACGGAATATTTACCTGACACCACCGTATAGAGACGGCGAGAGGACAGGCTTTCCGGAATCAGAGTCCACGGTATTCAAACGGTCTCCGGACTATTACGAAAAAAAAATGTATATTTGTCATCGCTCAGGTTCTTCCGTGATTTTTTTCACCGAAGATCAAAAGGGAATCCGGTGTGACTCCGGAACAGTACCCGCTGCTGTATGTTCCACAGAATGGACGCGGCATTCTTACGCCACTGGCCGGCGAGGCAGTCTCAAAGAGGCGGTTTCGCTTGAACGACCGGGAAGGCGCCGCTCCGGAACAAGTCAGAAGACCTGCCTGAACGTGACCTTACGACCATCCCTGCGGGATTACGGGCGACGGCCGGACAAAATAATTATGAAACGACCATACCGTCTCATTGCCTCGGTCTGCATCCTTGGATGCGGACTTGCGGCTTCCGCACAGACCTCCGAAGGCTCCGACACCGTGTCAAGCCGCCGGACAGGTGTTCCTATGGACAGCTCCAGAGTGATAAAGGAATCTGTCATCGTAGGGACTCCGGCCGGTTATAGGTACAGGGAAGTAATTCCGGCACAGAGCCTTAAGGGAGAGGAGCTGCAAAGGCTGAACAGTTTCTCGGTGGCTGATGCGATCCGTCATTTCTCCGGGATACAACTGAAGGACTACGGCGGGGTCGCCGGTCTGAAAACTGTCAACATCCGCTCTATGGGCACAAACCATCTCGGAGTTTTCTACGACGGCATACAGCTCGGCAACGCACAGAACGGCCAGGTGGATCTGGGAAGATTCTCGTTGGATGACATTGAGGAGATTTCCTTGCACTACGGCCAGAAAAGTGACATCCTACAGTCAGCCAAGGACTTCGGAGCCTCCGGCACGATATACATCACGACACGGAGACCTCGTTTCGAAAACGGCCGCAGAGCCAACTTCAAGGCCGCGGTGAAAACAGGCTCGTTCGGTATGGCCAATCCTTCCATCCGAGGCGAATACAAGATATCGGATGCCGTAAGTGCCTCTGCAAGCGGAGAATGGATCAGCGCCACCGGCAAGTACAAGTTCCGCTACCGAAAATTCAACTCTCTCGGAGAAACCGCCTATGACACCACAGCGGTAAGGCACAACGGAGACATCAACGCCATCAGGCTTGAGGCGGCCTTGCACGGGACACTCGACGAGGGGAGGTGGAGCGTCCGGGCATATTCATACAACTCCGAAAGGGGTATTCCGGGAGCGATCGTCAACAATGTGTTCCGGAACGGCGAAAGGCTGCGGGACGCCAACACCTTCATCCAAGGGACATTCACAAACAGATGGACGAGACGCTTCAGGACTTTGCTGAACGCCAAATTCGCATCGGACAACACGCATTACGAGAACCTTGACACCAGGCTGATCCAGACCAAGAACACCTACCGGCAGAAAGAGCTGTACGCTTCCTGCGCCAACCTGTTCAGCATTCTCGACAACTGGGATGTGTCGCTTGCCTACGATTTCCAGTGGAACACCCTCGACGCGGCATTCCATACTCCGGAGGAGAACAACGGCTCCTTCCCGTTCCCGACCCGTTACACCCATTTGGCGGCGCTCGCCACGGCGTTCGAATGGGGACCGTTCAAAGGACAGGCAAGCGTGCTGGGCTGTTACGTCCACGAAACAGTGAAGAGGTTCGAGGCGCGTCCGGACAAGGCGGTGGCGACACCGGCGTTCTTCCTGTCATACAAGCCGTTCAAAAGGCACGACCTGACAGCGAGGGCGTTCTACAAAAAAATGTTCAGGACACCGACTTTCAACGACCTGTACTACACCGATATGGGCAACGCTTTCCTGAAACCGGAATACGCCACACAGTTCAACATTGGTCTGAGATACACTGAAGGATTCGGGAATATCTCCGCTTTGAGGAGTATGGACATTTCTGCGGACGCCTACCATAACCGAATCACCGACAAGATTATAGCCTATCCTAAAGGCCAGCAGTTCCGCTGGACGATGCTGAATCTCGGAAAGGTCGTTATCAGCGGGGTGGACGTGGCTCTGAACACGGCCTGGGCTTTCGGAAAGCTGGAGGCCACCGCGATGCTCAGATACACTTATCAGGAAGCGGTTGATGTCACGAATCCGTCTGACACATATTACCGGGACCAGATCCCGTACATTCCGTGGCACAGCGGTTCGGCGTCGCTGTCGGTCTTCCGCGGCGGCTGGGGGCTGAACTACAGTTTCATCTACACCGGAGAACGCTATAACCAACAGGAAAACATCCCGAGGAACTACACACAGCCGTGGTACACCAGCGACATTTCGCTTCAGAAGTCATTTGCTGTAGGAAGCCACTCGCTAAAACTCACAGCCGAGATCAACAACCTTTTCGGACAGGACTTTGAAGTGGTGCAGAACTACCCGATGCCAAAGGCCAATTTCCGTTTCACCGCAAGTTTTACAATTTAAAATCAATACATTATGAAACACCCGAAAAAAATCTTGAACACCGCCGCCTTGGCGTTTCTCCTCGGAGCGGCACTCTGCGGATGCCGCAAGGAAGACACAATCGTCACTCCTGTGAACGGACCGCTTGGTTTTCCCGCCGACCCTGACGCCGACCCTGTCGGAATGTATGTCCTGAATGAGGGTAATATGGGCAGCAACAAAGCCGACATCGATTTTCTGGACTACAGAACGGCCTCCTACTCCTGCGGCATCTATGCGGCGAAGAATCCTTCGGTCGTAAAAGGGCTTGGCGACACGGGGAATGACCTTCAGATTTATGACGGAAAGCTGTTCGCAGTCATCAACGGCTCTCACAAGGTGGAAGTGATGGATGCCTACACCGCTGAAAGAATCTCCCAAATCGACATCGCCAACTGCCGTAACATCGCATTCAGGGGCAGATACGCCTACGTCACCGCCTACGTCGGCTCTGACGCCGAATTCACTGCAGACCGCAAAGGCTCGGTCTTCAAGGTCAACCTCGACACCTACAGGATAGAAAGCGAGGTGCAGGTCGGATACCAGCCGGAGGAAATAGCGATTGTCGGAGACAGGGCCTACGTGGCCAATTCCGGCGGATACCGCGCTCCCGACTACGACTCGACAGTCTCTGTAATCGACCTGGACACTATGAAGGAGCTTCAGAAAATCGAGGTGGCTGTCAACCTCTGCCGCATCAAGGCCGACCCCGAAGGAGACCTGTGGGTGTCATCAAACGGCAACTACATTGACATACCCTCAAATCTGTACCGCCTTGAAAAGGACGGAGACAGCTACAAGGTAGCCGAAGCGATGAATATTCCCGTGTCGAATATGACCGTAAGCGATGGCCGCCTCTACGCCTACAGTTCAGAGTACAACTACGTGACCGCCAGCAGCACAATCTCTTACGTTGTCATCGCTGTCGCAGGCAACAATGTCATCACCCGCGATGTAATCACGGACGGGACCGAAGGCCAGATAGTCTCCCCTTACGGAATCGCCGTGCATCCGGTCAACGGGGACATCTACATCACCGATGCGAAGAACTACACATCAAGCGGAGTCCTCTACTGCTACTCCAAGGACGGAACGCTGAAATGGAGCGTGAGCACAGGGGACATCCCCGGGCATCCGGTGTTTCTTGAAAGACAGTAACCCTTTTCTTCTGTTTCCCCGCACCCCTCGGTCACTGTATGACAGCCCCGGGAGGCGCGGGGAAAATGCGTTTTCCGAGGCGGATTTCCATCGGGCCGACGGTGCATATTCGACGGTGTTGAAATCATTGTGGAAAAAATTGGAAACAAGTGGAATAAAATGGAAAAATATTCCTAACTTTGTGACCAAAGCGTGAAAGACGAAAACTTATGATCACATTCATCGGAGAATATTCAGGAAAGATTGACGACAAAGGGAGGGTTGTCTTCCCTTCGTCGTTCAAGTCGCTGATGCCGTCCGAAGGTGACCAGAGGTTTGTAATAAAGAAAGACATCTTTGAGGAATGTCTTGAGATGTACACCTTCGAGGAGTGGGAACGTCAGTCCGGGGAGGTCAAGTCAAAACTTAATTTCTTTAATCGCGCTCACGCCGCCTTCTGGAGAGAGTATATGCGCGACCGCGCTGTCGTCGAACCCGACGCGAAGCTCGGACGTATCTCTATTCCCAAGAAGCTATTGGAGTCTATTGGTGTAACGAAAGAGGTAGTCTTCTCGGGCAACGATTACAAGATCGAGATCTGGGCCAAGGAGAGATTCGAGGCAAGTGCGATCTCAAACGATGAATTCTTGGACATTGCCGGACAACTGTCTCAGGAGAGGTAGGAGGGGCCGAAGGATGTCAGAATACCATACTCCAGTGATGCTTGACGAGAGCATTTCCGCTCTTGTCACCAATCCATCAGGAACTTACGCCGATGTCACATTCGGAGGCGGTGGTCACACCGCCAAACTTCTTTCACGCTTAAACGAGGACGGTCACGTCATCGCCTTCGATCGTGACAACGACGCTCTCGGCAACAGGATAGACGATCCGCGCCTGACTTTGGTGCGCGCCGACTTCAGGTTCATCAACAATTTCATACTTGACGAGGCTCACAGAACCGCCGACAGATCATTGAGCGAGAAGCTGTACGGCGGCCTTGACGGCATACTTGCCGACCTCGGGGTGTCCTCCCACCAGTTCGACACGGCGGATAGAGGATTCTCGTTCCGCTTTGACTCCCCTCTCGATATGAGAATGAACAGGGAGGGAGGCAAGACAGCGGCCGACATCGTCAACGAATATCCGCAGGAGGAGCTGGAAAGGATTCTCAGGCTCTTCGGGGAGGTGGACAACGCCAGAAAGGTAGCCGGCCTTATCGTATCGGCAAGGGACAAAAGCCCGATTGCCACCACTGCCGGACTTGGCGAGGCCATCAAGACCGTTCTGCCTAAATTCGCTGAACACAAGTATCTTGCGAAAGTCTACCAGGCGCTCAGAATCGAAGTGAACCACGAGATGCGCTCTCTGGAAAAATTCCTTGAAGAAGCCGCAGTAGCGCTAAGGCCGGGCGGAAGGCTTGTCGTGATCACCTACCATTCCCTGGAAGACAGGATGGTGAAGAACTTCATCAAGGCCGGGAACTCCGGCGGAAAGGAGGAGAAGGACATTTTCGGGAATATTCACGCTCCGCTCAAGGCGGTGAACCGCAAGCCGGTACTGCCTCAGGAAAGCGAAATCGCGTCAAACACCAGGGCAAGGAGCGCGAAACTGAGGATTGCGGAAAAAATCGGATAAGGAGGGGAAGATATGACAGAACTCAGAAAATGGAAGATTTCAGACATTTGGGAATGGTTGGGCAATGCGTTTCTGGCCATTGTCGAGGGTCAGTTGCTGCTCAGGCTCAACGTGTCCAAATACTTCGTACACATCCTTTTCACCTTCTTACTCTTTTGGGTCAGCATCTGGCTGAGCCTTCAGATCGAGAGGACTCTATCCACCGTTGAGGACAACCGCAAGACCCTCTCGGACATCGAGACCCTCCACATCCAGAAGACATTGGAGCTTTCAGGATATTCACGGCTCAGCACTATGCAGGAAATGCTCAAGGCCTCAGGCTCGAGGCTGGAGATGCCTGTGAAACCTGCCGAGAGAATCAAATAACGACACAGGATTATGGCTCAGGAAAACAAGAAGGGAAACAATAATAAAAGGGACAGGATAGCCGTGATTCTGCGCCTGATATACATCCTTGTCCTGCTTCTCTGTTTCGTGGTGATAGGCAAAATCATCTACATCCAGTACTGTTGGGAGCCGAATGAAAAAATCATCAAATTCTTCCTTCCTAATGATGTGGCGGACGAAATCGCGCCCAAGCGAGGAGCCATCATAGGACGTGGCGGAGAGATTCTCGCGATGTCCACCCCAATGTACGAATTAAGGATTGACTGCACCATACGCAAGAATGAATTCAAGAGGAAGGGTGAGAAACGCGCGTCGGTCACCGACTCACTGGAGCGGCAATGGCGGGCCAAGGCAAGAGCTTTTTGCGAAGGTTTCGCCAAAGAGACGGGGGCGGACTCCATCTCCCTGTACAAGACCATCATCGACGGAAGGCAAAAAGAATGGGATGGTTGCAGGTACCTGAAAATCGGAGGCAACATCGACAGAGGCACGATTCTCAGGCTGCGGGAACTGCCGTTGATGAAAGAGGGACGGTTCAAGAGCGGAATCATCGAGATAGAGAAGGACTCCCGAAAATACCCTTACGGGACGCTTGCGAGACGCACGATCGGCTACGTCAAGGACAACAGCAACTCCAACGGCAACAACCACATCGGGCTTGAGGGGAAATACGACTACGTCCTGCACGGTCAGGAGGGCAAAATCTGGCTCAGGACGATTGACAACAAGGAAAAAGTCCAGAACTATGACAGTTCCTACGTCAAGCCGGTGGACGGAATGGATGTCAGAAGCACCCTCGACATCACTATCCAGGACATAATGGACAAGGCCATCCGCAAACAGATGGCCGCCAATCTCAAGATAGCCGATGGCTGCGGAGTGCTGATGGACGTGAAGACCGGCGCGATCAGGGCAATGGTCAACCTGACCAAGAGTCCCAAGGACAGCAGTCTGAACGAGGTGTACAATATGGCGATCGGATTCGGGGCGGAGCCTGGTTCCGTGTTCAAGACCACCACGCTGATGACGGCCTTGGAGGATGGCCACATCAAGTCTCTGGATGATGTCATACCGAAGAACAACGGAGAGTTGGCCGATTATCGTTATCCAAAAGACAAACACGTCAACGGGCAGGGGGAAATCTCGATTCTGGACGGGTTCAAAATCTCATCGAACTACGTGTTCAGGTATCTTGCCGTCAACAATTACTCAGACAATCCAAAGAGATTCCTTGACAAGCTTTACCTTTA
Organism: uncultured Muribaculaceae bacterium; assembly: GCA_964458425.1. GTDB lineage: Bacteria > Bacteroidota > Bacteroidia > Bacteroidales > UBA932 > Cryptobacteroides. Next base: position 9,597 of record CAYWIW010000020.1, read on the forward strand.
CAAGCTTGGGCAGGCGTTCGATTTCGACCTTGAAGGACTCAGGAAGCCGACCCTTCCGTCACCGGACTCCAAAATGTGGAGCGCCACCGACCTTGGCGCCACAGCCATCGGCTATGCCATCCAGGAGACCCCGCTTCATATCCTGACGTTCTACAACGCCATAGCTAACAAGGGCAAGATGATGAAGCCTTATCTTGTGGAGAGCATCGAGAAAAACGGAGTGGTCAAGACCAGGAAAGGTCCTGGCGTGCTGAACGCGTCCATCTGCTCAAAGGCCACAGCCGACACACTGCTCAGGGCAATGAAGGCCGTGACATCGGAGGGAACGGCGACGAGGCTGAAAGGGGCCAAGCTGCAGGTTGCCGGAAAGACCGGAACATCACTGCAGCCTCTTACAAAGGAGGACATCGACAAGTACGGAAAGAAAGACGTATACTCCACAAAGGACGACAGGCACCGCCATCTCGCTACATTCGTCGGCTTCTTCCCGGCGGACAATCCGAAATACAGCGCAATCATCTGTATGAACTCCAGCCTGATAAAAGACAACCTGTATGGAGGCACGGCTCCGGCCGCGGCCATACGCGAGGTTGTGGACGCCATCTATTCTCTTGAGCCTGAATGGGGAGGCGAGTTGGCGCCGGCCGGGAAAGTGCCTGAAATGGAGTTCAGCGGAGACGCTGCCGCACAGTCCGACACAAAGAATCCGCTGGTTCCCGACATCAAAGGGCTCGGACTTAAAGACGCGGTATTCCTGATTGAGAACAGCGGACTAAGGTGTTCATATTCAGGGACAGGACACGTGGTTTCCCAGAATCCCAAGGCGGGATCCAAGGTAGTCGGGGGCACAACAATAACATTCACATTGAAATGAGACTGGAGGACATCATAAGGAACGCCGGGGTCATCGAGGTGCGTGGAAACCGCGGTCTCGAGGTGACGGGAATATGCAATGACTCGAGGAAAGCCAGCCCCGGGAGCATATTCATCGCCGTAAAAGGTCACGACTGTGACGGACACCGCTTCATCGGGAAGGCCGTATCCGCCGGAGCCGCCGCCATCGCCTATGAGGATGACAACGCCCTGGAGGAGAGCCTCTCCGGATATGACGGCTCCGTCATCGGGAAGCTTACGTTCGTAAAGGTAAAGGATTCCCGCCGCGCCGTGGCGATGATGGCCGCCGACTTCTTCGACAATCCTTCCAGGAAGCTCCGGCTCGTGGGAATCACGGGCACTAACGGCAAGACCACCACGGTCACTCTGCTCTATCGCCTGTTTATGAACAGCGGGTACAACTGCGGGCTGCTTTCCACGATTGCCAACTACGTGGGCGCCAAACGTCTGGAGACAACGAACACGACCGCAGACCCGATAACGGTGAACTCTCTGATGAACGATATGGCCGAAGCCGGATGCGAATACTGCTTTATGGAGGTAAGCTCAATCGGAGTTGAGCAGGAGCGGGTGGCCGGTCTGGAGTTCAGCGTGGGGATATTCTCAAACCTGACACACGACCACCTTGACTACCACAAGACATTCGCCGAGTATCTCCGCTGCAAGAAGCTGTTCTTCGACAATCTGCCTGCCGGTGCTACGGCGCTCATAAACATTGACGACAGGAACGGAGAGGTGATGGTGCAGAACACCAAGGCGAAAGTGGTGAGGTACTCCTGCCGGAGCATAGCCGACCACACCTGCCGCATTATGGAGGAGACCTACGAGGGAATGCTCCTGAAAATCGACGGACGGGAGATCTGGACAAGGCTTCTCGGACAGCACAACGCCTACAACATTCTCGCGGCCTACAGCGCGGCCCTTGCATTGGGTGCCGCTCCCGAGGACACACTGCTGGCTGTCAGCAGACTGGAGTCAGCGCCGGGACGGCTTGAGGTCATCAGAGGCCCGCGCGGGATTTCCGTCGTCATCGACTACGCCCACACTCCCGACGCTTTGGACAATGTGCTGAAGACCCTGAGGGGCATCGACGGAAAAAGGGAACTTGTCTGCTTGTTCGGATGCGGCGGGGACAGAGACCGGACAAAAAGGCCGGAGATGGCCAAGGTTGCCGAGACTTACGCCGACAGAATCGTCGTGACATCCGACAACAGCCGTACAGAAAAGACAGAGGACATCCTCGGCGAAATCCGCAAGGGATTCAGCGCCAATGGATTGTCAAAGGCACTTTTCATAGCCGACAGGAAAGAGGCCATCCGGGCGGCCATAATGCTCGCCGGGAAAGGGGCAGTCATACTGCTGGCCGGAAAGGGGCACGAGACTTATCAGATAATCGGTGAGGAACACCGCCATTTCGACGAGCGGGAAGTGGTCGCCGAAGTGTTCAGAGACATCAGCAACGAATAGGAGGCAAACGCGATGATCTACCATCTTTTTGAATATCTAAGGCAATATGACATACCGGGGCAGGGGCTGTTTTCCTACCTGTCCTTCAGGGCGATGCTGACAAGCGTCACCGCTATGCTGCTTTCTTTCTTCGCCGGAAGAAAGATAATCAGATGGCTTCAGATGGAGCAGATCGGAGAAACCATCAGGGATCTGGGACTTGAGGGCCAGATGGAGAAGAAGGGCACACCGACAATGGGAGGCATAATCATCATTCTCGGAATTATGGTCCCCGTCCTGCTGTTCTGCAACCTGAGGAACATCTACATTCAGCTGCTTCTCCTGACGACCGTGTGGTGCGGAGCGATCGGATTCGCTGACGACTACATCAAAGTCTTCAAGCACAACAAGGAAGGCCTGCATCCGAAAGCGAAACTCATCGGCCAGCTGGCGCTGGGACTCATCATAGGACTCACCGTATGCTTCAGCAATGACATCGTGGTCAGGGAGAAAGTCCCTGTCGAGCCAGGTGTGGCCAACGTTGTGGAGCAGGGCAATGTAAAATCCCTGAATGTTGATTCCGAGACACTTGTGGCGCAAGACTGCGGCTGGAAGATGGAGAATGTAATCAAAAGTACAAAGACGACCATCCCTTTCGTCAAAGACCACGAGTTCGACTACAAATGGCTCTCGCCTTTCAAAGGCAAGTGGGGATGGTACTGCAAGTGGGCAATCTACGTGCTGATGATAGTGCTGGTCATCACGGCCTGCTCAAACGGGACGAACCTTACCGACGGAATGGACGGACTCGCATCCGGCACAAGCGCCATCGTCGGAGTGGTGCTGGGCATACTGGCCTGGCTGGGTGGCAACCTCATCAATTCCAACTACCTGAACATCATGTACATTCCGGGCAGCGGAGAAATCGCGATCTTTATGTCGGCTTTTGTCGGCGCCCTGATGGGGTTCCTGTGGTACAACTCATACCCAGCGCAAGTGTTTATGGGTGACACCGGAAGCCTCACGATAGGCGGAATCATAGGCGTGAGCGCGGTTCTGATGAGAAAGGAGCTGCTGCTGCCGATTCTGTGCGGGATATTCCTTGTGGAATCCCTTTCCGTAATAATGCAAAGGGTCTATTTCAAATACACGAAGAAAAAGTACGGCGAAGGCCGCAGGATATTCAAGATGACTCCCCTGCACCATCACTACCAGAAGGTGGGGATTCCGGCGCTGATCTCAAGACCGGCACACGCGATTCCGGAGGCCAAGATAGTGACAAGATTCTGGCTGATAGGGGTCATCCTGGCGGTATCGACCTTAGCCTTGCTGAAAATACGCTAAACGAGTAACTGGATATGAGCAGAATTGTTGTTTTAGGAGGAGGAGAAAGCGGTGTCGGAGCCGCGGTTCTCGCCAAGGTGAAAGGATTCGACGTCTTCCTTTCAGACAACGGCAAGATTCCGGAGCATTTCGCCGAGGAACTGCGCAAATGGGACATAAGCTTCGAGGAGGGCCATCACACTGAAGAGCTTATCCTTAACGCTGACGAGGTCATAAAAAGCCCGGGCATCCCAAGTACCGTCCCGATTGTAAGGAAAATCGAGGCGGAAGGCATCCGTATCGTGTCGGAAATCGAATTCGCGGGACGTTACGACACGGCGAAGAAGATCTGCATAACGGGAAGCAACGGGAAGACAACGACAACCTCGCTGATCTACTATCTGCTTCAGAACGCCGGCCTCAACGTGGGTCTCGGAGGCAACATCGGCAAGAGCTACGCCTTCCAGGTCGCAACCGAGCACTTTGACTACTACGTCCTTGAAATCAGTAGCTTCCAGCTTGACAACTGCTACGATTTCCGCCCTGACATAGCCATCATCACGAACATCACCCCAGACCATCTGGACCGCTACGACTACCGGATGGAAAACTATGTCAAGGCGAAGTTCCGTCTCACCCAGAATCTCAGACCCGAAGACTGCTTCATCTTCGACTCCGACGATGAGATTACAATCGACCACCTGAACAAGATAATCCTTTCAGCCAAACGCCTGCCTTTCAGCCAGAAAGAAGAGGTAAGGCAGGGAGCGTTCCTGAAGGATGACAAGATTGTCGTGAAATACGGCGAAGACGAATGCGACATATTCCTGAAAGAGCTTGCCCTCGGAGGAAAGCATAACATCTACAATTCGATGGCAGCCGCCTTGGCCGCCAAGGCCTCCGGAATCGACAGCAAGACAATCCGCGAGGCGTTAGCCACATTCCAGCCTATCGAGCACAGGCTGGAGCCGGTGCTGAGCATAAAGGATGTGCTTTACATCAACGACTCCAAGGCGACAAACGTGGACGCAGCCTGGTATGCCCTTGAGTGCCAGAAGAAACCTGTTGTCTGGATTGCAGGCGGGAAGGACAAGGGCAACGACTACGAGGTGCTCAAGCCTCTTGTAAAGGAGAAAGTCAAGGCGATTGTGTGTCTTGGAGTGGACAACAGCAAGATTCACAAGGCGTTCGACGGGATTGTCGGGGAGGGCAACATCAAGGATACGCTTTCCGCCGAGGAAGCCGTCAAGGCCGCGAGCGAGTTCGCCACAGCCGGCGATGTCGTCCTGCTCAGCCCGTGCTGCGCCAGCTTCGACCTTTTCACCTGCTATGAAGACAGAGGCGAGAAATTCAAGGAAGCGGTAAGAAGACTTTAGGCTAAATGAATATGGAAGGGAAGGTAAGGAAAAAGAAAAACCTGTGGAACTTCGCGGATTACCTCGAAGGAGACAAGGTCGTGTGGATAATCGTGATTCTGCTCATCCTGTTCTCCATCGTGGCGATATTCTCTTCCACATCACAGATAACCTTCAACGGAAGCACTTCAAGAATGGAGATTGTCGGAGAGCAGCTGATCCTGTCCGCGGCCGGACTGGCGCTCATCCTGATCTGCTGCAAAATCCCCAAGATAGGCTTTTTCAGTGTCATCTCACAGCTCGGATACGTAGCCTCGATGATTCCGCTCCTGCTGCTCGTGATTGCCAACGCTCAATCGAATGATGAAATGAAGCTTGGATTTATGACCGTGGAGAAAATCAACAGCGCCTGGAGAATCATTAGGATAGGAGGATTCCAATTTCACGTATTCGAGTTCGTCAAGGTCGCAATGGTGATGTACGTCGCGTGGGCGGTCAACGCCTTACGCAATGACAGGTTTCTTATCGCCAACATATTGGGCGAAAAGTATCCGATCTGGAAAAAAAAGCTGACAAAGGAAATCGTATACATCTATTTTCCTGTGTTCAGTGTCTGTCTCTGTATGATGGTGGGCAGTCTTTCAAGCACTTTGTTTATAGGTGCGATATTGATTGCCACCTTCCTGATCGGAGGGGTAAAGATAAGGCTAAAGGAGCTGCTTCCGGTCATCGGCATCGGGGCGGCGCTTCTGTGCATCTGCATCGTGATCAACATCAGCATAAAAGATGAAAGTAAGAAGTTATTCCCACATCTTGACACCGCCATAGGCAGACTAACCGAACCCGGCCTAAACGAGAGGCTGAAGATTATGGAGAACAGCAGGCCGTATTCCACGGAGTTCCAGGAGGCCTATGACAAAGCGAAGCAGCCGGCCAGCGCCTTGATTGCCATCAAAGAGGGGAAGATTATCGGAAAGGGTCCTGGAAAAAGCACACAGAGATACGTGGTAGCGATTATGTACGAGGACTATATGTTCAGCTTCATTGTGGAGGAGTACGGATTACTTGGAGCCGTGATTGTTCTTGTTCTTTACATCAGCCTTCTGGCAAGAGGCGCGATTATAGTCAGGAACTGCGAGAATCAGTTCGCGAAAACTGCGGTCGCGGGGCTTATTCTTCTGATTACCGGGCAAGCGATGATGCACATCGCAGTCAACTGCGATATAATTCCGCTGACCGGGCAGACCCTGCCGATGGTCAGCCGAGGTAACTCCTCATTTCTGATGTTCAGCATCGCTTTCGGTATCATACTCTCCATCAGCAAGATGGCCAAGAAGAAAATCGAAAGGGAAGCCGCCCAAGCCGATCCTTTGGTTGACAGGAGCATAAAGAATGAGGCCGAGGCATCGGTCGCTTCAGCGTATGAAAACGAGGGACAGGACTACGGGTCAGATGACAGCAACAATGAGTAACGGTATGGAACACAAAGCATTGAGAGTCATAATCAGCGGCGGAGGCACAGGCGGACACATCTTTCCCGCCGTCTCTGTCGCGAACAAGCTTAAAGAGCTGAATCCGGAGACAGAGATTCTGTTTGTCGGGGCAAAAGGCAAGATGGAGATGGAGAAGGTTCCGGCGGCAGGCTACAGGATAGTCGGACTGCCGATAGTCGGACTGCAAAGGCAAATGACTGTCAGGAACATCCTGAATGACATCCTGGTGCCGTTCAAAGTAGTGGCGAGCGTGCTCAAGGCCAGAAGAATCGTCAAGGACTTCAAGCCTCAGGTGGCCATAGGCTTCGGAGGCTACGCCAGCGCTCCCCTGCTATGGGCCGCGACCGGAATGGGGGTTCCTTCGCTGATTCAGGAGCAGAACGGGTTTGCGGGGCTGACTAACAAGAAACTCGGCGGCAGGGTAAGGCGGATATGCGTGGGATATGAAGGGATGGAAAGGTTCTTCCCCGCCGACAAGATAGTGATGACGGGAAATCCGATCAGAAGCATCATCGTCCCGGCCACCCCTGAAATGAAAGAACAGGGAGTCAAGGAATATGGTCTCGACCCATCCAGAAAACATATTTTCATAGTTGGAGGCAGCCTCGGCAGCAGCAGGTTCAACCAGTGTATGAGGAAATGGATTTCCGAAGGATGTCCGGGAATTGAAGGTGTCGACGTGCTGTGGCAATGCGGCAAGTACTACAAGGCCGGAATAGATGAGTTCATAAAAGAACAGGAAGCCCGGAATCCGGAACCGCTCAGGCATATTCACCACACAGACTTCATCGGAAAGATGGAGCTGGCCTACGCAGCCGCGGACGTGGTCATCTCCAGATCGGGGGCAAGTTCGGTCTCCGAATTGAGCGCCGCGCATAAAGCCGTGATATTCATCCCGTCGCCTAATGTAGCCGAGGATCACCAGACACACAATGCGATGGCTCTTGTGAAAAAGGACGCAGCTGTGCTGGTAAAGGACTCCGAGGCGATGGAAAAGATGATTCCGTCAGCTCTTGAATTGTTGGGGCAGCCGGAAAGAATCGCCGCCCTTGAGGAGAACGCCGGGAAAATGGCGATTCCTGACGCCGCGGGGAGAATCGCAGAGGAAATTTACAGACTGGTCAAGGAGTAGATATGTCAAAATATTCAAAGATTTATTTTTTAGGCATAGGTGGCATCGGAATGAGTGCCATCGCAAGGTACTACAAGTTCAAAGGATATCCTGTCGCAGGCTACGACAAGACACCCTCGGATCTGACGCACGCTCTTGAGAAGGAAAGAATCGATGTCCATTACAAGGACGATCCGGATTACATTCCAAAGGATGTGGCGTCCACACTGATAGTCTACACTCCGGCGATTCCGGAAGACCTTCAGGAGTTTGTCTATGCCAAGGAACACGGCTACACCCTTGTCAAGAGATCCAGGATGCTCGGTGAACTGGCTGAGGGGCAGACGTGTCTGGCAGTGGCCGGCACACACGGGAAGACCAGCACAAGCACTCTTGTCGCCCACATTCTGACAGAAAGCGGCAAAGGATGCTCCGCATTCCTCGGAGGAATCTCCAAGAACTACGGTACGAATCTTCTTACAAGCCTCACGCCTACAATAGTCGCCGAGGCGGACGAGTTTGACCGCTCGTTCCTCCAGCTTCATCCGTCCATCGCCGCGATTACGGCTATGGACGCAGACCATCTGGACATATACGGAACACTTGAGGAGTACCAGAAGGCGTTCAAGGCCTTTGCTTCACAGGTAAGCCGCTCGCTTATAGTCAAGCTCGGCCTTGACATCACTCCGGATGACACGAAGGCGAGAATCCTTCACTACAGCTACGACAATCCGGAGGCAGACTACTATGCGGTCGATGCCAGACCGGACGAGATCGGCCACTACACCTTCGACCTTGTCCACCCGGACGGAGTGATCAAAGGCATCAGGGTCGGCGTTCCAGGATGGGTCAATGTGGAGAACAGCGTGGCAGCCGCGGCCATCTGCCTCTGCCACGGGGTCTCACCGGAGGCCGTCAAGGAAGCGATAGGCACCTATTCAGGAGTAAAGCGCAGACTCGACGTGCATCTCAACACCGCAAACCTGTCATACGTAGACGATTACGCCCACCATCCCAAGGAGCTGTCCTCGGCCGTGTCCTCGTTGAGAGGAATATTCCCGGGGAGGAGAATCACCGCCATATTCCAGCCTCATCTCTTCTCGAGGACAAGGGACTTCGCCGATGATTTCGCCGCGGCGCTGAGCGAGGTGGACAAACTGATTCTGCTGGAAATATACCCGGCAAGGGAGGAACCAGTTCCGGGAGTGACATCTGAGCTGATTTTCGACAAAGTGACAGCGCCGGAGAAAGTGCTTCTGAAAAAAGAGGAGCTGATGGCCTATCTCGAGAATGAGCCGATTGATGTCCTCGCCACATTCGGAGCCGGAAACATAGACAGATTCATAGCACCAATCACAAACCTTCTTGAAGAAAGGCTGAAATAATGAAGAAAGGTCTGAAGATAATCCTAATCGCCGCGGCGGCCTGCCTGCTCGGTCTCGTTTACCTCGCCGTCCACGGGATGAACGAGAAGAGAGTGCGGCAGCTCACCTGCGCAGGAGTCAGGGTGGAGTTCGAGGATGACTTCAACTTCATCACAGCCAAGGATGTGGAAGGCTATCTGAACAAAGGGTACGGCGACTACATAGGCCAAAGGCTCGACAGTCTGGATCTGATGAAAGTCGAGAAGATTCTTGACAGCAAGAGCGCTGTCCTCAAGGCTGAGGCCTACACGACACCTGACGGCTATCTGAACATCAGAATCAGCCAGAGAGAGCCCGTCGTCCGCTTCCAGAAGAGTGGCAACGGATTCTACGCCGACGAGAAAGGCTTCCTTTTCCCTTTGCAGCGGAACTACACGTCAATGGTTCCGATCATCGACGGTTCCGTACCGCTGAATGTGGAGAGAGGCTATAAGGGAGAGCCGAAAACCGAAAGCGAGAAAAAATGGCTGACAGAAGTAATTGCCCTTGTGAACTATATGCAGGCTTCGGGAATATGGGCGGAGAACATCTGCCAGATCACAGTGCTCGACAACGGCGACCTCGTGCTGATTCCACGTCAAGGCAAGGAGCGCTTCATCTTTGGCCAACCTGCTGATTTCGAGCGGAAATTCGACCTGATAAGCCGGTACTATACAACCATCCTTCCGAATAAAGGCAAGGATTACTATTCCAGTGTGAACATCAAGAACAACGGGCAGATTGTCTGCAGAAAATAAAATTGTTGAGTATGGAAGAAAGATACATAGCGGCCATCGACCTTGGCACTTCCAAACTGGGTGTCTGCGTCGCAAGCATCCGGAATCAGAATGTCCAGATAATCTACTATAAGGAATCTCCGTCGGCGGGAATCCGCAACAGCTGCGTCACAGTACCGGGGAAGGTGCTTGGAAAAGTGAGAGACGCAATCTCCGACGCACAGAACGCATTGAAGATAACCATCCATCAGGTCGTGGTGGGGCTGCCACGCTGGCAGGTAGTCCAGGAGACGGCCTCCGCGACAACCGACAGGGATGACTGCGGCAAGTTCATAAGCGAAAGCGAGGTCCGGACGCTTAAGTCCGAAGCCCTGAAATCATACCCTTTGAAAGACAGCAAGAAGGATACCATCTACGGTGCCGTGGCGCAGTCATATTCTACGGAAGATTGCGTGAACGAGCCGGAAAGCGAGATCATCGGTATGAGCGCGGAGAAGCTTGAAGGCAATTTCAAGGTGTTCATCGGCAGCAGGACATATTCGACAAACATCGACAAACTCTTCGCCTCGATGGGTATCGGCATAGCCAGAAAGTTTTTCATACCTGGGATAACCGCCAAGGCCATCCTCAAAGCTGAAGAGATGGAAAACGGTGTCGCCTTGATAGACATCGGAGCGGGAGTAAGTTCTGTTACCATATTCAAGGACAACCTTATGAGGTACTATGCCGCCATTCCTTTCGGCGGCGACAGCATCACGAAAGACATTGAGTCAGTCTGCGGCTTTACGAACAATATGGCGGAGAACATAAAGAAAGCCTACGGCGCTTGTATGCCGGATAAACTCTCCACTCTCGGCGACAAGGTGATTCAAATCAAAAACGAAGATGGCAAACCCTTCAAGAGACTGTCAGTCAAGGTGCTGTCCGAAATCATAAACGCAAGGATGGAAGAGATTGTCAACGCACTTCTCTATAAAATCCAGGAAAGCGGACTCTCTTCCGAGGACTATCTGAAAAGAGGATTAGTCGTGACAGGCGGCGGAGCGGAGCTGCTGAACTGCATCAATCTGTTCAAGGAGCTTTCAGGTTATTCCGTCAAACTCGGTCTGCCGAACAGGTATGTCGACTGCAAAGACTGTCCTGAGGCAAGCGCCAGCAGCGCTTCGACGGCGATAGGGATGATTCTGGCGCTGAAGGGGGACAGATCAGTGAACTGCATAGAATACTATATGCCAGAGAAGCAGCCACAAGAGCCGTCCGTGACTCCGTCCGAACCGGAAGACACAAAAAAGCCGGCCCCTGACTTCCGTCCGGAAGAGCCGTCAAGTCCCGCTGATTCTCCTGTCGATGAAGTCGGGGGAAACAGCACAGAAACGACGGATACGGAAAAGGCTGAACCGGCTGAAAATCCGGACTCCTCCGTAAACTCCTCCGTGGATAACGAGCCTCACGACAAGTCTCCGGAAAAAGAGAAAGAACCTGAACCCAATGGCAATGGGAAAAAGAAAGAAAAACAAACTTTCTTTTGGAAGGTGATCGACAGTATAATGAACGAGACCAAAGAAGAGATTTAACGAACCATAGGATATGGAAAACGACAATAATATAATCGAGTTGGTTCCTCAGGACTGGACTCCCGTCGAATCTATGATAAAAGTCATTGGTGTCGGCGGCGGCGGATGCAATGCGGTGAACTATATGTTCAGAGAAAATGTCAAGAGTTGTAGTTTCTACGTCTGCAACACTGACAGACAGGCTCTTAACGACAGTCCGGTAGAGGCGAAAATACACATAGGCTCAAATGCCCTTGGTGCGGGAACAGTCCCGGAGCGAGGCCGCAAAGCGGCAATCGAGTCACTTGACGAAATCGAGAGAGTGGTCCTTACCAAAGAGACAAGGATGCTTTTCATCACCTCCGGTATGGGTGGCGGAACGGGAACGGGGGCGGCTCCTGTCATAGCCAAAGCGGCGAAGGACAAGGGAATTCTGACCGTGGCCGTTGTCACAATGCCGTTCGAGAACGAGGGGACAAACACATTGGCCAAGGCAGTGAACGGCATTCACGAGCTGAAGAACAACGTGGACAGTCTTCTTGTCATCAACAATGAGAAACTCTACGACCTGTTCGGGAGTATGCTGATCCACGAGGCGTTCCCTAAAGCGGACGAAGTGTTGGCGACAGCCGTCAGAGGCATCACTGACATCATCAGCCGTCCCGGCTACATCAACATCGACTTCCAGGACATAAAGACTATGATGGAAAACAGCGGAATGGCCTTGATGGGCTGTGGGGTCGGCAAAGGGAAGAACAGGATAGAAGATGCGGTCAAAGGGGCGCTCAAATCCCCTCTTCTCAACGACTTTGACCTCACCACGGCCAAGAACCTTCTCATTAACATCACCATCGGCAAGAACAAGGACGGACTGACGATGGACGAGCTGAAGGACATCAACAAGAAAATCGGTGAATATACCGGCAACGTGAACAAGTTCAAGACCGGAATCGTCTGGGTTGAGAATCCTGAGATCAGAGACGAGATTCAGATCACCGCGATAGCGACCGGCTTCGTCGTAGACGACCTGATCAAAATCACCGGGCTGGATTCCGGAAATGTAATAACAATAGGCACGGGGTTCAAATACGAAAGGCAGGTCACACAACAAGGAATGGACGACCCGACGTATGACGGGATAATAGACATTACAATTGATGAAAAGCATTCCGACAACAGGAAAAGATTCCACTTCGACGATGACAACAAGCCCGTACTTGCCATCAGGGAAGGACAGGACATCAGCGACCTGCTCAACACTCCGGCCATACGCCGTAGGCAAAGGGAGAACACGATGACTGGCAAATAATCAAACAATCGTTGAATATGAAAAGAATATCATTGACAGCACTAATCCTGCTCTTTACTGTCCTCGTCGCGTCAGGACAGGTCCAGCGCCAATTCACAGACAGAATCTTCCACTCGTCCCTTGACCAGGACCTGCCTTACAAGGTAATGTTTCCGGAGAATTTCGATCCCGCGCAGAGCTATCCTCTCCTGTTGTTCCTGCACGGATCGGGAGAAAGAGGCACGGACAATAACGCACAGCTTCTCCACGGAGGAGACAGACTCCAGAGCGACCCTGCATTAAAGGGTACAATCGTCATCGTGCCTCAATGTCCGAAAGAGGACTCCTGGGTCCGTCTCGCTCAAGCTGACAACTCATCAGGACAGCGGGAAAGGAACTTTCCGTATTCAGCGCCCATCTCCTCCTCGATGAAAGCGGTCAAAGAATTGCTTGACGCATTTATCGCCATCGGAGTAGTTGACACAGAGCAAGTTTTCGGAATGGGAATATCAATGGGAGGTATGGGGATTCTTGACCTCACATTCCGCTATCCGAATCTGTTTGCGGCCGTCCAGCCTTTGTGCGGTGGTGCCAACAATGACAGGGCCTCGGAATTCAAAGGGAAAACGTCATTCCGCTTCTTTCACGGATTGCGGGATGCGGTTGTGCTTCCGAAATATTCACAGGAGAATTGCGAAGCTCTTAAGGGAGCCGGAATCAACGCGGCGATTGTAGAGTACCCGGAAGACACCCACAATTGCTGGGACAACACATTCCGTGAGCCGGATCTGTTCACTTGGATGTTTAAGCAGGCAGAATCCGGAAAATAATCGCCAAATAATAATCGCCAAAAAAGAAGAAGGGGCCGACTGAAAGTCAAGCCCCTTTTCTCGTTTTCGGCAAGGTCGAGAACGACTCGCCAAAACCCCACAAAGCTATTCACTCAGACGCGAAGATGCGTAGGCGATGCGGGAAAGAGTCTCCGCCTTGCCGATACGGACAATGATGTCGGCTATTCCAAGGCCGCTCGCCGAGCCTGCCAAAGCAAGACGGGTGGCGTTCATAACCTTGCCCATCGGCCACTCATTGCCCCTGATGAAATCCTCAAGCGCAGTTCCGAAAGCGGCGACAGACCATTCTCCGGCATATTCATTTACAAAGGAAGCGACCTTGGCGACATACTCGGCATTCTCTGGCTTCCAGAATTTGTCAACATCCTTGGCGAGGAAAGGAGCTGTGGCGGCATCGTCATAGACCTTTGCGCGGGGATCGGCCTGACGGCGCGGATCGTTGCTCTGTGGCTCGACAGCGGCTCCGGCCTTGACACCGTACTTCCAGAAATCCTCAGGAGAGATGAAAAGGTACGAGGCGACCGTCCAGAAATCCTTGACAAAAGTGACCCGCTCCTTGGTGAACGAAACCACATTCCGTACATAGCCTTTTGTAAATACGCGCTTCTCCAAATCCGCGCCTAAGTCATTGACCTCGGCACCGGCGGCCTTGGCACAATGGCAGCATTCAACCACCTTCATCCCGCGCTCCTCCAGGACAGGGACAAACAATTCGGCGAGTTCCTCGTCGGATTTCAACCGAAGATACTCCTTGTTGTACCAGCGTGCCTTTTCCGGATTGAAGCGCGCTCCAGACTTGACAATCCTGTCGAGGGAGAAAGCCTTGACCAGCTCCTCCATCGTGAAAATCTCGCGGTCATCGCCAGGATTCCAGCCAAGGAACGCCAGCAGATTGACGAACGCCTCCGGGAAATAACCGTCCTCACGGTAACCTCTGGAGACCTCACCCTGCGCGTTAACCCACTTGAGAGGGAAGACCGGAAAGCCCAGCTTATCACCGTCACGCTTGCTAAGCTTGCCCTTTCCGTCCGGTTTCAGCAGAAGTGACAGATGTGCGAAACGAGGCATCGAATCCTCCCAGCCGAAAGCTTTGTAGAGCATATAGTGGAGCGGAAGCGAAGGAAGCCATTCCTCTCCGCGGATAACCTCAGTGATCTCCATCAGATGGTCGTCCACGATGTTGGCCAGATGGTAGGTCGGCAGCTCATCCGCCCTCTTCCAGAGCACCTTGTCGTCGAGAGTGTCCGTGTTCACCTCGATGTGCCCCCGGATAAGGTCATCCATCTTCACTACAGTGTCAACCGGCATCTTGAAGCGGACAGTCCAGTCGGAAGTCTCCTCAAGCAGCCTTTTGACCTCTTCCTCCGGGAGAGTCAGCGAGTTGCGCATCTTCATCCTCGTCACCTGATTGTAGATGAATGTCTGACCGGAAGCCTCAGCCTCGGCGCGGGCCTTCTCCAAGGCCTCGGAAGAGTCAAAGGCGTAGTAGGCGTAACCGGACTCGATGAGCCGCTCGGCATACTTGCGGTAAATCCCGCGCCTCTGGCTCTGGCGGTAAGGGGCGTGCGGATGACGCCCGGAAGCGGTCTCGACAACCTTGCCGTTCTCGTCAACTCCTTCATCCGGAATGATTCCACACCAGTTCAACGCCTCGATGATATACTCTTCCGCCCCAGGCACAAACCTATGTGAGTCTGTGTCTTCAATCCTGATGATAAAGTCTCCTCCACGCTGTTTCGCATAGAGATAGTTATAAAGAGCCGTGCGGACTCCTCCCATATGCAGAGGGCCGGTCGGCGACGGTGCGAATCTTACTCTTGTCTTTCTTTCCATTGTTCTGTCAGATTATTTCCGCCCTTTGCTTCGGCGTGTCGTCATAAAGTAAAAAGAGGCTGACCATAAAAACGGACAGCCTTTAAACAGATTCTAAAGCTTTGAAGCGACCACCCGGCGCAAATCCTTGGCATTCCTGATGACCTCGGTGCTCAGCGTCCCGTCGACTATCAGATATGCGACCGGAAGCCCCCGGTTGATGTTGTAAAGCATAGCGGCCTGAGATGCGGCTCCAAGACCGTCACAAACGTTGATCCAAGGCAGATTCTGGCTCTTCACGGCACTCGCCCACACACCCTTGTCGGTGTCAAGGGACACTGAATATATCTCCAGACCCTTGGAGTGGTATTCTTTGTAAAGAGGCACAAGCACATCCTGATTGAACATCTTCTGCGAAGCGTCCGAAGCCTGCCAGAAATAGACCATAACTACCTTTGAATCGACTTCGGCAAGCCTGACCTTGGATCCGTCGACCGACGGTAGATTCAGATCCGGATACGACAACTCTTCGGCATTCTGGAACCTCTGGTTGAGATTGAATATGTTGAATCTCTTCTCGGCCTCTTTCTTCAAAGACGCGACGTACTTGGACTCCGGATAAACCGTCATCAGGGAGTCGTAGGCATTCTTAAACAGGATGGCGTCGGTCGCCTGACTGAAAATCGGGAAGTTGTCATTGACTTTCTGGTACAGGACCGGAATGGATGTCAGCGATTTGGAGTTGGACATAACATACTTGACGCAGTCCCTGTAGTAGTTGACGTAATCCTTTGACGCGGCGGCGTTGTCACCGGCGGCAGCATCGGCGGAGAACTTGTCCATAAACTTCGTGAAATCCGCCTCGACCTGGCACAGCTTCACACTCTCGTCAGAACCTTCCACGGAATATGTTCCCAACGTGTCCGAAGTTACCTTCACATTGTCACCCTTCTGAAGGAGCAGCGAGGCCACCTTGGTGTCACCTTTGAAAAGGTACACAAACTGAGGCTGCCCTTCAGGCACATCAATCGTGTACGAATATGCTCCCGAAGCATTTGTCTTGACGGTGTCCAAAGCCACCAGAGAACTGCCGGAAAGCTGTTTTACAACCACTTGCGCCTCAGGCGCACCGGTGATGACACCCTTGATACGAGCCTTGTCCGAGCAAGATGAGACAGCGGCCAGAAGCACAGCCGCCAGAAGCAGGTTTCTACAATTTTTCATATTCATTGAATATAGCGGCGGCTATCGCCTTGTTTTCCTCCGGAGAGACCTCCAGCCTTTTTTTCTTGATGTCCAGATCAGCCTCGGTCTGTAGCGGAACCAGATGAATGTGAGTGTGAGGCACTTCCATTCCAAGCACACAGACACCGACGCGCTGGCAAGGAACCGCGGCCTTGATGGCCAAAGCCACCTTACGGGCGAAAGCCCACAAACCCTCGTAGGTCTTCTCGTCAAGATGGAAGATGTAGTCATCCTCCACATTCTTCGGGATGACAAGAGTATGCCCCTTCGCAAGAGGGCTTATGTCCAAGAAAGCATAGAACTCATCGTTCTCCGCCACCTTGTACGAAGGAATCTCCCCCTTGGCAATCTTTGTGAATAACGTAGCCATAGCCCTTTAGAGTGAAATGTCGAGAATCTTGAACTTGATGACTCCGGAAGGGACCCTGGCCTCTACAACCTCACCTTTGGAGTGACCGATCAGAGCCTTGGCGATCGGCGTGGTCGAAGCGAGCTTTCCGTGGGCGAAATCGGCCTCGGTCTCGCCTACGATGGTGAATTCCATAACCTGCTTGGCAGCCACGTTCTCCACCTTGACCTTGTTCATCATCTGAACCTTGTCCGTGCCGATTCTCGACTCGTCGATTACCTTCGCGTTGGCCACGAGATCCTTCAGTTTAGCGATCTTGACCTCCAGCAGTCCCTGGGCGTCGCGGGCCGCGTCATATTCGGCATTCTCGGAAAGATCCCCCTTTTCCCTCGCCTCCGCTATAGCCGCGGAGATGACAGGGCGCTGCGCCAATGCGTCGGAGAGTTCTTTCTTGAGCTTGTCCAACCCGTCCTGGGTCATATAATGAATTTCCGCCATAATGAAACGTGTGTTTATCTTTTTCAGGCTTCGCAAGCGGGCAATCGCCTGCAAACAAACAACTTACATCCTAAAAAGCAGCTACTGCCCGCCGCCCTGCCCTTTTCAGGGCCATAACACTAAAACGGAGTTCCGCCCTTCTCCGGCGGAACCCTGCCCGTTTTTGCAAATATAGCAATTTTTCTTTCAAAAACGAATTCCGCCGCACCTTCACGGCCACTTACATCATTTCGGCAAGATTCCGTCAATATGCTTGTTAGAACAAACGGTTTATTGCCGATACCGGCAAAAACCGTATATATTCAAAGGGATTTGATCTTTCTCAAGGCTTGGGCATCTGTCGATCGACATCAAGCTGTTCTTCCGGCCTCCGAGGCCGATCCGCTCGGCGCAGTCAACGGTGTGGGTGCCGTGGCGGGAACGGATACGCATCGATGATAGCTGACTGAATATACTGCTGGAAACGGTCCTCATCGCCTACCAAGGATGCAGCGCCAGGACAGCCACCATAAAATATGTACTGGTCAAGAGACCATCCAAAACAATCCCTCATCTCAGGATAGCTCCAGTGGCTCATCCTTATTTCCTCAAAGCGACCGGCCAATGATTCCGAAAGGCCTTTCTCAAGCAGCACCCTACTGCTTCCAAGGAGAAGTACCTTTATGTTCAGGTCATTGAATGTGTCATCGTCCCATTCCTTTTTCACAGCCTCGCTCCAGTTCGATATTTTTTGAATCTCGTCAATCACAAGGATGACGCTTTCCCATCCGTTGATTCCTTTAAGACCACGGACGGCATCCCGACAGTTTGAAGCCAAGCAGTGTTCGAGGCCGGCACTTTGTCGGCAGAGTAGAATTGGTAAGGCAAGTCCAGTTCGTTCAAGACTTGCTTAACCACTGTGGATTTTCCTATCTGACGCGCGCCCACTACAACCTGAATGAACTTTCTAGGCTCTTTCAGACGAGCCATAATCGTCTTATATTCAATCCTTTATACATAGTTTTACAGTTTACGCAGTCTATTAAGAATATTTACGCAGTGGAAATATAAACAAATTGCCAGATAACAACAAACTTGCGATTTTCCCACACTATCCATCACCCGAAATGTCCAGGTTACCCTATTTTATAAATAGCCGTGGCACTTAAATCATTAATAACGAATATATTGAACCATTTCCTGGTGCCGAAACCAAGACCAGGAAAAGGCTCTTTTAGTTGATAATCAACGTGATATCCGCCACGGTCGATGTCGTCACTTTTCAAACACAGCAGAAATGCAACCGAAAACCTAGCTGAATGTGCTCCAGCGGGGCTTCGTCTGAAAACCTGTTTTTGGTCGAAAAGCAGAAACGGCGTTACAGGCGGCCACAAGGCCGATCCACTGGATGGCGGCGAAACAGATCTGCAGCACAATGCCCATCGGAGCAGCATATTCAGGGGCTTTGGTTGCAATTCTGTCATACAATCCGCATTGGTTGTTACTTCGGCACTTCGGTAGGCTCAGCGACCGGAGGCTCTGCAACCGAGTCTAAAGGAATTGGCGAATATGCTGAACCACAGTCGGCAGGTCAGACTACGATTGGCAGGCCAACCAGACCTCGGTTGGTGAGCAATGTCGAATCACGGATCAGGTGCAAAAGTATGCGTTTAAGCATAGCTGTTCTTGAGCCTGAAGATGGAGTAGTGGATCACAGCACAGCGCGGCAGAAAAAAATCCGAATTTTTGGTAACGTGCAAAAATTCGGATTTTCGTTTTTTTTCTACCACGCTCCGTGTAAACGGAGCTTCGACTGGCTGTTGAGCCTGCCGAACCACAGTGACCACTGGCTCAACTATCGGGGTTTTGATAAGTGAACACTTCTCGGCAAGTTGTGAGAGCCTGTCGAAACATCCGTGAAGTGATTTTTGGGTGGGACGCGCAAGTGAATGATCTTGTCGAAGCGCAACGGAGACTGGAGAATCAGCGTCCGAGGGAGGTGAGGATGGTACGACGGTCGGTGGCGAGTTGGGAGCGGAGGGCATCAATGGAGTCGAAGCGTCGCTCGTCGCGGATCTTGCGCAGGAACGTCACCTTGAGGTCGAGGCCGTAGATGTCCTCGTCAAAATCGAATATGTTGGTCTCGATCGTGCGCTGGCCGCCGGCGCGGACAGTAGGGCGTACACCGATGTTGCACATACCCTTGAACTTACGCCCCAAAGACTCGGCCTCCACGGCATAGACACCATTGCCGGGGACAAGCTTAAGAGGCTCATATAGCTGGATGTTCGCCGTCGGAAAGCCAATAGTACGGCCAAGACGGTTGCCCGCCACCACGACACCAAGGAGGGAATAATCATACCCCAACATCCCGGCGGCGGATTCCATCTCACCGGCAGCCACGGCCTCACGGATTTTCGTGGAGCTGACCGTGACACCGGACGGAACAGAGACACTGCCCGGACGGACAACTTCAAGTCCCTCTTCACCGGCGATTCTCTCTATCGATTCAGGGGTCTGAGGGTCGCTGCCGAGACGGTTGTCATAGCCGACAAGGACAGTCGTCGCCCCGAAACGGGGAATAAGGCAGTCACGGAAATATTCACGGGTCGTCATCCGGCTGAATTCCTTGGTGAAAGGCAGCACCTCGACCCGGTCTACTCCGAGACTGTAAAGCAGAACCTTCTTCTCCTCAAGAGAGGTGAGAAGACGAAGATTCCGCGCGTCATCCTGAAGCACATTGCGGGGATGCGGCCAGAAAGTGACGACCATACTCCGGTCGCCCCTCTCCTCAGCCGCCTCAACAAGCCGCTTTATCACAAAACGGTGCCCGATGTGGACACCGTCAAAAAATCCGGTCGCTATAACCATTTAACCAGTTCAAAATCCTGTCTGTGAGGCAACAACGGGTTCTTGGCATACATCCTGACAGCCACCTGATACATACCCGTCCTGTCCGGAAGTATGGAGGTGCGATACTTGGCGACACCATCACCTGCCTCAACAACCTCGTAGTCGCATTTCTCCTGAATATGCAGCTGATGCTTCACGTCCGTCGTGGCGAACAGCATCTCCACGCCGATGTCCTCAGGAGAAAGGTCACCAAGATTCAGCACAACCTCAGAGGTCAGCGAATTGGACTCGGAAAGGCTGTAGGAAGGATCCGGCTGGGTCTGCGAAATGACCTCGACATTCTGCCACTGACGGCGCACCTTCTTCTTCCAGGAAGAAATCTCACACGCCATCTTGAAGTCATCTGCGACCATCTTCTCCGCCCGCTCCGACTGAGGATTGTAGTAACGATCACAATAGTCGGTAAGCATCCTGTTGGTAGTGAAATTGTTGGCTACCTGGGCAACAGTGTTCTTGATGTATCCGACCCAAGTAGGAGAAAGGCCGAGCGCCTTGTCCACATCGTAGTAGGCCGGGGCAATCTCGTTCTCGATTGTCGTGTAGATTGTGGCGGCGTCAAGCTCGTTCTGATAATTCTGGTCATCGTAAGTGCGCTCAAGAGGAAGCGCCCAGCCTGCGCCAGGCTTGTAGCCCTCTACCCACCAGCCGTCCAGCACCGAGAAGTGCATAACTCCGTTCATCGAAGCCTTCTCACCGGATGTTCCGGAAGCCTCAAGAGGTCTCGTAGGATTGTTCATCCACACATCGACACCCTGTACCAGCCTCTTGGCCAAAGAGATGTCATAGCCCGGGATGAACACGATCTTTCCGATGAAACGATCCTGCTTGGAGATTTCTATGATTCTCTTGATGAGATCCTGACCGGCCTTGTCGGCAGGATGGGCCTTGCCTGCGAACAGGAACTGAACAGGATGCTGCGGATCGTTGACAATAGCGTCAAGCCTGTCAAGGTCGGAGAACAGAAGGGTTCCTCTCTTGTAGGTCGCGAAACGACGCGCGAAGCCGATCGTAAGGACATCATCCCTGAGATTCTCCTTGATTGCCACAATCTGGCTCGGAGAATAGTGGTTGCACTGCGTCGGATCGGAAATACGCTCCTTAACGATGTCTATCAACCTCTTCTTGAGGGTCTTTCTGGTCTCCCAAATCTCTGAGTCAGCGACTTTGTAGATGCCCTCGAAGCAGGATTTGTCGTAGTGATGGGTCGCGAACTCAGGCCCGAACACTCGGGCGTGTATCTTCTTCCACTCGGCGGCGGCCCAGGTCGGATAGTGGACACCGTTGGTGACATAGCTGATGAAAAGTTCCTCCGGAAGATACCCAGGATAGATGCTGCTGAATATGTCCTTGCTGACATCACCGTGCAGCATAGACACACCGTTGACATTCTGCGAAAGATTGGCCGCAAGGAAGCTCATAGA
Source organism: uncultured Muribaculaceae bacterium (assembly GCA_964458425.1). GTDB lineage: Bacteria > Bacteroidota > Bacteroidia > Bacteroidales > UBA932 > Cryptobacteroides. The sequence continues at coordinate 31,268 of CAYWIW010000020.1, forward strand.
GAACTTCTCGTTCACATTGTTTCCGTCCACCTTGCCCAGACCCATCATAGTCTCCCAGTCAATCTTCAGACAATGAGGATAGTGGCCGATATACTTTCTGAGCAGACCCTCGTCAAAGGCGTCGTGGCCCGCTGGCACAGGAGTGTGGGTGGTGAAAAGCGAAGAAGCCTTGACCACCTCCACAGCCTCACCGAAGTCAAGGTTGTCATTCTGAACATATTCACGGAGCCTCTCAAGACCGGTGAAAGCCGCGTGGCCCTCGTTGCAGTGGTAGATTCTCGGATTGATTCCGAGGTTTCTCAAGGCCTTGATTCCTCCGATGCCCAGCAGAAGTTCCTGCTTCAGACGGTTCTCCCAGTCTCCGCCATAGAGGTGATATGTCACCTGACGGTCCTCCTGAGAGTTAGCTTCGTAGTCAGTGTCAAGCAGATAGAGGTCGGTACGGCCGACAGCCACCTTCCAGATCCTTGCGCTTATGGTACGTCCTGGGAAGGCCACGCTCGTGGTCATCCAGTTACCGTCGGCATCCATCACAGGCTCGGCCGGAATCTTCGTGAAATCCTGGGCGTCGTAGCGGGCGACCTGCTCTCCCTGACCGGTAATAATCTGGGTGAAATAGCCGTAACGGTACAGAAGTCCTACAGCCACCAGATTGACATTCATATCACTGGTCTCCTTCAGATAGTCTCCAGCCAAAAGTCCGAGACCTCCTGAATAAATCTTCAGGGATGTGTCCAGACCGTATTCCATACAGAAATACGCGATCGACGGCTCCTTGCGCTCGGCCTTGAGAGCCATATACGCGTTGAACTCGTCCATCACAGACTTAAGCTCACCGAGGAAGACCTCGTCCTTGGCCAGAGCCTTGAACCTCTTGAGGCTCACGGCATCAAGCAGAGCCATCGGATTATGGCTGGTGTTGTGCCAGATGACCGGATCTATAGATTTGAACAAGGATTTGGCTGACTCGTTCCAGCACCACCAAAGATTCTTGGAAAGGGTCTCAAGCCCCGAAAGGGCGGCTGGAAGATGGCGTGTGACCATCACACTCTTCCAGGTAGGGTCGTTTATTTCTATCTTTTTATATACCATTGATTTGTCTTCGTTAAGTTCGTCAGGGAAAGCACCTTTGGCCTCGATCACCTTCTCGATGGCCTTTGAATATGCTTCCTTATAATACCGGATCTGGTTCTCCCAAAGGGCTATCGCCGAGACATCCTTCGCAGACGCCATATAGGCCTCGCGGCCTTCGTTATCGAGAGCGGCGATCTCCTTGATTCTCGCCACGACTCCATCCACAACCTCGAAATAGTTCGAGTCATTTCTGTCAAGAACAGTGATGCCGGGATGTTCCTTGCCGTAGTGTGACCTAACCCACAGTCCGAATCCGGCGAGACTGGTTGTCAGCGTAGGGATTCTGAAAGCCAGACTCTCCAGAGGGGTGTAGCCCCAAGGCTCGTAATATGAAGGGAACAGGGTCAGGTCAAGACCTACGAGAAGGTCGTAGTATTTCATATTGAAAACCCCGTCCGTTCCGTTCAGGTAGGAAGGGATGAAATAGACTTTCACGCGGCTGCCTTTGGCGTTGGTGAAGCCAAGTTCCTTGAAACGCCGGGTGACAACGTCATATTCATTGTCCATCAGGTAGTGGGAAACCTGGGTCGTGTAATCCGAGCCGCCGCCCGCAAGCTTGGCCACCAGTTCCTTGTCCGCTCCGTTGTGGCCGGAAGGAATCATTATGAACGCCTGGATGTCGCGCCCCTTCGGGTTGGTGTCTTCGAGTTTCTTCAGAGCGTCGATGAACACGTCGATTCCTTTGTTGCGGTACTCATAGCGGCCTCCGATGCCGATGAGGATGGCATCCTTGGATACTTCCTCGCCGGACATAGCCGCCGCGACCTCTATCAGTTTGGAGCGGGCCGCGCGGCGCTTGTCGGAATATTCCTCGTCCGTGGCCGGGGTGAAGCTGTTCTCGAAACCGTTCGGAGTCACGACATCCACCTTGCGCTGGAGGAACTGCTCGCACTCCTTCGCAGTAATCTCGCTGACTGTGGTGAATATGTCCGCGTTCTGCGCCGATTTCTTCTCGAGGGAGTGACGCGCTATCACATTGAACTGGCGTGCCTTCTGGTCGCCGTCATAGAGATTCATCGAATCATACAAAGGCAGGTTGTTGCCCGCTATGCAGCGCCCGACAACAGTCGCGTGGGTCGTGAACACTGTCGCGACGGGAAGCTGCTTGTACTTCAGGTAAAGAAGTCCGGCGCCGGTCTGCCACTCGTGGAACTGTGCCACTACCTTGTCAGAGGCGCTGAGATTGAACCTTCTGAAACTCTCTATGACCTTTCCGGCGGCATAGCCGAAAAGAAAGTTCTCCTTGTAATCCCAGTTTCCCGTAAGGGAATCAATCTGGAAGCGCTCCCAATACTTGGACAGAATGTAATCCTGGCTCGTAAGGAACTGTTTGAAATCCACCAATATGGCTATCGGATTTCCGGGGACGTTCCATTTTCCGACACGCACTCTGATCCCCTCAGAGGCTGCCTGGGCTTTCCATAGACTGTAAAGATGCGTGTCCTCGATGAAATCGGGATTGCTTTCAGTGTCCATCCAGACATCAGGGCCAATCAGGATGTGATGCTTGTGAAGCTGCTGCTTCAGATAAAGCGACTTGGTGGCGATGACCGTATAGATGCCTCCCACCTTGTTGCACACTTCCCAACTGACCTCAAACAAATAGTCTGGATTTGTCAGTTCGTTTGTCATTATTTATTTTTTACTTGTTTGGTTTTGGTTGTCTTTGTTTTTTTCTTCACCGCAGACTTCCCGGCAGCCGGAGCTTCCTTGCCAGAGGCGGCTGTCTTCTCGTCAGCCGGAGCGGGCGGAACGACCTTCTTTCCGGAGGTACTCATCGCGTCGTCAATCCTTATAATAAAGTCACTCAGCACGTTCATATAGTTGATGAACGCCTCGTAAGGAGTGCTGTAAGGATTGAAATAGCTGTGAACCTCGCCGTCAGAGAAGAACTTTGTACTCATATAGTACAGATGGTCGCTCTCCTGAAGATGCCCGAAATCCTCCCAAAGGACCGGATCGTTCAGGATCGCAAGCTTCTCCGCCTGGTCATACAGCTTGTTGAAAGCGTCCTGCTGAAGCTCGTTGCCCAGCCAAGCCGTGACATCCCTCTCCTCGTCAGCCCAGGAAATCGGATCCTGAACCTCTATCTCGGCGATAGGCCTGAGCTTTCTCGCGGCCTGTGTCGGGGTCGTGAACTCAAACGAGCCGTCGTTAAGCAGCACTTCCGGAAGGCATCTCATAAAATCGAATATGCCCGTGGACTCTTTCTGATGCTCCCCGAAAGTCTCGTAGTCCATAAACAGGTTGATGATGTCACCGTCAGCGGCCTTCAGCCACGAAAGGTACTTCTCAGCCGTCAACGGCCAGTCCTTCCAGCCCCTGTCCGAGAAACGGAACGCGATGTCGTCGCTCAGGGAATAGTTGCGCAAAAGCAGCTTAAGATGCTTCTGCTGGCTGTCGGTGTAGACGTAATCCGGACTCTTCCAGCCAAGGATATGGCGCGCGCCCTCGGTCAGCATCACCTTGAAACCAAGGTCGTAGACATCTTTACCGATTGAGTCAGAGTAGACCAGCTCCGTGTTGCGGAACGCGGTCGGCTTCACACCGAAATACCTCTCGATGGCGGCCGAATGCTTCTCCACCTGATGCTTGAACTCACCGAAATTGGCAAGCGAGGCAAGAGAATGGTAATATGTCTCCCCGAGGAACTCCACGCAGCCTGTTTCCGCAAGCCTGCGGAAGCTGTCGATCACTTCGGGAGCGTACCTGTCGAACTGCTCGAGGGCGGAGCCTGTGATCGAGAACGACACCTTGAAGTTTCCGCCGTTCCTCTTGATGAGGTCGAGCAGGAGATTGTTCATCGGAATATAGCATCGTTGGGCAATCCTGCGAAGAATCGTCCTGTCAGCGAAATCATCATAGTAGTGGGAATCCTTGCCGATATCGAAGAATCGGTACTGCCTCAGCCTGGTCGGCTGGTGAACCTGGAAATACAGACAAATGCTCTTTTTCATAATCATTCCCTATTTATTGTTAACCACTGATTCGTAAATATTCTTAAGTTTCGCCGTAGCGATGTTCCATTTAAGGCGGTCAACCTCCTCGTAGCCTTCTCTGGCCGCGAAATCGGTGAGCGCCGGATAGTTGAGGAGGGCGTAGATGTCATCCGCCATAGCATCGACATCCCAAAAGTCCACCTTGAAAGCATATTTCAGAACCTCGGCGGCGCCTGACTGATTAGATATCACAGCAGGCACGCCGGAACGCATCGCCTCCAGCGGAGAGATACCGAAAGGTTCCGAGACAGAAGGCATTATATAGACATCCGACATAGCGAACATCTTCTGCACCTCGGCGCCGCGCAGGAATCCGGTGAAGTGAAAACGATCGGATATTCCAAGACGGGCGACGTGACGGATGCAGCGGTTCATCATATCCCCGCTACCGGCCATCACGAAGCGCACGTTGCTTGTTCTTTTGAGAACCTTGGCGGCGGCCTCTATGAAATACTCAGGGCCTTTCTGGAAAGTGATTCTGCCGAGGAAGGTCACGACCTTGTCACGCACTCCCCTCTCGACCTTAATATTCTCCCGTCCGCTGAAATCCACCGCGTTATGAAGGGTCACGACCTTATCCGGACTGATTCCGTACTTGTTGATGACAATGTTTCTGGTAAGGTCGCTGACAGCGATGACCTTGTCAGCCGCAAGCATTCCCCGCCTCTCTATGTCATAGACACGGCTGTCAATCTGGTCTTCCGTGCCCCTGTCGAACGACGTGGCGTGCACGTGGACCACCAACGGTTTGCCGGTCAGTTCCTTCGCCGCGATTCCGGCCAGATAGGTCAGCCAGTCGTGGGCGTGGATGATGTCAAACTCATCCTTGTGCTCCATAGCGATCGTTCCGCCGACCATAGCATAGCGGGCCACCTCCTCCATAAGATTGGAGCCATAGCGTCCGGAGAAACGGAACTTCTCGCCGATGCACTTGGTAAGGTTCTCGCTCTGAAGCCTGCGCTCTGACTCTACCATCTCGTGGAAATCCTCGGGATCGACATAAGGAATCATATTCGAGCCGATGCGCACGAACCTCACCTTGTCCAGGAACTCATCCACAGTCGAGCCTACAGACTCGACAGGGACATCGCTGGCATTGATGATTCTCGCCGCGCTCTGGTCTTCGTCACCGGAGGCTGAAGGCATTACGAACAAAGTCTGCACCCCATTGTAGGACAAGCCTTTGACAATTCCGTAGCAGGCCGTTCCGAGTCCTCCCGCAATGTGAGGAGGAAACTCCCATCCGAACATCAAAACTCTCATATTCCTACTCCTCCCTGTATTTACTCTTAAGATACTCGACTTCCAGCAACGCCGCGGTGCTCAGGGCTGACGAGACAGCCCCGTGCGGCTCGTGAGGCGGGTCTCCGTCGTAAAGCTCCGAGAAGGCTCCCACTCCGTGCTTGTTAAGATCCTCATAGAATCCGTTGACAAGCCACTGCGCCTTGTTCAGGAAAGACGGGCCTTTCATCTTGAAGCAGACCTCGCAGTAAGGGGCAAGTAGCGACGGATGCGTGCTGCCGTTGTGGTAGGCCAGATCCCGTTCGATCTGGGTACCCTCATAGACTCCCTTGTACTCAGCGTGCCTTGGCGAGAGCGTGCGGATTCCTCTTCTCGTGACAAGCTCGTTGTCAATGACTTGAAGAACTTTTTGGGCGATTTCCGGCTCCACAGGGATATCCTCTCCCAAAAGGGCGTAAAGCATATTCGGACGAACCTCAAGATGCTGTCCGGCGTTGTCCACATAGTCGGCGAGATAACCGGCCCCGGCGTTCCAGAATGTCTTCTGGAAATTCTCTCTGACAAGCTCCAGAATGCGCTGCCATTCCTTGAGGAAAGAGCTGTCTCCCTTGGAATACCGGCGTTCCATAGTCACGGCGAACAATATGGATCTGAACCACATAGCATTGGTCTCTACCTGATAGCCGGCTCTTTCGGTCACCGGATTGCCGTTGACGTAGGCATTCATCCAGGAAAGCGCCCAATGATCCAGCTGCACCCACAGGAGTCCGTTCGGATGCATCGCCACCTCGGCCCTGCGGCCCGGAAGATAGCTCTCCAGAATGCCCTTGACAGTCGGCCCGTACTTCTTCCAGACCGCCTTCGGATCCGCTCCGAACCCGATATAGCGCTCCAGTGCGTCAGCAAGGCGCAGAGGGGCCTCGACCTGTGTCGTCCTATGGAAGAGACGCTCCTGATTGTCGGCTATGAGGTTGTCCAGAATCTCCTCGAACTCGGCCTTGTCTCCGTCGGCATAAAGGGTAAGCCCCGGAAGAGCGTCAAGAGTCTCCCTCAACAGACCGGTGTAAAGCCACGAGAAACCGGCGGCTATCATCCTGCGGCCTCCCCTGTCCTGCTTGAGCAAGTCGGCGCAATGGACAAGCTGCTCGCGGGCGGTCGTGATCCTGGCGGCCTTAGCGACAAAGGAATCAAATTTCCTCTTCAGGCCGGAAGGTGAGGCGAGAGCCACGGAAGCGGAGAACACGACAGCGTCTCCCGGCTTCATTTCGGTCTCGAAGCGTCCCGGGACATAAAGATCCTCCTTGCAGGCGAACCCGCGGCGATACTCGTCTGAATAGGTCACGCCCTTGTACCAGCAAGGGGATGTCACAAATGAAACGTTCTTTGTGTTAAACTGCATATTCAGGTCAGGGAAGCCCTCGTAGAGATTGAAGGCGACTCCACCCGGGATTTCCCATCCCTCAGTGACGGCGTTCGGGTTCTCCTCGGTCAGGGCGTGCACGTCGCGGAACGCCAGGAACGGAGTCAGAAGCAGCCTGACCTTGGCGGGAGCCTTGACCAGATCGAAACGAATCATCACCTGATCCGAATCCGGGACCAGAAGGATGCTCTTCGTGAAGACGATCTCTCCCACCCTGTAGGTGATCTTAGGCACAGGATCGGCCTCAAAGTCAATGATGTACTTGTGGCCGCGCGGCTCATAGACATTGCCGTAGCAATGTATGCCGAGGTTGAATTGTTTCCCGTTGAGGACAAGGCTCTCGTCAAGAGAGGACAGCAGCAGATGCGTCCTTCCCCCGAAAGCGTCAATAGGCACGGCCAGAAGACCGTGGTAACGGCGCGTGTTGCAAGTCACAATGGAAGTGTTGCAATACGCTCCTGTCTTGTTGGCACAGATAATCTCCCTCTTCAATGAATATGAGAGGTTGACCAGCTCGGACTTGTTGAACTTCAAAAAAGCCATATCGGTTAAAATTATTTTCTTTCGTCTCTATCAATCAGCACAATGGCGCAACGGCTCGGTAGGTAGAGCCTCAAGCTGCCGTCAACCGTCAGGTGATCCCCATCGTCCCTGAGCCTCTCGAAACCATCGAATTCCTTGGCGTCAGAGTCCAGAACCTTGACATAGTCTCCGGGCGAAGCCGGGAAGGCGTAGTCGGAGAATGACCCTACAGGATTGAAATTCAGTGCAAAGATAAGGCTTTTACGCCTGAAAATCAAGATTTTCTTTTCTTCGTCGGCCACAAGCAGCTCCGGTCTCGACGCAAGCACCCCGTATCGCTTCACCAAATGGATCATCGCCTTGTCAAAGTTCTGGAGACAACGGTACCTTAACAGCCCGTTGTCCGCCAGGGACCACTGCCTGCGGGCGTGGGCGTAGCTCCAACCGTTTCCCTCTCGCGGAAAATCTATCCACTCGGGATGCCCGAACTCGTTGCCCATAAAATTAAGGTAGCCGTCGCCGGCCGTCCCTATCGTTGCAAGACGGATCAGTTTGTGCAAGGCGACAGCCCTGTCCACGGCCATACTCTTCGAATCCATATTCATAGAAAAGTACATCTCCTTGTCCGCAAGCCTGAAAATCAGCGTCTTGTCTCCCACCAGCGCCTGATCGTGGCACTCAGCGTAGCTTATCGTCTTTTCATCGGAGCGCTTGTTGGTCAGCTCATACCAGATTTCCCCGGGACTCCAGTTCTCGTCGCGCCTTTCCTTGATCCATTTGATCCAGTGGTCGGCCACCCCCATCGCCATCCGGAAGCCGAAGCCCACTCCCCCGCACTCGAACGGAGCCGCAAGCCCGGCCATTCCGCTGACATCCTCGGCTATCGTGACAGCCGAAGGCCTGATCTGGCGGACAAGCAGATTGGCCAGGCCAAGGTACGTCACCGCGGTTTCGTCCACCCCGGTGTCGAAATAAGGCTCATAGCCGTTGAAATCCTTCTCCAGGCCGTGATCCCAATAAATCATACTTGTCACGCCATCGAAACGGAATCCGTCCAGATGGTATTCCTCAAGCCAGAACTTGCAGTTGCTGAGCAGGAAACGTATCACCTCGTCCTTGCCGTAGTCGAAGCATCGGGATCCCCAGGCCGGATGATGACCCTGCGGCCCCTTATGGAAGTAAAGGTCCTCCCTGCCGTCGAACAGGCCAAGCCCCTCATCCACATTGCCACAGCTGTGCGAATGCACGATGTCCATCACAACCGCAATCCCCATCCCGTGGGCGGAGTCAACCAGTTCCTTGAACTCCTCCGGAGTGCCGAAACGGGAACTGAGTGCGAAGAAATTGGACACCTGATAGCCGAACGAGCCGTAATACGGATGCTCCTGAAGCGCCATTATCTGAATCGTGTCGTAGCCGAGAGACTTCACCCTCGGAAGCACATTCCTGCGGAACTCGCCGAACGATGACACCTTGCGCTCCTCGGAGCTCATCCCGATGTGGCACTCGTAAATAAGCGGACGGGGACGGCGCAGCACCTTGTCGTGTTTCCACGAATATGCCTGCGGCGGATCCCAGACCTGGGCGCTGAACACTTTCGTGTCCGGATCCTGGACAAGCCTTGTGCAATAGGCAGGAATCCTTTCTCCTCCACCTCCCGGCCACTCGATGAACAGCTTGTAAAGGTCTCCGTGGCCAAGGAAGATAGAGTCGAGACGAAGCTCCCAGTTGCCGTTTCCGGCCGGAGAGAGCTCATAGGCGGAAGAACGCTTCCAGTTGTTGAATTCCCCGACAAGATAGACCCTGCTTGCGTTCGGCGCCCATTCGCGGATTACCCACGACCCGTCATCACACTTATGCAGACCATAGTACAGGTGGTTGTTGACAGCGGCGGAAAGACCTTCGGCCCCGCCGCCGGTTATCCTCGCCGCGGCGTCCAGTATCCTTTTATGCCGCGCCTCGATTGCGGCCTGAAACGGTCTCAGGTACGGATCCGTGTCGTAAATCCAGAGTTTATTCTTCATAACAAGGTCCAGTTTAAAAACAACCAAAACGGACGTTTGAGTCCGGCACGGATTCACCAGACCGACCGCTTGCGAAACCAAACCCAAACGACACATAAAGATAAGAATAATTATCGACAATCCATCCCGCGGCAGGGCAACCGCATCAAAATTTGGCATTAAGTAAAATTTCTTTAAGATAGTCC
>CAYWIW010000021.1:0-39040 GCA_964458425.1 uncultured Muribaculaceae bacterium
TTATTAAAGGTCAAGTTTAACAAAAGTTTAAGCTTATGAGTAAAAAATTACTAACTATCGCGCTGTGTCTGTTAGCCAGTATAGGTATGGCATTCGCCCAGACAATGAAAGTGTCGGGAACAGTAACGGACGCGGCCAACGGCGAGCCTGTCGTAGGCGCGGCCGTCCAGCTTAAGGGCAGCACAAGTACTTATTCTTTGACGGATGTCGCCGGAAAGTACACCATCTCGGTTCCAGCTGACGCTGTTCTTTCAGTCAGCTGCCTTGGCTTTAACGCAACCGAAGTGCAGGTCAACGGCAGGGGCGTTGTAAACATCGAACTCACGCCTGAGACCCAATTGCTGGACGATGTTCTGGTTGTAGCCTATGGTACTGCCAAGAAAGAGTCTTTCACCGGATCCGCAGGAACTGTCAAGAGTGAAAGCCTTCAGAAACGTACCGTCGCCAATGTGACCAAGGCCATAGAAGGTATGGTGGCCGGTATCACCACGACATCAGGTTCCGGACAGCCTGGAGAAGGAGCTTCCATCCAAATCCGCGGAACAGGTTCCATCAACGCTTCCTCCTCTCCACTTTACGTAGTGGACGGAATCCCGTTTGACGGAAACCTCTCGTCTCTCAACCCTAACGACATCGAAAACCTGACAGTCCTCAAGGATGCCTCTGCCGCGGCTCTTTACGGAGCGCGCGCGGCGAACGGTGTCATAATGATCACGACAAAGCGTGGTTCGGAAGGCCATTCTGTGGTGAATTTCAAGGCCACGGTGGGTCTTCAGTCCCGTTCTATCAAGGAATATGACAATGTGGATCAGAGAGAGTTCGTCGAACTTTCCTGGGAGTCTCTTAGAAATGACTATATCATCAATGGAGGCTACTCTTTCGATGAGGCCAAGCTTATGGCTTCGGCCGGATTGTCGGCTGCCCTTGGCGGAGAGTTCTACAATCCTTTCAAGAACTATACGTGGGCTGATGTTGTTGATCCTGCTACTGGCAAGGTGCGTTCAGATGCGGTTTCCGCCTGGAACGATGACTGGATGGATATCCTTACAGAGGACAAGGCGATCCGTCAGGAGTACCAGCTTGGAGTAAGCGGTGGCTCGAACAAGACAAAGTATGCGTTCTCCCTCGGTTATCTTGATGACAAGGGTGTTCTCGTCACCACCAAGTTCAAGCGTTACTCAATCCGCGCCAACGTTGACCACAGCGTCAATGACTGGATGAAACTCGGAGCGAGCGCAAGCTACGCCTACACCACTCAGAACAGTTCTCAATACTCTGACACTCAAAGCGGCAACGCTTGGTATACTGCCCAGTTTATGGCTCCTATCTATCCTGTCTATCTGAAAGATGACTCAGGCGCCAACCTGCTCGACGAATTCGGTAACAAGCAGTATGACTACGGAGAGAACGGTCGTCCTAAGGCAGCCAATTTCAACGCTGTGGGAGACCTCTATGACAACAGCTACGAGACCTTGAGGGATAACTCCAGCGTCCGCGCCTATGCCATCCTCGGTGGTGACAGCGATGTTATGGGAATATTCAAAGGTCTGTCATTCTCTACCAATTTCGGTTCTGACATCACCAACAGGAATATTACATCCTACTACAATCCTTATCACGGAGACGGAAAGAGCACTGGCGGTGCCATTGACAAATATTCAACCCGCACGTTCTCTTATACTTGGAACCAGATTCTTAAGTATGAGCGTAATTTTGGCGATTTCCACCTCCTTGGACAGCTCGGACACGAGTACTACAACTACCAGTATAAGTATCTGGCGGCGGATCGCACGAGTGTGTATCCTGGAATCAAGGAACTTGCTCCGGCCGTCAACGTGACCGGCAACAACTCATATTCGGACGTTTACCGCATTGAGTCATTCTTTGGACGTCTTGCCGCTGACTTCGCCGACAAGTACTACATCGAGGCCACTTGGCGTACAGACGGGTCTTCTCGTTTCTACAATGAGAACCGTTGGGGACAGTTCTGGTCTATCGGTGGATCGTGGCGTGTCTCACAGGAGGCGTTTATGAAGAACGTTCATTGGGTTGACAATCTCACGGCCCGCCTTTCTTACGGAGAGCTTGGAAATGACTCTATCGGATCGTATTACGCCTGGCAGTCTTTCTATGATTTGACTTATTCCAATGCGACCAATCCGGGTGCGCTTGTATCTTCACTTGCCAACCCAAATGTCTCTTGGGAGAAAAAGGGAACCTTAAACGCAGGTATCGAAGGTACGTTCTTCAATAAAGTCCTCAATCTTACCTTCGAGTATTATCATTCCAAGACAAGTGATATGCTCCTCTCTTTCCCTATGGCGACTTCGACCGGATTCAACGGCTACAACGCCAACGTGGGTTCTATGAGAAACAATGGATTCGAGGGTACGATAAAGGTCAACTGGCTGAACACCGATTCATTCCGCGCAAGCTCGACGTTGATGACTTACCTGAATCGCAACAAGGTGCTTCATCTTACAGGAGAGTCTGACACAATCACTTCAGGTTCTTATGTGATTAAGGAAGGAATGCCGATCTATACTTACTATGTTCCGAAGGCCGCCGGAGTTGATCCTGCGAACGGACAGCTTCTTTACTATGCCTACGAGAAAGATGATGATGGCAATATGATTGACGGCAGCGAGTTCGTTACCAATGACAAAACCTTGGCGAATGCCAGCAGGTATTATCTTGGAAGCCGCGAGCCGAAGCTCCAAGGCTCATTCGGTTCTGACTTCCAGTGGAAATCATTGGATTTCAGCTTCCTCACCACGTTCTCTTTGGGCGGTAAGGTGTATGACTCCCTCTATGCGTCATCGATGGAAATCACCTACAAGGGAGATACCTGGAACAGGCACGCGCTTCGCCGTTGGCAGAAACCTGGTGATGTGACAGACGTTCCTGCCGTCCTCTCCAATTCAAGCAGACTTTCTGCAGACAGGTGGCTCGTGGACGCTTCATACTTTGCCATCAAGTCAGTTCAGCTGGGCTACACCCTCCCTGCCAAATGGACGAAGAAGGCCGGTATCAAGTCCTTGAGAGTCTTCGCTGTCGGTGACAACATCGCCCTCTTCAGCAAGCTTCAGGGTCTTAACCCTCAGTACAACATCACCGGTGGTACCAACTGGTCATACACTCCGACCAGGACATTCTCTCTTGGTGTTGACATCAATTTCTAATGATAGGAAGAAATAAGAATTATGAAAAAGACATTATATATTATCGCGGCTCTTGCGGCTCTGTCATTCACATCCTGCAAGTCCGAGCTTCTTGACACCAACCCTACCGATGCGGTTTCCGGAGATACGATGTTCAGTACCACCGATGGAGGCTATATGGCTCTTAACGGAATGATCCGCTTCTTCTGGCAGTGGGGTCAAACCACTACCGGCAACTATCATCAATGTTTCGGCCCTCAGGCCTACAATCTTGTGTCAGATCTTATGGGAGAGGATATGGTGATGGCTGCTGCCGGCTCCGGCTGGTTCTGGTATGACTATCTTTATGATGTCAAAGATGCGTGGACCAGCACGTCTTGGCGTCCTTACGATATGTGGAATTACTACTACACACTGATTGCCAATGCGAATTACATAATCAACGCCAAAGAGCAGATGAGCGGATCGGCCGCCGATGTGGAGTACATCATCGGTAACGCTTACGCATTCCGCGCCTATGCGTATGCCTATTGTGCTATGATGTTCGCAAGGAGCTACATAGGACACGAAGACAGGCTTTGTATTCCTATCTATACAGATCCTACGTATGCAGGTACTTCCGGCAAGCCGCGTTCAACCAACAGAGAAGTGTTTGCCCAGGCAATGTCCGACATCAACGAAGCCATCGCTCTTCTTGGCGTCAAGCCTCAGCAGCATTGCTCTCATTTCGACCAGTATGTCGCCAATGGCCTCAAAGCCCGCATTGCTCTGTATATGGGTGATTATCAGACTGCTCACGATGCGGCTCTTATAGCTGTCAAGGGTGGAAGCTTTGCATTCAACAAGGATTTCCACTATAACGACGCATCTGACAAGAGTGTCCTCTGGGGAGCGGAGATTATTCAGTCCCAAGGTACGACCAACCCTCAGTTCCTGGCTCATATGGACATCCGTTTTGACGGTTATGGCAGAACTGCAAGAAAGTGCGCTTCCGCTTGGCTATACGACAGAATCAACCCTAATGACCTGCGTTCCGCTTGGTGGAATTACGAGGTTCTCAATGACGGAAAGACCAAAGGATACCAGCAGTGGAAGTTCCAGTTTGCCGATCCAAGCAACACCTATACCGGAGCTGACCACATATTTATGCGAGTTCCTGAGATGCAGCTAATTGTCGCTGAGACCGCCTGCCGTCTTGGCAACGAAGCCGAGGCAAAATCCGCCCTGAATGAGCTTATGAAGTCACGGCAGAAAGACTATGACTGCAGCTCTAAGACCGGCACTGAACTTGGCAAGCTGACTACTGATGAGACCGGCTCCCTTCTTGAGGAAATTATCCTCCAGCGTCGTATTGAGCTTTGGGGTGAGTTCGGACGCGTCTATGACATCAAGCGTCTTCGTCAGGGCTTCAAGCGTACCGCCGATATGGGACATCCTGCATTGGCACTTCTTAACAATATCCATACAGATGATCCGGAGACGTTCGACTGGGTTTTGACATTCCCTGCAAAAGAAGTTGACGCCAACGAGTACATTCTTCAGAATCCGGTTGGAAGTTATCCTGGCGACAACGGACTTGAAGGTGACGATCCTGCCCTTGCGCCAAAAGCGGAAAAATTGACAAATTAAGATTATTGTAGTATGAAAAGAATTATAAAGACTTATTTCGGAATCGCTGTCAGTCTCATATTTGCAGTGTCTTGTAATATGGACAACGAGGGTGTGATATATACTCCTGACGGGACTGATGCCGCCGTTACTTTCCTTAGCTCTGTGTCAAATAACACTGAGATAGAGGCAAAGGCGACCACTTACGATATCCTTGTGGCTCGCAGTAAGAGTAAAGAGGCTGTCACCGTTAAGATTAAGGGTGAGCTGCCAGAAGGAGTCAAGGCTCCTGAATCAATCACTTTCGCAGCCGGTCAGAGTGAGACTATCCTTAGTCTCGACATCTCCGGTATGGCTGTAGGTAAAACTTACACGGGCAAAGTTTCTTTCGCCGATGAGAATGAGTATAACAGCAAGATATCAATCAGTTCAGTAACGGTCACACTGGCTAAGGCCTACACCTGGCAGTCGATTGGTGAGGGCGAATTCTATGACGGCCTTGCTCTACAGCCGTCTAATGAAGATCTTGGCATCGTGAAAGTGGAAGTTATGAAGGCTGAAGGTTTCAATCGCTGGCGTATTATGAATCCGTATCCAAAGGCTAATGTTATCGCGGCTTGGGATGAGGCGTCGTATGTGGGCGGAGCAAACGAGTACATTGAGTTCTATACCCTTGACGAAGCTGCCGGAACCATCAAGTTTGACCAGAAGATTTATTGTGGCATCAACTATCAGTCAATGGGAAAGGTTGTGTATATGTTCCCTTCTGCCTACCATTCAAGTTATGCGAATGAAGATGCGAAAAACACATTTATTGACGCTAATCACGTACAGTTCCGTGTCCCTATGCTGATTGAAGGTACCGAAAGCTGGTTCGGCTTCGGCAACCAGTATCTTGGAATGCCGGGATCGGGTGATCTTGAGACCTGGTTGCTCTCAGAGTAATTCTTAACGGTACATTTTATACTATGGAGGACCGGGTTCCGGCCCTCCATTTTTCAATCGGTAGCTATTGACCATTATCAGATGTACGCTCAATGAACAGACATATTCTTATATTGACCCTAATGCTGTTATTATTTTCACAGTGTTCGGTTGACACGGAACAGCCCTTCGCTGACGAAGGTAGTACGTCTATTACGGAAGTGCCGTCTGACGCAGTTCCTGGGAGGGTACGTGTCAAGTTGTCTTCTGAGCCACTCCAAGGCTCGGCATCGGCTGACGCTTTTCCTTACTTGTCAGGGCTTGGAGACTACACAATCACCAGAACATTTCCTGATGCGGGTGTCTTCGAGCAACGGCACAGGAAGGAAGGACTCCATTTGTGGTATGACATTGTCTTTAATAAAGATGTGCCACTTACAAGAGCCGGCGATGTGGCCGGTAAAATTGATGGAGTGGAGTGTGTGGAATTCGTTTACGACGCAAAGCCGGCAAGTGCGTTCACATTCAATGATCCGCTTTTCTCCAAACAATGGCATTACTACAATGAGGGAGATACCGGTGAATCCAGGAAAGGTAAGGTGGCGGGATGTGACATCAATCTTCTTCCGGCCTGGGAAGTGACGACCGGCAGACCGGATGTGATAGTGGCCGTAAATGACTATTCCGCCAAGTATGACCACGAGGATCTGATGGGTAATATGTGGGTGAACGAGGCCGAATTGAATGGCCTGCCAGGAGTGGATGATGACAACAACGGCTATGAGGATGACATCTACGGCTATAACTTTATGACCTACAACGGAACAAATCCTTACGGTAAGCTGATTCCCGGTGACCACGGGACTCACATCGCAGGGGTGATTGCGGCGGTCAACAATAACGGCGTAGGTGTCTGTGGCATAGCCGGTGGCGACGGCTCTTCCGGAACGGGCGTGAGAATCATCAACACACAGGCTTCGGGTGGCAGCGCGTTTATCGGTGCATCAATCGTCTATGCCGCCGATATGGGTGCCGTGTTGATGAACTGTAGTTGGTCTATAGGGGGATACTCAAAATCCATCTCCGACGCTATTGACTATTTCAACAAGTATGCTGGGATAGACAAGGACGGCAATCAGGTAGGGCCTATGGCAGGCGGTCTGGCTATTTTTGCGGCCGGCAATGATGCTACCGACTCGTGTTATCCGGCGCAGCAGGACAACGTATTCTCGGTTGCGGCTATTGGAGCTGATTTCATCAGATCGTACTATACGAATTATGGAACGTGGGTGGACATATCCGCTCCGGGCGGGGACGCCAACAAAGGATTCCAGATTTATTCTACAGTCATCAAAGGAGGAGAGAGCTATAATTCGGATTACGGGATGATGCAGGGTACGTCAATGGCCTGTCCTCACGTGACTGGAGTCGCCGCTTTGGTCGTGTCGAGATTCGGAGGGCCCGGCTTTACGCGTGACAGGCTTGTCTCCATCCTCAAGAGAACTGCAAACAAGAGAATGTTTGAGTACAACACCGGATACGAGACCCGCCTTGGGGCCGGTATGGTTGATGCGGGAGCTGCGGTCACTTATGGGAATGCCGCTCCGGCGAAAGTTACTGATTTGCGTGGTAAAGTCGTTGCCAATCGCATTACCCTCGAGTGGTCTGTTCCCGGTAAGTCCGGGGATGAACCGCCATTCTGCTACTATCTGTACTATGCCAAGAACTCTCTTGCCACACTGGATTCTTCAAACCTGCCGTCAGACGTGGCGAAGGTGAGGATACTGGCGGATGACAGTTCTATGGGAGCGACGATGTCATATACGCTTGACAATCTGGACTTCAGCTCGGATTATCATTTCAGAGTGTCATCAGAAAGCGTCTTGGGCTCAATGTCTTCCTTGTCGGATGAGCTGGTAGTCAGTACGGTATATAATTCCAAACCAAGGATAGAGGCAAGGAACGGGACAGAGTGGGCACTTAGGTCGCACGAAAAAGCGACGTTCGAATTCATATTGTCGGATGATGACAGCCAGCCGCTTACGTACTCCGTCACTGGCGATTTGAAAGGTCTCGGCCATTCAAGGACGGGAGATGTAGTAACTATGACGGTGGATGCCTTGCGGGCTGATGAAGGAGGAACCTTTAGTGGTGAGATTTCCGTAACCGATTCATACGATACATTTACCCTTCCGTTCTCCTATGTGATTCTTGAGAATCATTCGCCGGAGGTGGACAGACAGATTGAGGATGTTGTTCTGAACGGAAGAAACCAGTTTTTGGAAATAAGACTTGACGATTATTTCAGGGATGATGACGGGGAACTTCTTTCCTTCTCGGCTGAGATTTCTACGACAAGCATTGTGGCCAAATATGAAATCAACGATGGTGTGTTGAGGATTTCCGGCAATTCTTTTGGTACTGCCAAGATGAGTGTGACAGCGACGGACGCCCGTGGAAAGTATGTAAGTCAGGAATTCAGCATACTTGTCAGGGATGGCTTAAAATTGGTTGACCTATATCCGAATCCTGTGAAAGACAAACTGAATGTCAGAGTGGGAGAGGAGTCAAATGGGTTAAAGGTCAGGATTGTTTCATCTTCCGGATCCGAAGTCTACAATGATACATTCGAATCAGTCACACCGTTTAATCCGCTTTCAATCGATTTGTCGAAAGTTGACGCCGGGCAGTACACTGTTGTTGTCACTTGCGACGGTAAAGAGTACAAGTCGTTTATAACCAAGATTTAAAGAGAAGAGTATGAAGAAGATAACATCGGTTGTTCTTGCCTTTGCCCTTTGCGCTTTGACTTCCTTCGCCCAGACACTGCCGTCCCTTCTGGTCGGCTCCGATGTGGCGTCGCAGGGAAGTGCCTCGACGGCGGTCGGAAAGACTTCGGGGGCATATTCGCTGGAAGGGAATGTCGCTTCGATGCCGCTGGCGGGGGAGAGGCTTTCCGCCGCCGCTTCGTTCGGCCTTTGGCAGCCTGACTACGCCGGGAACAAGGTGCTCGGAGCCGGGGTGGCCACCCGTCTCGGCGGCAGATTCGCCCTCGGACTTCAGTTCAAGTCACTTCTCCAGCCGTCCTACGATGTGGCGACCGAGAGCGGCTCCGTCTTGGAGTCGTTCACTCCGGGGGAGACAAACGTGGCTTTAGGGGCGGCGTATTCGGTGACGGACTGGCTTTCGGTCGGGTTGACAGGCAGGATGGTCAGGTCTGTCCTCGCCGAGGAGGCCAAGGCTGCCGTCTTCGGGGCGGATGTCGCGGTTTTTCTGAAGAAGGGTGCGTTCAGCGCCGGGCTGTCCGTGAACAATGTCGGCGGAAAGGTCAATTACGGGGGAGCGGACTATGATCAGCCTATGCTCGCCAAGGCGGGCGCTGCCTACAGGTTCGGCGATCCGGAGTCCTCGTCGGTCACGCCGTCCGTCGAGGCCGACATCCTGTTCAAGGGCGGCTTTATGGCCGGGGTTGGTGTCGAGTACTCCTTCAAGGGTCTCCTTTTCGCCCGCGGAGGTTTCCACTACGGTGACCGGGAGAAAGCCGTGCCGACGTACGCCTCGCTTGGGCTCGGGGCGCGCCTCAAGGGTGTCAGCCTTGACCTTGCCTGGCTGACCGCGAGCGACGTGCTAGGAAACTCCCTGTCGGTAGGTGTCGGCTACAGTTTCTGAAATCAGCGTCCCGAGTGGATTCGGGATGGCTGTACAATGCCGGTGGGATGGCCTGCCGGCATTGTCTGTTTCAAGAGCGGTACGAAAAAAACAGATTGCCAATCCGAAAAATATGCCGATATTTACATTCTTGAACGCACGTGCAAGTGTGTGGCATATTGAACTTCGGTGTGCGGAAGCAGGTGTCTTGGCATTGTCGGCATCGCTTCCTGTGACCGGAGCGGCACTGTGCCTTTTTAATCCAGTGACAACGAAATGAATCCATTGCTTACCGATTCCACGCTGCCGTATGGCGCGCCTCAGTTCGACAAGATCAGGACAGAGCATTATCTACCTGCTTTCGAGCAGGCCTTAGCCGAGGCCAAGGCCGAGATTGACGCAATCATAGGCAATCCTGACGCTCCGACATTCGCGAACACCATAGCGGCTTTGGAAGAGGCCGGAAGCCGTCTTGACGATGTCGCCGGAGTGTTCTACAATCTGATGGAGGCCGACACGGACGACCGGATGCAGGAGATAGCCGAGACTGTCTCCCCGATGATGACTGAATATTCGATGTATGTCTCACTCAGCGAGCCGCTCTTCGCCCGCGTCAAGGCTGTTCACGAGAATCCGGGGACCCTTGAGCCGGATCAGGCGAGGCTTCTGGAGAAGACCTGGAAGTCGTTTGTACGTGGCGGAGCGAATCTTTCTGCCGGGGACAAGGAGATTTACGGCAGGCTCAGCGAGCGGCTTTCCCTGCTGACGCTTCAGTACAGTAAGAACCTTTTGGCGGCCACGAACGCTTTTATCCTGAATCTGACAGACGAGTCTGAGCTTGAGGGGCTTCCGGAATATGTGAGGGAGGCCGCACTCGAGACCGCGAAGTCCAAGGAGCTTGAGGGATGGGCGTTCGACCTTTCCGCTCCGAGCTATGGGGCGTTTATGAAATACAGCTCCAGGCGGGATCTTCGCCGGAAGATGTGGATGGCCTATAATACGAGGGCCGCGGAAGGGGAGAACAGCAACATAGACCTCTGCCGTCAGATAGCCGAAGTCCGTCTTCAGATTGCCCGCGTCCTTGGTTATGAAACCTATGCGGACTATGCGTTGGAGGAAAGGATGGCAAAGAACCCTCAGACAGTCAACGGGTTCATCACTGGGCTTCTCGAACCGTCGCTGCCGGCGGCCCGGAATGAAGTGCGCGAGCTTTATGAATATGCCCGCTCGAATGGTTTCGAGGATTCGGCGATTCGTCCGTGGGACTTCAGTTTTTGGTCGGAAAGGCTCAAGGATGCCCGTTTCTCCCTCAATGACGGGCAGCTGAAGCCTTACTTCCGTCTTGAGAGCTGCATAGACGCGGCGTTCGGTCTGGCCGGAAGACTCTATGGACTGACTTTCGAGGAGCGTAAGGATGTTCCTGTCTATCATCCTGACGTAAAGGTCTATGATGTAAAAGATGCTGACGGTGTCCACAAGGCCTTGTTCTACGCCGATTTCTTTCCACGTTCCAGCAAGAGGGGAGGGGCCTGGATGACGGAGTTCCGCGGCCAGAGCGTCACAGGCGGTGTGGAGAGGCGTCCGTTCATCAGTCTCGTGACCAATTTTACGAAACCGACCGCCGGGAAGCCTTCGCTTTTGACCCACGACGAGCTTACGACTCTGCTCCACGAGTTCGGCCACAGCCTGCACGGGATTCTGGCCGAGGGAAGATACGCGTCTTTGACCGGGACGAACGTCTCCCGCGATTTCGTGGAACTGCCTTCGCAGATTATGGAGAACTGGGCTTTCGAGCCGGAGTTCCTGGACACTTTCGCCCGTCATTTCGAGACAGGGGAGGCCTTGCCTGGCGCTCTGATCCACAAGATTGTGGAAGCCAGGAACTACCACGCCGCCTATGCTCAGGTGCGTCAGCTTCAGTTCGGGATCCTGGATATGGCCTGGCACACGCTCAAGGCCGAGCCGGAGCTTGGGACAATCGCTTTCGAGAAAGAGGCTCTGAAAGATACGAATGTTGTCCCTCCGGTCCCTCAGGCCTGCGTCTCGACTTCGTTCAGCCACATATTCTCAGGTGGTTACAGCGCCGGCTACTATTCCTATAAGTGGTCTGAGGTGCTTGAGGCGGACGCTTTCAGCCTGTTCAAGGAAAAAGGAATATTCAGTGCCGAGGTCGCCCGCTCGTTCCGTGACAACATCCTGTCCAAGGGATGCAGCGAGGACGAGGCTGTCCTCTACCGCCGTTTCCGCGGCCACGACCCGCAGCCCGAGGCTCTTCTGGAAAAATCAGGAATCATCGCCCCCGCCCGTTGAATGACGGCCTCGGGCTAATACTCAGGTGTGAAATTGCGCAGGGCGGTCATCAGGGTGTTCTCGAAGACCGCTTTTTCGTGGTCGGAAAGGAAACCGACCTCGATGGGCACCTGGAACAGCCGGACTTTCAACTGGTCGGGAATCCTCCTGTAGTCTATGATTCTTTGGCAATCCTTCTCGGTCGTGGCCACCACGGCGGTCGGATGCTCTTTTACAGCCCCCATTATCTTCTTGATGTCGAAGCGGTTGTAATTGTGGTGGTCCATAAAGTTGAATCTCCTTACAATCCTGTGCTTGTCGCTCAGGTACATTCTGAGCGGCGTGTCGTTGGCGATGCCGGAGAAGAGAATCAGCTTCTGTGAGTAGGCGTACCTCTGGTCACCCTCCTCAAAGATCGGCTGCATTGAATTGTACCAGGTAGTCGTGAACAGCAGAGTCTTGACCGAACCTTTCTTGTCGGTCCCCTTGCAGGTCTTCAGGTCGTAGTCCTTAAGCCCGAACGAGCGCGCCCATTCGGCTTTCCGCTCATCCTCCAAGTAGGCGGGGCATTTGGAAACGATGATGATGTCGGCTTTGTGAAGCCTCTGCGGCAGGTCGCGCAGTCTTCCGAACGGAAGTAGCCTGTCTTTGTAGGTCGGGCGGTTGAAGTCGACGAGAACGATGTTGAAATACGCCCTCAGGGTCCGGTACTGGAAAGCGTCGTCCAGAACGATAAGGTCTGCCGGAGGAATCGTGACATCCGCACATTTCCGCGCCCGCCTCTCGGTCTTGAGCTTTTCCGGATGGCAGAGGATTCCGCATCCCTTGATCCTCTGTCTGTCCACCGCCACCGTGACTCCGGGGAACTTCCGCTTGATCTGAAGAGGCTCGTCGCCATATTCCTTGACCTTTCCGTCCCTTGCGACCACCTGAAAGCCGCTGCTGTCGCGCTTGTGTCCTCTTGACAGGACGGCGATGTTGCGGAAGGCCCAGTCGTCGCTCTTCAGCAATGTCCGTAGGATCATTTCGGTGTGAGGAGTCTTGCCGGTGCCTCCTGCCGTTATGTTACCGACACATATGGTCGGTACCTCGCAGGTGCCGACTTTAAAGATGCCGTGGTCGTAACAAGCGTGCCTCAGCTTCAGCGTCAGATAGTATGGTGCAAGAAGAATCTTGTCAAGCATAGACTGCAAAGATACAAAAAATCATACGCCATAGACGCTATTTGCCTCTGAAATTTCAGTGTCGCCCCATTTTTCGGCGATATGCTCCAGAATCCTGAACACTTCCGCGGGGTCATTCTCGGTCACGAGCCGCATTCTGGTCTCCTTGAAGTCGGGCAGCCCCTTGAAATAGCACGAAAGGTGGCGGCGCATCTCATACACTCCGGTAGGCACTCCTTTCAGATCCAGTGAAAGCTGGAGCTGGCGTTTGGCAAGCTCTACCCTTTCGCGGACCCCGAGCGGCGGAAGTTCCTCCCCTGTTGTAAGGAAGTGCTTGATTTCCTTGAATATCCAAGGATGCCCGAAGGAAGCCCGGGCGACCATAATCCCGTCCACCCCGTAGCGGTCGAACGTCTCTTTGGCCTTCCGGGGAGAGTTGATGTCCCCGTTGCCTATTATTGGAATATGCATCCTCGGATTCCTCTTGATTTCCCCGATGAGGGTCCAGTCCGCCTCTCCCTTGTACATCTGGCATCTTGTCCTGCCGTGAATCGTCAGGGCCTTGATTCCGGTGTCCTGAAGCCTTTCGGCCAGCTCCACGATGATTTTGCTGCTTTCGTCCCAGCCAAGGCGGGTCTTGACTGTGACCGGCTTTCCTACGGACTCGACGATCCGTTTCGTGATGGCCACCATCTTGTCGGGATACTTCATCATTCCGGATCCGGCCCCTCTGCCGGCAATCTTGCTGACAGGACAGCCGAAGTTGATGTCGATCACATCGCATCCGTGTCCGCCCACAATCCGGTCAGCCCTGTCGGCCATCTTGGCGGCTTCGACCATCGCGTCCGGGTCGCTGCCGTAGATCTGGATGCCGATCGGGGCCTCGCTGTCCGTGGTCTTGAGCTTGGCGTAGGCTTTCTTCGCATCCCGGATCAGACCTTCCGACGGGATGAACTCCGTGTAGACCATATCCGCCCCCTGCTCCCTGCATATTCCTCTGAAAGACGCGTCGGTAACGTCCTCCATCGGAGCGAGGAGCACCGGCCTTTCCCCGAGATCAATGTCGCCTATTGTCATAATGTCGTTATTGCTTGATGTTCTTTCCGCTTGGCATTTTACTTGCGGTAATTATTAGTATATGTCCGCAAAATTAGTATTTTTGCCGGAGAAAAAAGTATTCATCTTTTAATCAGTAGTGTATTATATGAAAGAAATAAAGACAATCGGTGTTTTGACCTCCGGAGGGGACGCTCCGGGAATGAATGCGGCCATCAGGGCCGTGACCCGCTCCGCGATTTACAACGGATGGAAGGTGATGGGAATCTACCGCGGCTACGAAGGCCTCATCAACGGGAATATGAAGGAACTCACCACCGAGAGCGTCAGCAACACGATCCAAAGAGGAGGAACAATCCTGAAAACCGCCCGCAGCGAGGAGTTTATGACTCCGGAAGGGCGGGCGAAGGCCTACGAAAGCCTTGAAAGATTCGGAATCGACGCGCTTATCGTCATCGGTGGCAACGGATCCCTTGCCGGAGCGCAGGTTTTCGCCCACGAGTACGACATCCCGATCATCGGGCTTCCTGGAACAATCGACAATGACCTTTACGGGACTGACTCCACAATCGGCTATGACACGGCATTGAACACAATCGTGGATTGCGTTGACAAGATCAGGGACACGGCCAATTCCCACGACAGGATATTCTTTGTCGAGGTTATGGGCCGTGACGCCGGTTTCCTCGCGCAGAACTCCGCCATAGCCGCCGGTGCCGAGGCCGCCATCATCCCGGAGGACCAGACTGACATCGACCAGCTTGAGAAGTTCATCAGCCACGGATGCCGCAAAAGCAAGAACAGCTCCATCGTCATCGTGTCCGAAAGCCCGAAGGACGGCGGCGCGATGCACTATGCAGAAAGAGTGAGGCAGGAATATCCCGAATATGACGTGCGCGTCACCATTCTCGGCCATCTCCAGCGCGGCGGATGTCCGTCTGCCTGCGACAGGATTCTGGCCAGCCGTCTCGGTTACGCAAGCATCGAGGCCCTTCAGGAAGGCCAGCGCAACGTTATGGTGGGAATATCCAACAACGAGATAGTCTATGTGCCTATCGGCAAGGCGATAAAGCTGGACAAGCCTATTGACAAGGAACTTATCAACGTTCTTGCCGTCCTTTCGATCTGATGTCCGCCGCGGCCATCCGGACGTGCGGCGCGCCCTCTTCCCGGCTCTTCAGTCAGGCCGCCTAAGAGATTAAGTTTGAATATTTCAGGAAAAATGCCTATATTTGCGACCCCTATGTTGTGTAGGGATCGCAATTTTTTATGTTAAACCATTAAAGATCAAGACAGTGGACACACTTAGCTACAAAACGGTTTCCCTGAACAAGAACACCGTACAGAAAGAGTGGGTCGTCATCGATGCCACGGATCTGGCACTCGGACGTCTTGCCTCAAGGATTGCTCTTGTCCTCCGCGGCAAGAACAAGCCTGGATTCACTCCTCACGTTGACTGCGGTGACAATGTTATCGTCATCAACGCCGAGAAGGTCATCCTCAAAGGAAGCAAGATGACTGATCGTGTTTACGTACGCTACACCGGTTATCCGGGCGGTCAGCGTTTCACGACTCCGAAGGAGATCCTCGCGAAGAGACCTGCTGAACTCGTAAGGAGAGCAGTGAAGGGTATGCTCCCTAAGACACGTCTTGGTGACAAGATCATCGGCAACCTGCACGTTTACGCAGGCCCTGAGCATCCTCACCAGGCACAGAACCCTAGAGAAATTAAGTTGAACGAAATCTAACAGAGCAAATGGAACAGAAAAACGCCCTTGGAAGACGTAAATCAGCCGTGGCTCGTGTTTATCTCGCAGCTGGACAAGGCAATGTCACGATCAACGGACGCAGTGTTGAGGAGTACTTCAAGACTGACGCTCTCCGCTACATCGTGAACCAGCCTTTCGCCGTTACGAAGACAGAAGGTCAGTTTGACGTTAAGGTTAACGTTGTCGGTGGTGGCACTAAGGGCCAGGCCGAAGCGATCAGACTCGGAATATCCCGCGCTCTCAGCGATCTGGATAGAGAGGCTTACCGCTCCGCCCTCAAGGCCGAAGGCTTCCTCACACGTGACTCCCGCGAGGTCGAGAGAAAGAAACCTGGTCAGCCTGGCGCACGTGCCCGCTTCCAGTTCAGCAAGCGTTAGTCTTGCCCGTATCGGAAGCCGCATAAGCTGGTTTATGAAAAAGCACAGTCCGGTGCTTCAAATCCTTCGGATTTTTCATTGGATGCGAATCCGGTGACAGCTACCGGGGATTGCCGTGACTGCGGAAAATCTCGGGGACTGGCAGGAAGCCACTGCCCGGAGATTGAAGAAAAGAGCCTTCAGGCTGTCGGCAAAAGGTCTGGAGGAAAGTTTAAAACAAAAAACAGAATTTTAAAATGCCACGCACAAATTTCCAAGAACTTCTTGATGCAGGTGTACATTTCGGACATCTGGCCAGGAAATGGAACCCTAAGATGGCTCCATACATCTTTGACCAGAAGAACGGGATTCACATCATCGACCTGCACAAGACCATCGTCAAGATAGACGAGGCTGCTGACGCAATGAAAGAGCTTGCGCGTTCAGGCCGCAAGATTCTCTTCGTAGCCACCAAGAAACAGGCTAAGGAGATCGTTGCAGAAAAGGCTACGGCAGTCAATATGCCATCGATAACCGAGCGCTGGGCCGGCGGTATGCTTACCAACTTCCCGACCATCCGCAAGGCTATCAAGAAGATGAACACCATCGACAAGATGAAGGAAGACGGAACTTTCGAGAAGCTCGCCAAGAGAGAGCGTCTGCAGATCGACCGTCAGAGAGAGAAGCTCGAGAAGAACCTTGGTTCAATCAAGGATATGAGCCGTCTCCCGTCCGCCCTCTTCGTAGTTGACATCCAGAAGGAGGCCAACGCCGTCAAGGAGGCTAACCGCCTCAACATCCCGGTATTCGCATTGGTTGACACTTGTTGCGATCCTACCCCGATTGATTATGTGATACCGGCCAACGACGACGCTACGAAGTCGATCGAGACCATCCTCAACGTCCTTTGTGGCGCCATTCAGGAGGGTCTTAGCGAGAGAAAGCTCGAGAAGGAGAAAGAGGCCAGCGAGGAGGCCGCCGAGGGCGATGCTCTCGCAAATCCTACAGGCAAGAAGCTCCGCGCCCGCAAGAACGCGAAGCCTGTTGACGTAGAGGTTGAGGCTCCGAAGGCTGAGGAACCAAAGGCTGAATAATTAAGGAGGACAAGTTATGGCAATTACTGCACAAGACGTAATGAAATTGCGCAAGATGACTTCCGCCGGAATGATGGATTGCAAGAACGCCCTTAACGAGGCTGACGGCGATTTCGAGAAGGCTGTCAACATCATCCGTGAGAAAGGTAAGCTTGTCGCTGCCAAGCGCGCGGACCGCGAGACCTCTGAGGGTGCGGTTCTCGTTCGTATTCAGGGAACAAAGGGCATCATCGTGTGCCTTGGCTGCGAGACTGACTTCGTCTCCGCCACCCCTGACTTCAAGGCTCTCGCCGCGGAGATCGCCGATGCCGCCATCGCATCGTTCCCTGCTGACATCGAGGCTCTGAAGGCAACCAAGTGCTCTAACGGTCACACCGTCGAGGAGGAGATTTCCGCCCAGACCGGTAAGACCGGTGAGAAGCACGTTCTCGCCTACTATGCCCCTGTAGAGTCTCCTTTCATCGGTGACTACGTACACTTCAACGGTAAGCTCGGTGCTATCGTAGCCTTCAACAAGGAGGTTCCCGCCGAACTTGGCAAGGCTGTCGCCCAGCAGGTGACCGCTATGAACCCTGTCTCTGTCTCCGAGGCTGACTGCCCTAAGGAGATTGTTGAGAAGGAGCGTGAGCTTGCCATTCAGAAGACCAAGGACGAGATGGTTCAGAAGGCCGTTGAGGCCGCTCTCAAGAAGGTAGGCATCAACCCTGCCCACGTTGACAGCGAGGATCACATCGAGTCCAACACCGCAAAGGGCTGGATTACTCCGGAGCAGGCTGAGCAGGCCCGCGAGATCATCAAGACCGTCTCTGCCGAGAAGGCAGCGTCTCTCCCTGAGCAGATGATTCAGAACATCGCCAACGGCCGTGTTCAGAAGTTCTTCAAGGAGCGTACTCTTGAGGATCAGGATTTCGTACAGTCCGATGAGAAGGTCTCTGTGGCCGCCTACATCAAGTCAATCGACAAGGACGCCAAGATTGTCGCTTTCAGAAGGTATTCCCTCAGCGACTAATCTTCCCGTTACAGTATAAAAGGCTGGCCAAAAAGGTCAGCCTTTTTTTGTGTTGTCCGGTCGATGTGCCGGGCGGTCAATGAGTTGTCTATGTAAAAGATGAACGGGGTTTGCTGTCACAGCAGACCCCGTTCGCAATTCTAACCTAAAACTTAACCTATGAAAAAACTATTCGTTGCAAAGGTATAGTTTTTTTATAAAACAAAAAAGGTTGAAATTATTTAATATGTCCTAAAGGATTGTTTTTCTGTTCTAAAGTGCGAAAAGTACCCTTTTGGACTATTATGCTATTGATTATTTCCAAATTATTCTGTTTTCTCTGTCTCCGCATCGGTTTTCGGTGTGGATTCTTCGTCAAGCTTTATTGTCTTGATGCGTACGTCCATCAAGGGCTTGTCTCTGTTGTCAGTGGCCACCTGGGCGATTCTGTCAATGATGTCAAGGCCGCTGACGGTTTCTCCGAAGACGGTGTAGGCTCCATCCAGCTGGGCGCAGTTGTCGGCGTCCTGCACGATGTAGAACTGTGATCCGGAAGACTCTTTCATCGGATTGGCGACATCGCCTCTGCGGGCTGCGGCCAAAGCGCCTTTCTTGTGCTTGTATTCCGTTACGAACTCAGCCGGGACAGTGTAGCCCGGACCGCCCTGGCCGTATTTGGCGACAGCGGCGGCCGAGGTGTCCTTGGTGTAAGGGTCGCCGCCCTGGATCATAAACCCGTTGATGACCCTGTGGAAGAGAAGGTCGTCGTAGTAGCCTGTCAGGGCGAGTTTGGCAAAGTTCTCGCGGTGTTTCGGAGTCTTGCTGTAAAGTTTTACCTTGATCGTGCCGAGATTCGTCACGATGTCAAATACCGGCTCTTCCGGCAAATTCGCTAAAATTTCCATTGCTGTTTTTTCTTTTTCAGCCTTTTCGGATGCCGCTATCGAATCCAGATGGGCTTGTTCCGCCGCCGCCTCTGCCTCTGCCGCGGCTTTCTTCGCACCGTTTCCGCAGCCGAAGGCCAGCGCCGCCGCAGCGGCGCAGACGAGTAAGGTGAATACGTTCTTTTTCATATTCGTTGATTGTTAAAACTTGCGGTAGTTGTAGCCGAGGATGTCGAAAATCCTGAAGGATTCCGCCTCCATAGCCACTTTGTATCTCTCAGGGTTCTTGTCCTCAGGCTTGCACCACTGAACCTCGCTGAGGGCTGTCATTCGAGGAAGGAGCATATATTCAAGATGCTCGGGTGTCGGGATGTATTCGGTCCAGAGGTTGGCCTGGACACCGAGGATGTGCTTCTGCTGTTCAGCGTTCAGTCCTTCCAGCGGCTCATAGCTATAGACTTTCTCCCACGGCAGGTTGCCTCCGATGCCGAAAGGCTCCTTTTCCATATCCTCTGACTGGTAGTAGTCGAAGTAGCAGTAGGTGTTAGGTGTCATAATGACATCGAATCCCATAGCGGAGGCCTTGATTCCTCCCGCGGTGCCTCTCCAGGACATTACGGTCGCTCCCTTGGCGAGTTCGCCTTCGAGAACCTCGTCCCAGCCGATGATCTTGCGTCCGTGGTCGTTGAGGAACTTCTGCACGCGCGCGGTCACGTAGCTCTGAAGGAACTGCTCCGCTGTGTGGCGTCCGTCGCCCTTGATGCCAAGCTCCTTGATTCTTGCCTGGCAGTCAGGGCATTTCTCCCATTCTGACTTAGGACACTCGTCGCCGCCGATGTGGATGTACTCCGAAGGGAAGATTTCCATCAGCTCGGTGAACACGTCCTCAAGGAAAGTGAACATCCCTTCCTTGCCCGGGCAGAGAACCTTTTCGGAGACTCCCCAGGTCGTCCATACCTCGTAAGGCCCGCCGGTGCAGCCCAGCTCAGGATAGCCTGCCAGAACCCCCATCATATGTCCGGGAAGGTCGATCTCCGGGATGACGATGATTCCGAGTTTGGCGGCGTAGGCAACGATGTCTTTCATCTGTTCCTGGGTGTAGTAGCCGCCGTAGCGCACTCCGTCGTTGCTGCCCCAGTTCTTCTTAATCACCGTGCCGTTTCTGAAGGCTCCGACCTCAGTGAGCTTCGGGTACTTCTTGATCTCGGCTCTCCAGCCCTGGTCGTCGGTGAGATGCCAGTGGAAGCGGTTGAGCTTGTAGATAGCCATAATGTCAAGGTACTTCTTGACCTCCTCGACAGAGAAGAAGTGCCTTGAGCAGTCAAGATGCATTCCTCTGTAGCCGAAACGAGGCTTGTCCTGGATCTTCACGCAAGGGAAGATGAATTTCTCCGCAGGATTCGGCTCCTTGCCGAATATGTTGACGCTCGTCAGCTGTTTGAGTGTCTGGACGGCATAGAGGAAGCCGTTGTGCGAGGAAGCCCTTACGACGCAGTTGATCTTGGTGATGTCGATGGAATATTCCTCCTCGGCGAGCGAGCTGTCCTTGAGGAAGATGAATCCTTTCGCTTTCGCGACGCTCTTTTCGAGGCCTACAGGGGTGGCGTAGGAGCAGATTCTTCCGCTGACGAGAGTGATTCTGTCGGCCAGCTCCTTGATGATCTCCTGGGTCTTGGCTTCGATTGACTGGTCGCAGTTGAAGTTCGCGCCGGCTCCTTTGAACGAGCCTTTACCTACCTCTACACTCTGAGGGTAGGGGATTACGTTGATCACTGTCTCGGTCTTCTTCGCTGTCAGCGAACAAGGGATGGCAAAGATTGCCATAGCGATGACGCATAAGATTCTTTTCATTTTTTACTATCTTTTTAGTTGGTTGTTGGCGTTTTTGCATAAAGCCTATAAATATACGAAATTCTTCCGTTTGTCAGTACAGCAGCAGCCCCAGAATTCCTCCGGCCACTATGATCTTTATAGGCCCGACCTTGAATATCATAGAGGCGGCAAGCGCCGCGGCGAACAGTCCCCAGCTCGTCCAGTCCGGGAAATTCTCCTTGACTATGCTTAACTGCGGAATGAATCCGTTCCAGTCCGCCCTGAACATCAGGATCAGGGCGGCCGCCCCGATTAGCCCGACCACGGCTGGCCTGAGACTGCCCATTACGCTGGCGAAGACCTTGCTGTCCTTGAATTTAGCGTAGAATCGGACAATGGCCAGCACAATCAGGAAAGATGGCAGGATTACTGCTAAAGTCGCTGACAGGGAGCCGATTATCCCGACAAGGTGGCTGGCCCCCGCCTGATGCAGGACTTCGTACCCGACATAGGTGGCGCAGTTGACACCGACCGGCCCCGGGGTCATCTGTGAGATGGCCACAATGTCTGTGAAGGCGCTTTCCGAGAGCCATCCGTGTGCGGTCACAACCTGTGTCTGGATGAATGAGAGCATTGCGTACCCTCCTCCGAACGTGAGCATTCCTATGACGAAGAACACCTGGAAAAGCTGTAGTATAAGGACTGACTCATTCATTGCCGGATTCTTTTTTGTTTCTTATGACCGCTATGCTTGCCGAAACGGCAATCAGGACAATCAGGATGTAGATCGGGGAGAAGCTCAGGAACGCGACCAGAAAAAGCGTGGCCGCGGAGATCGCCCATTCCCACCAGTTCTTGTTGTTCTTTCTCGCCATATCGATCATCGGCACGGCGATCAGCGACACGACGACCGGACGTATTCCCTTGAATATTCTTTCCACGACCGGGTTGTCCCGGAAGCTGGTGAATATCATCGCGATCAGCAGGATGCTGATGAAGGACGGGAGCACTGAGCCGAGTGTCGCGGCCACGCTTCCCTTTACGCCGCGGAGCTTGTGACCGGCGAAAATGGACATATTCACGGCCAACACTCCGGGAGCCGACTGCGCCATCGCTATGATGTCGGGCAGCTCCTCGTCCGACATCCAGCCTTTTTTCACCAGCTCGTTCCTGATGAGGGGAATCATCGCATAGCCCCCTCCGATGGTGAACGCCCCGATCTTGGCGAAGACCAGGAAGATTCGCCAAAGGGAAACCTCCGCCGGACTATTGCCTGATGGTTCTTCTGACATATTCATTGCTTCTATCTTTTCCCCGCTTTTATTGCCGTTCCCTCCGGCAGGGGCCTTTTCAGCCCGCCCTTTGCTCCGCCGTAGCGTCCGGGAAGGTTCACCTTTCGACCATTGCCGAGACGACGTCCCTTGAAGTCCTGCCGTCCGCTCCGTGCGAGGAAGAATGGAACTCGCTGACCCCGGTCGCTTTCTCAAGCCGCCCTATGTTGCCCGGCCTCACTCCCGAGCCGGCGAGGATGATGATTCTGCCGCCGGCCTTGTCGTTCAGTTCCTTCAGGGTCTCTTCTCCGTCGTTCACATTGCAGGCGTGTCCGGCTGTGAGCAGCCTGTCACACCCGAGCGAGATGATGTCCTCGAGAGCCTTGAACGGCTCGGCGCACTCATCGAACGCTCTATGGAAAGTGACCTGAAGCTCCCCGGCCTCGGCGATCATTCGCCTGACCGCCTCGGTGTCTACGCTTCCGTCCTCCCTCAGCGCCCCGACCACGACTCCGTTCACGCCAAGCTCCCTGCACATCCTGACAGACTCGACCATCTCCTGAATCTCGGCCTCGCTATAGACAAAGTCTCCTCCGCGCGCCCTGACAAGCACGTTTACAGGAATACCCACACTCCTCAGAACCGATTCGATGTTGTCTCTGCCCGGAGTTACGCCTCCGCAAGACAGATCCTCGCAAAGTTCCACTCTCCGCGCCCCACCCGCCTGGGCTTCGACGGCCTCTGCCGCATCACAGCAGCAGCATTCCAGAAATCTTTTTTCTTCCATAGCGCGAAGTTAGCAATCCTTGGATAATAACCTGCCGCCGAGCCTGAATTATTTTGGCTTTGCGGAAAGCCTTGTGACGGGAGTATTCCGGCTTCGCCCTCTGGTGTCCCGGCGCTTTTTGGAAGTTCTTATTTTGATTTAAAATTATAAAATATTCATAGTTGGAACTA
This sequence comes from uncultured Muribaculaceae bacterium, assembly GCA_964458425.1. Taxonomy (GTDB): domain Bacteria; phylum Bacteroidota; class Bacteroidia; order Bacteroidales; family UBA932; genus Cryptobacteroides. Next base: position 22,981 of record CAYWIW010000021.1, read on the forward strand.
ACGAAATGAAAGCAATCGGGGGGGGTGGAAGTGTATCTCGTAATTAAAAATCGATTCAAGTGGTTGTTTTACAGTCGTTTAAAAATTGAAAATATATTTGGATGATTCGGAAAAATAACATATCTTTCGCCAACAATGCATTGAATATCTTGTCGCTATGAGAAATGGCTCTCTTGTTTCCTTACATTTCGTAAGTGACGGAGTCCATAGCCCTTAAGCGAAGAACGGATTAACTGAACAAACTATGGTGTAATTATCAAGAAGCTGTTTTTGGTTTAGCAGCTTATGAATCAAGGTCAAACTAAATTTTTAGGCTTATGAGTAAGAAGATGTATTCTTTGTTGCTGTGCCTCTGCTTGGGCATCTGCACAGCATTCGCGCAGAACATCACCGTCAAAGGAACGGTGACTTCCGCGGAGGACGGACTCCCTGTTGTGGGGGCCTCCGTGTTTGTGCAAGGAACGACGAACGGTACTGTCACGGACATTTCCGGACAATATACTCTCAAGAATGTTCCTTCAGGCTCTACTCTCATATTCTCCTGTATCGGTATGCTGGATGTCAAGAAGACGGCTGACAGGGTTGTTGACGTGACCTTGTCTCCTGACAATGAGCTGCTTGATGAAGTGGTTGTCACCGCTCAGGGACTTACCAGAAAACAGAAGGCCATCGGCTATTCGGCACAGACTGTCACATCCAAGGAACTGACCGCCGTCCATAGCGCCGAACTCGGCAACTCGCTTGCCGGCAAGGTGGCCGGAGCGCAGTTCTGGGGCGCGGGCGGAGCGACTTTCAATGAAGGTAAGATCGTCCTTCGCGGCGCCACATCCTACAGTGACGCCCAGGGAAGCGAGCCGATTTATGTCGTTGACGGAGCGATAGTGAGCAGAGAGTCTGTGAATATGGACGATGTCGAGAGCATCAACATCCTCAAGGGACCTTCCGCCACGGCCTTGTACGGTTCACGCGGAGCCAACGGAGCGGTCGTAGTCACCACCAAGAAGGCGGCTGACGGACGCAGCGTGTTGGAATTCTCTAGCACTACCTCCGTTGAGACATATTATAACCATATGGATTTCAATGACCTTTATGGTGGAGGATCAAGCGCCGCAAGTGTCACCGCGGAAGCCGCAGCCGCTGCGGATCCGTACTCCACGGACTGGACATCGGTCGCCAATCTTTTCAACAAGCTTGATGACGGCTCCTACTATTTTGACTATGGCAGTGACGAGAACTGGGGCCCGCGCTACGACGGTAAGTCGCTTGTCCGTTCCGGCCTTTCCTGGGATCCTACTTCCGACAAGTACGGCAAGGCAGACACTTGGGAGGCCCGCCTGAACCTGCGGGATCTTACCCGGGCTGCCTGGACAAACAACACCAACGTCGCTTTCTCCAAGGCAGGGAACGGTTTCAGGACACGTGTCGCGTTCAACAATGTGGAACGTCAGGGTATAATGTACAACTCGAAGGCGACCCGCCGTTCGTTCAGTCTGACCTCGTCCTTCAAACCGACGGATTGGCTCAATGCCGATGTCAGCTACCGCTACCGTTACCGCAAGACTAAGAACGCTGCCACGGAAGGGTACTCGGCGGCCGGAAATGTTGTCGGCGAATACACTCAGTGGGGACAGACCAACATCAATCTCAAGGATCTGGAGGACTGGCAGAGACCGGACGGAAACTGGAGGACGTGGAACATCGTGGCTCCTGATGATCTCTCTCCTAATTTCCACGACAACCCTTATGGTACACTGTACAACTACAACACATTCTCCTACAATAACTACCACCTTGTGACCGCGGATGTCTACACTCTTCTCCCTCACAATGTACGCGTAGGAGTCAGGGTCAATAACAACTTGATAGCCAACCGCTACGAAGCGAAGTACGGCAACGGCTCGATTGTGTTCGATCCATATTTCCGCACCTATCATTCCCAAAGCAACGATTTCACGGCGCAGGCCTATGCCACCTGGAGTGAGCATTACATCGATAACCGCCTGTCCGTTGAGACTGCATTGTTCGCCGAATCCAGAAAATACGACTACTATTATCTGAACGGCCACACCAACGGAGGCTTGTCGGTTCCTGGATTCTTCAACCTCGCCGCATCGTCCAGCACATTCACGGCTGAGAACAGCGAAACACACTACAAGACCCGCTCTTTCTTCGGCACGGCCACAATCGGCTGGGATGACCTTGTCTATTTGGACGGCTCTATCCGCTACGACATTGACTCCCGTCTTTCCAACGACAACAATGCATTCCTTTACGGCGGCGGATCGGTGTCGTTTATGGCCAGCAAGCTCATAGACGCCTCTTGGCTCGATTTCTGGAAAATCAGAGGATCCCTGGCCCAGGTCGGCTCTACCTTGGGGGCTTACAACATCTACCCGACCTACACCGTAGGTACCAAGGCTCACGGTCTCACGACGATGTATGAGCCGACAACCCAGGTCAATCCGTCGATCAAGCCGACAATCTCGACATCCTTTGAGGTGGGAACAGAGTTCAAGCTCTTCGGCAACAGGCTCTTCGGTGACATCAACCTCTACCGCAAGGACACGAAGAACGACATCATCCAGGCCAATGTCCTGCCTCAGTCCGGCTATTCCTACAGAAGGCTCAACGCCGGAATGGTACGCAACCAGGGCATAGAGGTGACCTTGGGCGGAACTCCGATAAAGACACGTGACATAGAGTGGACCCTCTCCGCCAACATATCCAAGAACAACAACGAGCTTGTGACCCTTGCTCCGGATCAGACCGAATACACCATCTATTGGGCGAGATTCTACGATGCCTGGTACCTGAAGGCCATCGAGGGAAAGCCGATCGGTGTGATAAGCGCCGCGTCACGTTGGGTTACGAACGAGGATGGCAAGCCTGTCCTCCAGAAAGGCAGCAAGGCCTGGGGTGATGTAAGGCCGACGTGGGAGAGAGGTGTAGAGAAGGAGGTCGGCAATGTCCAGCCGGACCTGACAGGAGGATTCTCTACCTCATTCAGGTACAAGAACTTTACTTTCAATGCGTCTCTTGACTTCCTGCTCGGAGGCCAGCTTGTCTCCTGGACGAATATGTGGGGAACCGGATCAGGTGTCTTCGCATCTACGGCAAAGGTGAACAACCGCGGTGTCAACGAACGCGAGCCTGTCGCAGTCGGTGGCGGTGTGTATATGGAAGGTGTTGACAGTGAGGGAAATCCTCTGTCTGGCTACGTGGATGCCTACAACTACTATCACTACCTTGCCTACTACAACTGTGACAACTGGGTTTACGACCGTACCTACGTCAAGCTCCGCGAGGTCTCCATCGGCTACGATCTTCCGGCCAGATTCCTTAAGAACCTTGGTATCGGCCTGAGCAAAGCCAGCGTGGCGCTGGTGGCCACGAACCCTTGGCTCATCTATTCAGCCTGCCCTAACCTCGACCCTTCCGAGATCGCCGGCGTTGAATACAACTACCTTGAGGGCGGCCAGGCATTGTCCACCCGTTCTTTCGGAATCACTGTCAACCTTACGTTCTAAAGCATAGGAGATGAATATTATGAAAACTATCATAAACAAGATATTGCTTACAGCCGCGGCCTTTGCCGTCACTTTGTCTTCCTGCGACAAGATCACCGATTTCGGAGACATCAACAAAAGCCCGAACAGCCCTTCCACGGCTTTCACGGAGTATCTGTTCAGCTATGCCTGCCAGTACGTGCCGTACTTTGTCCTTGGATCGGCGACCAATGGCTATGACCCTTGGCAGCAGGAGTGGGCCGGCTACCTGTCAGAGTCCAAGAACAACCAGTATGGCCCTCTTGGAACGACGATCCATTATTCCGCCAGCACCATTTACCTCTATCCGCTTAAGAATCTGAATATGATCATCCAGATGAACGAGGATGAGGAACAGAAGGAGAATACAAACGTCAAGGCGTTCGGCTCCAACGCAAACCAGATCGCCGTTGCCAAGACCTTGTCGGCCTACTACTATATGTCCCTTACTGACATCTACGGCCCGATTATCCTTTCGGAAGCGTTCCAGGGAAGCACTGAGGACAACTGGAAGCCGGTCTATGATTCACAGGAATCTGTCTATGCCCAGCTTGACGAGTCCCTTACCGCCGCCTACAAGCAGTTTGACGAGAGCGACAACCTGTCCTCGGCGGACATCCTCTATGGCGGAGACGTTTCCAAGTGGAAGAAATTCAACGCTTCCCTGAGAATGCTTCTGGCGATAAAGCTTTGTGATGTGGCTCCTTCCGTGGGCAAGGAAAGATTTGCCGCCGCCTACAACGACGGTGGTATGGAAAGCGAGTCCGACGGATTCTACTACAGCTATGACGACCTTACCTGGAACCGTCTGTACTACTGGTGCTCTCCGGACTATTCCGCGGCAGGGTTCAATGCTGTCCCGAATATGTTCATTGTCGAGCAGATGAAGGCCTTCAAGGACAACCGTATGTTTGAATATTTCGACATCGAGGGCTACAAGGGAGCCCGTGACGAAGCCACCTTCCCAAGAGACAGCCACGACTCGTTCTACGGAGTTCCGTTCGGTCTTATCGACAACAACTCTGTGGCCGCCTTCAGCGGTGTCTGCTGCAGCGTCAGCTCCAAGATGCTCGCCCAGGACGCTACTTTCCCGGTGATTCCGGCAGCCCGCGTTCTTCTCACCGAGGCCGAGGCGGCTTGCAGAGGATGGATCTCCGCTGATGCCAAGTCCCTGTACGAGAGGGGAATCAAGGCTTCCTTCGAGCAATGGGGGGCAAAGGGTGCCGATGAATATGTCACCTCACCCGCAGTCGCCTACAACCCGTCTGAAGGTCTTGAGCAGATCGCCATCCAGCGCTGGATAGCAAGCTATCTCTCCGATGGAGTCGAGGCTTGGTCTGACTGGAGAAGACTTGACATTCCTTATCTTCCGGTGGGTCCGGGAGCCGCTGAAATCGACAACTCGCATTATCCGTACCGTCTAGGATACTATCCGGACACCGATGTCGCCTACAACAACGACAATTATCTTCAGGCTGTCAAGCAGCTCTCCGGCGGAGAGGACAACACGAGCAACCGTGTCTGGTGGGATGTCGCTGACAACAGAACCGGAGTCCTGACGGATGCCCAGTGTGTTCCCCCTACCTTGTAGCGAGGTTGGATAGGCCTTTTTGACGGCCGCCGGACTTTGCGGCGCTGTGACCATTATGAAAATCCTCCCCGAAGCGGATGGCTTGTCTGTACAGCCGTCCGGTTCGGGGAGGAACTGATTTACAGGAGATTGTCCGCTGTCTGTCCGTTGAGGCGGCCCGGAAGACTGCGGGACGTACCAACAAATTGCTAATCCTTCCCATCACATACCAACACTTGGCGATTGCGTAAATCTTGTAAAATGAATATTTTTGTAGCCAGATTCGGGGAGAAGCGGGTGATTGGACACCTTGGGGCGAAAGAAGTGTTTTATTTTGCAGGTAATAACCGGCCTGCGGGAGAAGAGGCGAATGAAACTATCGGATTTAAAAACAGGAGAAGTCGGGGTCATCGCGAAAGTCAACGGCCACGGCGGTTTCCGGAAAAGGCTCATCGAGATGGGCTTCATCTCCGGGAAGAGAGTCGCCGTTGTTCTCAACGCCCCTCTGAAAGACCCTATTGAATACGAGATACTTGGCTATAAGGTCTCGCTCCGGCGCTCTGAGGCCGGACTGATCGACGTGATAGGCGAGGACGAAGCGAAGGCCTCCGTTGTCTCCAAGCAGAATCTCGCATCCATCTACGACGATGATTCCGACGAGTCCGCGGCCCTGAATCTTGAGATGGAACGTCTCGCGAAGGAAAGGCATCACGTGATCCGCGTGGCTCTGGTCGGCAACCCGAACTGCGGAAAGACCTCGCTTTTCAACATCGCCTCCGGAAGCCACGAACACGTCGGCAACTACAGCGGAGTGACCGTTGACGCAAAGGAAGGGTATTTTGAATATAACGGCTACAAGTTCGTTCTTGTTGACCTGCCTGGAACCTATTCATTGTCGGCCTACAGCCCCGAGGAACTCTATGTCCGGAAGAATCTGGTCGAGAATGTCCCTGACGTGGTGGTCAATGTGGTGGATGCCTCCAACATCGAAAGAAACCTGTATCTGACCACTCAGGTCATCGATATGAACCTGCGCGTCGTGATGGCGTTGAATATGTACGACGAGCTTCGGGACAGGGGGGATACACTTGACATAAAGCAGTTGGGCTACCTTCTCGGAATGCCGGTCTGTCCGACCGTAAGCCGTGACGGAACGGGAATCCCGGAACTTCTGGACACGGTCATCAAGATCTACGAGAAACACGACGACAGGTTCGCCCGCCACATCCACATCAACCACGGCCCGGAACTCGAGAAGAGCATCGACCGCATCAAACTCCTGATTCAGAAGAACCAGGACATCCGCGGAAGGTACTCGACACGCTATCTTGCCATCAAGTACCTTGAAAACGACAGGCAGATAGAGGGAGTGGTCGGGACCCTGCAGAACTCCGCCGAGATTTCCGAAGCCCGTGCCGAGGAGTCGGCCCGCATCGAGAACCTGCTTCAGACCAACTTGGAGTCGGCTGTGGTTGATGCGAAATATTCCTTCATCCACGGCGCTCTCGCCGAGACATATACCCGGCATATCGATTCCAGGCCAAAGAAGACAATCACTGACAGGATTGACGCGGTTGTCACCAACAAGTGGGCCGCGTTCCCGATATTCATATTCATTCTTTATCTGATTTTCCAGTCAACTTTCACCTTGGGCAACTACCCGATGAACTGGATAGACTGGCTGGTGGGCCGCTTCGGGAGTTTTGTCGCGGAGTGGATGAATGACGGATGGCTGAAAGATCTCCTCGTGGACGGTGTGATCGCCGGAGTGGGGAGTGTGCTTGTGTTTTTGCCAAACATATTGATTCTCTATTGCTTCCTTTCGATATTGGAGGATTCCGGGTATATGGCCCGCGCCGCGTTTATCGTAGACAAGCTGATGCACAGGATAGGACTCCACGGCAAGTCGTTCATCCCTATGGTGATGGGATTCGGTTGCAATGTCCCTGCCATAATGGCTACAAGGGCGATCGAGAGCCGCAAGAGCCGCCTCATCACTGTCGCCATAATCCCGTTTATGTCCTGCGCCGGACGACTTCCGATCTTTGTCCTGCTCGCCGGGGCCTTCTTCCCGCGATACTCCGCTCTCGCCCTTTTGGGAATATACTTCCTCGGAGTCCTGCTGGCAATCCTGTCGGCTGTGATTCTCAGCCGCTTCATAAAGGAGGATGACCTTCCTTTCGTGATGGAGCTGCCGCCATACCGTGTCCCTACAGGCAAGGCCATCTGGAGGCACACCTGGGAGAAAGGCAAGCAATACATCGAGAAGATGGCAACCACGATTCTTGTGGGTTCGGTCGTGATCTGGTGTCTTGGCTACTTCCCGCGTTCCGACAAAGGTGCGGAGTACCAGCAGGAGCATTCGTACATCGGTCAGCTCGGCAAGGCTGTCTCTCCGGCTCTTGATCCGCTTGGCTTCAGCTGGAAGATGGACATCGGACTTCTGACAGGAGTTGTTGCCAAGGAACTTGTAGTCAGTACTTTGGGCGTGATGTACGCTCCTGACGGGGCGGAAGCCTCCGAGGCTGCGGAATCCGCTGACACCGGCGCTTTGGCCGCAGACACCCAGCTTCAGGGCACGCTGGCCCGCTCGGTTCCTCTGCCGGCCGCCGTCGCCTATATGATATTCATTCTCCTGTATTTCCCTTGCATCGCTACCTTTGCGGCGATCAAGAACGAGACAGGGAAATGGCGGTGGGCCATAGCGGTGTGCGTCTATACAATGATTGTGGCCTGGCTCGCCGCGTTCGCAGGCTATCACATCACCGCCCTGCTGATTTAGAAGCGGAGGTTCGGCAATGAACCTCTTGTTTATGGTAAATTATTATCCGGCAAGCAATTGCCTGCTTGTGACAATGGGTTGAGATGAAACAATTCACTACCGATATGTCCGTCTCGGACATCATCGACATAGATTACAGCCTCCTTCAGGTTATCTCCAGAATGGGGCTTGATCTGAAGTATTCAGGGCTTCCGGTGTCCGAGGCCTGCCTTAGGTGCGGCATCGATCCTGACACATTCTTGCTTATCTGCAATGTCTATTCTTTCCCGGATCACGTGCCGTCGCAGGCAGAGCTGGCCGTCGGTGACATCAACGACATCATCGGCTATCTGCACAACTCGCACCTCTATTATACGGGGCAGGCTCTCAAGGCCTTGGAAGATTCGTTCAACAGGCTTGTGGCTTCGTTTGACGAAAGACAGAAAATGGTTGTCCTCAAATTCTTCACTGACTACAAGAACGAGCTGGACAAGCATTTCGCCTACGAGGAGGATGTGGTCTTCCCGTATGTGAGAGCGCTTGGGCGTGACGGGGCGAAGACTTCGGAATATTCAATCGAGCAGTTCGAGGCCCATCACGAGAATGTGGAGGAAAAGCTTGAGGATATGAAAAGCATCGTGATGAAATATCTTCCGGGCGACTGTTCCGGCGAACAGCGGATAATGGTGCTTCTTTCGATCTATCATCTCCAGGATGATCTCAGGAGACACACTTATGTTGAAAACAATATTCTTGTTCCGATAGTGAGCGGACTTGAGCGCGATGGAAAATAAAAAGAGAGTCACTCTGATAATTCCGTCCGACATAGTCGCCAAAGGATTGGAAAGTGTCCTGACAGAGCAGGGTCTTTTCCTCGTTCAGGAAAACCTTGTGGATTTCTCCAGGGCGAGCGAGGCGCGTCTGAGGAATCTTGATCCCGATGTTGTCATCGTGGATCCGGCTGTCTTCGATTTCCGCAGCCGTAAGGAGAGCCGGGCGTTGATCGCCGATTCGTGTGACGCTTCGGTTCTGGCGATTGAAGGGACCGCGGTGACGGATGACATCATAAGGCAGTATGACGGTTCGATTTCGCTGTATGATGACTCCGCCGGAATCATCCGGAAGATCCAGTCGGCTTTAGGCACCAGACAGCCGGAATCGTCCGGAGAGGGCAATGAACTGTCCTCCAGGGAAAAAGAGATTCTGGTCTGCGTGGCGCAGGGAATGCTGAACAAGGAAATCGCCGACAAGTTCAGCCTTTCCATCTACACGGTCATAACCCACCGTAAGAACATCACCCGCAAGACCGGCATAAAGACCGTCGCCGGTCTCACTGTCTATGCCATCCTCAACAACCTGATAGACATAAATTCGGTCCAATAGACCCTTCCCTTTACGTCCTGCCGAGGAGCCTGCCGGATCGCCGTTTCCGGCACTACTCCCGGTTGAGGGCGATTTCCGCGATAACCGGATAGTGGTCCGAATAGCCGACCTGCGGCACGGAGTGCGACACTGCGCTGAACTGCGACGGGTAAAGAATATAGTCGATTCTGATGAACGGCCAGAGAAATGAATATGTCGCCCCGAATCCTTTCCCGGCCTCCACGAACGAATCCTCGCGCCCTTTCTTGAGCCGGTTGTAGGTGTAGGACATAGGGTTGTCATTGAAATCCCCCGTCACGATGGACTCAAGCGTGCATTCCTCGATGTCCGACATCACCTTGTCTACCTGCTCCGGTCTTCTCTTGATGGATTTCTTCATTTTCTCCTCCGTCTCCCACATCAGATCCACCTCCTTGTCCGTCAGTGACTTCTTGAGCCTTGCCAAGGACACGTTGTAACTCTCGAAATGGCAGTTATAGATCCTGAGGGTCGATCCCTCTCCTATCTTCAGATCCGTGTAGATGGCAAGGTTGGAACTCTTGTCAAAAATCAGCTTGCCCTTGTCTGTGACCGGGAATCTGCTCAATGTCACATTCCCATAGCTGCCTTTGTCCGTCACATACATAAAATACCCGACGTTATAGTCAGGAAAGCGTCTCTCGAAGAACCTCGCCACGTCATATTCGCCCGGCAGATTGACTTCCTGAAGGCAGACGATGTCGGCGTCGCATCTCTTGATGAAACTGATTGCCGAGTCGGCGCAGGCCTTGTTGCCGTCTTTCCCTTTGAATCCGTCTGCCCGTCCAAGAGCGAAATGTCCCACGTTGTAGGTCAGGATTCTGACGGTGTCCCCGTTCTTTTCCATCGCCCCGGACGAAAACTGAAAATACCGTCCGATGAAAATCAAGGATGGCAGCAGCGCGAGCAAAGGAATGAAGAATGCGCTGGATCGCCTGCGGACGCTCAGGATGAGGAACACTCCGTTCAGGACGGCTATCGGTACGAACAGAAGTCCGAACACTGTCATATACCACGCCTTGGCCGGATTCACGACCATAGAGGCATAGCTGAGCAGGAGAAAGAACGCCGCAAGCAGCATCAGCATTCTGGCCAGAATGCTGCCGGATGAACCGTTTCTTGACTTCCTGCCCATAACCGTCAGATTGTCATCATTGCCAAAGCTTCCCGGTTTTTCTCCAGTAAAGAAGCAGCAGGAAACCGAACAGCATTCCGCCGAGGTGGGCGAAATGCGCCACTCCGTCAATCGTGCCTGTGACCCCGGTAAACAGTTCAATGGCAATAAAGAGCAACACGAACCACTTGGCCTTTAGTGAGATAGGAGGAAAGAGCAGGGTCCACACATCGTTCGGGAACAGCATCGCGTACCCGATCTGGATTCCATAGATCGCTCCTGAGGCTCCCACAGTCGGTGTGCGCAGAAGATTTATCTGTCCGGCTGTGAGGATTCCAGGATCGGCGGATGCCATCGCGCTCATCTGCAAATACTCCACGCCGGTGTGGGTAAGGGCGGCTCCCAATCCTGCCACAAAGTAGAACACCAGGTATTTCCTTGAACCGATCGTCCTTTCCAAGGCCGAGCCGAACATCCAGAGGCAGAACATATTGAAGAACAGATGCCAGAATCCTCCGTGCATAAACAGGTATGTGACCGGCTGCCAGATGCGGAATAACGGGGAGCCGGGGTAGAACATCGCGAATGTGCTGACCATAAACTGTTCGTTGATGCAGGTCGCGATGAACATCACGATGTTGATGAGTATGATATTCCTTGTCACAGGAGGCATACTGTTGAAGAATCCTCTGATGCCTGATTGTCTGCCATCGTAGCTGTAGTATGACATAATATTTTAATATTCAGTGTACTGTAATGTTTAAAACAATTTCTCTATCCGTTCTGTAGCCGCTATGGCTATGATTCTTTTCCCGTTTGCGGTCAGTTCGGCGTTGCCGCTGGAGAGGAGGGTGTCAAGCAGATTCCTCGCCTCTGCGGGAGAGGTCAGCGGCGCGCTTCCGGACGCACCTAAAAGGGCGATTTTCTCGGCCATTTCCGATTCCATCACTCCTGGCAGGGAAGAACTGTCGTCGGAGAGAATCAGAAGCAGATCCGAGACCATTGTCTGGATTTTGCCGGCCTCGCAGGAGTATCCTTCCGGAACTCCGTTGACCACAATCGTGTCAGTGCCGAAAGGCGAGATGTCGAATCCGAGTTTGGCGAGCATCTCCGCCTTGTCGTCGAAGACTGTCCTGTTGGCGGCCCCGACTTCGACCTTGACCGGAAACATATTGGCTTGCGTGACGTGCCCGTTCTTGGTAAGGGCTGCCAATGCCCTGTCATAGAGTATCCTTTCCCTCGCTCTTCTGATGTTCACAATCATCAGCCCGTCCTTGACCGGCGAGACAATGTATTTCCCGTCAAGGATGATTGTCTGCGAGACCGGCAGGGTCTTCTCTTCGAAAAGCCTGCCATAATCCTCCCTGCGGTCAACGTATCTTCCGAATCCGCCGGCCGTTCCGGATGGATTGCCGTCGAAATCGCCTCCGTACCCGCCCGCAGGCCCTGCCGGAACACCCTTCTGTCCGGCCTCCGTCCCTGTCGGGGCAACCGGATCAAACGGATTATACCCGCTGTCTATCGCCACCTGTGGTATCGATTCCGGCTGATATTCAGAGAAATGCGTTCCGAGAACCGGCATATCGTTGGCCTCCGGGTTGCTGAAGTCAATTCCTCCGGCGAAGGAGTTCTTTCCCAAAGTCTCCTTTACCGAAGCGTAAACTACTTGGAATATGAATGAGTCGTCCTCGAATTTCACTTCCGACTTTGTGGGACTGATGTTGACATCCACGCCGCGCGGGTCCACGTCAAGGTAGATGAAATACGAAGGGGTAACTCCGTCGGGAATCATACCCTCGTAAGCCTTCATCACCGCCTTGTGCAGGTACGGACTGCGGAAATATCTTCCGTTGACAAAGAAGAACTGGTTGCCAAGGGTCTTCCTCGAAGTGTCCGGTCTTCCCACGAACCCTCTCAGACTTGCGACGGAAGTGTCGGCGCTGACATCGACGATGTCACCTGCCACGGATGCTCCCAGTAAGTCCATAATCCTGAATTTGAGGGATTTGGCCGGTTTGAGAACATAGATGTCCTTGCCGTTGTGGCTCAGCGAGAAGCCTATCCCGGGTCTTGTCAGCGAGACCTTTGTGAATTCCTCGACAATATGCTTGAACTCCACGTTGTCCGATTTCAGGAACTTCCTTCTGGCCGGGATGTTATAGAAAAGGTTCCGTACCACTATGTTTGTTCCTTTGGGGACCGCTGCCTCCGTAGTGGAATTGTGGACGGAAGCGGCGAATCCCACCTGGCAGCCTGTCTCGGCGTCTTCGGTGCGCGTCTTCAATGTCACTTCGGCGACAGCCGCGATCGAAGCCAGGGCCTCGCCTCTGAATCCGAATGTGGTGATGTCCTCCAGATCCTCGGCTGTGGCGATCTTTGAGGTGGCGTGCCGCTCAAAGCACAGGACAGCGTCGTCAGGAGTCATACCTTTCCCGTTGTCGATTACTTGGATGAGCGTCCGTCCTGAGTCCTTGATGATTACCGAAATCTGTCCGGCGCCTGCGTCGACGGCGTTCTCCACAAGCTCCTTTACCACGGAAGCCGGCCTTTGGACGACCTCTCCCGCGGCAATCATATTCGCTATGTTTCCAGGCAGTATCCTGAGATCCATCTAAAGAAGAGAGTAGAATTTCGTGAAATAAATCAGGATTATGGCGAGAAGTATAAGACCCACAATCCCGATGATCTTCTGGGCTGCTGTGGCCCCACTGTGTCTTCTGGCGTAGTTACCGTCGCGCAGCGAGCCTCGGATGTATGAACCCGGCTCGTACTCGCCCTTCTCCTTCTCTTTCTCAAAAGTCCCGTCAACCTTGCCGAACATCTGGCGGCGCTTCTCTTCGTCCTTGTCGTAATAGATCGGCCTATAGTTGAATCTTCTATGTTCCTGTTCCCCAGGAAAGGTAAAAAATCCCATATCGTCTTACTTAAATATATTACTGCGAATATACGAATAATTGGTTTAATCCATACACGCGGAAATCCATTTCTCGACCGTGCCCGTCTTCGACGAGATGTTCACGCCGACTCCAAAGATAACTCTTTTTGTTCAATTCCAATAAGCTGTCAGTGTGACATCTTCGGGAAAAACATCCCTCTCAGGTTGCTCCTGCGAAAAAGAATGGGTATCTTAGCGGCACGAAAACACACATCAGCGATGAAAGCGATAAGAATTATGATTGCCACCGCCCTATGTGCGGCAGCGTGCTCTCCCGCCACGACAACGCCGGAGGATTTCACTGAATATGTCAACGTCAGAATCGGTTCCGGAGGCCACGGCCACGTGTTCGTCGGGGCAAGCGTGCCGTTCGGAGCCGTACAGCTCGGCCCTACCAGCATCCCGCAGGCCTGGGACTGGTGCTCCGGCTACCACTCCAGCGACTCCACTGTAATCGGTTTTTCCCACACTCACTTGAGCGGAACGGGGATAGGCGACTTGTTTGACATCACTGTGATGCCGGTTGTGGGCACCGTGAGATATTCCAGAGGCGTGGAGCCTGAGAACGCCTCACCCGAGGCTGTCGCGGCTGCACAGGCCACCGGAATGTGGTCATATGCGGACAGGACAAAGGAAGTCGCGAAGCCCGGCTACTACAGCGTTCCTCTTACCCGCTACGGAGTGACCGCCGAGATGACCGCCACGACCAGAGTCGGCTTCAGCCGCTACACCTTCCCGGCCTCGGACAGTTCGGCTGTTGTCTTTGACCTTGTGAACGGAGGCTGCTGGGACAGGGCGTATGACACCCGTGTCAATGCTGTCGATAGCTGTACCATAGAGGGTTACAGATTCTCGTCCGGCTGGGCGAGAAACCAGAAGATTTATTTCCGAGCGCAGTTCTCCAAGCCGTTCGACTCAATCGAAGAGATAAAGGTCAGGGAGTATTCCGCCGATGACCGGAAATATTCATTGAGCTACTGCCGCGTCGGTTTCCGCACTTCGGAGGGGGAGCAGGTGTTGGTAAAGGTGGCGGTGTCCCCGGTCAGCGAGGAAAAAGCCGCCTTGAATATGTCCGCCGAGCTTCCGGACTGGGATTTCGAGTCCGCGGTCGAGTCCGCCCGCCTCGCCTGGAACTCTGAACTCTCCAAGGCAAAGGTGAACACATCCTGCCCGGATGCCAGAACTATCTTCTACACAGCTCTTTATCACACGATGATAATGCCGTCTGTCTTCAGTGACGTGGACGCTCCGAGGACCGAGTACACCACTTTCTCTCTTTGGGACACCTATCGCGCGCAGATGCCGCTGATGACGATTCTGCATCCGGAAAGGGAAAATGATATGGTGGCCTCGATGCTTGGCATCTACCAAAGGCAGGGCCGTCTTCCGGTCTGGCATCTTGTCGGCAACGAGACCGACTGTATGGTCGGAAATCCGGGCGTGATCGCTGTCGCCGACGCTGTCGTGAAAGGATTCGACGGTTTCGACAAGGAGCTGGCCTGGGAGGCGCTGAAGTCAACTATGATGGACACAATCCGAGGTCTGGGACTCCGGCAGCGTTACGGATATATCCCTTCCGACAAGATGGGTGAGTCCATAGCATACGATATGGAATATGCCATAGCGGACGCGGCTGTCGCTTCCGCCGCCGGCTATCTTGGAAAGCAGGAGGACCGCAATTATTTCCTTAACCGCAGCCACTCCTATCGTAACTATATGGATTCCGTGACATTGTTCGCCAGGGGCCGTCTTTCCGACGGGACGTGGAGGACACCGTTCAATCCGTACTCTTCCGAGCATAGGGCCAATGATTATTGCGAAGGCAACGCCTGGCAGTATTCCTGGCTTGCTCCGCACGACTATTCCGGACTTGTCGGATTCTATGGCTCCAGAGAGAATTTTGTCGCGAGACTTGACTCGCTTTTTGCGGCGGATTCCAGAATCGACGGTGAGAACGCTTCGCCTGACATATCCGGCCTGATAGGGCAGTATGCCCACGGCAACGAGCCGAGCCATCATACCATCTATTTCTACACGATGGCCGGAGAGCCGCACAAGACAGCCGACCTTGCCCGCCGCATCTATTCGGAGTTCTATAAGAATTCCGATGACGGTCTTTGCGGCAACGAGGATGCCGGGCAGATGTCGGCCTGGTACGTGCTTTCCTCTTTGGGATTCTATGAGGTCGAACCGGCTTCCACAAGGTACTGGTTCGGAGCCCCTGCCTTCGAGGAGGTGAATCTAAAAGTCGCCGGTGGCACATTCAGGATAAAGGCACGCGGCCTGGACGAGAAGAACCGTTACATACGGAGCGTCACCCTGAATGGCCGTCAGCTTAATACGGGATACATTGAATATTCCGACATAGTCAAAGGCGGCGAGCTTGTCTTTGAGATGTCTTCCGAGCCGTCGGTCTGGTATTAGAGGCTTCTCCCGGTTTTATGACTTTTCCTTGCAGGCGGTGGAAACACCTGCTTTCTTCCGTCGGCAAGGGGCAAAAAGTCCCGATTTTCCCGGTTTTTCGCAAGAAAATGAAAAAAAAGTCGAAAAAAGTTTGGTAGGAAAGAAAAAGTCGCTATCTTTGCAGCCCGTTTCGGAAAGAACGGCAATGATCTTTGACAATATTGAAAGATTAGTACAACAAGTACCGAGAACGAAAATGAGAGCGTTGATTTCTTAAGAAGGAAAAAGGTTGTCGGGGTCGGACTGGAGAAATTAGATATACAAAGAAGAG
>CAYWIW010000022.1:0-38922 GCA_964458425.1 uncultured Muribaculaceae bacterium
AGGAAATAGCGGACATAAGAAAACCGGATCAAAATCTCTTTTGACCCGGCCTCATCCGTCTCGACCTAAATACTTGTTTCTGTTGAAGAAACGGTGAATTCAGTGTTATCAACCCGAAAGAGTCCTTCCTCAGCAATCTTGCCGCGACACACAACTCTTTCAGAGCTGCTTCACAGCAATTCCAGGGCGACTACTTCTGTTCAACAGCGACACCACGGCAATCTCAAGAGGACACTCACCTGCCTCGCAACAATTCACAGCAGATTCAAGAGTTTCCTGTTGGCCTTGTCGATTACCTGCGTCTCCAAGGAGGCGAGGTAGATTCGTGTGGTTTTCTCGGAATCGTGCCCCATCCCCTCACTGATTACGGACAGCGGGACACCCTCATCCCTGGCGATGCTCGCCCACGAATGACGTGCGACATACATTGTCAGGGGTAAAGTCAAGCCCAGTTCCCTGCCGATGGCCTTCAAATTATGATTAATCAGAGTCAAGGCATTGTGGTACTGCCTCCGGGAATTGCAGGCAGGATCCTTTATTATCGAAAGAAGGAAGGGGGAAGTCTTTGAAGAGTGCCGCTCAACCGTCTTCTGCATACAGTCTTCCCAACGGATTGACAACAACTGTCCTGTCTTCCTGCGCCTGTATGTGAGGACGTTATCCTTAAGGTTCTTCTTCTGAAGGTAGGCCATATCCACAAACGCCATACCCCGCGTGTAGAAACTGAAAAGGAACATATCGCGGGCAAAACTCTTGGACGGCGAGCCACTCAGATCCATATTCCTCAATTCACGGACATATTTCAGCGGAATCGCTCTCTTCACAGTCTTTTCAGATGCGGTGAACGCCTTCCTGAACGGATTCCTGTCCGCGGCATAGCCTTCTTGCACAGCATTGTTATATACCGCTCTAAGACGTTTCATATAGAAAGAGATAGTGTTCAGGGCCAGCTCCTTGGTCCTCAAATGATGCTCATACGAAAGGAGCATCTCCGAATCGATGTCATCAAAGAACACGTCCGCTCCTTCCCTGAATTTCCGGAAACTGTTAAGGGTAGCCTGGTAAGTTTCGCTTGTACGATGCTGCCCTTGCCGCAAGAGTTTGGCGATAGTTTTCTCCATATATGAAAACAGCGTTATCTCAGACGATCGTTTCAGAAACTCCGCCACGACCATATCGACGGAAAACGGAGTGCCGGACAGGTTCATATTCATCACAATACGCTTGAAGCACTTTTTGTCGAACTCGAGGCGCTTCCGCACATATCGCAAATAAACGGAACGTGAAGGATCTCCGTCCTTGACGATGACATCCTCCAGCCCCGGATTCCATTCCGCTTGGGTTATTCGGTAATTCGTCGCAATCTGCCTGACTTTCCGCATATGAACCACTTGGTAGTATAGACTACCTGCTTTGCCTTCAACTGTCGAAGGTCTGAACTTTAGTTTTAGAGATACCATAGCTTATACATTTGCTTTGTTTTACTACAAAAGCCTTACATAACAACCTTGAAGAAGGCTCTGAATATTTAGGCATATATAGCGATAGTTACCCGTTCTTTTCAGAAGAATTGACAGTGACGGATAGCACGTTGACCATCGAATATTTGAGCCTTTCCTTGGTCATTATGCTTGCCGGTGCACCCGGAGGAACTACCCGTGCGAATCGCGCGGCAGAATCGCGATCCTACCCGTTGAATATGCCGTTCCGATGGGCATTGTGCCGCACTTCTGTTTCGCCGCCATACGATGGACCGGCCTTGTGGCCGCCTGTAACGCCGTTTTCGCTTTTCGACCCAAAACATGTTTGCAAACGAAACCACGCAGGAGCATATTCCGGTATGGTTCCGACTGCATATCTGCTGTGCTTGAAAGCAGGACAAAATCGGCTGTGGCGGATAGCACGTTGATTATCAAATATATGAACCTTTTCCTGGTCTTGGTTTCGGCATCAGGAAAAAGCTCAATATGTTCGTTATTAATGATTTAAGTGCCACGGCTATACATAAAATCGCAAGTTTGCTGTTATCTGGCAATCTGATATTATTTTGGGAACTGTCAGTCAACACCTATATAGTTCCCAAAACATAAAAGTACGGCTAGACAAGGCACAAGTTATGATTGCTCCGCGAACAAGCAGTGAATTGCCAGAACGGCTCACGGCGGAAATCGGATACATCATAAGCCGGGACGGGTAGGCATTTTTGGTCACTGGCCTGATGAAGAAATCTTCCGCCGAACTGAAGAGTTTTGATTTCGTGGATAAATACTGAAATGAGAATGATGCCTGAATGAACTCATTTTCATTGACATCGGCACATACAGGGGGGGGGCGGCCATTTGCATATTCAGAATATTTGACCCAACTTTGCCGGGCGCTTGACGGGAGCTGAGCGGGCAAGGAGGGATTTGATTGCCGGAATCCGGCGGACGAGAGCGGGAGGGCAAGGCAAAGGACGAAGCGGAACGGGAGGGCCGGCGGACGGAGGGCGAAGGAACGGAAAGAATATGCCAACTTAGAGAAATGGACGAGTTATGAAAAGAGACGAGATAGATTTTGGTTCTGACAGCATCGCGCGGTTGTTCCGCAAGATTCTCGGGCCGACACTGATCGGGATGCTTTGCTTGTCTGTGATGACAACGATTGACGGAGTGTTCGTCGGTCACGGGGTCGGGAGCGACGCTTTGGCCGCAGTAAACATATTCTCACCTTTCTGGCTGATAATGAGCGCAATCGGGCTGATGTTCGGAATAGGATGCTCGGTGGTGGCCTCGGTTCACCTGTCACAAGGCAACGTAAAGGCCGCCAACATCAATATGACCCAGACAATCGGGTTCGGTGTCATCGTGACCTTGCTGATTACGGCTCTGGTACAAGCATTTGAAGTCAGGTCAGCCTACATTCTCGGATCGTCCGACAGGCTTCTCCCCTACGTACTCGACTACCAGAGATGGCTCTCGCTTGCCTTCCCGGCAATATTCCTGCAGTCCGTCGGACTTCTTGTCATCCGCCTTGACGGCTCTCCGGTCTATGCGATGCTATGCTCGTCGCTACCGTCAGTCATCAACGTGGTGCTTGACTATGTGCTGCTTTTCATCTGCGGGTGGGGGCTTGAAGGTGTCGCCATCGCGACTATGATCGGATGCTGGGTCGGTGCCCTTATGGTCTCCACCTACATTCTCTTCTTTTCCAAGACACTCCACCTGTACCGCCTAAAGATGAGCCTGAAGAGTCTCAGGCTGACCGCGCGGAACCTCTGGTACCAGTTGAAGCTCGGAGTCTCCGCCTTTTGGGGAGAAATGAGCATAGCGATGCTGATGTTCGTAGGGAACTACGTGTTTATGCGATACCTTGGGGAAGACGGAGTGGCCGCTTTCTCAATAGCCTGTTACATAATGCCTTTCGTATTTATGACCGGGAACGCCATCTCCCAGTCCGCGCAGCCGATCATCAGCTATAACCACGGAGCCGGGAACTCCGCCCGAGTCCGGGAGGCAAGACGTCTGGCCCTGCTGTCGGCAATCGGGATGGGAGCGGTTCTCTCCCTTGCGATGGTCTTCGGAATCAGGTTCGTAGCGGCACTGTTCCTTGACACCAGCGCCAACGCCTATTCATTGGCGGCCAAGGGGATACCGCTGATGTCCGCCGCTTTCCTGCCACTGATTGTGAATGTCACGATCATAGGCTACTTCCAGAGCGTGGAAAGGGCGATGCCGGCGGCAATATATTCATTGGCAAGAGGAATCATATTCCTGATTCCGAGCTTCATCGTGATGCCTATGCTTGCCGGGGATTCGGGTATATGGCTTGCGCTCCCCGTGTCCGAGGCCTTGACTCTATGCCTGATAGCCGCGTTCGCAGCCATCAAAAGGCGCTAATCCACCTTGATGTAGCCTGACTTCCAAGGATCCTCGTACAGGCGGACGGTACGGATGTATTCACCGCAAAGAATCGGGATGGACGGATTATCGACCACGTCGTCCACGTTGAAAGACCACGTCTCCGGATCTTCACGCATACTGATTGTCATCGAGCCGTCCACAAGGTCGGTTGACAACTGAATCACACCGCTCCCCGCCCACGACTGGAAGAATGTGCCTGAATTGTGATACTCGTGAGGAGGCCGCTTGTCCAGAGAGATGCAGTAGTCACGTGAAAGGTGGATGACAAAGTCATAATCCTCCATCACGTAGTAGCCCCATAGCCACCAGCCACCGAAAACCCAGTCCGTGCCGTCACTCAGCTTAGCGGCAGGGAACAGGCCGTTTGCGGCGTCATATTCTGTAGTCAACGCAACTGCGCCGCCCACATTCGGCACCGGGCCGCAGAGCATATCACCTTCCACGGCTTCGAGGATGCTAAGGACATAGACCCTTCCATCATCGGTACGCATCACAAGATACGGCTGCCCGACTCCGTCATAGCTCTCCCCTCCCTTGCCGGCCACACATTTCATAAGTTCAGCACAGTTTCCCTTCAAGCCCTCGACCTTACGGTTCCTGCCAGGTGACCGCAATCCGTTCTTTCCCAGGACATCCTGAGTAAAACGCCCGAAAGCTTCATCATCAAAGTCAACATAGACTTCACCGTTGACGATACGTGCCTCATAAATGCCGTCGGCATCCGGCAGCGATGTCCCGGTGGTCTGGTAATCGAATGTCGTCTTTCCATTCCGGTCAGCGTAGCCCCACTTTCCGCTTGACGCGTCGCAGACTCTGACAAGTCCTTCGGAGAAATCGCATTCGGAATCATATTCACAAGGAATGATGGACTTTATCTCGCTGCTGAAATAGCCGTACTTATAGTCTTCTGACTGAACGAGCCAGGTACCCTCACCGGTATATTTAGCCACAGTCCTGCCCTCCGGCAGCCCGGCGATGACAGTTCCCTCCTTATTGACGAACACGGTGCCGTCCTCTGAAGTCACAGGGGCGATGCCATAATGGAAATCATCTCCGATGCCTTTGGAAAGGGTTATGACCGGACGGCCGGATTTGTCGATGTAGGCGCTTTTGAACACACCGCTCCCGTCATTCCATAGAACCGACGCAAGACCCTCGGAAAAACCGCCGCAAGGGATGATGTCGCCGCCGATGTCAAACGCCTTCTTCCCTGACGCGTCGATGAAATAATCATTTCCCTGAGCGCCATCGGACACCAGGCACAGCCCGTCGCTGAAGTCGGCGTGAGGCCGTCCCTCTGTCGAGATGTTGTACCCGCAAGGTATCACCAGAGAGCCGGACGCATCGATAAATCCGACGCGCCTGGGATTCCCGGGGAGAGTGACCCAGCACAAACCTTCCTTGAAAGTACCCACTCTCTCGAACTTGCAAGGAATGACAAGTCTGCCTGTCTTATCGACAAACCCCGCGTGAAAATTCTCGTCATATATACGGGCAAGCCCTTCGCTGAATTTTCCGATGTCGGCGGATGACTTGAAAAGCTCCTTTCCGGACGGGCCGACATAGACAGTCTCTCCACCTTTGCGAACCCTCACGACACCTTCTCCGACATATTCGGCAGGCCCGCTGTAATCAAACGGCACGACGATTCCGCCAGCCTTGTCTATGAAGCCGACCTTGCCGTCCTTCACGACATACGCCAGTCCGTTATGGAAATCTCCCAACCCGTCGCATCCTTCAATTACGGCCGCTATGCCGGCGAGGTCATAAGAATCGCTCTCAGGAATCTGACAGCTGAGCAACAGAGACAAAGACAGGGACGCAATCCCCAAAAATCCGGTTCTTTTCATTTGTCAAAAACGTATAGTGATAAGATACTTTTCGCAAGGGCGAGCCTTGCCACAATAACGAATGCAAAAATAGCGGGTAAAGAGTATCCGGACTTGTCAGAATCGGACATCGGCTATGCAAAACGCGACACAGGCCGCCTTGAACGCGCGCAGATTCCTGTTTTCCTTAACAGGCTTTGGGACGGAAAGGGCCGGCGACTATCGACTGACGGGCAGCAGCAGCCACTCGCCACTTTCCGGATTCAGCACCTTAAACAGGCTTTCCGAGAGCATAGTGACATCCGAATAGGAAGCGGCGGTCACAGGCTTTCCCGTCTTGCGGTTCATAATACCGTAATGATTGCCCACCCTATACCGCAAATAGTCGGAAAGGGCATATATGACTTCTTCCCTTTCGTCATCCCAGCCGATCGGGTACTCCAAAAACAACACCTCACTGAACATAAAAGGACACACGACATTTCCGTCAAAATCCTCCTGCCACATCCTGCCGTCTTTGGTGAACACATAGCCGTCGGAGAGGAGTTCCACATAGTCATACCCGACAGGACGGGCTATCCTGCACTCCGCGTCAAGAAGACCGTATTTCCCATCCTTGACGACGACCCTGCCTCCGTTGCGGCACGGCGACCAGACCTCGTCATACACCGGCTCCACAACCCAATTGCCTGAGGAATCTATCAGCCCCAAGTCTCCGTCCCCGTTTGTCATCGCGCAGTACCCGCCGTGAAAAAGGTAACCGAACCCCGTCATACAACACTCGGCCGAATAATCAAAACGGAAAGGAATCACGACCTCGTTCCTTGCGTTTATAAAGCCGATCCTGCCGTCTTTCATAACAGCTGCAAGACCTTCCGAGAAAAGCCAGGCCTTGCCATAGGCGTTGAGTCCGGCGTCTATGACAACCTCACCTGACTTGATATTGAGATAGCCACGCTTTCCGGAAACGGCATAGACTGCGAGGGAATCCTTGTGTCCCGGCGCGATTAGCCAATCCAGCCTCGGCGTGGTATATTCCTTATTCTGTTTGTCATACAGGCGGTATTTACGGTCTTTGAAGAAGCGGGAGGTGACATTCTCCGACAAATCCCAATCCAAGGCAGAGAATCTGCCGTATTCAGACTCGTAATAGAAATTGGCCACAACTCCGGCCAAGACGAGCGCCAAGGCCGCGCACGCCGAGACGGACACCCACTTGGGAAGTTTCCTCATCCAGCCGCAGACAGTACGCCAGGCAAGACGTCCCAGCGCAATCAAAGAGGTGACAATCAAGGCACCCGCACCAAGCAATGCCTGAAAGATTCGTGTAAGTCTTTTCATCGTATAATCAATATATTAGCAATTCTCAAAACTGCCGATGCCCGTCGAAAGGCTTTGCTGTTCCGGTTCCTCGCACCGCCGCATCACCTTAAGCGTAAGTTCGCAACGCGTCCCGTCAAAGAAAGAGTCAATCACTTCTCCGAATATATCACCGGGAGAGAGGCAATCGAACATAGTCATACACGAGCGCACCTTGACAGCGTCGATTTCTCCGAATATCGACGTGACCGACCTGCCCTTGTGAGTCAGCAGAGCTTCAGTGACCTCCAGAAGCCTCGCCCCAAGTACCGGATGCTCCAGATAGCGCCGCGCCTCGTCCTTACCGGCTATCCCATAGTAATATGCGACGGCACTGCGCCCCAGCCCCCTCAACTGCGGGAATACGTACCACATCCAATGATTGGTTTTCCGGCCGTTCCGGATTTCCTCCAAAGCCTGCCCATAACCGTGATAAAAAGGGACATCCTGAGCCTCGATGAAGCGATTGATGTCAGTTTCAGCCATATTCGCCATAGTGCTTGATTGTTACATAATGTGCCAAGGCATCACTCCGCCCTCACCATAAGTCCGGCCTTGCCCGGCACGTAATCCATTATTTCTTAAAGTTTAACATATAGAGCTTTTATCCCGCTCGAATCTATCATCAATTATATGATTTAATTATGCCCCGTATTATTCCGGAACAGTCATCCCCACACTGGAAACCGCGCTCCAAAAGTCTGACTTCAAACTTTCGGAGCGCGGCTCATTTACAACAGGTTCACTCGTCCCGGAGCGCCGGAACCGGTGACATTACTCCTCAGGAAGGAACATCGGATCCCAGGCAGGGAGGAGGGTCGGTTTCTGGTCAAGAATCTTAAGGACATCGGCAGGGACGTACTTCTTCTCGACCACGAGACGGAACATATAGTTGTCGAACCACTCGTCGGTCATAATGAGGTTGCCTTTGTAGCCCGAGTCGGCGCCCCAGCTGTTCTCGACCATCCACTTGACAGGCTTTCCCTCCTTCAGGTCAACGGCTATCAGGGTCATAGCGTGGGACGATCCGCTGGCGTGAGTCATAACCCTCTGACGCTTGTCCATAGGGAAAGTCGTGCCGAAAAGCGAGCCGTAGTCGAAGTTGTCAAGATCCAGAGTACCTTTCTGGCGATCCATAAACTTGCCTACGTCACAAGAGAAATACATCGCGGTGTTGTCCTTGATAGAGGCGATGGCCATCTCCTTGATCCGATCGACAGGAAGGTTGACATAGAGCCAGTTATGTCCGTCATAGACGTGGCGGTCGTAGTCTATCTCGTAGACCTTGCCATACTCGCGGGTCGGATCGTTCATCACCATTACATAGTTGTTCTCGAGATCCGCGCCGACATATTCATCATAGAATGACTTCGGGGTATAGGTCTTGGTGCTGACGAAGTTGCCCTTTGAGTCGTAGCGTGTCCACTCGAACTCCACAGGCGGCTCGCCGAGGCAAAGGACAAGCATCCTGTAGATTTCCTTAAGCATCTCTGTCTTCATCGCCGGGCAGTCCTTGGCCGAAGCCTCGCGGAGCCTGAGTCCGTCCTCGCGGAGCTTTGTGGCGATCTGGGTGCGCATCTGTGATGTGTTGTTGGCGCAATAGGTCTCAGGCATCACATCGGAAGGCACCACGCCGTACTTCGTTATCAGATTCGAGACTCCGGTGAACTGGCCGCCGTCACTGATCGGATTGCGGAAGAGCCAGTCAACCTTACGGTCATCGAAGCCAAGTTCCTTGGTGTCAATCACTCCCTGAAGGAACAGATTGGCTTTCTCCAGCTGGTCATAGAAGAAGACATAGTTCTGGGAAAAAGTGAAAGCTCCCAGATCGTGCCTCTCTATCATCGCCGACCTCAACACATTGAGCCCGGTGAAAAGCCAGCAGCGCCCGGAGGATTTCTGATTGGTGCGGCCTTTGGTCTTGACCTCGTCGGAGAAATGGGTGTCGATCATCGCTATGTTCTCCGAATTGGCGGCAAGCACATTGATGGCCGCGGCGTTGAGGGCGTTGCGGATCGCCTTGTCGGAGGCGGTGCCTTCATAGCCTTTACGGATCTCGGTCAGCATCTCTGCGGAGATGCCTCCGTTCTTGGACTGTTTCTGGGCGAACGCACCGGCTCCGGAGAGAACCAGAAGGGCGGACGCAAGGATAAGTGTTCTTTTATTCATAAATATTCAAAGATTTGGGGTAAATTTAACGAAATTTTCGGTAAATGCCGAAAGGATTGAAGCAAAAAGGCAAATATGGAAATGTCGTCACGCTCGAAAATAGCCCTGCTGGCCGTTCTAACCGTGCTTCTTGCGGGAACAGACCTGCTCACCGGAGGAACCTCCCTGAGCGGGATGGACTCCAGTATATTCCTGAAGCTCAGGCTTCCAAGGATGCTTACGGCGGTTCTCGCCGGGGCGTGTCTCTCACTTGCCGGGCTTCAGATGCAGAGCGTGTTCCGGAATCCGCTGGCCGACCCTCACATTATGGGGGTGAGCGCGGGAGCCGGCACCGGTGCGGCAATCGCCACGCTGCTGATCGGCACTTCCCTTCCCGCCGCCCTGTCCGGTCTGACCGTGGCCGCCTCCGCATTCGCAGGAGCGCTGCTGGCCTCGCTTCTCGTCGTCGCCGTGGCCGCCAGATTCCAAAGCGCCGCTACCCTGCTCATCTTCGGAGTGATGCTTGGCTTCATCTTCAGCGCCGCCACCTCGATTCTTGAATATTCCGCCGACGCCGAGAGCCTGAAGGTATTTTACAGCTGGTCCTCAGGAAGTTTCACGGGAGGAAGGCCTGGCGAGGTGGCAGTGGTCGCAGGGGCTCTGGGCATCGGGACATTTCTGGCCTTGCGCAACAGCGACGGACTCGACATAGCCCTCTTCGGGGATGAGTATGCGACCCTGACCGGAGCTGACATCCGCAGGATAAGGAACACCGCACTTACAGGCAGCTGTCTGATGGCTGGCTCGGTGACAGCCTTCTGCGGCCCGTTGGGGTTCATCGGGATAGTCTCTCCGCACATCGCAAAGGCTCTTTTGGGGACATCGGTCCACAGGAAAGTCATTCCGGCCGCGGCTCTCACCGGAGCGTCGCTGTCACTGACGGCGGACATCCTCTCACAGGCCTTTCCCGCTCCCCTGCCGGTCGGAAGCACGATGGCGCTCATAGGCATCCCGATAATCCTGTACATCCTTCTTAAAAAGAGGTGAATATGATAAAAGCCGACAGACTCGTCATAGGAAGGGAAGGCGCACGGATCGCCGGACCGCTGACTTTTGAATATCCCGACGGACATTCCGTTATGCTCTGCGGGCCGAACGGCTGCGGGAAAAGCACATTGCTGAAGACCGCCGCCGGACTTTTGCGGCCGCTTTCCGGGACTTTCTCCACCGGAGGAGAAGTCGTGATGCTGCCCACCCATATTCCCAAAGTCAAAGGATTCACCGTAAGGGAGTTCCTGCGGACAAGCCTCTGCCACGCATCGCCCGCGTCAGCCGCTCCGGTGTTCAATGCCGAGAGTTCCATCGGGGATGCGATACTGGCGCTTGGACTCAATCCGTTGGCGGACAGGGACATAAGCCTCATTTCAGACGGAGAGTTCCAAAAAGCGTGCATAGCCGCCGCGCTGTGCAGGAAGGCGAACGTGATTCTTCTGGACGAGCCGACCGCTTTCCTGGACGTGGACAACAGGATAATGGTACTCCGGACCCTGAGCGAGCTTGCCCGCTCCACAGGAACGACCGTCATATTTTCCACACACGACATCCACGACGGGGCAAGGTTTTCCGACAGCACCCTCGCGCTCGGAGCATTCCGGTTTTGAAACCACGAAACTTTTGCTTAACTTTGTGGATACCCTGACCGGCACTCAGGCAGTGCGGCGGGTCTCAGACAAAACAAAAGGACAATGCCGGGAAAGATATTCTTCATAGATGGACACGCACTGATTTTCAAGATGTACTATGCGTTCCTCAGAAGACCGATGATCAACTCCAAAGGAGCGGATATGTCGATTCTTTACGGGTTTACGAAGTATGTTCTCGAGCTTCTCGACCGGGAGAAACCGGACTATCTCGCCGTGGCTTTCGACCCTCCCGGAGGAACTTTCAGAAACAAGATGTACCCCGGGTACAAGGCCAACCGCAAGGAAACCCCTCAATTGGTGATCGATTCCCTCGAGCCGCTGATGGAGCTTTGCGAAGCCTTGAACATTCCGACACTTATGCTGAAAGGGTTCGAGGCGGACGATGTGATAGGCTCGATGGCGAAACGCTGCGCCGAGGAAGGTCTCGATGTCTATATGGTCACGCCTGACAAGGACTACGGACAGCTTATAGACGACCACATCTGGCAGTACAAGCCGGGCAAGGCCGGCAACGACAACGAGATTATCGGTGTCAAGGAAATCTGCGGGAGGTACGGGATCAGCTCGCCGGCACAGGTCATCGATATGCTTACTATCTGCGGGGACACCGCCGACAATGTACCCGGAGTGAAGGGGGTCGGCGAGGTCGGGGCCGGAAAGCTCGTGGCGAAATACGGAACGGTCAGGGAGATCTACAGGCATCTCGACGAGCTTACCCCGAGGCAGAGGAGCCAGTTCGAGGAAGCGAGCGGACATATAGGGCTAAGCCAGGAGCTTGTCACCATAAAGACTGACATAGAGGTAGATATCCAGACCGACGGGATGAAGGTCAACAAGGAATACGGCCCGAAGCTGGCCGACCTCTTCGAAAGATACGAGTTCAAGTCCCTTGGCAGGTTCATAGGCCACATCGGAGCGTCTGCGGAAAAAGCGGAGACTTGGAATCAGGAGATAGTCAAAGTCCGTCCGGGCGAAGCGGTCAAGGCCGCCGTCAAGTCAGGAATATGCTCCGTCATCACCGAGGGGGCTGACGAGGGCATATTCACGAAAACAAGAAGAATCATTGTCGCCGCCCGTTCCGGAGAGAGGATTGTCTCGGCCGAGGGCGGAATCAAGGAATTCAAGAGCCTTCTTGAAAACTCGTCAGTGGATAAATGCGGGGATGACCTCAAGCGGCAGATGAACATTCTGGCGGCCGGTGGCGTGACCCTCTCAGGCAAACTCCTCGACATCCCTCTGATGCATTATCTCCTTGACCCTGAGAAAAGCCATAAGATCGATGTCCTCGCCCTCGCCTATCTTGGCGTGTCATTGGAGGACATTCCGGAGAAAGACTCCCTGCCGACCACGGGTTCCCTGTTCGATGACATCCCCTCCGGCGGGCAGACGCGGGACAGAAGCAAGGAATGCGCCGTACTCCTGTCGCTGAAGGAGAGGCTCGGAGAAGAGCTGTCTAAGACCCCGGCGGGAGAGCTTTACGACAAGATGGAGGAGCCTCTGCTCAAGGTTCTCTCCAAGATGGAGCGCAGCGGTGTCAAGGTTGACTTGGGTTCCCTGAAGGATTTCACGGCCCGCCTGCGAGAGGAAGTCGCGTCCAAAGAGTCGGGAATCAGGAAGATGGTCGGAGAGCCGGAGCTTAATGTCTCGTCACCTAAACAGATCGGTGAGCTGCTTTTCGAGAAGCTGCGCCTCTCGGACAAGCCGAAGAAGAACGCCAACGGGACATATTCGACCGAGGAGTCGGTTCTTCTGGATCTGGCGGACAGACATCCGGTAATAGACGAGATTCTTGAATACAGGGCGAGCCGGAAACTGCTCTCCACCTACATAGAGCCTTTCCCCGGCTATATCGATCCTACCGATGGCAAGGTTCACACTACGTTCAATCAATCCCTTACGGCTACAGGAAGGCTGAGTTCGTCCAATCCGAACCTCCAGAATATCCCTATCAGATCAGACCAGGGGAAAGAGATACGCAAGGCCTTTGTCCCAAGCTCTCCGGACGGGTTGATTCTCTCGGCGGACTATTCCCAGATAGAGCTTAGGATTATGGCGCATCTGAGTTGCGACCAGCACCTGCTTAACGCCTTCAGGCAAGGGATGGACATCCACACCGCCACCGCGATGAAGATATTCGGGATACCGCACGACCAGGTCACCGCAGATCAGAGGCGCGTGGCCAAGACCGCCAACTTCGGCATTATGTACGGAATCTCGGCGTTCGGCCTTGCGCAAAGGCTAAGGATAGGCCGGAAGGAGGCGCAGAAGATCATAGAGGATTATTTTGCCGGATTCCCGTCGATACGCACGTTCATCGAGGACACAAAGGCGGCGGCGAGAGAGACCGGCTACGTGGAGACCCTGTTCGGAAGAAGAAGATACGTCCCTGACATCAACTCAAAAAACGGGACCCTGAAGGCTCTCGCCGAAAGGAACGCGGTCAACGCTCCTATCCAAGGCACTTCAGCCGACATCATCAAGATGGCTATGTCTGAAGTCGACAGGTCGATGACCGAGTCCGGAATGAAGAGCAGGATGGTTCTCCAGATTCACGACGAGCTTGTCTTCGACGCCGTTCCGGAAGAAATCGACCGGCTCCGGGAGATTGTGGTTGACCGTATGGAGAATGTCGTCAAACTATCAGTACCACTAACAGTAGAATGCAATTATGGGAAAAACTGGCTCGAAGCCCACTGATGAGCTGATCATCTTGGCACAAAGAGGCAATGGCCTGGCGTTCACCGCACTATGGGACCGCCACATAGAACAGCTGAAATCCTACATCAAGGCACGCTTCAAGAGCATCGACGACTACGCCGCCGATGACATCTGCAGCCGGAGCTTTGAGAAGGCCTTCAGGCAGATTCAGTCCTACGACCAGTACAAGAGCAGATTCCTTACCTGGCTGTGCACAATCGCAAAGAACACGGCGCTTGACACCCTCGAGCAAGAGCAAAGGGTTCACCCGAAGAACCAGATAGTCTACCTTGACGATGACAACAAGCCTTCCGGGGTTGAAGTCATACCCGACCAGACGGATGACGCCCTCAACTCCCTGATAAAGACCGAGAACGAGGAAGAGCACGCCAAATACATAGAGCGCCTCCCGGATCTCTACAGGGAAATCGCCCGCAAGAGGCTTATCGACGGGCTGAAGTACAATGAGATAGCGGAGGCTCTTGATTTGGAGCTGAACACCGTCAAGACCCGCATCCGCCGCGCCAAGCAGATGATAGACGACCTTCGCAGGCAGGAGGACGGGATATGATGACATTCGCTGACTTCGAAGCCTTTCTGAGGTTATCGTTCCCGGATGTCGCTCCTGAGGCGCTGGAGCGCTTCAGGCGGATGGAGGACGGCTACCGGGACTGGAACTCAAAGATCAACGTGATCTCCAGAAAGGACATCGGCAATCTCTATGACCACCACATCCTCCACTCCCTCGCCATTGCCGAGTATCTCCGCACTCGGCGTCCTGAGACATATTCATCATTCCTTGACCCGGGAAAGGAGATAAAGGTGCTGGATCTTGGTACAGGCGGAGGTTTTCCCGGCATTCCTCTTGCCGTGATGTTCCCCGCCGCACGGTTCACCCTGTGTGACTCGGTAGGAAAGAAAACCATCGTGGCTAAAGAGATTTCGGATATGCTGGGACTTGCCAACGTCGAGGTTGTCAACGCCCGGGCGGAGAGTCTTCCGGGGAAGTTTGACTTCGTAGTCTCCCGCGCCGTGGCCTCACTGACCGATTTCTATCCTTGGGTGAGAGGGAAATATTCCGGTTCCATCCTCTACCTTAAAGGAGGAGACATCAACGAAGAGATCTGCGACCTGATGTCCAGAGAGCGGCTCCGCAAGGGTTCTGTCACGACCTGGGATGTAGGAAGCTGGCTCAACGATCCGTATTTCAACGGCAAGTTTGTTATCGACATACGCCGATGACAGACTTCCGGTTTTCGCCAGACAACTTATACTGTCACAACAAGTAAAACTACATTATTTAATGAATATGAAAAGAATAACTAAAATTGCGGCGGTTGCGGCCATAGTTGCGGCCACCGCTTCTTGCGCCCCGCAGAAAATCGCGGTGACCGCGCACAGAGGATTCTGGAACTGCGAGGAAGCCGGCTACGCCGAGAACTCCATCAAGGCCCTTGAGTTGGCACAGCAGAACGGACTTTGGGGAAGCGAGTTCGACGTTCACATCACATCCGACCTCGTTATGGTTGTTCACCACGACGCAGACATAAACGGAAAGAACATCTGGTCGCACGACTACGCCGACTTCAAGGATTGCAGGCTGAAGAACGGCGAAAAGATCCCTACGCTGGACGAGTACCTTACGCAAGGCGAGAAAAGCAAGAAGACCGTGTTGGTTTTCGAGTTGAAGAAACAGATAGACAAGGCCCACGAGGACTATATGGTTGACCAGAGCGTGAAGGCTCTCAAGGAACACGGCCTGTACAACCCGAAACGCGTCATCTTCATCTCCTTCAGCCTGAATATGTGCGAAAGGCTGGCCGCTCTCTGCCCGGGATTCACAGTACAGTACCTCAGCAATGACAAGAGTCCGGACGAGCTTGCCAAGCTTGGCATCAACGGGGTCGATTACCAGTACAAGGTCTTCGGCAAGAACCCTACCTGGTTCAAGCAGGCCCGCGACAACAAGATGAGCATAAACTGCTGGACTGTCAACAAGGAGAAGGACATCCAGAATATGATCGACCTCGGTGTGGACTGCATCACCACAAACGAGCCGCTTCTTGTACGTGAGAAGCTCGGCAAGAGAGAGAAGGTAAAGTAGGAACTACGCTCACAATAACAATAGAGATGGGGTGACTAAGAATTGCAATTTTTGGTCACCCCATTTCTTTAATCAACCCCCAGTCACTTGCGTGACAGCCCCTCGGGGGCACGGGGAAGGGTTTCCCCGACACCCCTTCTGTCGCGCCGCGACGAATCCTGCAATTTTTAGTCACCTTTTTTGTCCGGAGACAACAATAATCCCGAATTCGCCGTGTCACACTCGGCCGAACAATCAAATAGCGGGATATCAAAACATTTAACAATTATGTTGTTAGTGAAAACATTTTTGTTATCACCCTAATATCGGGGAAATATTGGCAATATCGACATTATTTCCTACATTTGCCCGCTACATATAATAACGCTATTTAGAAAGCTTATGTTCAAGATTCTTGAAAGAGTTATGCTGACTCCGAACATCTGCAAGATGGTGGTGTCGGCGCCCAGAATTGCCAAGGCTGCCAAGCCGGGGCAGTTCCTGATCGTCCGCTCCGATGAAAAGGGCGAACGGATACCGCTTACAATCAGCGACTACAACAGGGAGACCGGCACAGTGACAATCGTCACGCAGCTGATCGGGGCTTCATCGGCGGCTATTATCTCCAAGGCCGAAGGCGAGTTCTTCAGCGATGTCGTCGGCCCGTTGGGAAACCCTTCCGCTTTCGTTGACAAGACGGATGAAGAGCTGAAAGGACAAAGGTACGTATTCATTGCCGGAGGTGTCGGAACCGCGCCGGTCTATCCGCAGGCCAAATGGCTTCACGACAGAGGAGTCGCCGTCGATGTCATCATCGGAGCGAAGACCAAGGATCTTCTGATCTACAAGGAGGAGCTGGGGTCCGCCTGCGACAACCTCTATCTTTGCACGGATGACGGCTCGGAAGGATTCCACGGGATGGTCACCGGACTTCTTGAGAAACTGGTCGGCGAAGGCAGGAACTACACGCAGGCCGTTTCCATCGGGCCGATGATTATGATGAAGTTCTGCACCCTCACCTGCAAGAAACTCGGCATTCCGGAGGATGTGAGCCTCAATATGCTGATGGTGGACGGGACCGGGATGTGCGGAGCCTGCCGCGTCACTGTGGCCGGAAAGACCAGGTTCGCCTGCGTGGACGGCCCTGAGTTCAACGGCTATGACGTTGATTTCGACGAGGCTATGAGACGTCTCGGACAATACAGGGAGGAAGAGGCCGAGGTTAAATCTAAAATGGGAGTATAATGGCACAGAGAATACCAAGAGTACCGGTCCGCGAACAGGACCCGAAGGTACGGGCGCATAATTTTGAAGAGGTCTGCTACGGCTACAACCTTGAGGAGGCCACAACCGAGGCTTCCCGCTGCCTGCATTGCAAGAACCCGCGCTGCGTGGCCGCCTGCCCGGTCAGCGTAAAGATACCGGATTTCATCGCCAAGGTAGCCGCCGGTGACATCGAGGGAGCCGCCTCTGTCATCGCCGAGGACTCTTCGCTTCCGGCTGTCTGCGGACGTGTATGCCCTCAGGAAAGCCAATGCGAAGGCAGCTGCGTTCTCGGTGTCAAGGGCGAGCCTGTGGCAATCGGCAAACTTGAAAGGTTCGTGGCCGACTACAACGCCGGGAACAGCCAGAAGGGTGCATCCGTTCAGGTCTGCGGCGGAGAAACGCTCAGAGAGAAGGCCAAAGCCAAGGTTGCAGTAATCGGTTCGGGTCCGGCCGGTCTTGCCTGCGCCTCAGACCTTGCGAAGAAAGGCTATGAAGTGACGATTTTCGAAGCTCTCCACAAGGCCGGAGGTGTTCTTGAATATGGCATCCCTGAGTTTAGGCTGCCTAAAGACACGGTTCTCAAGCGCGAGATCGACTCTGTCAAGGCTCTCGGTGTCAAGATAGAGACCGATGTTATAGTCGGCAGGACAGTCACAATCGACGAGCTGATGGACAAAGAAGGCTATAAGGCTGTCTTTGTAGGCACCGGAGCCGGACTTCCTAAGTTTATGGGCATTCCGGGCGAGAATCTGAACGGGGTCTTTTCGGCCAATGAGTTCCTGACCAGAAACAACCTTATGAAGGCTTTCCGCGAAGACTACCTCACTCCGATTCACGCAGGCAGGAAATGCTGCGTCGTCGGCGGAGGAAACGTGGCTATGGACGCTGCCAGGACAGCGCTCAGACTTGGAGCCGACACTACGATTGTCTACCGCCGTACCGAGAACGAGCTTCCGGCGAGAAAAGAGGAAGTCCACCACGCCAAAGAGGAAGGCATTGATTTCCAGATGCTGACCAACCCGGTGGAGATTCTTGGTGACGAGAAGGGATGGGTAAGGGCAATCAAATGCATCAGGATGGAGCTTGGTGAGCCTGACGCAAGCGGACGCCGCTCCCCTGTCCCGATTCCGGAATCCGAATTCGAGATTCCGACAGAGACCGTTATAATGGCATTGGGCACAGCTCCGAATCCGTTGATTCTAAACACGACTGAAGGTCTTAAGGCTACCCGCCGCGGAGGCCTTGAGGCTGACGGGCAGGGACGCACCACAAGGGAAGGAATCTTTGCCGGAGGAGACGCTGTCACCGGAGCCGCGACCGTAATCCTCGCTATGGGAGCGGGACGCAAGGCGGCGGCGGCCATCGACGAGTACCTCTGCGGCAAGTAATTGACTGACAAGCTGGAATATTGCCCCTATGCGGGCTTTGGATTTCAGACGAGGGAGGTTTTGACATTACTATCGGTCAAGGCCTCCTTTGCTTTGTATGATGAAGGTCACGCTGTGTTTTTCGCGGCATTTCGTCTAAAAAACAAAGTTTTAGACAGATTCAAAGGCGATTCAAAGGGTGATTTCAGAATAAATCGCTAAATTTGCAGCGATTGTGCGAATGACGGTATGCTGAGACTATTATCCATAGTTCCGATCCTGATGTCGATGATGATGGTGACACTGGCGACGGTGTTGCCGCACCATCACCACCAGACTATGATCTGCATAGCCGAAGCTGCCTGCGGACACGACGGATGCCTTGACTGCAAGCACGAACATCATTCAGACACCAGCCACAACGATGACGAAAGCCATTGCGTGGCGCACGAACAATACTGCCCGTCCGAAAGGCTGCAAATCGACCACAAAGACTTCGGAAGCGATTGGGACAACATATTCCCGATTCTCGCGATTCTCTCCAACCAATTGGCAATCAGCGCCGCAAGCATAACCGATGAATATGCCTGCGGGAATTCCATACCTATACTCGTTCCGCCGCTTTCATATTCAGTGGCGCCCAACGCTCCGCCTGTTGCATCATAGAGCCATCAGGACGCTTCGCTTTGGCCGGCAATACGGCCATCAAACTGCGTAAAGCACAAATCACAGAACCTCAATCAGTTAATGATTCCTGCCGGACAAAACGGGAGGGGCGGATTTACATATCACTGATTGTCAATCCTTTTAAAAACAGATAACATCAACATAATGAAGAGAAGTTTACTATTATCGATGGCGTTCTGCGCTGTTCTCGCAGGATGCGGCAATCACCACGGCGATGGACACGGTCACGGTGCGGAGACTCACAGTGGACACGACCACAATACGGAGGCGCACGAAGGACACGTCCACGACCATAATTCAGAGGAATGCGACGGTCACGGGCATAGTCACGGCGGCAACCACAGCCACGCCGAAAGTCACGGGCATAGTCACGGGCATAGTCACGGCCACGGAGAGGGTGAGACGGGCCACAACGGGGAAATCGTTGTCAGCCTCGAACAGCAGAGGATTTTCGGGATAACGGTGGACACGGTGGCGGCAGGGAGTTTCAATGAGGTCATCCACACAAGCGGCCAGATTCTGTCGGCGGTCGGAGACGAAATGACAGTGGTGGCCAAAAGCTCGGGCATAATCAGCTTCGGCAGACTCATCGAAGGCTCCGCGGTCGGAAAGGGCGGTCTCATAGCCACAATCTCCTCGAAGGAACTCGGAGGCGGAGACCAGCTCGCAAAAGCACGCGCCAGTTTCGAAGCGGCCAGGAAGGAATATGAGCGAGACCTTCAGCTAAGCAAGGACAATATAGTGAGCGAAAGTCATTTAGACCAAAGCAAACTGGCTTACGAGCAAGCCAGTGCAGAATATGAAGCGCTTGCTTCTGGCGTCTCCAAGGACGGCAATGTCAGCGTAACATCTCCCCTTGCCGGCTACATCAAGAAACTCAGCGTAGGCCAGGGGGAATATGTCGAGACCGGAACCCCTATCGCGGTCGTCAGCCAGAACCGCAGACTCAGGCTCAGAGCCGATGTATCCGAGAAATACTACGGGCTGCTCGGCGGAATCAAGGACGCCAACTTCTCGACATCCTACACGGAGAGGGCATATAGCCTGAAAAACCTCAACGGCAGGTTGATAGGCTACGGGAAAGCCTCTGACGGGGACTATTATATTCCTGTTACCTTCGAGTTTGACAACAAGGGAGACCTCGTCGCCGGGTCGTATGTCGATGTCTATCTGAAATCCACGGTTTCGTCAAATGCTGTCAGTGTCCCGGTCGAAGCCGTGGTGGAGGATCAAGGAATCCACTATGTCTTTGTGCAGTGCGACGAAACCGGATTCATAAGGCGGGAGGTCAGTCTCGGCCAGACAGACGGACAGAGAGTCCTCGTCAAGAGCGGACTCCGCGAAGGGGAAGCCGTGGTCACCAAAGGTGCGGTTCAGGTAAAACTCGCTTCTGTAACCGCCGTTCCAGTCGGTCATTCACACAGTCATTAGGCCTATGGAACAGATCAGACACGAAAACGGACTGCTCAACGGCATCATACGTTTCTCGCTGAACAACAGGATGGTGGTCATTGTGATCGCCGCCCTCTGCCTGGTCGCAGGAGTATATTCAACGACACACACCGAGGTAGATGTGTTCCCTGACCTCAACGCCCCGACCGTCGTCGTGATGACCGAAGCGGAGGGAATGGCTCCGGAAGAGGTCGAAAGGCTTGTGACCTTCCCGATTGAAACGGCTGTCAACGGAGCGACAAACGTACGGCGCGTCCGCTCTTCATCAGCCACGGGATTCTCTATTGTCAACATCGAATTTGACTGGGGAACAGACATTTACAAGGCGAGACAGATTGTTTCCGAGAAGATAGCGATGGTCGGAGAGGATCTGCCCGAGAATGTCGGCAACCCTACCCTCGGCCCCCAGGCCTCGATTCTCGGTGAGCTGATGATCATCGGACTGACGGCGGACACAACCTCGATGCAGGATCTGCGCACGATCGCAGACTGGACAATAAGGCCGCGCCTCCTCTCCACGGGCGGAGTCGCCCAGGTAGCAGTCATCGGAGGCGACATAAAGGAGTACCAGATACTTATGGATCCGGGCAGGATGCGCCGCCACGGTGTTTCCTTGGACGAGATAATCTACGCCGTAAAAGGAATGAACCAGAATGCCTCCGGCGGCACGCTTTACGAGTACGGCAACGAGTATATTGTCCGCGGCCTCCTGTCAACCAACGACATCGGAGAATTGAAGAAAGCCGTGGTGAAGACATCGGAGAACGGACTGCCTGTCACTCTTGACGCTGTGGCCGAAGTAAGAATCGGGCCAAAGACTCCGGTCCTTGGCGTCGCATCCAATGACGGGAAGCCCGCCGTTCTGCTTACTGTGACAAAGCAGCCGAACACCAACACTCTCGCCCTGACCGGAAGACTGGACAATGCCCTTGAGGAGCTTAAGGCGAACCTCCCGTCAGATGTAAAGGTCAACTCACAGATTTTCCGGCAGTCACGCTTCATCGACAGCTCGATTGACAACGTCAGGAAATCCTTGGTGGAGGGTGCGATATTCGTGATTATCGTGCTTTTCATATTCCTTGTGAACTGGCGCACCACCGTCATTTCCCTCGTTTCGATTCCGCTCTCGATTGTCTGCTCACTGCTTGCGATAAGATGGATGGGGCTGACCATCAACACTATGAGCCTTGGAGGCATAGCGATCGCAATCGGCTCGCTGGTGGATGACTCGATTGTGGATGTGGAGAATGTGTTCAAACGGCTGAGACAGAACAGGGAAAAGCCGGAAAACGAGAGGGAAAGCGTCATCCGTGTGGTATATGAGGCCTCCAAGGAGGTGCGTATGCCTATGCTCAACTCCACACTGATCATCATCGCCAGCTTCCTGCCGCTGTTCTTCCTCTCAGGAATGGAAGGAAGGATGCTCAAACCGCTGGGAATCACGTTCATCATCTCGCTGATGGCATCCACATTGGTCGCATTGACCGTCACTCCGGTCCTCAGCAGCTTCCTTCTCGGGACGCATAGAAGCGACAGGACAGGAGAAGAGCCGGCGCTGGTACGCTGGCTGAAGAAAATCTACGGGAAATCCCTGGAATGGTCTCTCGGCCACAAGAAAACAATCATCGGCGGAGTCGCCGCCCTGCTCGTGGCTGCCGTGGTGATGTTCTTCACTCTTGGCGGCAGTTTCCTTCCAGCATTCAACGAAGGTTCGTTCACAATCTCAATCAGCACCGTACCGGGAATATCCCTGGAAGAGTCGGATCGTATGGGTCGCACAGCCGAGGAGCTTCTGCTGAGCATCCCGGAAATCAAGACAGTCGGAAGGAAGACCGGACGCGCCGAACTGGACGAGCACTCATTCGGAGTCAACAGCTCCGAAATCGAATGTCCTTTCGAACTCGGAAAGAAAACCAGGAAGGAACTGACCGAGGAAGTCCGTGAGAAATTGTCCTCTCTACCTGGAGTCAACATTGAGATAGGAGGCCCTATCTCCCATAGAATCGATGCTATGCTCTCAGGAACAAAGGCCAACATCGCCATCAAGTTGTTCGGCACTGACCTTAACAGGATGTACGAGATAGGGCAGAAAATCAAGAACTCCATCTCGGACGTGGAAGGCATAGCCGACATCAATGTGGAGCAACAAGTCGAAAGGCCGGAGCTTAACATCACCCCTAAGCGCGAGATGCTCGCCCGTTATGGCATAACGCTTCCGGAATTCGCCGAGGTCGTAAGGGTGATGATGGAGGGAGAGGTCGTCTCCACTGTCTATGAGGGCAACCGATCGTTCGACCTCACCCTCAAAGTAGGCGATGACGCGCGCTCGACAATCGAAAGTGTCTCTGACCTTACTATCGACACCGGCGACGGAAAGAAGGTCCCTCTCTCCTATGTGGCCGACATCAGGTCATCCGCCGGTCCGAACACAATCAGCAGAGAGAACGTCAACCGTAAGCTGGTGGTCTCCTGCAACGCCACCGGCGGCGAGCTGGCCAAGGCTGTCGGAGCCATCCGCAAGAGAATCGCCGAGAACATCGAGCTGCCGGAAGGGTATCACATCGAATACGGAGGGCAGTTCGAGAGCGAGGAACGGGCCGCGAAGACCATAGCCCTCGTGAGCATATTCAGTATATTCATCATCTTTATGCTGCTGTACGGAGAGTTCAAGAGCGTCTCGCAGTCGCTTGTGGTGCTGCTGAATCTGCCGCTGGCGCTCATCGGCGGAGTCTTTGTCATATTCTTTACCGACGGAATCCTGAGCATCCCGGCCATCATCGGCTTCATCTCGCTGTTCGGGATCGCCACCCGCAACGGTATGTTGCTTATCGACAGGTACAACGCGCTTATGGCCGAGGGGTACACCCGCCACGACGCAGTGATCGCGGGATCGCTTGACAGGCTTAATCCTATCCTTATGACAGCCATCACCTCCGCTCTCGCGCTGCTCCCTCTCGCCCTCGGCGGCGACCTGCCGGGCAACGAGATACAGTCCCCTATGGCCAAGGTGATTCTTGGCGGACTTTTCTCGTCCACTTTGCTGAACGGATTCGTGGTGCCTGTCATATACCTCCTCAACCTGAGGCTGAAGAAGTGAATATTCCGTCAAAACAACAAGAAGTTATGAATATTAAATATTTAAGAATAAAGAGCTTGCTGCTTGTCACCTGCATCTGTGCCGCAAATGTGGCCACAATCGGTGCCCAGTCCCCTACCGACGCTGTCCTTCGACAGATCGAGAAGAACAACCCACAGCTGCAAGCCGCGGCTGCCGAGGCTGAGGCTGAGAAGCTGGAGAACAAGGCCGGCGCATTGCCAGGGAATCCGGAATTCGAGTTCAACCACCTCTGGGGTTCAGAGGGTCTGGGAAAGCGTCACGATTTCCGCGTCACCCAGGCTTTCGATGTCGCGACTCTGGCCGGAATGAAGTCCAGACAGGCCGCCGGACAGAATGAGCTTGCGGCGCTCCGGTACAAATCCGAAAGGATCGACGTGCTTCTGGAAGCCAAACAGGCGTGCATCAACCTTATCTACTGCAATGCCTTGAAAGCCGAACTGAGCACGCATCTCGATCAGGCCGGAACACTTGTCACATCTTTCGAGAAGAGGTTGGAGGCAGGCGGGGCAAGCGTGCTTGACCTCAACAAGGCCAAAATCCATCTCACTTCTGTCCGGGGCCAGCTTTCACAGGTCGAGGTCGAGAGACAGGCTCTTCTGGCCACCTTGAAGTACCTCAACGGCGGTGAGGACATCATTCTGGACGAGACATCCTATTCGGTCTCCGACATATTGCCGGCCGATTTCGAGTCTTGGTACGAGGAGGCCTCACAGAAGAATCCGGTCCTCCAGTACGTCCGTCAGGAGGTTTCTGTCGGAAAGAAGCAGCTGTCCATCGACAAGACCGCCTGGCTGCCGGAACTGACCGTGGGCTATATGAGCGAGCTTACCGCATCCGACAAATTCCGGGGTCTGACCGTTGGCGTGAATATTCCTTTGTGGAGCAACGCCAACAAGGTCAAGCAGGCCCGGGCGAGGATCGTGGCCGCCGAATCCCGCAAGGTGGCCGCCGAGCAACGGTTCTGCTTCGAGCTGATGGCTCAGTACAACACGGCGGCGAAGCTGAAGGAGAACTCCGAACTGATGCGGGCTTCTCTAAGCGAGACCGACAGCAGGGAGTACCTCCTGTCGGCCCAGTCCAAAGGGGAGATTTCGATGATCGAGTATCTTGTCGAGACCGACCAGTACTATGAAGCCCTCGAGCAGACTCTCGCGGCGGAAAGGGACTACCATCTCGCCCTCGCCCGGCTGAATGCGGTCGAGCTTTAGCGCTTTACGGCCAGCCGGGTTGCGTGCGAATGAAAAATTGCTAACTTTGTATCTTTGACGTCAAGTGGGTCGGCAATGGCCTTCAAACGTAAGACAATAAGTTTCACGGCGAGTGATTGCCTGCTTGCCAATGTTGAGTTTTATAGTACAATGAAAAATGCAATCGTTTTAGCTGCCGCGGCGATGCTCCTCTCGTCCACCGCCTTCGCCCAGGTCTCCAACCAGAAGGTGAACGATGTCATCGAGCCGCTTCCGGCCGGAAGTGTGAAGTTCAACGGCTATTTCGCCGATGACATCCGGAATTCCATAGACCATTGGGTCAATGGGGTGATGCCATACGATAAAGTCATCGACTTTTTCATCACGGGACGTTCCCAGTTCGCCCTTGGCGAGATGCCCGGCAAGTGCATCCGCACAAACTCACTCCTGTACCGGTACAACCAGGATCCGGAGCTTAAGAAACTTACCAAAGATCTGGTCTATAAGCTGATGGCCACAGAGAAGAGCAACGGAAGCATCAGCTGCACAGCCGTGGAAGACCAGCCGGGAGGACGCGACGGGGACATCTGGGAAAGAAAGTACGTTATGCTCGGACTGCTTCAGTACTACACAGATGTGGAACAGGATCCGAGAGTGCTTTCCGCACTGGAGAAAGAGGCGAAGAGCGTAATCGACCAGGTGGGGCCGGCACCGAAGAAGAGCATCACCGAACTTGGCTGGAGCTCGACGAAAATCGAATCGTCGTCGATTCTTGAGCCGATGATGAGGCTTTACTTCATCACCGGCAAGAAAGACTACCTTGATTTCGCTGAATATATAGTCAGAACCGGAGCCTCCAAGGGAAGCAACATATTCCAGCAGGTACTTGAAGGCACTCCCGTCCACGAGGTCGGCAAGCCGTATCCGAAGGCCTACGAGATGACCTCGATATGGGAAGGACTCGCCGAGTACTACCGCGCCACGGGAGACCCGAGATGGAAGACTTGTCTCGACAACTTTTTCAACGACGTGAAAGACAACGAGATAACCATCATAGGCAACGCAGGTTCGGACATTTATTGGCCGAGACTCAACGGCGAGGGCTGGAGCAACACCGCTGTCGAGCAGACCAATCCTGACATCAAGAGGATGATGGAGACTTGCGTCGGCGTGACCTGGATGAAATACTGCTCCCAGTACCTTCGTCTGACCGGAGACCCGGCCGCGGTGGACTACATCTCAAAATACGCCTATAACGGGCTTCTCGGCGCGATGAAACCGGACGGAAGAAGCTTCAGCTACGTGAACCTTCTGAACGGAGCGAAAGTCACCGACAGAGGATGGGGGACCAACATCGACGGACGCGCGGTGACCTGCTGCAACCTCAGCGGCCCTTGCGGACTGTCATACCTGCCGTACATAGCGGCTATGCAGTCCAAGGAAGGCCCGGTCATCAATCTCTACAACGCCGGAACCGTCTCCGCCAAGACAGCGGCCGGCAACGACGTCAGACTTGAGATTGTAACTGAATATCCAAGGGCGAACGAGGTAAGGATCTCCGTGAATCCGGACTCAAAGGAAAAATTCACGGTCAAACTGCACATTCCTTCCTGGAGCGAGAACACTTATGTGGCCGTGAACGGAAAGTATGTCGGTGAGGTAAAGGCCGGAAAGTACCTCGACCTTGAGAGAG
Source organism: uncultured Muribaculaceae bacterium (assembly GCA_964458425.1). Classification (GTDB taxonomy): domain Bacteria; phylum Bacteroidota; class Bacteroidia; order Bacteroidales; family UBA932; genus Cryptobacteroides. The sequence continues at coordinate 26,492 of CAYWIW010000022.1, forward strand.
GCTGGAAGCCCGGAGACAGCATCTATATCATCTTCGATATGCGGGCGAAGCTCATAAAGGCTTCAGAGAACGGACGCAATCCTGAAGGCAAGTACTTCCAGGCCGTGCAATGGGGTCCGCTGGTTCTCGCCCGGGACGAGAACATCGATCCGGACTACAACAAGCCGGTGAAGATTGTGGCCGACGACAACGGCGAGGTGAAGGTCAGGATTGTCGACGCCGAGCGTCCGGGCACCAGAATGCAGTTCCTTGTCCCGACGACCGAGGGAGAGATCAAGATGGTTGACTATTCATCCGTCGATTGCTGGAAAGGAAAACACATACAGACCTGGCTTCCTACCATAAGATAGAAGTGCAACAGGACAAGACTTAGGCCGCGGCGGGATGCTTCCCGTTCCGCGGCCTTTCTGTTCCGGTTCCTACCTGTAATCTACCTGTAATCCTCGGGATAATGTGTCGTGTCCTTGACCGAGCCGTCACGGAGACGGATATATGACTCAAGGACTCGCTCGCCCTCCCGCAGCACGATAACCCTTCCGCCGTTCAGTCCGAGGTTGTTATAGACGGTTGCGGCACCGCTGTAGCGCCCGTAGGCCAGCATTATGCCGTAGTAGCCGACCGAACAGTCATTGTCGTGGTCGTGACCGCAGAAAACAGCCATTACATCCCCGCATTCAAGCATCTTGCAGAACAGCCCGGAATTGATATGCGGGCAGCAGACGGCCTCCCTGTGCGTTCCGTAAGACTTGAAGTTCATACTCTCCCGGAAAGCGTAGGAATATTCAGGGAAAGGAATATGCATAAAGGCGACGGCCGGCAGCGGCCTTCCTCCGTGTCCGGCGGTGATCTCGGCGCTGGTTTTGCCGTACCACTCTATCTGGTCGGAATGGACGAAATCATAGTCATAGCCATTGACGGCCTTATGCGAGAATGGCGAGGCGCTTCCTGTGTCAAAACACCATATCACCGAAGCGGTCGTGTCCGTTGAATGAGACCTCAGCTCTATATGGCAATTGCCTTCTCCGTGAAGCCCCGGAGTGTCGGTCGTCACACAGAGCCTGTGCGATTCAGCCTCTTTCAGGAGAGCCGCGTTCGAGACTCCGAACTCCTTGTCGTGGTTGCCGAAAACCACTCCGTAAGGGACATTGAATCTGTCAAGGGTGTCAAGAAGGGTTCTGAAGTTCTCCAAAGCCGGCGGAGCGAAGATCTGGTCTCCAGTAAGCATTATCAGATCCGGCTTCTCGCTCGTGACCGCATTCCGTATGTTCTCCCAGACAAGATGTGTCGTGGCGTTTGACGGGATAAGGTGTATGTCGGTCAGCTGAAGAATCTTGAACTCTCCGTCTGCGCCGAATCTCAACACCGGATTAGACAGTTTTTCCGCCGACGCCTGAATGCCGGCGGCAGCTATCAGAAGGACAGAAAGAAAACTTTTGATATTCATTACTTTACTTTATTATTGAGCGTCCGATTAGTCTGACAGGCCCGATGAGGCCAGCCGGGAGAAGCGGCTCGTCCGGTTTGAAGAACTCCATCTGGGTGTAGGTGACCTTTTCCGTCACACCCGGCTGCACATCGCCCACGAGGCGGTTGTGCCACATATTGACGACCTTGATTTCCACGGTGTTCTTCCCGTACCTTAGGGCGTCGGTGATGTCAACCTTGAACGGCGCGTTCCAGAACACTCCCAAGTTCTTCCCGTTCACGGTCACTTCGGCGAGGTCCTTAACATCCCCCAGATCCAGGATGACGGCAGCCTTCCCTTTTCCCGACTTCCTGTCGAACCGGAATGTGTTTGAATATGTCGCCGCACCAGAGAAGTAGCGGATTCCCGCCTCCTCGCTCTCGGTCAGGGAGACAAGCCTGTCGAATGTAGCGCTTTCCGGAGCGCCTCGCTCCGGCTGGAAGCTGACCGACCACGGTGTCTCGATCTCCAAGATGGTCTCGTCGACGGTTTCAGGCAGGTTTACGTCCTGGACATCAGTGTCTTCGGTAAAAATCACGAACAGAGCCTGATGCGGATCCAGCTTCATCCTGACATCAGTCCTGCCGTCCGAGAACTCGTAGCCGACCGGTTCCGCGGAAGCATTCTCGGCATCCCACACAACCGGCTTCCTGCCGGAAGTCCTGAACGAAGCCGTGATGTCCTTCGTCTCGTCCGAGAGGTTCGCCAACCAGTAGATGTCGCCGCCAGGAAGAATCCTGTGAACGAATCTGAGACTCTTAGAATCTCCCGACAGAATGCTGAAATCAGGTTTGAGTCCTATGTCGGAGAACACTTTGGACGCATCAGCGCCGGCGAAGACATTGACTCGCCCGGAGTTCCAGATGTCATCTACAAGCGCCTCGAACTCTTCCTCGGTGCCGGCTTTGCCGGCAAGTCTCTTTGGCCTGGAGCCGCAGATCACCACACCGGCGTCAGCGAACTCCTTGATTCTGCGCAGGATGTCGATGGACATATACTTGACGTTGGAGTCAAGCATAAGGACTCGGTAGCTCATCCCGGAAGGGACAGTCAGCATCCCGTCCTCAGCCTTGGCCAGATCCCTGATCACCGAAGGGCTGAAATAGTCGTAGTTGTAGCCGTATGGGACAGCCGGGTACTTCTTCTGCATCACGCCGGTGGCGTTGTTGTCCTCTCCGTAGTAATATGCCACATCCGCGGCGAAACGTCCCTGCTGGAGCAGGAAGCAGCTGCGGGAAAGATAGTCAGTCCACGCCCAGGCCTGTTCGGCCCAGGTCTGGTGACGGTCGAACCATTGGCCGTACTTTCCGAGGCCAAGTCCCGGAACCTTGTCATCCACAGGCTGATGAGGAGATGTGTGGATTACAAAACGGTTGAGTCCCGCAGCCATAGCCGCGTCAGCCGTCGGCTTCAGCACAGCCGGAGAGAAGACCCAGGCTCCGTCCCTGTAACCGTCAGAGGTGAACGATTCCGCCGCGGCTATGTTCTGGCCGTAGATGTGCGCCACGGAGGCGGACTCCCGCACATCGGCCTCGAATCTGGAATTGAACACATTGCCGTTCTTGTAGTCCATCCAGAACGCCGACATCGGAATCTCGGCGTACCGCTTGCAGTCCATTCCGTCGGAAAGGTTCGCCCGGTAGTTCTCGTGGCTCTCGGTATAGCGTTTCATACCGTATGGTCTGAGAATCTCGTTCTGAAGGTCGTAGTGGTACTCGGCAATCATCTCGCCAATTGTCCTCCTCCAGTCGAACAGGAACCTCTCGGTCTCCTCGGTGCTGTTGAGAATCATACCTGTCAGCGCCGGCATCCACTTGAGAAGGTCGTAGCCCTTGCGGGTCCTGAACTCATCGAACATATTCCCGGTCCACGTCTGCGCTCCGGCCTCGTAGCTGTCGGTGAGGAGATACTCGATGCCTCCCCTTCCGAGCCTTCCGCCGCTGGCCTCGACGTACGTTCCGAGATAATTGTGGAAATAGTCGGTGATGGCCTTCGGATCGAGTTTGTCGACCTCGAGTCCGGTCGCTTCCGGCGAGGCCGGATGGTTCGTCTTCCCGGTAAGGCTGTAGCCGAAGCGGAAAATCCTCCAGTTCCCTTCCGGTGCGTTCCACGAAAGGACTCCGTCCTTGAAATACGGTGTCAGGTCAACCACATCCTCCAGATTCGCCGCCTCCGGACTCGCCGGTGTGTCCTCCATCCACAGAAGGCGGTAGAGACCGTTCCCGGCCTTGTCAGCGGCAAGCTGGACCCTTGTGACGGCCGAGAGTATGAACTGGGATATTCCGAACACGCAATCCTTCTTGCCGGAATTATCTTTAATATTGAATCTAAAGTACTTAGCCGTCACAGGAGGAATGGCGTAGGTTCTTTGTGCCGTCGCCTGATATGAAAGCGGGACGGCTTTAAAGTGGACACCGTCGTCACTGTAGAGAAGCTCCCTCGTGTGGGAAGACTGCCCCGCGTCCTTCCTGAACTCCGAGACCACCACAGCCCTGACGGTCTGCGGCTCGGAGAACCCGTACTGTATCCAGCAGTTGCCGTCCTTGTCCGCCGTGACGTCAAGATAGTCACCCACGCTGTCACCGGTGATTCTTTCCATCAGGCTCGCGCCGTCCAATACGCACCCGCTTGATGTAACCGCCGGCCCGAGTGTCCTGAAGTCGATGTCGGCGTCGCACAGTCTCACGCCTAAGACTGCGATGTCCCTGTAGAACTTTTTCTTAAGGAATGCCTGCGAGACTCCTCCGGATGTCTGCGAGAAGTCCTGAAACGGCCCTGTGACATCGAATCCCTCCGGCAGCCTTAGCCTGACAGGCTTTCCGCCTTCAATCTCGATCTGCCTCCAGACAAGTTTCTTCATAGCGTCCTCGTCCTTCACCCACGGGCCGCCCGTCTCGCTCCATCCCGGCGAGCTGGCGATGGTCATCTCCAGACCGAGGCTGTCGGCGATGTTTATGGCATACCTGAAAGCGTCCTTCCATTCCGGAGTCATATAGACCAACCTTTCATCGACAATCTGCGGAGTCTCAAGGCCGGCGTCGAAATTGTGGAAGCCGACGATTCCCGTCCTGTGCATCCACAGAAGGTCTTTCCGGATTCCGTCTTTGGTGATGTTGCCATTCATCCAGTGCCACCAGACCCTCGGCCTCGCCGACTTCGGAGGATTCCTGAATCCTTCGTAAAGCTCGTCTCCGGTCTTTGCCGGAGAGCCGGGGGGCACAATCCCTGACCCGCCGGAGCGAGCGAAGGCCGCAACCGACATTGCCAAGGCGGCGACCGCGGCGGCTACTCTCTGTGATTTTCCCATAACAGTCTCTGTTGTTTCGGTTTATAATCGTGGAAATAGACTTGCGGGAGGGGGCGCTATCGGGCAAGCAGCTCTTTCACGATAGTAGAGATCAGCTTCCCGTCAGCCAGCCCCGCCAGCTTCCTTGTGGCCGCCCCCATAACCTTTCCCATATCCTTAGGGCCGGCCGCCCCAACCTCAGTGACGATGGACTCAAGAATATTCCTGACCTCATCCTCGGAAAGCGCCTGCGGCAGATAGGACTCCATAACCCTCATCTCGGCGAGTTCCTTCTCAGCCAGCTCGGGACGGTTGCCCTGGGTATAAAGCTCGGCGGATTCCTTTCTCTGCTTGACAAGCTTCCTGATGATTCTCTGCACGTCAGCGTCTGAAAGCTCGTGTCCGGCTCCGGATGTCTTTGCGAGAAGAATCTCGGATTTGATGCCTCTAACCGCATTGAGGCGGGACTCGTCGTGAGCCTTCATCGCCTCCATTATGTCCTTCTGGATCTGTTGTTCAAGTGCCATAGCAAAAAACTTTTTTCTATTGTGGATTCATTCTACCGCCGGCTTTTTGCGGCCGACACACAAATTTACACAATTAACGCTTTAGCAGCATCAGATTTTTTGCTTAAATTTGACAAAAATATCAGAAATATGAGACAGATCAGCACAGAAAAGGCGCCGGCGGCCATCGGGCCGTACAGCCAGGCGATAGAACACAACGGTTTCATCTTCGTTTCCGGCCAGCTACCGATAGACCCTGCGACCGGAGCATTCCCGGAAGGAGGCATTGAAGCACAGACACGGCAGTCCCTGACCAATCTCCGCTCCATCCTCGAAGAATCCGGCTCGAATCTTGGGAAAGTCTTGAAAACCACGGTATTTCTCGCCGATATGAATGACTTCGGAGCGATGAACGGCATCTATTCGGAGTTCTTCGGAGCACCCTACCCTGCCCGCTGCGCGTTCGCGGTCAAGACCCTCCCGAAAGGCGCACTTGTCGAGATAGAGTGCATCGCCGCCGCCGAGTAGCCGTCACCCCTGCCGACAGTCCATAAGGTTCCGGACACAGGGCGATATTCCACCAATCCTTTGCGGGGCGGTAATTTGTCACTATCTTTGTACAATCACCTCACTTGGAGATTATGGTAAGAATATTCTGCAAAAACACCGGCACATTCAAGGAGTTCCAGGAAGGGACTCCTTTGGTAGACATTGCCCCCGAATTCGAGTTTGACAAACCGTATGACATCCTGGCCGCAAAGGTGAACAATGTCGCCGAAGGATTGAGATTCAGGGTTTTCCACAACAGAGACGTGGAGTTTCTGGACTATCGGACTTACATCGGGCGCAATTTCTACAGCCGCTCGCTCTGCTTCCTTCTGTACAAGGCGACAAGGGATCTGTTCCCCGAAAGCCGGATGACAATCCGCAGACCTATCTCGAAAGGCTATTTCTGTTCTGTCAGCAAAAACGACGGGACAGAGCTGACCGGCTCCGACGTGGAAGCCATCGGAGCAAGGATGCGGGAACTGGTCGAGGAGAACATTCCCTTCAGGCGCAAGGAATTGCAGGTCGGAGAGGCCATCAGGATATTCAAGGAATCCGGCGACTTCGACAAGGTCAAGCTTTTAGAGACCTGCGGAGAGGTTTACATCACCTGCTACTCGCTTGGCGATGTGACTGACTACTACTACGATGAGCTGGTTCCAAGCACGGGCTACCTCAAGACTTTCGGCGTAATGCCAAGCCGCGGGGGAATACTGCTGCGCATCCCTGACCGCCATCATCCGGAGGATCTGGCTCCGCTTAACGAACAGCCGAAGACATTCGAGGTTTTCGCCGAGACCCACAAGTGGAACTGGATAATGGGACTCGCCAACGTCGGCGATGTCAACGACTCCATACTTAAAGGCAACGCCTCCGACCTGATCCAGATTTCCGAGGCGCTTCAGGAGAAGAAGATCGTCCAGATAGCGGAGGAAATCGAGCGAAGGCACTATGACCCGGAGAATCCGGCCAAGCTTGTCCTGATCACAGGCCCGAGCAGTAGCGGGAAAAGCACCTTCTGCAAAAGACTGAGCGTCCAGCTGAAAGCGTGCGGGCTGCATCCGATCTCCTTTTCCACCGACGACTACTTCGTCAACAGGGTAGACACCCCGAAACTGCCCGACGGCTCCTACGACTTCGACAACTTTGACACAGTAGACCACGAATACCTCCAGAAAGACCTTGTCAAACTGCTTGACGGCGAGGAGGTCGAGGTTCCTGAATATAACTTCGTCACGGGACGGAGAGAGTTCAACGGAAAGAATCTAAGGCTGGGAGAAAGATCCGTCCTTCTGGTGGAAGGACTGCACGCCCTGAATCCAAGGCTTACCGACAAGGTTCTGGAGAAGAAGAAGTTCAGGATATTCATCAACACCATCACTTCAATCTCGCTGGACTGCCACAACTGCATTCCGACGAGCGACAACAGGCTTCTGCGGAGAATCGTCAGGGACTATCTTAAGGGCGCTTTCACAGCCCGGGAGTCGATTGCCAACTGGCCGAATGTCCGCAGGGCTGAGGTAAAGTGGATCTACCCGTTCCAGGAAAACGCCGACGTGCTGTTCAACTCAGCCTACCTCGTTGAGTTCGCGGTGCTTCGCACACACGCCGAGAGGATTCTCGCCACGGTTCCGAAAAACTGCCAGGAGTACAGCGAGGCACACAGGCTGCTGAAATTCCTGCATTACTTCGTGCCTGTCTCCGACAAGGAAATCCCGACGACATCGCTTCTCCGCGGGTTCATCGGAGGCGGAAGCAATTAGACGGCGAAAAACGGCATATTCATAGCAAACAATTAAAACATCTACCAACAAAATGGCGGACGAAAAGATTATATTTTCAATGAATGGTGTGGGGAAAGTCCTCCCGCACAACAACAAGGTTATTCTGAAGGACATCTACCTTTCATTTTTCTACGGAGCCAAGATCGGCATCATAGGTTTGAACGGCTCCGGTAAATCCACCCTGATGAAGATCATCGCCGGAGTGGAGAAATCCTACCGCGGCGAGGTCGTCTGGGCGCCGGGCTATTCAGTCGGCTATCTTGAGCAGGAGCCACAGATGGATCCGGACAAGACAGTCATCGAGGTCGTGCAGGAAGGGGTTCAGGAGGTTATGGACGTTCTCAACGAGTATAACGAGATATCCCTCAAGTTTATGGAGCCGATGGACGACGAGCGGATGAACGCGCTTATCGAGCGTCAGGGCGAGCTTTCCGAGAAGATCGAGCATCTTGGAGGATGGGAAATCGATGCGAAGCTCGAAAGGGCGATGGACGCTCTGAACTGTCCTCCGGCAGACGCCAAGGTCTCAACCCTCTCTGGCGGCGAACGACGCCGGGTCGCCCTGTGCCGTCTTCTGTTAAGAGAGCCTGACGTCCTGCTTCTGGACGAGCCGACCAACCATCTCGACACCGAGAGCATCCAGTGGCTGGAGGCCCACCTACGGCAGTACAAGGGTACGGTCATAGCCGTGACCCACGACCGGTACTTCCTTGACAATGTGGCCGGCTGGATTCTTGAGCTGGACAGAGGCGAGGGTATTCCGTGGAAAGGGAACTACAGTTCCTGGCTGGAACAAAAAACCAAAAGGCTGGAGATGGAGGAGAAGCAGGAGAGCAAAAGACGCAAGACTCTCCAGCACGAGCTCGAATGGGTTCGGATGGCTCCAAAGGCCCGTCAGGCAAAGCAGAAAGCTCGCCTTGGGGCCTACGAGAAGCTGGCCGCCGCCGATGCCAAGGAAAGAGAGGCGAATCTGGAGATCTACATCCCTAACGGCCCTCGTCTCGGCAACAAGGTCATCGAGTTCAAGGATGTTTCAAAGTCCTACGGAGACAAGATTCTCTTCGAGAACCTGTCGTTCGCCCTTCCGCCTGCGGGAATCGTCGGTGTCATAGGCCCTAACGGAGCCGGCAAGACAACTTTGTTCAGGCTCATAATGGGCATAGAGAAGCCGGACACAGGCTCGATCGAAATCGGCGAGACCGTCAAGATTTCCTACGTTGACCAGCAGCACAGGAGCATCGACCCGGACAAGACCGTATTCGAGACCATCGCCGGGAACTCCGAATGGGTCAGGCTTGGCAACAAAGACATCAACGCAAGGGCCTGGGTCTCCCGCTTCAATTTCAGCGGAGCGGATCAGGAGAAACTTTGCGGGGTGCTTTCAGGCGGTGAGAGGAACAGGCTTCACCTTGCCCTGACGCTCAAGGACGAAGGCAATGTCCTGCTTCTGGACGAGCCGACCAACGATGTGGACGTGAACACGATACGGGCCTTGGAGGACGGTCTGGAGAACTTCGCCGGATGCGCCGTTGTCATCAGCCACGACCGCTGGTTCCTGGACAGGATCGCCACCCACATCCTCGCCTACGAAGGAGATTCCAACGTGGTGTTCTTCGAGGGCAACTACGCCGAGTACGAGGAGAACCGCAAGGCACGCCTCGGCAACGTCGAGCCTAAGAGGTTCAAATACAAGAAATTGATGGAATAGTTATTGCAGTGTAATGTCTGTGCCGCGCCGCGGTGGCTCGGCACAGACATTACACTAAAACTATCATTGTTATGGCAGCTGACTCCAACAAGAAGTACGAATGCCTTCGCTGCGGCTGGATCTATGACCCGGCGGAAGGCGACCCTGACGGCGGCATCAAACCCGGAACACCGTTCAAGGATATTCCGAAAGACTGGAAATGCCCGGTCTGCGGAGCGTCAAAATCGGACTTTGCCGAATATGCCGAATAGGATTTCCTCCTTAGATTCAGGAATCGCTTGCGGTTGATGTGCGGTTGATGGTGCGGTTGATGGCGCAGTTGATGGTGCAGTTGATGGTGCAGTTGAAGATGCGCCGATGTGATGGCTTCCATTGCCCGCATCTTCATAAAAGCTCACCGCCCTGCTTGCTATCAGTGTGATTCATGTAAAATTAAGTCTTCTTGTAAAGTGGAAAACCTTCTAAAATTAGCAAAAAAACTGGAAGATGCATATATTACGGATACTCCTGATCAAAAAATAGATTATTATTATCGTTATGCGAATAAAGTTTTATCTACTATTTTCTATTTTACTTTGTGTGTATTCAGTCTGTATTGCGCAAAGTATTTCTGTTTCAGGTAAGGTTGTGGAACAGAACGGGGAGCCAATTATAGGATGCAACGTCTTGATAACGTCACAACAGGATAGTTTGAATCGAAAGTTTGCTATTTCTGATAATAAGGGATTTTTCTTTATTGAAAAATTGGCACCAGAAAAATACAAAATAGAATTATCCTGTATTGGTTATGCAATGTACTCAGATAATCTTTCATTAAGTAAATCTGTCGATTTAGGATTGATTACATTGAAAGAAGAAACAACCCAATTGGATGAAATCGTTATTACTGCAAGTATGGTTAGTCGATTTGCAGATAAAAAAGAGTATAAGCTTACCAATGCAGAGAAAGACCGCTACAGCAGTGCATTATCCGCGCTGGAATCTTTACCTAAAATACAAGTTTTAGACCAAAATGTATCTTCTGTAGATGGGAAGGCTGTGAAAATATTAATAAATGGAATCCCTTCAACTTCGGTTGATTTATCAGTTATTTCTCCTGATAATATTTCTAAAATAGATTACTACACACAGCCTCCGATACAGTATTCTAACATGGGATTGGGTGCTGTTATAAATGTGATTACCAAAGAGAAGCAGAACGGAGGGGCGATAAGTCTTAACACTCAAAATGCAGTTATTACAGGATTTGGGAATAATGCAGTGAATTTCAAGTATAACTGGGGAAATTCACAGATAGGTGTGACATATAATATAAACTACCGCAACTATGATAAGCGCGCATTAGATGAATATATGGCCTATTCCGTAGGCGGAAGATTCTACGAGAAACAGAAAAAAGGGCAAAATAGCCCATATGCATACGAGCAACAGTTAGCTGAACTCAATTTTAACAATTCGAAGCCTGATAGTTATTTATTCAGTGCAAAACTTTCATTTAATTCTCTTAACCGCAGGCGTTCCTCAAGTCAAGACATTATAGCTATCATAGACGATATAGAATCATCAAAATTAGGAAAAAGTTCTGATAAGGATAAGTATATAAGTCCAGCAATGGATCTGTATTTTAGTAAAAAATTCAATCAAAACCATGAACTTATACTGAATCTTGTCGGGACATATTATAAGTCTGAATATGACTATGAATATTTTGAATTATACAATGATATATTTGATTTCAAGACATCTACAGATATAAGTACCGATAAGTATTCTTTTATTGGGGAGGCCATGTATAATTATAAGATGCAAAAAGCACAACTATATGTTGGCTCTCGATATATGTACAACAATAGTACGCAAAAAAGACTACCATCAAACAATAAAATATACACAAATGAAATCTATTCATATGTGGGTATAATGGGAATGATTGGAAATAAATTCAATTATAGCATAAGTGCAGGTTTGAATAATAATATATTCACTACCACAGAAGATAAACAATATAATTTTGTTTACTTTAGACCACAGGTAAAATTAGGGTATTTTATAGACCAAAGTTCAGAACTGACATTTAACTATGAAGTTAATACAGAAAATCCGTCAGTTTCTTCACTTACATACAATCCTTATTATAAGGATCCAAATTACATATATGTGGGCAATCCTGATTTGAGACCAAGTAACACCCACAATTTATCATTATCGTACTTTAAAGGATTTAAAAAATTCATAATAAATACGGAAATCGCCTATACCTACACAAAAGATGCCATTGCTCCTATTTTCCAATCGGACGACAAAAATGTTATTGAAACATTTGGGAATATGAATAATGCGCAAAACATAAAAGCCAGTCTATTCATGCAATGGTACCCATTTTCAAGCGACATACTACGTTTAAGATTATATTCTGATTTTTTTCATCAGAGCAATTCATTAAGTGATACAAAATGGAATTATACAGGGTATTCTGTTATTCCTTCTATCTGTTTTGCATACAAGAAGTGGGGTATTCAAATATTTTATCAAACAGAAAAGAAAACTCTTATAGGACAGACAATGAAAAATATTCCAAGCATGGCATATGTAGAGGTGTCGTACAAACCTATTAAGAATTTAACCGCTACAGGAGGAATCAGATATCCGTTTTACGATTCGTGGAAACAGACGACATCTGTTTCGGGTACTACTTTGTTGTCACGTTTAGAAATGGAAAAAATTGTCAATAATGCAAATATGGTATATGTAAGCCTTGTTTACAATTTCACTTTTGGAAAAAACAAATCTGACATAAAGCTTAAAATGAAAAACGTAGATAAAGATTCAGGTATATTGAACAGATAATAACACTATCGCTACTGATTACAGTTTCAGTAGCGATAGTGTATTTTTCATATAAAATCAAAGTAGTTGTAAATTAGAGACCAAGACAGTCTTGGATTGAAGTTACTTTGCAATTATAAATGAAGGATTGCAACAATTTAGGGGCATAATGACTTTATTTGAAAATGTAAGTTATTCATAAATTATATATATTGCATGAGAAGTGATAGCAGGTAGTGTTTCAATTTGTGTGTCCGTTCCTGGTCATCAACTCAAGATTTTGCAAATATAATCAATAAAACGTCGAAAT
>CAYWIW010000023.1:0-36590 GCA_964458425.1 uncultured Muribaculaceae bacterium
GTTGGGCGTTTGTAAAAACAAAGAGGGCAACCCTTGTACTTTTGGGTCACCCTCAAGTCCACATCGCAAATATAAACATTTTTTCCCTTTTTGGCGCATTATGAGTGACTTCTGAGCGAGCAAAAACCGGCGCTTGCTGTTGCGGCCGCCTGTTTGAGGTCACATTGGTTTGGCAAATCCTCAAAGCAGCGGCAGCCAACCTCTTGTAAGTTGGCGATTTGCGCAGGTGTATTCATCTCCCGATAGGAGATGAATAGCCTAAATGCCTGTGCCTCTATCTCGTAAAGTTTGAAATTGTCCTGTTTTAAGACATCATAAGTGACACAATCCGTTTCTTTGCTTAACAGGTTCTCCTCCAGCGTCACTTTGAAATCATTCTCTTCTGTACGACTCTTGACGCTCGTCTGTACTAAGGCGACGGAAATGTAGCTCATAAAAGTGCTTCTTGGTTGAAACAAAGATGGGCTTATTGGTCAAAATAGTACATAAAATCATAGCACAAAGATGGCTCTGCCGAGATAATGGCGTTTTCAATAGTTCGTTAGTTTTATAAAGTTACGCCACGTCGCAAACACTGTAGAATAAAAGTTCTTTGAAATCAGTGTTATTTAACTTCAAGTTCGGGCGTGCCCCGGACATTGCAATAAATCGAGCCGGCATTGCGGCGTTGTGCGGCAGTGTTTTGGTCGCACCGGCCGAAAGGCTGTGGCCATTTTGCCGAGCAAAGGTTCTGGCAGCCGCTTTCTTATTCTTTCCGCATTTTGGTGGGCCGGGAATGCGCTGAAGTGCAAAGCCGGTGGCAGTTTCCTGCCTTGGAGAGAGACAAAGAGCGATTTAATCATTATATTTGCAAGAGTAAATGTAATGCTGTCTCTGACACCGGCTCCGGTTGTCCCGACGCTCTTGCGCCAGGCTGTGACTCGGGTTGCCGCCGCACTCCCGGAGGAAAGCTCCTGTCTGTACGGAGAGGCAGAACTAATTGAATATTGTTCATTATGAGCCAGAAACCATCAATCCCTAAGGGAACGCGCGATTTCGGTCAGCAGAATATGGCCGAAAGGAATTATATCTTTGACACAATCAAGAAAGTCTTCAGGACATTCGGCTATTCGCAGATTGAGACTCCGGCTATGGAGAATCTTTCGACTTTGCTTGGCAAATACGGCGAGGAGGGTGATAAACTCCTGTTCAGGGTATTGAATTCGGGAGATTGCTTCTCCAAGGTCGATTTCGGGAATTACCGTACCGAGGACGGTGGCGTCAACAGTGTCGCTCTTTCAAAGGAAGTCTGCGAGAAAGGGCTTCGCTATGATCTTACCGTGCCTTTCGCCCGTTTCGTAGTGCAGCATCAGAACGAGATTTCCTTTCCGTTCAAGCGTTTCCAGATCCAGCCGGTCTGGAGGGCTGACAGGCCTCAGAAGGGTCGTTACCGCGAGTTCTACCAGTGCGATGTGGATGTGATTGGCAGCAAGTCCCAGGTCAACGAGCTTGAACTCGTCCAGATTGTCGAGAAGGTTTTCAGCCTGCTGGATGTGAATGTGATCGTAAAGATTAACAACCGTAAGGTACTTACAGGTTTCGCTGAAATCTGCGGTTTCCCTGACAAGGTCGTTGACATCACTGTGGCGATTGATAAACTTGACAAGATTGGCTTGGAGAGCGTCAAGGACGAGATGCGCGGAAAGGGTCTGACCGACAGTGCCATAGCTGTGATAGAGCAGATTCTGAAACTGTCCGGCTCCACTGCCGGGAAACTGGCTTCCATTCGTTCCCTTATGAGTGGCGGCTCCGCGTCAGGCATTGTCTCCGAGGCAGGACTCAGGGGACTTGACGAGCTGGAGGAGTTGTTCGGCCTGATAGATGCGGCAGGTGTCCGGTGTCCGGTGGAGATTGATCTTTCCCTCGCCCGCGGCCTTAACTACTACACCGGGGCGATCTTTGAGGTAAAGGCTCTGGATTATCAGATTGGAAGTATTTGCGGAGGAGGACGTTACGACAATCTTACCGGAATATTCGGTCTCCCGGATATGTCCGGTGTGGGAATCAGTTTCGGGGCCGACAGAATCTACGATGTCCTCAAGGGACTGGACAAATTCCCAAAGTCCCTTGCCTCAAGCACCTCGCTCCTTTTCGCTTGTATGGGAACCGACGAGCTTCGATATGTCCTGCCTGTGGCCGCCGCACTGCGTTCCGAAGGGGTCTCCGTCGAGGTCTATCCTGAGCCGTCCAAACTGAAAAAGCAGTTTGACTATGCCCAGAAGAAGTCGATACCGTTCCTTTCCATCAACGGTGGTGACGAGTCCGAAGCCGGAATCATTCAGATAAAAAGCCTCGCCACGGGAGAGCAGAAACAGTTTGCCAAGAGCGACATCGCGGGGATGAAGGAATTCCTGGATATTCAGTGAATATTGCAGAACGGGTAAGGCGGATTTTGCGGATTGAGGGATTTTTTCCTGAAATTAATTTTGCATATTCAAGAAATCTCCTTATCTTTGCAATCCAACATCGCGGGGTAGAGCAGTTGGTAGCTCGTCGGGCTCATAACCCGGAGGTCAGAGGTTCGAGTCCTCTCCCCGCTACGAATTTGCCGTAAGTTCTTGTGAGTCAAGAAGTTACGGCAAAATTGCTAATAACGCTGCGCCAGATTTGCGCCAAAATAATTCGCGGTCTGCGCCGATTCCGGTCCAACCTTTGCTGGGAGATGTGAAAAATCTCCCCACAAAAAATGTCTTCCAGTCTCCGCGTGTCCAATGGCGCTTTTTACGGCACAAAAATAGCCGCCCGGAGGCGGCTGTAAAGGATGACGCTATCTCAGAGCTTATGCAGCTCCACAGGCGGGCCGACCTTTAGGTACTCGTCCATCGAGGCGACAACCATCTCGAAAATCTCCTTCGAGCGCTTTCTGATTTGGTCAAGGATTTTTTGGCTATACGACATCCGCCAAAAGACGTTTCTGTTGAACCTGTCATCCATCGATGATAGGTGGTCGATGTAATTGTGTTTCCAACTGGCTGAAATATCAGTGAATATTAAGTCGAAAGAACCATCAGTGAAAATCAGATAGACCCTCGGAAATATATTGGCGGTGACTTTATCCAATTTCTGCTCATAGAATCTACAGGCGTATGATTTGCCATCAGTGCCGTATTTGCCGCCAGGAATTCCGTAAAACTCCATCCAAGGCTCTTTCCAACCGGCAGTGTATATGTAAATCTCGTCCTCTGTCATTCCGGGCATCGAATAAGTCTTTTTGAACGTCAGCGTGTCCGGGTCAGCCAGTTTCCGCCCGAAGCAAGTCCCGCAGCATCCCGCAAGCAGGGCAACAATCAGAACTAAGGTCATCTTTCTCATACTCGTCTTTAATTAAGTGCCTGTGTCTCACTTGCAAAAATCACTCCGCGTTCTTGTCGTAGCGGAGGATGTCGAATTCCAGCTCCTTGCCAAGTATCCCCCTCAGGGCCTCGTCAAGCTGGTAGAAGGCCACGTTCATCGTCCGGATCTCGTTGTCGAGCTGTCCGTCCATCAGCCCCTCCTTGCTCTCTCCCATCCGCCTTTCCCACTCGGCGAAGCGGTCGGCAATTTTGAACAATTCAATTCTGGTGCCGATGATGAAGGAGTCGGCTCCGGGCTATGCTTTATTCTGTAATAATAGTAAAATTTCTATTGAAATATTCTGTGAATAATAGAAATATTACCACCTTTGTAGTGCCGAGCAAAATGCGATATGAAGTCAGATGAATTTCACGGATTGGTAGAACGTAACGGCTGGACGTATTTAAGGAAAGCGGGTAGCCACGTAATATACAAAAAAAGATCCAGAACCTTTCCCGTTCCTTACCACGGATCCAAAGAAATGGGAACGGGGCTTGTTAAAAAAACAAATTATCAAGGAGATGGGGCTTGAATAAGCCTCTTCCCTCCAAAACAGAGATAAATAATGAAACAGATTACTGCGATAATCGAAAGAGCTTTGGACGGAACATATTCCGCCTATTGCAAGAACGAGATTTTTTCCGGGATGGGTGACACCATCGAGGCAGCCAAGGCTGATATGCTTCAGCAGATGGAGGTCTACAAGGCCACGGCCAAGGAGGAGGGCTTCAAATATCCTGAGTTCCTGGACGGCGGGTTTGAGATTACCTACATCATCGATGTGTTGAGCCTTATGGAGTACTATCTTAGCAAAGGTTGGTTCTCGCTTGCCACCTTGGAAAAAATTACAGGTATCTCCCAGAAGCAGCTTTGGGCGTATGCCAACGGCACGAAGCCGAGGAAGGCTCAGGAAGAACGCATCCGCAACGGACTTCTTAACATAGCGAAAGACTTAGACACCATATTCGCATGATTGTTTGGTGGCTTCACATTTTGGTGTTCAGCCCTCGGAGGAATCCGGGGGCTTTTTTATTCGGTGGTGAAAAACTTGTTGCCCCTGTGGTTCCGTGGGATGAGAACGGGTGCGGTCTTGTCATCGTTGACCAGCCCGGCCAGATAGGTCAGTGCGTCTCTGACCTCTGTCTTCAGCTTGCCGACGTACCAGTCTATCTCGTCCATCGCCGTCGCCGGACTGGTCAACTGGCCGCTCCGAGATCTTGCAGCGAGCCACGAGAAGCCTTCCGACGCTGTTCCTGGCATAGACCTTCAGCGGGCCGCCCTCGGATTCGGGCGGGAACAGGTAGGCGAGGTAGTCGGCCATCATCGGTGAATCCACTTTCAATTTGACATCGAGCATTTTTCAATTCATCAAATATATTCGACACATTTTTGCCAACTACCCCAACTACACTGACTACACTTGGAACTATATCTGATTATCAATTAGTTGGTATTTTAGGAGGTGTAGTTCACCCCCAAAAAAGTGTAGTTAGTGTAGTTGGTTTTTTTCGTTTCCTCAGCAAAAATAATTTTCTCAAATTTACGTAATCTATTGAAGAAATGCAATAGATAACACTATTTATCCACTTGTAAGATAATATGAAAAATGTTATTATTTCTTTAACTTGTGCCATTATTTGGCACAAGTGTCCTCTTTTTCCGGATTTTCCGTCATTTTGGTAAAAATTTGAAAAGTGTAAGCAAATATCACTGTTTGCTCACACTTTTCGATTGGTTATTTCAAAATAGCGGTTTCGTACGCTCCCCTCTGATAAAAATCGTAAGGGCGGATGAAGAATCAACTCTACATCCGCCCTTTTATCGACCTTATAATGCTTACATTAATGATATGATGAGCGAATGCTCAAGAACTAGTCTGATAGGGATACCATCAATTGTCGCCTCCTGTCGGACACAAAAAAGGCGGCGTCCATAAGGGTGCCGCCACGCCTGTCGGGAAATGAGATACTCGCCTTATCCTGAGTCAGGTGCAATCAGACGAATTTGACAGACGAGAACTCTTGTCCCAGTTTCCTGATTCCCTCCTCGATTCTCTTCGCTGTTTTCGCCGAGGGATGCCTGAACCCGCTGATATAGTGTCCGAGCTGTTTTTGATTGACCCCTGTCACCCTTTCCAGACCAGACAAGGTGATGAGGTAGGCGTATTCCTGAAGGAACGATGGTATGTCGTACTGGTAGCAGAACTCCACTTCCTCGAACGGCTCACCTTTCTCCTCGTAGTATTTCTTGATGTCCTCATAGCCGTCTTCGAACACCTTCTTTGCCTCCTTGACTGTTTTCCCTGTCCCCGTGACAAGATAGGGCATATCATCAGCATTCATATAGATGCTGTAGTTCCCGTCGGAGGCCTTTTCAATAACTGCGTTAACCTTTCTCATAATAACGTGTGATTTTATTTGTGAAGGTGCGGGGAATTAAATCCCCGCAGCCTTTTTGATTTGTGCTAAAGTTCCTGTCGCTACTTCTTCGGATCCGTGGTTGCTTACCTTGAACACCTTTCCGGTTTTGGGGCTGAACCATAGCGGATGTCCGCTCTGTTGCCTTCCGGTGTCGTAGCACCCGGCCTTCTTTAGTTGTCTCATTAATTCATTGTATTTCATCCCTCATTTTTTAACTGCTGCAAAGATAGTATAAATACTATCATCGTCCAAATTATTTGGCGATTTTTTTACCTTTTCTTTTTCCCGAAAACGGCCTCGACTTCCTCGTCGGTGGCGGGGTCTCGTCGGAGCCTGCGGTAGTCGCGGCTGAAGGTTACGGCGACCAGCCGCTCCTGTATGCAGACGCAGATTAGCCCGATGACGGCCTCGCAGTCCTTTGGAGCTACCTGCTGGAGATAGTCCACCCACTCCAGGAGAGGAAGGGTGCGCAGCCATCTGACGTAGGCCGCCTGTCTGGCGGCGATGACACCGGCGAACCGTTTCCGGAACGCGACCTCCTGATCCTTGGAGTATAGGACATATCGGGAAATGTCTTCCATCACTCCTCCCAGATTTCCATATTTGTGTTCTTTATATTTTTATTTATTGTCTTACCAGAGCGGTTTTTTTTCTTGTGCCGTTGATTCCCAATTGCTCCAGTAGTAATTCTTTACTCATTGACTTTTAGTAAAATAAAGTAAAAATAACTTGAAAAAAGCTGTGTAATTCAAGATGGATGCGTATCTTTGTATTGCGGTTCAGGGAGAACCGCGAAAGAGGAATCTGAAACGCTTGAAAGGGAGTAAGAAAAAACCTACCAAAGTCTTAAAAACATGAGCATCAAATTCATCTTTAAGATTTGGAAAATCAGATTCGCGATAGAAATCGCAATCTAATTCCAACTGCGGAGGCCGACCCCTCGGCCTCCCCTTTGGTAGGTTGCACAAAATTACAAAACTGTATGCAAACAAAAAAATTGTCTTCATCCTCCGAATCTCCTTCCTGGGGCGGCGCGCGGTCCGGGGCGGGGCGCAAGCCCAAGGCCCACGGCAAGTCCTACACCTTCAAATCCACGCCCGAGGTGGACGCGTTCCTCTCATCCTACGAGGGCAACAAGACCGAGCTCATCAACCGGGCGATTCTTGCCCTTGCGGAACAGTCTCCTCTTTCCAAGCCTTGACCTCCCACTTCGGGCGGCTGACAAGAAGCTCCGAGTATTTCGCCCAGGCCTCCTCCTTCGTGTCGAAGCACCACCTGTCAACGATGGCGTAATATGTCGCCGTGACGACGTATTTGACTGTACTTACCATAAAAGCAAAATTAAGCGGCAACTCCGAAACACTGGAATTGCCGCTTAATTCATTTGTTGGATAAGTTATTTCTTCGCTTTTGCATAGACGCTGCTTCCGTGGCAGTTTTTGAAGTCCTTACCACTTCCACAGGCGCATTTGTCGGGGCGCTTCGCCTTTACGTTGATAGCGTGAAGTTTGTTACATTTGTTCTGAAGGTCGATCTCACTGACATAGTCAATCGTTTCCAACGATGGTGTCCTGAAAGATATGACCGTTCTTCCGCTGTAGTTCGTGATTGATAGGTCCCCTTTTGAGATGATGTCCATTCCTATAATCATACTATGCTCGTTTCCTTCCATAGGAAGTCCGACCACGTTATGGATAGGGAGAACAAAACTTCCCATCTTGATCTGAACGCAGAAGGTTGGGACTTTGAAAGGCTCGTTGTTCGCACCCACGACCATTGTCTCGTCTATGGCCATTAGCCCTAAGAGATTGGCAAGGTCAGTGGATATGCAAGTCACCATTGCGCCTGTGTCCCATAACGCTTTCAACTCGATACCTTTTTCCGGATCGGTGTTTGGTAATGAGATCTGGCTGTCAATTATGATCCTGCTTTGAACAGATTCGTATTGGTGTGTGTATGCTGTTATCATAGGACAACCACGCTTGGGGTTATTATGCTGACTTTGCGGACATCTTTCTTCCGACACTCCTTAAGCAGGAAATTACCGAGTCCGTAATGTTCGCATCCAAAATCATAGGCCTCCTTCATTGTGCCGAAGGCATCGACTTTGAGATCGTCTGAGATAACAACGAAAGTACCTTCGTATTCTTTCAACAGGAGTTGTTCGTTGCTCTTGTAGTATTGCAGTTGCTTTTCGATATTGTTCATAATGTTACACTTGTACTACGCAAATATAAGTTATGGCTTTGATTCCACAAAATCCAAACCGAAATATATATATCTTAACGGCAATTCCAGTATTTCAAAGATCCTTGTCCCCCGGAGCGGATTCGAATCGCCCTGCCGCCCCGGGTTTTTGGCTATGCCTTCGGGAGCGCCATCATCCCGGCCTTCGGGGGGAGGTAATATTACGGATGAAGTCATTTCCCTTTGATCATCCGCACGTCTCATAGCATTCCTTTATTGCGGGCTTGGGTCTGTGACGGGGAAAGGTACGATAGTTGCAGGGAATGCCCGGCCATTGATGTCCGCAATCTTGGGGAAGGCAGGGGACCGGCTTGCCTTTTTGGGGTGCGAAAGTGAGCGTCTGCCGGTTTGTGTAGGCCGTGGCGGTGGTGGATTATGGGCATCTGGCTCTAAATGAATTGATTGTTAATGAATAAATTAGCCGTTTTGGCCATAGGGGTTTTGTCCGGAGTCGGAGTGATGGCGCAGGACAAGACTGTTGTCTCGGGAAGCTTCGGGCAAGAGAACGCACCTAAGGAGGTGTCGTTCTTTTACCGTGCCGGTGAGAGTGTAGTGGCGCCTGTCAGGGACGGTCGGTTCAGCGTTGAATTGCCGACGGATGTCACTAAATCCTACAGTGTGCACATCGGCGGCTATGTGGAAACGATAGTTGTCCCCGAAGGCGGCGTCTTGACCATCGGCAGACGGCCGGACGGGCGCTATGCTGTGAAAAGTGACCGTGAGAATTCCCTGAGCGAGTGTATAGACTCATTGGTGGAGTTCAGAAGGACGCACTTCAGGGACAGCACTTTGATGATTGATGAATATAAAAGGGTGATAGCCCATAACCGTGACAATGCGGTGGGATATGTCGCCCTTCTCTTCCTGTCAAACTGGAGCACGGATCCCAAGACCATTTTTGACCTTGCGGGCTCATTGGCTCCGAATATGCTTGCGGAGCCTCGCACCTCCAGGCTGCGGAAAGAAATCGAGGCAGCGTACCTTTCGTCTGTCGGGATGAAGTTCCGGGATTTCGGAGGAATCGGCCCGGATGGGAACGCGGTAAGGCTTTCGGATTTCGCAGGCAAGGGAAAGTATATTCTCCTTGACTTCTGGTCAACCTCTTGCGGACCCTGCCGCCGTGCCTTCCCTCACATACGCGGATTGTATGAAGAACTTGGAGGAGAGTCCTTCGACATAGTCGGGATCCCGGTCTGGGAAAACGCCGGACTGTCGCAAAGGACGATAGCGGAAGCCGGGCTGACGTGGAAGAACATCTTAGGGACAGAAGGGGCGGCCGCCGAACTTTACGGAGTCACCTATGTTCCTACCTATCTGTTACTTGCGCCGGACGGGACGATTATTGCCAGAGATGCGTTGCAGGATCTGGAACCGTTGGTCAGGGGGCTTCTTGAGTGACGGGCGCGCCGGTGGGCATTTTTGTATATTATTAAAAAGAGTTACTTTTGCAGAATGTAGTGTAGGTGGGGAAGCCTGCCATCAAAGTTGAGAACAGTGCGTTTGAAAGATAAACTGAACATTATCCTCGTTTTTGCGGGAGGCTGTCTTTGCGGATGCGGAGACTATGGCCGATTGGCGTCAGATGCTGCGGATTCGCCGGTCAGGGTCGCCATAGCCGTAGGCGAAGGTTCTCCGACAAGGACATCCTATAATGTGGAGAACAAACAATTCGAATGGAACGACGGCGATGCCGTGGCGGTCTGGGCAAGGTCTTCGTCCGGAAGCTATGCGCTTGACGGCCAGCCGTTCAGCCTGATGGCCGCCGGAGCGAACCGGTCTTTGGCCTATTTCACGTCCACGCTCCCGTCTCCGATGGATGAGGGAACATATTCATACTATGTCGCCTATCCGTCGCCTGAATCCAAGGACGGCACGGTCGCAAGGTTCACTGTTCCGGCTGTTCAGGATGGCGCCGCCTCGGACGGAGTGGACATCATCGTCGCAGAGCCGGTTTCCGGCCCGGCACTGTCTCCGATAGAGGAGGCGTCCCCGATTTCTCCGGCCTCATCGGTGAGTGTCAGGATGAAGCATCTGCTGCACTACCTCCGGTTCTATATTCCTGAAGGGAAGAACTATCTTGGCGAGCCTGTGACAAGAATCGAGTTCTCTATGCCGCGTCCATCCGTCGGCAAGGTTGTCGTCGATGTGACAGATCCGGCATCGGCGGCGCTTGAGGAAGGTTCAAACGCCGTTGTTCTGGATTTGGCTGAGCCTTTGGACGAATATGGATTCGCAGTGGCCGGAATATTCCCTCCATCAGTGGCTTACACTTCATCAGACAGGATGGAGGCGACCGTATATTCGGAGAGCAAGTGGGCAGAGCTGAATCCTGTTCCGCTTACGGGAAGGACTTTCTCTGCGGGTCATCTTACCCCTGTCCCGCTCAGGTTCACGAATGTCAATGCTCTCTTCAAACTGAAATTCACTCTCGCCTCGAACAATCTTGGCGAGGATCCTCAGAGCATAAGGCTTTCCTTGCCGAAAGGAACCAACTGGCCGGGATCCGCATCCAACGTGCTTGAGTTTACGGGAAAGCACGACGGAACGGTGCTGGTCGGAGACACATTCGTGCTTGAGACCAAGGACGGTGAGGCTTTCAAGACTTTGTCATCCAAGGAGTTGACAGTTGTCTATGAGTCGGAGAGCGCCATCGTGTCACAGGTGCTTACGATTGCGGATCTTTCGTCCGTGTCAAGCGCCGTCTGCTCGTTGGATTGCCCATATCTGTTCTTCGAGGACTTCAGCGGTGTGGAGGGAATCAGCTCGTATGATGGGTATTCACAGTCTAATCCCGGCTCGAGGAGTCCTGTGTCTTTCCTGAACGGCTGGAGCGCGGCACGATTCGGAACAGAAGCCGGAACCTCATTGAGGCTGGCCTGCCGAAGGGAGACATCCGCCGATTATCCTGCGAGAGCAGACTCGCCGTTCCTGTCAGGCCTGAAAGAAGGAGTGGCCGTGGGGCTGGATGTCAGCTTTGACTATTCTATGGACAGGGATGGCTATGGTTTTATAGTTTCGGCTCCGGATATAAGCCAGACTGTACATATCGGTTACATCACAACTCCGGATAATCTTAAGAGCGGTGACGACACCGGCGATTTCCAGGACAGCTTCATAGTGAATGAGACAGGCGGTTCCTACACTAACATCGGCCATAGCTACAGCGCGAGGCTGACGAATGTCAAGGCACCTATGCGTATAAGCTGGCGGACGACTCCGGAGCATAAGGCGGGGACATCAAACAATACCTGCTGGCTTTACATCGACAACATAAAAGTAAAAATCACAAAGTAAATTATTTAATATGAGAATCAGAAACTTCATCCTTGGAATGACGGCGCTGGCGGTTCTGTCTGTGTCGTGTTCAAGGCAGGACGGTGAGAGTCTTGAAGGCCGGGTCACGTTCCTTCTTGACGCTGACGGACAGGTGGCTGAGGCTACAAGAAGCAATGTGGCTGACTACACCACCCTTCCTCAGACCGGCAAGTTCACCATCGTCCTTACAAACGCCGACGAAGACGAGGTCTATAACGGACTCCTCGAGGGCTACAACACATCGACCGCGCTGAAGGCCGGCAACTATTCGGTGAAGGCCACATATGGATCCACCACCGACGAAGGTTTCGGAAAGCCTTGCTTCGCCGGGACAAAGACATTCTCTGTCACCGGAGGCGGCACCGCGTCTGTGTCCATCCCGGTCTCTCTCTCCAACTCTATCGTCAAGGTGGAATGCAGTGATGCGTTCAAGGCTTATTACACTGATTATTCGTTTACTGTGAAGACCGGAGGAGGCACTTCCATAGCTTTCCCTAAGGGTGAGACCAGGGCTGCTTTCGTTGATGCCTACACGATAACCGTGTCAGGCACGCTGACGAATCAGGGAGGCGGTAACCAGAGCTTTTCCAAAGAATACAAATCCCTTTCTCCGAAAACCTGCTACACGCTCAAGTTCGATGTCTCGAATGTCGGAGGTAACTCGATCAGCATCTCTTTTGACGAGACTGTCGAGGATGTCGAGCTGACTGATGTTGATCTTAACGACTGACAATGATGAAAAAGATAGCTTACATATTCTTTGCCGCCATTATGGTTCTGGCGGTGTCCTGCGATAAGGACAATTTCAATTACGGAGGCAAGGACAAGAGCGGCGTGCTTTCCTTTGAGGGATTGTCGCTGGAGGTGTCCGATGAGCTTCACAAGGTGACTACCCGCGCTGAAGCCGCAAGCGATGATTATGTCCTTTTCCTTTACGACAACGCGGGAAAGCTTGTATGGCAGAAGACCTATCAGGAAGTACGTTCCGCGGAAAGCGTTTCTCTCCCTGCCGGGGACTACAGCCTGGAAGCCCGCTCCACCAGCTCTGATGTGCCTAAGGCCAAATTCACCGCACCTGTCTATGGAGCGACCAAGAGTTTCTCCATCAAGGCAGGGGTAACCACGACACTCGGCTCAATCACCTGCACTCTTCTTCAGGCGGTTGTCACAGTCGGATATAACGATGATTTCCTCAAATCCGTGACCGGCGAGGGTGCGACCACTGTGGAACTGGCAGCAGGCTATCCTTTGGAGTACAAGATTGACTACTCGACCGGCTCGCCGAACTATGACCGCAGGCAGGGCTATTTCGCCGTAAACAGCGGCGATGCGACTATCTCATTGGTTTTCAAGGGCTCGGTTGACGGAAAGATTCAGAGAATGCGCGCGACCATCACCAATGTGAAGGCCCGTGACTGGCACGTGGTCACCATCCTCAAGAAAGTGGACGCTTCCGGCAACGCTTCGTTCTCCGTGGAGATCGATGGACTGGTTGAGGACGCGGAGCTTGACAATGATGTGACGGCCAGCGAGGAAGGAGACGGGTACGATCCTGACGCTCCGGCGGGAGACGGCGGAATCGAGCTTATAAGCACAAGCTCCTACGATATCACCAACACGGTGACCGTGCCTTCCGAAGGTGCGTTCCCGTTGACGATGACAGCTAAAGTCCCTAACGGAGTCCGTAAGTTCACGGTTGACATCGCTTCCACCAACACTGATTTCATCAATTCGGTCAACACGGTCGGTGGAACCACTCTTGATCTCATCAACCCGTCCGACGCCGCTTTGGGTGTGTTCGACATTGTTCCTTTCCCTCACGGAGCCGAGCTTGCGGGCAAGACGGAAATCGAGTTCGACCTTTCCGGCGCCCAGACTCCTCTTCTGGCTTTCAAGGGAAGGCACACTTTCACGATGAACGTGATTGACAACAAGGGATGCCGCAAGAGCATTCCAATCACGCTTGAGGTACTTTAGGAGGTTTGAATATGCGAAATAAACTAACAATCATAACATTGGCTCTCTCCGCAATCGCCTTGGGAGCCTGCGCCAACTACGACGAGACTCCTTCCGGAAAGGGTGCGTTCACCCTTGACATCAGAATGGGAGAGCCTGCCACAAAGGCGTCGATGACTCAGGAGGAACTGCTTTCTTCCGCAAGAATCAGCATCTACAAAGGCGATTTTTCCGGCAAGGTGCGTGAGTATGTATATTCGCAGATGCCTGCGTCCGTTTATCTTCCGGCCGACGATTATCGTGTCGATGTCGTGGCGGGAGAGATCGCGAAGGAAAGCCCTGCCGCCGCCTCCTGGGAGCAGAAAAGCTACAAAGGTTCGTCAAATGTGACAGTGCAGGCCGGAGTGTCCGGCAATGTCACTGTCACGGCCAAGGTCTGCAATGTGATTTCCAATGTCACCTTTGACCAGACTGTGGCCGATGTGTTCGAGTCCGGCTATAAGTGTACTGTCAGTCTTGGTGATGCCTCCGGCAACCTTGTGTATAATGCATCCGAGAGCGGTAAGGACGGCTATTTCATCGCCTCCGGCTTCGAGCCTTCCCTTTACTGGAAGTTCGAGGGAACGCTCAAGAAGGACGGAAGCCCGTTCACAAAGTCGGGTGAGATCAAGTCCGTGGAAGGGGGCAAAAGGTACAGGCTCTCTCTCAAGTACACGGAGAAGGACGGTCTGCTGGCCTTCGAACTGCTTGTGGATGACTCTACCAACAACATCTACGATGACATCATCTTCGAGGGTTCTTCGACCGGAATAGCCCGTTCCGCCAAATATGAGGTCTGGGCCGGGCATTTCACGGCTCACGCCGATGTTGACGAGGCGCAGTACGACAAGGATAAAGTCTGGTTCGAGGTTCGTGAGAAAGGAACCGGAGAGTGGAGGCGTGTGGCTTCCGTGAGGGAGTCCGAGGGCACGTTCAGCGCAGAAATAGCCAAGCTGTCCCCTTCGACCACCTATGAATACAGGCTGGTGCTGACCTCTCTGGAGTCCGGTGAGGAGGAGATCCTTCCTGCCCAGAATGATATCACGACGGACAAGGCAGTCGCTGTGCCTAACGGAGGATTCGAGACTACTTCAAACGACGAAAGCGAGAAGTATCCTTCATTCTATGATCCGTCGTCTTCCGATGCCACCCTTCAGACCAAGTGGTGGGGCAATGGTAACTCCGGAGCCACCCTTGTGGGATCAAGCTCGGTCATCTGCTACCCTGACCAGTCCTCTTACAGGGAAGGTTCGCAGTCCGTTTGCCTTCAGTCCCGCTATGTCGTGGTCAAATTCGCCGCCGGCAACCTTTTCAGCGGTCGTTTCGGAGAGCTTATCGGCACTTCAGGCGGTACGGTATATTTCGGAAGACCTTTCACGGCAAGGCCTACTTCGCTCCGTTTCTGGATGAAATATTCCGGTGGAGTCATCAACCGCGAGTCAAGCAATGTCCCTGAGGACGGAAAGAAAGGCAATTACGACAAGGCTTCCATCAGGATTGCCCTGGGTAACTGGGATTTCAGGAAATACGGCGGAGACGCCGAGAGTCCGGTCTTGTTCGACACTACCGACCCAAGCACCTTCGTGGATTTCAGCACGGACGCATCCACGATAGCCTTCGGTGAGAAGATAGTCTCTTCGGACGGCACCAACCCGGCCACGGATTGGATTCAGGTGACGGTGCCTATTGATTACAGAAATACCAGTACCTATCCTACCCACATCATAATCAGCTGCGCGGCCAGTATGTACGGAGACTATTTCTCCGGCTATGATGACAGCAAGCTCTGGCTTGACGGAATGGAACTTCTCTACGAGTAATGGCACGGCTTCTGTTCAGATCGCTTGCGGTACTGCTTCCGCTCCTCGTGTCGTACGCGGCCGAGGGGCAGAAGCTGGACAGGGGCATCGACCTGTCGTCCCAGCCTTGCGTCATCCGGAAGGGAACGTGGATGGTGGGCGGTGGCGCCAGCTATATGCTGCACGACAACGACAACTCCCGCCTTCTGGTGGTCAACGGCATCAATTCGGCCGGTTACACGATTTCCGTAAGTCCGGCATTCTGCTATATGGTCAAGGACAATCTCGGACTGGGAATCAGAGCCGGCTACAAAAGGAATATGCTCCGGCTGGATTCCGCCAAGATGGATTTTGATGACATCAATCTTGAAGTCTCTGACTTCCATAAGATTAGCCACTCCTTTGAGATTCAGGGAATTGGACGTTATTATATTCCGGTCGGTTCCTTGAAGCGCATAGGGCTTTTCAACGAGTTGCAGCTGGCCTATTCCTACGGCCAGGGAAAGGTTCTTGACGGTCACGGCAACAAGGTGAACGCCTCGTATGAGACATCCAACTCCCTTGGAATCAATGTCTGTCCGGGCTTTATGGCTTTTGTCACCGACAAACTTGCCATCGATGTAAGCGTGAATATGATGGGGCTTCATTACGACTGGACAGACCAGATCCACAATCAGGTCGCCGAGGGGAGCAGGAGTTTTTCATTCATTAATTTCAAGGTGAACCTGCTTGCGGTCGGTTTCAGCCTTTATTATTACTTGTAGGCCAGTGAAAAAGTTTGCGTTGATAGTTTCCGTCCTGATCTCCGCCCTCGGTCTTGAGGCGGCGGAGAGGGATAGCCTTTCGGTCTCGGAGAAACGGGGACCGGACAGACTGTTTATGCCGAAAGGTGACTTTTCGGCGGGAGTGCAGTTTTTCTACGCTGATCTGACCAGCACTGACAGCGAGTATCTTATGCTGATCCAGCATTTGGACGCTGACGGTTCGATGCTGACGCTGGCTCCTTATTGTGACTACACTTACAAAGACAACAGATCCTTGGGTCTGCGGGCGAAGTATTCCTCGGCTCAGGGTGGTGTCTCCAATGCCGACTTCTCGATGCTGAGCGACGATCTGGCGGTCTCTCTCAGTGACATACGGGCTGATTCCCGCACGATTCAGGCCGAAGTGTTCCACAGGGCCTACGCGGCTTTGGACAGGAAGTCGAGGATCGGTGTGTTCACGGAAGTATCGTTGGGATATTCCCGCACTCGTACCTCCTTCTCTTACAATGAGGAGAGTCTTGACAGCTATTCTACTGCCGACAAGCTGAGGCTGGCTGTCCATCCGGGTCTGATGATTTTTGTTACCAACAGCGTCAGCACCCACGTGTCGATAGGCATCGGAGGGGCGACCTACAACCACATTGACTACTACAAGGACGGAGAGGTTGTGGGAACCCGTGATTTCTCCAAGGTCAGGTTTATGCTCGACGTGCTGGATATTTCGTTTGGATTGAGTTTCCATATTTAGGTTATGAGAAAAATTGCGTTGCCGTCATTGATAGCTCTTCTTTCGGTTGCCTCGTGCATCCGGAATGACATCCCGTATCCGGAGGTTGTCCCTGCCATCGCGCGTCTTGAAGCCGACGGAACAAAGTCAGTGGCCATCTCCACCGATTCCCGTGAGGTTCTCCTTACTTTGGAGGAAACCACGGATGCCGGAAGTGTCAATGTGCGTGAAGTCTCGTTCAATGATGAGGCTGTGACATCCTCTGAAACTCTGGTGGGAACAAAGGACCTGACATCGCCGCTGGCGGTGACGCTTTCGGCCTATCAGAGCGAATGTGTCTGGACAATCAAGGCGACGCAGCCGGTAGAGCGGTATTTTTCCGTCTCCGGCCAGATCGGCGGTTCTGTGATCGACGCGCCCAACAGAAGAGTTGTCGTGCGTGTTCCTTCCGGAATCGGACTGACCTGTCTGAGCGTGTCATCGATAAAACTCGGCCCGAAGGATCAGACGACATATTCCCCGGCTGTCGAATCTCTAAGGAATTTTGAGAATCCGGTGGAACTGACAGTGTCGTACCGCGATGTAAGTGAGGTGTGGACATTGTATGTGGAGGAAGTGGAGGCTTCGGTGTCCATCTCCAGACCGGATGTCTGGACCGGAGTGGCCTGGCTTAAGGCCAGCGGAATCGAGGGGCGTGACAATGGCTTCCGGATAAGGAAGGTCGGTGAGACTGATTGGAAGGAGGTCGGAGGTGTGGTCTCCGACGGAGGTGACTTCAGCGCGGCGGCTGACGGACTTCTGCCATTGACTGAATATGAATGCGTCGCCTATAGCGGAGATGATACTTCCGGGACGCTGAGGTTTACCACAGAAGATGCCGTTCAGCTGCCGAATTCCGGTTTCGAGACATTCTCGAACGCCGAGTCGGACAAGTACCTTTCATTTTATGACCCTTCGTCCGATGAGAGTACCCTCCGCACCAAGTGGTGGGGGAGTGGCAACAAGGGATCCACGACAGTAGGAGCAAGCTATGCCATCACCAAAGTGGACGGCACCGAAAAAGTCGAGGGTGACTATTCATTGAAGATGGAGTCGCAGTATGTGGTCATCAAATTCGCCGCAGGAAACATATTCTCCGGTGAATATGTCGGGAATGTCGGTGTGTCAGGCGGCAAGATCCGTTTAGGCCGTCCGTTCACCCTGCGTCCTAGGAAGGTCACGCTTTCGCTTAAGTACAAGAGCGGCAAGATACAGCAGAAGACCCTTGGCGAATACCCGCCTGACGACGTTGTGAATGTGGGAGATAATGACCGTGGAATAGTCTGGGTCGCCCTTGGCTCCTGGGACTTCCGCAAATATGGCGGAACCGAGGACTGTCCTGTCGAAATCAACACCACGGACAAGTCTACATTCTTTGATCCGTCCGGCCCGGATGTCATCGCCTACGGCAGATTTGTCACGGGACAGGATATGGACTGGACCAGAATCGAGATTCCTTTGGAGTATGTCTCCACTTCCCGCCGTCCTACGCACATCATAGTCTCCTGCGCGGCAAGTATGCTTGGAGACTATTTCACCGGCAGTCCGGACTCGGTTCTTTGGGTGGATGATTTCAGCCTGGAGTATTAGAAGCTGTTTATGAGGCACATAAACAGCTTCTAAGAAAAGCTCTTGGGAGTGCCTCTCAGTCTATTCTGTCCTTGATGTTATAGTGGTTTCTTTCCGCCGAGTTGCGCGAGAGCATCTCGCAGACGAATCCGGCGAGGAAAAGCATCACGCCTATGACGACGGCCATCATCGCAAGATAGAACAACGGCTGGTCGGTGACGGCTCTGAAATAAGCGCCCTGGGCTTGATGGACAAGCTTTGCGGCTATGATCCAGATTGTCATCACCAAGCCGGCCAGAAACATCAGCAGCCCCGAGAAGCCGAAGAAGTGCATCGGCTTCTTGCCGAAAGTCCCGAGAAACCACAGTGACAGAAGGTCGAGGAATCCGTTGACGAATCTCTCAAGCCCGAATTTGCTTTTCCCGTACTTCCTTTTCTGGTGGTGTACGGGTTTTTCGGTGATTCTGCTGAATCCGGCGTTCTTCGCAAGGTAAGGAATGTACCGGTGCATCTCGCCATAGACCTCCACGTTCTTGACGACCTCGTTTCTGTAGGCCTTCAGTCCGCAGTTCATATCGTGCAGCTTGATTCCGGTAATCCACCGCGCGGTCGCGTTGTACAGTTTGGAAGGCAGGTTCTTTGTCAGTTTGTTGTCCTGGCGGTGCTGCTTCCATCCCGAGACTATGTCGTAACCCTCCTCGGTGATCATCCGGTACATTTCCGGTATCTCTTCCGGCGAGTCCTGAAGGTCTGCGTCCATCGTCACAACCACCCTCCCTCCGGCCTTGGCAAAGCCCTCGTAAAGGGCCGCGGACTTGCCGTAGTTGCGACGGAAGGATATTCCTTTGACCCGGTTGTCCTCCTTGGCGAACCGTTGGATTCTCGCCCAGGAGCCGTCCGTGCTTCCGTCATCGATGAAGAGCACTTCATAGTCGTACCCGTTCGCGTTCATCACGCTTCTGAGCCACGCCAGAAGCTCCGGAAGAGACTCCTCTTCGTTCAGAAGAGGGATTATTATAGAAAGATCCTTTGAATATTCCATAACTATTGAAGGTTGTTGTTGCCGTCGCTGCCGCTGTCATCCTGTGGTCTCTCTCCGAAAAGATCGGGCGGGAAGAGCCTTCTTGCGAATGTGGTCGAAAGAATCCATCCCCAAAGGTAGCAGTATATCAGTGAGGAGAAGAATGTGATTGCCGGAAGCTTTGTCATCATCTTCTCCATAACGGCCATCGTGTTGGAATCCATCATATTCTGATAGGTGTTCCCGACTTCCTGCATAATCTGGGTCATTGTGTCCGGGTTTATGACGAGAATCTGGACGAGGGAGAATCCCGCCACAAGGATTGAGGAGAACAGGGCGATCTTCAGACCGTAGCGCTGCAATTTCGCATAGTCGGTCCGGAAGCGGTTGTAAAATAGAAGCATCAGGAGTCGGAACACGTAGATGCAGGCTATTATCTTGGCGCATTTGAGCAGGTAGGAGATGAGGACTCCTCCGGCTCCGAGCCGGGCCGGCAGGGTTGTGATATAGTCGGCGCCTATCGTCGCGCAGGCCATCAGAAGGCCGGCGACCGCCGCGCTGTTCCAGGATATTCCGGACGAGAACTCTTTCTTCATTGTTCTGGTACTTTAATTTTATGCAAAATTAGCAAAATTATTCGTATCTTTGCCCCTTGGCTAATAATATGGCTGGCCAAGTTCAAGTACTTGGTCTGTAAATACTGGTCAGACCAATTTATTTTAGTTTTTTGTATGATTGACATTACATTTCCTGACGGTAGTGTCAGGGCCTTTGAGAAAGGCGTGACGGGGTATGAGATAGCCAAGGGCATCAGTCCGAGGCTTGCGGAGGAAGTCCTTGCCGTTTCGGTCAAGCCGGCGGCGGACAAGACAGCCGGCAAGGGTGTCACCTATGACCTGAACCGCCCGATCGAGGAAGACAGCTCGATCGTCCTCTTGAAATGGGACGACGACGAAGGAAAAAGAGTATTCTGGCACTCGTCATCTCACTTGATGGCCGAGGCCCTCGAAGACATATTCCCTGGAGTCAAGTTCGGTATCGGACCTGCCATCGAGAACGGTTTCTACTATGACGTGGATCTCGGAGGCCGCCAGATCACCGACGCCGATTTCTCCAGAATTGAGAAAAAGATGCTTGAGCTGGCCCGCGAAAAGCAGGATTTCGTCCGTCAGGACGTGTCCAAGGCCGATGCCCTGAAGCATTTCGAGGAGACCGGTGACAAGTACAAGTGTGAACTGATCGGCGAACTTGCCGACGGCACCATCACCTACTACACCAACGGCCATTTCACCGACCTTTGCCGCGGGCCTCATCTCCGCAACACGGAGGTCATCAAGGCCGTCAAGCTGACCGCTATCGCCGGAGCCTATTGGCGCGGTGACGAGAAGCGCGAGCAGCTTACCCGAATCTACGGAATCACATTCCCTAAGAAATCCTTGCTTGACGAATATCTCCTTCTCCTCGAGGAGGCCAAGAAGCGCGACCACCGCAAGCTCGGCAAGGAGATGGAGCTTTTCACGTTCTCGTCCCGGGTCGGACTCGGATTGCCTCTGTGGCTGCCGAGAGGCTCCGTGATGAGGTACGAGCTTGAGAGCTTCCTCCGCAGGAAGCAGAAAGAATATGGCTACCTCCCGGTTGTGACCCCGCACATCGGAAGCAAGGATCTGTACGTGACATCCGGCCACTACGCCAAGTACGGCAAGGATTCCTTCCAGCCGATCCACACACCTCAGGAGGGTGAGGAATATATGCTGAAGCCGATGAACTGTCCTCATCACTGCGAGATATTCCGTTCGTCACCGAGATCCTACAAGGAGCTTCCTTTGAGGCTTGCGGAGTTCGGAACCGTCTATCGCTACGAGCAGAGCGGTGAGCTTCACGGACTTACCAGGGTGCGCTCCTTCACTCAGGATGACGCCCATATGTTCGTGACCCCAGACCAGCTCAAAGGTGAGTTCGAGAAAGTCATCGACCTGATTCTTTATGTGTTCAGGATATTCAAGTTCGACAAGTACACTGCCCAGGTGTCCCTCAGGGATCCTGACAACAAGGCGAAGTACATCGGAAGCGACGAGAACTGGGACAAGGCTGAGAACGCCATTATCGAGGCTGCCGCTGAGAAAGGACTCAAGACCGTTGTCGAATACGGCGAGGCCGCGTTCTACGGCCCGAAGCTTGACTTTATGGTCAAGGATGCCATCGGAAGAAAGTGGCAGCTCGGCACAATCCAGGTTGACTACAACCTGCCTGAGAGGTTCCAGCTTGAATATACCGATGCGGACGGCGGCAAGAAGCGTCCGATTATGATTCACCGCGCTCCGTTCGGATCGATAGAAAGATTCACCGCGGTTCTCCTCGAGCACACAGGCGGACATCTCCCTCTCTGGCTCAGCCCGGATCAGATCAAAGTGCTTCCTGTCAGCGAGAAATATGCGGAATATGCAAAAAAAGTTTGCGGTTTGCTGAATAATTCCGATATTCGCACTTCTTTGGATGACAGGAACGAGACTCTCGGCAAGAGAATCCGCGAGATTTCCCAGCTCAGGGTTCCGGTGCTCGTCATCGTGGGAGAAAAGGAAGTTGCGGACGGCACAGTCTCGGTAAGAAGGGACGGAGCCGATGCCGGCACTATGAAAGTGGACGACTTTATCGTCTGGTTCAAGGCCGAAATGGCCAAGGAACTGGAGTAGTGAAGAGTCCGCGGTTAATGTATAATTATTAAGGAGAGTTTTAAACAGAGCAGAATGCCTTACAAGCCGAAACCACACTACGGAGGTCCAAGACCGGCCACCGGATTCAGACCAAGCACAGGACCTAAGCCTGCGGGACGCGGCCCTCGCCCTTTTGTCCGTCAGAAGGCGGATGATGAGCTGAACATCAACGAGGAAATCACAGCCTCACAGGTCCGTCTGGTCGGAGACAACATCGCAGAGCCGGGTATCTACCCTATTTCCAAGGCTTTGAAGATGGCTGACGAACTGGAGCTTGACCTCGTTGAGATCAGCGCCAAGGCTGACCCGCCTGTCTGCAAGATCCTCGACTATCAGAAGTATCTCTACCAGCAGAGAAAGAAAGCCAAGGAGATGAAGCAGAACGCCTCCAAGATTGTCATCAAGGAAATCCGCTTCGGCCCGAACACCGACGAGCACGACTTCCAGTTCAAGCTCAAGCACGCTCAGGAGTTCCTTGAGGAAGGCTCCAAGGTGAAGGCCACCATATTCTTCCGTGGCCGTTCGATTATGTTCGCCGAGCAGGGAGAGAAGCAGCTTCTGAGATTCGCCGTCGAGCTTGAGGAATATGGCCGCGCCGAGAATATGCCTGCCCTCGAGGGAAAAAGGATGACGATGATGATAGCTCCGATAAAGAAAAAGTAATCCGCTTGATGCGGTGTACAATATTAACGTTTAATTTTTTAAAACAATGGCAAAGCTTAAGACCAACTCCGGTGCCAAAAAGCGTTTCACGCTTACCGGATCGGGAAAAATCAAGAGGAAGCACGCTTATCACAGCCACATCCTCACAAAGAAGACCAAGAAGCGTAAGAGAAATCTTGACCACTTCACTCTTGTTCATCAGGATGATGTCAAGAGGGTAAAAGAGCTTCTGGTCCTGTAGTTTTTAATGTTTAACTTGGAACGCAGTAGAAAAGCATCGCCTTCAGGCGGTCACTGCCTCCGGAAAAAGATCAAATTATGCCAAGATCAGTAAATTCAGTAGCCTCAAGGGCTCGCCGCAAGAAGATTCTTAAGAGAACCCGCGGTAATTTCCTTTCCAGAAAGAATGTCTGGACTGTAGCGAAAAACACTTACGAGAAAGGTCTCACCTACGCCTACCGTGACCGCAAGGCCAAGAAGCGTACTTTCCGTGCCCTCTGGATTCAGAGAATCAATGCCGCCGCCCGTCAGTACGGCATCTCTTACTCCCAGTTTATGGGCAAGCTCGCCAAGCAGAACATCGGTCTTAACCGTAAGGTTCTCGCTGACCTCGCTATGAACAATCCACAGGCGTTCGAAGCAATCGTCAATTCTGTAAAATAGTGTCTGGAAAGTGAGCTTGAGGGAAACATACCACAACAGATGGGTAAGGATGGGCTTCTGGTCCGTTCTCTATGTGCTGTGGGTGATCTGGCTTGGAAATTATTGGTGGCTCTTCGGCCTTGCCGTCATCTTTGACCATCACATAACCCGTAAGGTTAAGTGGTTGTTCTGGAAGAAGGAGTACAAGGAGGGGGAGAAACGCAACGCATTGCTCGATTGGCTTGACGCCATAATATTCGCAGTCGTTGTCGTGACGTTCATCAACATATTCTTTTTTCAGGCCTTCAAGATTCCTTCATCCTCGATGGAGAGCTCCCTCTTTACGGGAGATCATCTCTTCGTCAGCAAAATGACTTTCGGTCCCAAGGTTCCCCAGACTCCGCTTACCATCCCTTTCACGCACAATGTCATCTTCGGCAAAGAGTCGTATTCGACCTTGATACAGAATGACTACCGTCGTCTTAAGGGCTTCAGGAATGTCAGAAGAGGGGATTACGTGGTGTTCAACTTCCCAGATGGTGACACGGTTCTTTCCCGTTTCCCGTCCGAGGATTACTACTCTTGGGTCAGAAAGGCCGGCAAAGACTTCGCTGTCGCCAACGGCGGCCCGCTAAAGGTCCGTCCTGTAGACAAGAAAGATCACTATGTCAAGAGATGCGTGGCCGTTCCGGGCGACTCTCTCTCTGTCATCGACGGCCTTGTCTTCATCAACGGCGAGAAGCAGGAGGTCTATCCGGGAATACAGCTTTCCTATTCGGTAGTCACAACCGGCGGCAAGATCAACTCAAGGACTCTCGAGAATATGGGTCTCAATCTAAAAGAGCTCTATTTTGATGGCAGTCTTCCGGGTTATCCGGCTATGCCTCTGACACAGAGTATGCTTGAGGAGGTCGGAAAGATCAAGTCGGTCGTTAGTGTGGAACCGAATCTGGATGTCTATCCTCCGGATTATCCGGACTCCTATCTCAGCCTTTTCCCGTTCACGGAGAATTTCAAGTGGACACGTGACCATTACGGCCCGCTTTGGATTCCTGAGAAAGGAGTGACGGTGAGCCTGACGGAGGAAAACCTTCCGCTTTACGAAAGGATTATCTCCGTTTACGAAGGACACGACCTTAAGGTCGGGAGCGACGGAAGGATATTCATCGACGGGAAGGAGACTTCAAGTTACACTTTTGAAATGGACTACTATTTTATGATGGGAGACAACAGGCACAATTCCCTTGACTCAAGGTACTGGGGATTCGTTCCTGAAGACCACATCGTCGGAAGGCCGGCTTTGATCTGGCTGTCTACGGATGCGGGTCGTAAGTTCCCTAATAATATCCGGTGGCGCAGATTCTTCAAATTTGTCTGAATTATTTGCGATTCTGAAAATTTAGAGCGAAATTTGCAGCCCCGCAATTTGTTTTGAATCAATAAAAAAGTAAAATATTATGGCAAAAGTTTGTCAAATCACAGGACGAAAGAGAATGATCGGCAACAATGTCGCTCACTCAAAGCTTCGCACCAAGCGCGAGTTCGCCCTCAACCTTAAGACCAAGAAATTCTGGTCAGAGGCTGAGCAGAGGTTCATCACACTGAAGGTTTCCTGCAAGGGAATGAGAACCATCGAGAAGAAAGGCCTTGACGCCGCTCTCAAAGAGGCTCAGGCTAAAGGATATGTCGGCCTTGTTTAAAATCTATTGAGTTATGGCAAAGAAAGCAAAAGGAAACAGGGTGCAGGTCATCCTTGAATGCACAGAGCAGAAAGCAAGCGGTGTGCCGGGAATCTCAAGGTACATCACGACCAAGAACAAGAAGAACACGCCTGAGCGTCTGGAGCGCAAGAAGTACAATCCTTACCTCCACAAGGTGACTGTTCATCGTGAAATCAAGTAAATTTGGAGATATAGACTATGGCAAAGAAAGCAGTCGCTACATTCGCCGCCAAGGCTGGCGCAAAGAGTATGGTGAAGTGCATCCGTATGGACAAGTCACCAAAGACAGGAGCTTACGTTTTCACTGAGCTTTTCGTCGAGGCTGAAAAGACCAAGGATTTCTTTACGGACAAGAAGTAGTTTCCGTAAATACTATAGATTTAGAGAGTGGATGGCTAAAATGCAATTTTTAGCCATCCACTCTCTCTTCTTATTCAACTCCAGTCATTTGCGTGACAGCCCCTGGGGGGGGGACGGGTAAGGGTTCCCCCGATGCCGCTTCTGCTATTTCCTGCGATTATTAGTCATCCGCTAAGACTTGAAAAAATTGAAGAAGAAATAGATTGCGGCCTTTTTCTTAGGAATGCCTGACACTCGCCCAATGGTGCGATGGGATGAGTCCTCTACTTTGCCTCCATCCTTTACATAGCCGAGAACTTTGCCTCCCTTGCCGCGGACCGTGCCGTCGCTTTTGATTTCTCCGATTGTCTTGTAGGAAGCGTCCTGTACCGTACCGTCGCTTTTCAGTCTGGCGACTGTCTTGTGTGAAGAGTTCTGGATTGTGCCGTCAGACTTGATGTACCCGATTGTCCGGTGTGAGCCGTCCTGGACCCTTCCGTCTGATTGGACATAGCCGATTGTCTTGTCGCTTGCGTCTTTGACCGTCTGGCAAAAAGATTCCTGACAGGTGAATGCAAGCATCACCGCTGCGATAGCGCCAAGTGTTTTTTGTAGATTACGTTTCATAGATTATTATGTTTGTTGTTATGTATTTTGCGTAGCGTCTCTGTAAAAGACTGTTTTTTACTGCAAAAATCAGTCCTGTCTCGAGTGTGCCCGGACGTTCCCTTTTATCTCTCAGACGGTTTGCCGACGGTAAGGAACCTCTGCGTGGAATGAAACGGCCCTCCTGAAATCCCGTATGACTGACTCCGTAAAACAATTTTGGGCAGCTTCTAAATAAATTTCGTATTGCACTCGGTTTTCACTAAATTTGTAAGATATAAAACAAGAAGTTATGGGATTGTTTGACAGAGGAGTCAAGAAGACTAAGGAGGGCTTCTTCCAGAGGCTTTCCAGGTCCATTATGGGCAAGTCCAAGGTTGATGACACGGTTCTTGACGCTATAGAGGAGGCGCTTGTGGCTTCGGATATGGGAGTGGACACTACCCTCAAGATTGTCGATAGCCTTGAGGAAAGGGTCGGCAGGGACAAGTATATGTCCTTTGACGAGCTGGTGGCTATGCTCAGGGATGAAATCGGGTCTCTTCTGAATGTTGACGGGGAGGAGTCTCCAAAAGAGCCTTTTGATTTGACGAAGAAGCCTCTTGTCGTTATGGTGGTAGGAGTGAACGGCGTGGGAAAGACCACGACCATCGGTAAGCTTGCTGCACGCTATAAGGCTATGGGCAAGAAAGTTATGATAGGAGCGGCCGACACTTTCAGAGCCGCTGCTGTAGATCAGATACAGATTTGGGCCGAGCGCGCGGGCGTGGAGATAGTCAAGCAGGGAATGGGTTCCGATCCGGCCTCGGTGGCTTTTGACACGGTCAAGTCGGCTGTGGCCAAGGGTGTGGACGTGGTTCTTATCGACACCGCCGGCAGACTCCATAACAGGGTTGACTTGATGAACGAGCTGACCAAAATCCGCAATGTGATGCGGAAGGTGATTCCTGACGCTCCGAACGAGGTGCTTCTTGTGCTTGACGCATCCACTGGCCAGAACGCCTACCAGCAGGCCAAGGAGTTCTCCAAGGCGACAGACATCACTTCTTTGGCCATCACCAAGCTTGACGGCACGGCCAAGGGCGGGGTGGTCATCGGAATCGTTGACCAGTTGAAGGTGCCGGTCAAATTCATCGGAATAGGCGAGGGAATAGACGACCTCAAGCCTTTTGACAAAAAGGAATTCGTGGGCTCGTTGTTCTCACGTGAAGATATAGACAAATAAAACATTGGAAATATGAAGCTTTCTTACAATTGGCTAAAGGATTATCTCGTGTCCGACCTCACTCCGCAGCAGATAGCGGAGGCAATGACAGCCGTCGGCATCGAGGTTGACTCGGTGGAGGAACAGGAGGAGATTCCGGGCGGACTCGCCGGAGTGGTGGTCGCTGAAGTGCTTGAGTGCGAGGCGCATCCTGATTCGGATCACCTTCACGTCACAAAGGTGGATGACGGTACGGGTGAGCCTCTTACCGTTGTATGCGGCGCCCCTAATGTCGCTGCGGGACAGAAGGTTCTCTTCGCCAGAATCGGTTCTGTGCTCCCGGGCGATTTCAAAATCAAGAAATCCAAGATCCGCGGTGTGGAGTCATTCGGAATGATCTGTGCCGAGGACGAACTCGGAATCGGCAACGACCACGCCGGCATCAAGGTTCTCCCTGCCGACGCCCCGGTCGGAACTTCCGCCAAGGAGTATCTCCATCTCAAGACCGAGGCCGTCATTGAATATGAAATCACTGCCAACAGGGTTGATGCCGCCTCGCACATCGGAGTGGCCCGTGACCTCTATGCCTGGATGACGCTCAACAATATTCCTTGTTCCTTCAATTATCCGTCTGTGGATGCCTGGAAGCCGGGTGAGGGCAAGGGAATACCTGTGGAGGTTCAGGATCCGTCCGCGGCTCCCCGTTATTGCGGAATCACCATCAAGGGAGTGAAGGTCGGCCCGTCTCCGGAATGGCTTCAGAAAAAGCTGATGTCTATTGGATTGCGTCCTATCGACAATGTGGTGGATGTGTCCAATTTCATCCTTTTCGAGCTTGGCCAGCCTCTCCACACTTTCGACGCCGACAAGATCAGCGGCGGCAAGGTGATTGTCAGAAGAGCCTCCGAGGGTGAGAAGATCGTCACTCTGGACGAGGCGGAGAGGAAACTTTCCGCGGATGACATCGTAATCGCCAATGCTGACGGCCCTATGTGCATAGCC
Source organism: uncultured Muribaculaceae bacterium (assembly GCA_964458425.1). Taxonomy (GTDB): domain Bacteria; phylum Bacteroidota; class Bacteroidia; order Bacteroidales; family UBA932; genus Cryptobacteroides. Next base: position 28,157 of record CAYWIW010000023.1, read on the forward strand.
GGAGTCTTCGGAGGCGTTGACTCAGGTGTGACTGGCGAGACCGTGAATGTCTTCGTCGAGAGCGCCTATTTTGACCCGGGCTCCATCCGTAAGACATCCAAGAGGCACACGCTTCAGACCGACGCCTCTTTCCGCTACGAGAGGGGAGCCGATCCCGGAATCAATGAATATGCCGCCAAGCGCGCCGCCCTTCTTATCAGGGAGGTGGCCGGCGGAGAGATTGTCGGCGGGATCGAGGAGTTCTACCCGTCCAAGATTGAGAAGAAGGTCATTGACCTTGATTACGACCGCATCGAAAGGTTTATCGGCAAGAAGATAGGGCACGACACAATTGAGAGGATACTCTCGGCCCTCACCTACGAGTTCATCGAGAAGCGCGGGAACGGAGCCAAAGTCGCCGCTCCTTCGTATATGATTGACGTGACAAGGGAATGTGATGTGGTCGAGGAGATTCTGCGAATCTACGGCTACAACAACATCGACCTTCCTCAGCATATGAAGATGTCCGTCAACGCCACCCCTTCACCTGAGCCAGAGGCGATACGCAACGGAATTTCCAACTTCTTGTCAGCCAACGGATTCGTTGAGATTATGAACAATTCCCTCACCAAGGGATCCTACTACAAGGGACTTGCTACCTATCCGGAGGAGAGGAGCGTGGCGATTGTCAATCCTTTAAGCTCGGATCTCAATGTGATGAGGCAGACTCTGATATTCAGCGGTCTTGAGGTTGTGGCCTACAACCTTAACCGTCAGATTTCCTCGATGAAGCTCTTTGAATATGGCTCGGTTTACAGCCGTGATCCGGAAAAGGACGGCAAGACGCTGGCCTCCTACGAGGAGCATCCGGCTTTCTCGATGTTTGTCACCGGTACTCCGGAAAAGTCCTGGAATCTCCAGCCGGGCAAGAGCAGTTTCTTCGAGCTGAAGGGTTATGTGGATCTTCTCCTGAGGCGGTTCGGCGCCAATCTTTACCAGATGGAGGCAACGACGGCTCCTGCTGACATATTCAGTGAGGGTGTCGCGTATGCCTTGCCTGGACAGCATCTTCCGCTTGCGGTTGTGGGTACTGTCGCTCCGGCGCTCGCCAAGAGGTTCGGCATCCGCCAGCCTGTCTTTGCGGCCGAGATCAACTGGAACACCCTGTTCCAGCTTGTCAAGAGGGACAAGGTGGCCTTCAAGGAGATGCCTAAGTTCCCTGAGGTCAGAAGAGACCTTGCGTTATTGCTCGACGAGAGCGTAAACTACTCCGATCTTTACAGAAGCGCGGTCAAGGCCGGCAAGAAACTTCTCAAGCAGGTCACACTTTTCGATGTCTACCGCGGCGACAAGATTCCTGAGGGCAAGAAGCAGTACGCTTTGGGATTTGTCCTTCAGGATCCGGAGAAGACGTTGACGGACGAGGATGTGGAGCGGATAATGAAGAAGATTCTCTCCACTTTCCAGAACGAGTACGGAGCAACATTGAGATAGAGGAATGAAAGGGGCGCTCAAGATACTTCTTCCACTGGCCATTGCTGTTTTGGCTGTCGTGTCCTGCGAACGCGGGGGGCGCGTCATCCCAGTGGGCAAGATGGAGAGAATCTATCGTGAGATGCTGCTTGCCGACCAATGGCTTGCCGAGAACCCGGACAAGGGGGATATGGCTGACACTTCGTGGTTCTATGAACCTATTTTCGAGAAGTACGGTTTCACTACCGAGGACTATCAGAAAAGTGTCGGCTATTATCTGAAAGACCCTAAGCGTTATGCTGATATGCTGGAGCGGGTTGAGAAAGACATACGGAGGGAACTGGAGACCATCAATGCCGAAATAGTCAGGGAGGACAGGCTTAGGCATAGGGCAGACTCGATAGCCAGGGCCTTGAAATCAGTGAAAGCCAAGCCGTTCACTTCTTTTATGGATGTGTTCGAGGCTGATGCGATGACTGACAGGGTCGAATTCGTGAAGGATACCTTTGAAGTTTATAGGCCTGTTCCGGTGATTGAGGACACGATGTATCACGGCCCTCGGCTTGTCATCCGGGACACTACCGTGAAAAGAGATTCGTCATCCGTCACGATGATGAAGCGGTTTTCTTCTCCAATCGTGGTCTTGGAGCCGGAGCTTATGGTCATTCCGGACAAGTCCGTCAGGAAATTGAGCCTGTCTCCGGAATTATTAAAGGTCGAGAATTAGTCCGGTTTCGCTGTAACGGGGGCGACGCAAGTGGTGGCCGGTTTATGTGGAATAAGTTGACACTTGTTGAGAATGAATAGAATAGCGGCGGAATATGTGTTTGCTCTTGACGGGAAAAAGCCTGTCAGGAACGGTTATGTCGAATACGGTGATGACGGCACTGTGCTTTCGGTCGGTGAATGTCCGGAGCCGGAGGCCGAACCCCGTTTCGTAAAAGGGGCTATTGTCCCTGGGTTTGTGAACGCCCACTGCCATCTGGAACTGTCCTATATGTGGAAGTCGTTCCGCAAGGGGACCGGGATGGCCGGGTTCATAGACCAGATCAATGCCTCCCGTGACAACAAAAGCCTTGACGAGAGACTCGAATGCATCAGGCATTGGATGGATCTGATGTGGAAGAGGGGAGTCTCGGCTATGGCGGACATCAGCAATTGTACCGACACTTTCGCCGTCAAGAAAGATTCCCCGATGTACACCAGAACCTTCCTTGAGGTTTTCGGAACAGAGCCTGAGGACTGCGCTTCGGTGATTGAGGGAGTCAGAAAGCTCAAGGCGGTCGCGGACTCTTTCGGACTGGATGCCGCTCCGACCCCGCACGCTTGTTACACAATGAGTCCCGAGCTTGTCACCGCAGCGTCCGCCGAAGGTCTGAAGTACGGTTTCCTGTCCTACCATTCGGAGGAGAGCGAGGAAGAGGAGGATATGCTGAAATACGGGCGGGGAGCTATGTGGGACAATCGCAAGGCTGCCGGGATGAGTGTCCCTCCTGTGACCGGCGAATCATCCCTGCTCTATTTCATCGACAGATTGGAAAAGGTGCATCCGGCTCCGTTCGACGAGCATATCCTGCTTGTCCACGAGGTATGTATGGATCAGAAGGGAATAGATGCCGTGAAAAAGGTGATGAACCATCCGTTTGTGGCGCTTTGTCCGCAATCGAACATATTCATACACAACTCATTGCCTCCGGTGTCCCTGATGCGCCGCAATGGCTTGAAAATCACGGTCGGTACGGATTCGCTTTCCAGCAATGACGATCTTGACATCGTAAGGGAATTGTTCTGTCTTCAGGAGGCTTTCCCTGAACTGGAGATGAATGAGCTTCTTGAATGGGCCTGTCTTAACGGGGCGGAGTTCCTTTCCAAGGAAAATGAATACGGCTCCATCGAGACCGGCAAGAAACCAGGTCTTGTGGTGATTGACAACCTTGGCCCGGATTGTCGCCTGACCAAGGACAGCTCTTCATACAGAATTGTTTAGCTATGATGCGGGAAGAACTTGTTTTCGGTCCTGTCCATTCCAGAAGGCTTGGCGCTTCGTTGGGAATCAACCTGCTTCCGACGAAAGGCAAACTATGCAATTTCGATTGCATATACTGCGAGTGCGGCTGGAACAAGGACGGACGGGGAGACCGCAGGCTTCCGTCCGCGGATGAGCTTCAGGCGGCTTTGGATGCGAAACTGGCCGAATGCGCCGTTCAGGGGATTCCGATAGACTCCATAACTTTCTCCGGAGACGGGGAACCTACCTTGAATCCCGATTTCGCAAGAATCATTGACATTACTATTGCCTTGAGGGACAAATATTTCCCTCGTGCCAAGGTCTCTGTGTTGTCAAACGCCACTAGGGTGTTCAGAAAGGAGGTATTCGAGGCCTTGTCCAAGGTGGATAACCCCATCCTTAAGATTGACGCTCCTACCGATGCCCTTGCCGCAAGAATCAACCAGCCTCAGGGAGAGTATCACGTTGAGGATGTGGTGTCGGATCTGATGCGGTTTGGAGGAGATTTTGTGCTTCAGACAATGTTTCTCCGGTGTCCGTCCTTTGATTCCTCTTCTCCGGAGGTGCTTGAGGGATGGATGAGTATAGTAAGAAAGCTTAAACCAAGGGAGGTGATGGTCTATACCATTGACAGGGAAGTTCCGGCAGAAGGTCTGGAAAAGTTTTCTGTGGAAGAGATGGAAAACCTTGTTAGGCCGTTGATTGAAGAGGGCTTCAAGGTTCAGATAAGGGGATAGGCCGCGCCGTCTTGGAATATTAGAAATTTAGATATTGGTATGGAATCTTTGTTCGCAAAGTATGGTTACGTTCCGGATAAGGAACGGATCAGCAAAAGACTGGACGCGATAGCGGCCAACATTGACAGCGTGGCTTCTCCTGAAGTCCTCAGGAACTGCCTGTCGTTTATGGATTTGACGACTCTTCATACGGAGGACACTCCGGCTTCCGTGAAGAAGCTTGTCGGCAAGGTCAATTCCTTTATGAAGGATTTCCCGGAGTATCCGCTTCCGGCTTCTGTATGCGTGTTCCCGAATTTCGCTTCTGTGGTCAGGGAGAATCTTGACAGCGGTGATGTCCGGGTGACTGCCGTGGCCGGTTGCTTCCCCACATCCCAGAGTTTCATCGAGGTCAAGGTCAAGGAATGTGAGATGGCTGTCGGGGCCGGAGCCGATGAGATTGACATCGTGCTGGCTCTAAATGCGTTTATGGCAGGTGACTATGAGGCTGCCGGAGAAGAAATCAGGACAATCAGGAAGGCTGTCGACGAAGCGGCCTCAAAGGTCGGACGCGCGGTCACTTTGAAAGTGATTCTCGAGACCGGACTTCTGGTTACCCCGGAAAACATAGCCGCCGCCTCGTTCATCGCGATGGAGGCAGGAGCTGATTTCATCAAGACTTCCACAGGAAAGGTCAGCGTCAACGCCACGCCTATGGCGGCCTATGTTATGTGTGAGTGCATCAAGGCTTTCTATGAGCAGACCGGCAGAAAAGTCGGTTTTAAGGCAGCCGGAGGCATATCCACATCAAAGGATGCGGTTTGCTACCATTCAATCGCGAAGTCGATTCTTGGAAACGAATGGATGAACAAGGATCTTTTCCGTTTCGGAGTGAGCCGTCTGGCCAATTCGCTGATGTCATCCATTGAGCAGAAGACAGTGGTCTATTTTTAGACTACTTTACCGACACTCCTGTACGCTCTTTACCGCTGCGGTCCCTGACGATGTGTTCGTCAGGGATTGCGGCGGCTGTCTTTACAAGGTGTTCCCGCAGGTCGCTCCATCTGTGGAACGTTCCTCCAACTGTCTCAACCGCAGGAATGTGCGTCTCCTTGTCGTTGTAGACCAGTTTGACAAGCACGTCGCCTTTCCGGTTGCGGAAGAAGATCATCTGGAGGTTCGCCGCCATAGGAATCATATCGAAGCCCAGCCAGTGTTCGTGCACGTCAATTGATTTCCAGCGTTCAGCCATTCCTTCAATGCCTATCGTGCCTATAAGCGGAAGCAGCCCCACGTCGTGTCCGAACCTCAAGTCGGCAGCCCTGTCACTTCCCGGCGTCAAAGCCGCGTCGGCCTTGGCCACTATGTCCTCGATGAGAGGCTTCGCGATGGAAGAGACGTAGTCACCCTCTTCGGCGGAAATACCGAAACTATAGTACATCTTGTTGTTTCTCGAAATCCATATTCCGGCAAGCTCGTCAGTCGAGAAGTGACTGAATATGTCCGGACGGGCTATTGTGTTGGGGCTTATGCAGCCGGCCATAAACACGTTGTCCATAAAGTCCTTAGGCTTGCTGATCAGTTCTCGTGCCTTTGCAGGGTCGGTGAATAGCGCTCCGAGGAACCTGTCATAGGAGACGAGGCTGTCAAGCAGGTGCCTCCTCAATGTGTTGGACTTCTTTGAGACATCTTTCGTGTCCAGATCCATACTTATGTAATCCAGGTATTTGGGCCCAGTGACAAAGTGAAACTCCAAAGCCCGGTTCTTTTCGCGTATCGCCGAGGTGAAATTGGCCATACTGATAAGGCATCTCGGCCAGTAGCTTGAGACACATTCTACCTCGGTGCGTCCGCCCTTGAACACTTCCGGGTAGTTGGAGGACATCCTTCCGGCTATTCCCCTGTGTTCGGCGCCACCTCTTTCCGTGAGCATCCCGAACATCCCCTGGTGCTCGGCGTGGATTGTGTCAATCTGCCTTTTCAGCAGTTTCCCCTCTTCGGTAAGAAGTCCCGCCTTTTCAGCGGAGGATAGAATCGAGATGGCTCCCCTGTATGAATTGTCGCCGGTGTGATAGCGTGAGCCGTGTCTTCCGTAGTGGCTGATATAAAACGGCTTATAGCCCTTGGGGGCTTTTGTGAGAGCTGCGTCGGCATACTCGTAATAATGGTAAACTCCCCCCGCTCTGTCCGGATTCTCTTTGATCAAATCTTTATACGACTGCGCCTTGGCAGAAAAACTGAAAGCGCTTGCAATCAGTGCGATAGTCGCCGCAAATCTGGCTGATTCCCTGAATATTCCCATATTTTTCTGAAAAAAGTTGTCCGCAAAGTTAAAAAATCGCCTTTGAATTGCCAAAGGGAGCCGGTTCTTCACTTAACCGTTGAATATTTCAATCCACGGATACCCGCCCCTACCTTTGCCAACGTAACTAAAAACCAACTGAACGATGAAATGGTTCTTCAAAATGATGCTGCCGGCTCTGGTGCTGGTGTCCTGCAGCAAAGAGGGAGGGTCTCCGGTGGAGGTCGCTCCCGTCAGCACAAATGAAAAAGTCGAGGTTGTGTCACACGAGAAGATGCGGTTAGGGCGCAGGCTAGAGAATCCGTATTCGGTGACCAATGTCAGGGAGGCCTTGGCCGCCGTTTATCCGACAAGGGCTTCGTCCGCGGTCCCTGTCACCGACTATTACGTGAGGTTTCTTCCCAAGACAACCGAAGACATAGACATTCTTACGGAACTCGGGGTGGAACTGCTTGACTATCCGATGGATCGCGAGATTCTGACGGATGGGGACTACTACCACGATCCGGATATTCCGGAGGATGAGATCACCTGGCAGTATGCCGTCGTTCCTCCAGACTTCGATTTCCCGGACGGGATTCATTACGAAGTTTTGGATGAGTGCTTTATCCCTGACGAGGATGTGGAGACAAGGAGTCCGGGAGATCTGGACTGGGGCGCTGTCGAAAGGATGGCTTTCGAGATCACCGGCAATTCCGGGCTGCTTGAGCCTCAGACCAGGGCCAAGTCAAAGCCGTCTGGGACAATCACGATTGTGGATGAGGGGCTTAAGAGCAAGAAGAAGGTCGGTGTGGCAGGAGTTAAGATGATTGCCAATGTCTTTGTCAAAATCGCCACGACTTACACGGACGAGAACGGAGACTATCAGTTCTCAGCCAAGTTCTCCGCCAAGCCGCATTACAGGATCTGCTTCAAGAACAAGGTGGGTTTCTCCATCGGGTTGAACCTGATTCTCGTTCCGGCTTCAATCTCAACATTGGGCAAGGCTCCGGCCACTGGAATCGACTACGTGGTGGACAAAAGCTCCGATGAGGCGCTTTTCCGCAGGTGCGTCGTCAATAATGCGGCCTATGACTACTACAAGAAGTGCCAGACATCCGGTGTAGCGCTGCCGCCGAAGAACATCAGGTTCTGGATTCTGAATATTCTCAGACCGTCTTGCGCTATGATGATGCACCACGGGGCGCTTCTGGACAACAAGCTTGTCAGCAAGTATTTAGGGCAGTATTCTTCGCTTGTCAGACTCTTCGCTCCGGACATTACAATCGGTTCAAAGGGGAAAAACGGCAACTATAGGGATCTGTACGCAACGACGGTTCACGAGATGGCTCACGCGTCTCATTTCAGCAAGGTCGGTGTGGATTACTGGAGGAAATATGCCACGTACATACTTACTTCGTTCATCAACTACGGTGACGCGTACGGTTCCGGCAACGGTGAGAACGCCGGTTATTGCGAGGTCGGAGAGATGTGGGGCTATTATATGGAGAACGCTTTGTGTAAGGAACGTTATGGCAAGAACTTCGAGTATGGGTTCAGCTATTGGTTCAAACCGCAGATATTCTCGGAACTGGAGTCAGGTGGAGTCAGACGCTCCGACATTTGCGCAAGCCTGGGCTATTACACGAATGACATCCGAACTCTGAAATCATCCCTTCTTGAGAATTGCGCTGCCAATTCCGCTTTGATTGACAAGACTTTCGCCAAGTACAAGAAGTAGTTCCACGTTCTTTTTCGACTGACTTTTTCGCCCGATGCCTGAATTAGTTTGCAATTTCATAAAATATCAGTATATTTGCAATCCACTTCAGGCGCGGGTGGCGAAATGGTAGACGCGCTAGTTTCAGGAGCTAGTGTCAATTGCGACGTGTGAGTTCGACTCTCATCCCGCGCACACCGTTAATGAGGCCGGGTCAAAAGAGATTTTGATCCGGTTTTCTTATGTCCGCTATTTCC
>CAYWIW010000024.1:0-36166 GCA_964458425.1 uncultured Muribaculaceae bacterium
GCTACTGCTCCCGACTCTGACTGCCTCGTCCAGATTGGCCGCAGCGTAGGCCCGAATCGGCTCACACGCTTCTGCACCACGGCGCATCGGACACACTTTCAGGCACTTGCCGCATTGGACGCATAATTCCTCATCTACCTCAGGATAAAGAAATCCCTCCGCATCCTGATTGAGACTTATGCACCGCTTCGGGCAGGCCTGCACACAGGAAGCACAGCCGCAGCAGTCGGATTTGTCGCAAATAGTCATTTATTAAAGAAAGACTTAATCTTTGACCTAATGTTTATAAGCGAAGTGGCAAGATGTGGGATTTGTATTATCAAATATTCCAATCTCAACGTAGGTGTCAGATACCCACATCGTTTGCACTCTGAATAGATTTCTTTGAATGCAGCCCTGGATTCGTACTTAAAGGTCGTATTAATCTTAATGTGGCAATACTTCTTGTGAATCTCATCTGAGTACTTCTGGTATTGCTCCTCTTGCATTCCTTTTATTCGCTTAAGAGTTTCCGTCAGAGTGTTTTCGTACGATGAATACTTTTTTAATTCCTGCTCACAACCAACATATTGTCCTCTGCTATGTGATGTTGCTCGCTCAATAACATTGTATAGTGGTTCTGCTATTGTAACGCAGGTGTAGTGGTACAGAAGGGGAAGCATCAGCTGCCAGTTCTGGCCCGCATTTTTTTCCGTGTAGATGTCTAAATCAGTATATCTTTTCATTTTATGAAAGTCCACCATATATGCACCAGCGCCAAAATAGAATTCATTTCTTTGAAACAAGCAGTCTTCGAATAAATTCTTCTTGTTATTCTTTTCTGCGCCAATACCTATTGTGGCAATATTCTTTAGCGATTCATCCTCCAGAAGGTTCAGTTGTCCTCTAACAAAAGCACATTCTTCTTTCTCGTTGCTTAATGTGTTTACCATCGCTTCTATTGCATAAGGCTTGGCATAGAAATCATCACTGTCTGGCCAAACAAGATAGTCACCTTTTACGTACCGTAGGCCGTTATTAATGGCAACACTTTGCCCCGAATTGGTCTGGTTAAGTATTAGAAGAGGGATTCTGTGTTCGTCAAATTTTCCTTTATAGCTTTCCAATACTTCCAACAAGTTGTCAGTCGAGCCATCATTGACAATGATCATCTCAATGTTCGGATATGTCTGTGACAGAATAGAGTCAAGAAGACGGTGAATGTATGAAGCCGTGTTATAACACGGCGTTAATACTGTGACTAACTTTTGTGGCATAGGCATTCTTTGATTTTAGATAAAATCGCTGTTCTAATCCTCTGAGGTATAATGAACAGATATCCTATAGCAGCAACGAAAATACTCGACACAAAGCAGGTGGTCAACAGTCTGATCCAACCCTCATTCATATAAGTTGTGATTGCTTTTGTGACGGAGAAGGCCGCCATCATAAGTAGAATACAAGGGAATAAATCTGAAAGGATGAATTTGCGTAGAGGAAATGCCTTGATGTAGAGTTTCAGAGTGTAGGCGTTACTCAGCATTCCAATAATTACGGCGCAGACATTGAATAGGTAGGATGTCCAGACCGCAAAGCCAAATTTGAATGCAAAATATGAGACTGGCACTACGGCCAAGTATAATGTGCCGTTTATGAAGCTGGGCCTGAATATTTTGCCAGTTGCGTGTACTCCTGTGACCAACACGCTGGAGAGACTTGCGAAGAAGTTGAAAATCAGAGTTAATGTGCAGAATACTACTGTATGTGCAGGGACTTCTCCGAGCCATATTCTTAATACAAAATTCAACTCCGTGATCAGGGGGACCGAGATGATAAGTAGCACTAAGAAATTGATCCTTATTCCATCTCGAATCAGGATAATCATTGAGTCAATCTCTCCGGCAGCGTATCTTTTTATGATTTGAGGACGCATAGCCATTGTGATGTTCTGTGCGAATCCCATAACTGCGCCTTGAACCTGAGTGGCAATTGCTGATGCCGCATTCATTACCGGCCCAAAGAACATATTCAGCAACATATTCACGCCTTGCGTTCTCATCGAGACGCTCAAGTTGCCATATAAATCCCATCCGGAAAACCCCATCATTTTCTTGAAAATGTCCGGTCTCCAGACTTTTCTTAAGTGGCACTCGGCAAAATTTCTTATACAATAATATCTATAGAAAGATGCGATTGCTATGCTTACGGCGAAACTTAAGACCGCAAACAATATTAGCTTGTCTCCTGATAGTAATTTTAGCAAGAAAACGACCAATAGTTTTAGAATCACATTTCCCATCTCGACGTAAGCGTACACGTCCATATCTTCATGTGCAATGATACTTGCGTTATATGGCACCTGAGTTGTACCTATCATCATAGATAGTACGGATAGGTGAAAAACAGCTTTGGCTGCGAAAACCCTGTCTGAGGCAATTTGCATTTTGTTATCTATAAACCACAGCCCTATTGGTTCTGATACTAATGCGATTATGAGTGCGATTGCGATATGAACATAAAGTGCTGTGCTGAAAGTGTCATTTAACTTCTGTTTGTCTCCTTTTCCAATCTCAAAAGTCAGAAATCTGGATGTGCATCCAGACATAGATGCATTTAAGAAAGTAAACAGTCCGACGATTCCACCTACAACTCCATTAATACCGAAATCTTCAACTCCCAGAACCTGAAGTACGACTCTTGATGTGTATAATGATACCCCCATCGAGAACAGCATCCTGACGTAAAGCAGGGCGGTGTTCTTGGCGATTCGTTTGTTGTCTACTGTGTTTTCGTTATGATTGGACATTGTCCGCAAGAATCATATTTCAGCACTATGGCTCTTCCTCAGGAGACCATTGCGTCAGAATTATTCTTTAAACTATCGGTGCATCCTGACGACGGCAATCTATTATTACCACATAAAGAGAGTTGGATATTGCACCACCTCAAAGGTGAATCCTTTGCCAATGTCTGATTTGGCATCCTTACTGATAGTTCTGGTTAAAGACGTGAACTTCTTGATGTTAGAGAGTTCGTTAGATTCCTTAAGCCCCGGTATGTTCTTATAACGAACAGCGAACAATGCGTTCCGGTGGCTATACTGTGACATAGATGACGCGATTTCCGGCACTTCGGCCAGTTTGTCAATAGAAGATTTAAGCTGTTTGTAGGCTTTGGCCCTTTTCCCGATATTGTGTCCTCTTTTATTGTCGTATGGCTCAACATATTTACTTACCGAGCAAGTCAGCTCACAAAAGGCTATGCGGTTGCGGTCATTGTCATACAGCAATATATCGCATTTGTCCTTTATGGCTGAGCGAGCATTGCCGTCAAACTGCAAAAAGAACTCTTCCAACTCAACTTTGACCAACTCTTGATTGTGGACAATCTTCAGAACTTCCTGAGCTTCACAAACGTTCTTGGCCTTTTGGGCGCAAGCCTCACAAGCCTTACTGTCACAGAATGAAGACGTTCCGACATAAACCGCCTTTCTGTCAATGACAATGTCCCGGACTACATTATAATATTCTTTGTACTTCGCCTCAAACCTATCCATATTATAATATTAGTTTAGTTCGGAATACTCTTCGGCAATCGCATCCATCGCCTCGCTTAAGTCTGATGCGTCAACCCTGGTCTTGCCATTTGATGTCTTGATCAATAACGGCTGAAGTTCTCCTTCAAAAACCCGGTAAACGTCAAGCTGTCCTTCATTTATGGCAACCATATCCTTATTGGCCGCCCTATCCATCCTTGACATCTGAACATTCAGATAATTGACGATATATGGGCTATGTGTGGCAATCATAAGTGACATTTCGTAGTCTTCAGGAGGATTTGCGACAACCCTGTCCACGATAAAGTCCATAAGGCTTAGCTGACTGTCCGGGAACAGGCTTAATTCTGGCTCCTCGATAAATAAATGGACACGCTTATGTTTCAATTCTCCAATGTTCTCAATAGCTTTGAAATCCTTAAGCGCATCAGCTTTTGTGACATAGGAGAAGATGGCTTGGTTCATTGAGCTTATAATGTCGAACTTTCTTGAATAATATTCCACAATTAAATCCAAAGGCATAATATTCTTGGTTCCTGATGAGGCTTCGCTTAACTTTATGTCATAGGCTCTTCCTTTCTCGGTCGATGAAATAATATGCTTGATTCCTTGTGGAGTCCTCCGTACTTCCAGCTTTACTCCAAGATAATCAACGTTAAAACTCTTGATGGAATCTGTGGCTTTGACGTAGTCCTCGTACGTCTCATTTAAATAGTACTGCCTCTTGGCGGTCTCTTTGTTCTCAAGGATGTCAGCGACCAGATTTCTGGTGTCGGCGATAAAAGAGATTTTTTCCAAAGACAGCTGGTCGGCGGGAATATACTGTGACGTCCCTTTCAGCTTCTTACTCTCCACACAAATCTTCACACTTCCATTGCTATACTCAATCCTGGACTTGGAATCAAGATAACTTTCCAAGCCGACTGTCTTGATAAGGCTCTCGATTCTAAAGCGGAAAGGGGCTTTCTTAACTCCGGAATATTTAAGATACGAACGGATGGACATCATCTTGTAGATCCAGCGGAAGAGGGCCAGCACTTTCATAATTGTGCTTTTCCCGCTCCCTGACTCTCCAATCAGGACAGTCATCGGTTTGATGTCATCAATTTTAATATGTTTTATAGGCCCGAAGTTCAAGACCTCAAGAGTTTCTTTCATATGTCTTGTATAATCCCTGTCAAATATACGTCTTTTTCTGAGGATTAGCAACTTCGCCCCGCAATTATCCAAACATTGAGGCAGCCTTTTGCGGCATTTCCACGGAATTCTCAGGTTGGCGGCGATGCTTTTACCTAACGCATTCACTCACTTCACATTACTGGACGCACTTGGCTTCGGGGGCGACGTAGGGCTTTGCAAAAGTGCTACATTGACTAAAAACCTACCCTTTCATTCTACGCCCGGTCAGGCGGCTCCAGAAAGAGCTTCTGCCTTTGTCGCTGGAGGTGTTGCCTGCGGTGGCAAGGTAGTATTCGCTAAAGGTAAGTCCTTCTGTTATAATGTTATAAATTACGCCCCAGTCGGGAAGTCCACCCAAATTGCGGTCGTCAATGAATATGTCCGCCTTTAGTTTGCGGGGTGATGTCGGCTGATCCTCTCCTTCATAGTACTCGGCTGGATGGTTGCTGTTGACCGCATAGAATTCTATACCTCGGCTCCGGCACCAGTCAACGGCTTCCTTGAGCAGTCTGCCTTCCCTGACAGACCATAGAATGAGGGTGTGATGGTCGGCTTGGAGCCGCTTCAGCGCCTCCACTGCAAATGGGATCTCCTTGCCGATTTTCGGATACCTGTGTTCGACGATAGTCCCGTCAAAATCAACCGCTATTATCATTGCCGGTAAGAGTACTTAGTGACAAATCTTGGCGACTTCTTATGTTAAGAATAAATCTTGGGGCTTGGCACTCGTTGCAAATGTCTGGGTGTCAAATGATTGGAACGATATAACGAAAAAAGGCCTTTGGTGTCTGTACTAAATGTCTCAAGATTTCGTCACTCGCTTTTATGTTTAGCCACAAAGTTAGCAAAAATGTCCTAAAAGTCAAATAACGTTCCCATTTATTCGATAGGGGAGACAAGCTCCGGATGCACTGAGACAAGTGCCACGGAGACGACACCTTTGACCTCCACCACGACCTGCTTCGAGCGGTGTCCCTTTACCTTGACCAAGACCCCCTCGCATCCTTCGAATATCCCGCCTGTGATCCGGACTTTCTGTGCTTTCGCGAAATTGATTTCCGTCGGGCCGAAAAAGCGTAATGAGTCATCATAGGTTCCGGTAACGGCGATGAATGTACGCATCTGTTTTTCTGGGACGGTGATTTTCTTACCGAGCCTTTGGTCCATCATATATTGAAGCAGTGGAATGCACGAAGGACTTTTCAGCTCGGCTATCCTTGAGGCTGTTGTCCTGACGAAAATAATGTTGTGAATCACCGGGGCAAGGCGTTTTTTGCCTGTTCTTGCGGATTTCACGTACTTCATCGGGATGAAATTCTCGACACCTTTCTCGTCCAGAAGCCTTTTGGCCTCCAGTTCTCTGTGGTAGGTGACCCGCATAGCGAACCACTCGACCTCTTCGTAGTCATAGGTCTTATCCAAGATTGTCCTCCCGCTGTCTTGACATAAAATCGTAATTCCGAACCGCTATGGCCTGTTATGCCTGCGGTGTGCTGTGAAACACTGAATAGGCTGGGCTGTCAGAGCATCATTCCCGAACGGATCTCTCCGGCGAGTCCTGCTCCTTTGAGGCGGGCGACAATCGCAAGAGCGAAATCCACCGCACATCCGGGCCCGCGTCCTGTGATGAGGTTGCCGTCTGACACGGCGACCTCTCTGACATATTCACCGCCCTTGGCTGCCGGAGCCTCCTCGAATCCGTCGTAGCAGGTGAATCTCTTTCCGGTGAGGGTGGGGAGTTGGGAAACAATCAGTCCGGGAGCGGCGCAGATGGCGGCAAGAGTGCCACCTTCGGTGTAGTGTGCTTTCATCAGCTCCATCAATTCCTGTTTTCCGGCAAGATTCTTTGTGCCCGGCATTCCCCCGGGGAAGATCATTGCGTCATAGGCGGATGTCCCGGAAAGATCCGCATCCGAAATGAACTCATTCCAGACCATATCCGCGGTAACCGGGATGCCGTGGGCGCCTTTGACAAGCGGATCGTTGGTTATCGACACGGTCCGGACATCAATCTCACCTCTTCTGAGGATGTCAGCGACGGCAAGAGCCTCGATTTCCTCAAAGCCCTCAGCCAGAAATATATAGACTCCTTTCATAGTGGATTATTAGTTTCAAAAAAACTGATCCCTTTGAATGGCTCGGGGATCAGTCACTTGGTTGAGATATCAGGACTCGAACCTGAACTGGCAGAACCAAAATCTGTAGTGCTACCATTACACCATACCTCAATTCCAGCCGCAAATATATTCATTTTCCCGCAAATCCGCAAACTTTGGCCTATGAGTGACCGTAGTTTTGTGAAGACCGGCGCGAGCGGGAGGATGCCGTGCCGCTGTCCAAGACCGCTTACCTTTTCAGGATGTTGTCGATGTGTTCGGCATAGTCCAGCGAGGTGTCAAGGTAGAACACAATCTCTGGTACTATGCGTAACTGCTTGGCCACAAGGTGTCCCAACTCTCCTCGCAGGGTCTTTACGTTGTCATTCAGAATCGTCATCACCTCCTCGGCCTTAGCGGAAGGGAATATGCTCACGTATGTCTTGGCGAGGGAAAGATCCGGGCTGACCCTCACCTCGCTCACTGTCACCATAGCGCCTCCGAATGCGGCCATCCCTTTCCCGCGTATGATTTCGGCCAGATCCTTCTGGATTTCCCTGGCGACCTTGAGTTGTCTGGTGCTTGCCGGCTTTTCCATTACAAAACGTTGATTATGAAGTAATTCTTCTTGCCCTTCTGCGCCAGGATGTATTTCCCGTCCACTATGTCTTTCCCGGAAACCTCATAGGCGATGTCCGCAATCTTGTCTTTGTTGATGCTGACCCCGTTGCCTTGCACCATCTTTCTTGCCTCTCCCTTCGAGGAGAAGACCTGGGTCTTCACGGCGAGGAAATCAAGGATGTCGCACGGTAGGTCGCTCTTCTGGATGTCGAATGTCGGAACGCCGCTGAACACGGCGAGGAAGGTCTTCTCGTCAAGCTTCCTGAGTTCCTCCGAGGTGGAGTTGCCGAACAGCATCTTTGAGGCGGAGACTGCGTTGGCATATTCCCCCTCACCGTGAATCATTATTGTAAGTTCTTTGGCGAGAAGCTGTTGAAGTGTTCTGCGTCCAGGATCCTGACGGTGTTCCCCGATGGCTGAGTCGATGGTCTCCTTGTCTAGGAGGGTGAATATCTTGATGTACTTCTCCGCATCCTCGTCGCTGACGTTGAGCCAGAACTGGTAGAACTCGTAAGGAGATGTTTTCTCCGGATCGAGCCAGATGTTGCCTTTCTCTGTTTTTCCGAATTTGGTGCCGTCGGCCTTGCGGATAAGAGGGCAGGTGAGGGCGAATGCGTCGGTCTTGCCGAGCATCCTGCGGATGAGTTCCGTTCCTGTGGTGATGTTGCCCCACTGGTCGCTTCCTCCGAGCTGGAGACGGCAGCCTTTGTTCTCGTAGAGCCAGAGGTAGTCATAGCCCTGGAGAAGCTGGTAGCTGAACTCCGTGAATGACATTCCCTCTCGTGACTCGCTGGAAAGACGCTTCTTTACAGAGTCCTTGGCCATCATATAGTTGACTGTTATATGCTTGCCGACGTCGCGGATGAAGTTCAGAAATGAGTAGCCCTTCATCCAGTCGTAGTTGTTCACCAGCTCAGCCTTGTTCGGGGCGTCGGAGTCGAAGTCCAGGATTCTGGACAGCTGCTTCTTGATCCCGGCGATGTTGTGCTGAAGGGTCTCCTCATCAAGAAGATTCCTTTCCTGTGACTTCATCGAAGGGTCTCCAATCATTCCGGTAGCGCCTCCAATCAGTGCGATAGGCTTGTGGCCGCATTGCTGGAAGTGCTTGAGTATCATAATGCTGACAAGGTGTCCGATGTGGAGGGAATCGGCTGTCGGGTCTATCCCCACGTAAGCGGCCTGAGGCCCTTCCATAAGTTTGTCCTCTGTTCCGGGCATAATGTCCTGGATCATCCCTCTCCATTTGAGTTCCTCTACGAAATTCTTCATTTGATATGTCTTTTTGTTCTTTGTCTTAAAGCAAAACGGCAGGATTCCTTATTTTCACGCCGAATTTGTGCAAAGTTAGGCAAAAATAACGTAAATTTGCAGACTGGAAACGAAATTAACAGTTTAAAGATAAACGAATATGAGAAAGAAAATCGTTGCCGGAAACTGGAAGATGAACACAACTGTCCAGGAAGGCGTTGAACTTGCCAAGGCTGTCGCCGCTAAGTCAGCCGAGACTCCAGAGAATGTGGGACTTATCGTAGCCCCTCCTTTTACCCATCTTGCTTCGGTGGCCGAGGCTCTCAAAGGCTCAAAGGTTGAGCTTTCCGCCCAGAACTGCGCCGATCACGAGAAAGGCGCCTACACTGGAGAGGTCGCTGTGAATATGCTCGCTTCAGTCGGTTGCCAGTGGGTTATCCTTGGACATTCCGAGAGAAGGCAGTATTACGGTGAGACAGACGAGAAGCTCGTCGAGAAGACCAGACTCGCCCTCGCGGCAGGAATCGGTGTGATTCTCTGCGTAGGTGAGAACCTTGATCAGAGAGAGGCCGGAAAGCATTTCGATGTGGTGACAGAGCAGACGAAGAATGTCCTCTACAATTTCACCGCCGAGGAGATGTCCAGGATTATCATCGCCTATGAGCCTGTATGGGCCATCGGAACCGGCAAGACCGCTACCGCCGAGCAGGCCGAGGAAATCCATTCCTGCATCCGTAAGGTTCTCGCCGAGAAATTCGGTGAGGCTGTCGCAGAGGACACCACGATTCTCTACGGCGGAAGCTGCAAGCCGTCAAACGCCAAGGAACTCTTCGCACAGAAGGACATCGACGGCGGACTTATCGGTGGAGCCGCTCTCAAGGCCGATGACTTCATTGCTATCGCACAGAGCTACTAATCAGCACCTTATAAGCAAAATATAGAGGGGCTGTCACGACAGTGACTGGGGGTTGAATAAAGGAAAAGGGGTGACTAAAAATCGCATTTTTAGTCACCCCCTTCCTCTTTATTATTCAAGACAATTTCTTACTTCTTGGACTCTGCTACGGAAATCTTTCTGAATTCCTTGAGATCCTTCATAAGATCAAGAGCGGCCTTACGGGCGCGGGCACCGGCTGCCTTGTTGCCTTTTTCTACCTGAGCGTCGGCGTTCTCTACGAAAACGCTGATCTCTTCTTTGATTTTAGCGACCAGATTCTCCATTTTGTTCTGTTTTTAGTGAATAGTTATACTATAAAATTCATTAATATATGTATCTACCGTATGAACCTGTTTAATGTTGTTTTCTCATCATTCTTGCCGTCTTCCGGTCCATCTTCTCCCGTCTCATCGGTCATTTACCATCGGTAAGCGCTCTCTTCGCCGGAAGAAACTGTCTCGGAAATCCCGTATAACTAATCCCGTACAACTAATGAAACAGCTTCTAAATGTGGGCGCAAGTTATGTAAAAAATTGAAATTAACAAATATTTTTCCGCAAAAACGGCTGACTTTCCGGCGCTTTATGCTTCTTTTTTGTCATTTTTCGGTTTGACATTAAGCATATTCATCGCCCTGTCAGGTCCGATTGTCGAGAAATTCTTGATTCCGCCTATGACCCGGTCGCATATTTCCGGAACCGCAGCCTTTTCTTCCGCGCTCAGTTCTCCGATCACGTAATCGACCTGCGCTCCCCGCGAGAAGTTGTTGCCTATCCCGATTCTGATTCTGGCCCATTGCGTTGTCTCAAGGCGCGCCTGTATGTCCTTCAGGCCGTTATGCCCACCATCGCTTCCGTTTTTACGCATCCTGACCGTTCCGAAAGGAAGGTTCAGGTCATCGCAGATCACAATGAGGTTCTCTAATGGGAGTTTGAGCCTGTCCATCCAGTAGCGGACAGCGTTCCCGCTGAGATTCATATATGTAGAGGGCTTCAGAAGATAGAATTTCCGCCCCTTGAACGAAATCTCGGCGATGTCGCCGTAACGCTCTGTCCTGAAAACAATGTTGGATGCCTGTGCCCAGGCATCCAACACCATAAACCCCATATTGTGTCTGGTTGAAGCGTACTCGGCGCCGATGTTTCCCAATCCTGCGACAAGATAGTTCATCCCAGTGCTTTCTTCAGAGGTCGTTGAACCGAAGAGACTACTCAGCAGCGTCCTCAGATGCATCATCCACACCACCCTGAGCAAGCTGGGCCGCCATCTGACGAGTTGCCTTCACGGAGCAGATGATGGTTGACTTAGGTGTCACAACGTTCACATTCTCAACCTTGATGTCTCCAGCCACGATACGCTTTTCGATGTCGAGCTTGGTGACGTCGATGTTAAGCGTGTCAGGAAGATCCTTCATAAGGGCGCTGATGCGGACTTCTCTGCTAACGAGTACGAACTTACCACCTCTCTGAACTCCGATAGGGTGACCGCTTACGACAACAGGGACCTTGATTGTGATAGGCTTGTCCTCGGTCACGGCGAGGAAGTCGGCGTGCAGGCAGTTGTCCTTTACCGGATGGTACTGAAGCTCGTGAACGACCGCTGTGTAGGCCTGGCCGTTGTCAAGCTTGAGGTCGATGATGAAAGAGGCAGGAGTGTGGGTGATACCCATAAGGTCTCTCTCGGTGACAGTGAAGAGAACGTTCTCGATTCCGGCTCCGTAAAGGTTGCAAGGAACTAGACCCTGCCTACGGAACGCTTTGATTACGGCTTTGTTGCCGACTTCACGGACTTTGCCGTTAAGCTCAAAATGCTTCATTTTGTTTTGTTTAAAATGTGTTACTCAGTTCCGGACCGTCCGGAACCCCATTGCACCAAAAGCGCGTCGCGCTTTGTAATTGCGGCGCAAAGATAGGAATATTTCCGGAATATTCCTACTTCACCAGCTCGGTGGCGACATTCCACGCCTCTTTTTTATAGTATTCGTCAAGCAGTTCCGTTCCCGCGCAAGGCAGGTACATACTGAAGCCGGAATATGTGTCGATGTCGAACAGATCCAGAAATCTCGGTGTGGCGTTCTTGTAGATGACGCATCGGTCAACCGCATTCTCCAGCTCGGCGACATCCGTCCGGGACGCTCCGCATTTGCCGAAGATGTCAATCAGGTCGTAGAAATAGTGGCGGTTTGACCTGAAATAGCCCTGGATGTCGTGAACGGGGGCTTTGGAGAGGGTGTCGGAATATTCCTTGATGAGTCTTGAACATACCTCGGCCAGATTATCCATTCCATCGGTCCTGATAACATTGACCGTGGCCGAGCGCCAGGCTCCGGTCTGGTTGTTGTAAAGGTTGAACGAGTCTTTGAAAAGACCTTCGAGGTCTGGCTTGTCCCCCTTGAGCAGGAACGTTGTGAGTTTCGTGTAGTCGAAAATCCCTTCGCCTATGACCTCCGCCGGGGAGAGACCGAGGTAATCGGCTTTGTCCCTGAGCGCATAGGCCAGCTCGACACTGCCTGTGAAACACATATCGAAGAGGATGTAGTCAAGGTGGTAGGGGATTCCGTCCGAGAACTCGTTGACATCCATCTCGTGGCCGATGTAGCTGTCCTTGATGAAATCCTGGCCGATGGAACGCACCATCCCGTAGTACGGGTCTGTGTCCGCAAGGCTGCCTTCAGGCACCGGGAGCATCCTGTTGTCCGGTAAGGCCGCTTTGCCGACGGCCTGTACGGAGGCTCTGACCTTGTTCCCGTGCTCGCTCTCGAACCTCGACGGGTTGCTGTAGTAGCCCGCCGGAAGCCAGCCTGAACCGTGCGAGGAGAACACCATCCCGTAGCCTTTGGCGGGAAACTCCTCCCTGACCAGGTTCAGGACGCCGCGCATTGTGGCCGGGGATGCGGCGATGGTCTCCTCACTGAACACCTTTATGGTGTCCGAGACGAATTTGCCCTTGCCGGTCTTGTAGAGTCGCCTGAGGTATGATTTGACCGGCGTATAGTCGGTGCCGGACTTCGATGTGCGGGAATAGACCAGCACAACATCCTCTCCCTTTTTCGGAATGTAGCCTGCGGGAAGCCCCTTGCGTTCATCATCCATATTCGTCGTCATAAATGAGCCGATGTCGTTGAACGCGCATTCGTAGAAGAGCAGGACGCACCGGTCCGGATTTACGGGTTCGTCCGTATTGTTCTTGCAGCAGCCTGCGACGGCCAGCGCCATAAGGGCGGTAGCCGCTGTTCTGGCTATGGACACTATTATATTCATAGTTTTTTCCTTTTATATGTCAGAGCTGGCCAAACGTTGTTCTTCAGTCAGTCTCATATCTGACAAATATACGTAAATTCCTGAATAATGGTTATATTTACAAGCCAAAAACAATTTTTTATGAAATCAGGAATAAAGATGATTCTCTCAATCGGAGCCGCCGCTGCCCTGTGCTCGTGCGGACAAGGGGACAAGAAGACCCAAGACAGTGATTTCCACTACCTTCTGGACGAGTTCGCCGACCTTAAGGTGATCCGTTTCAAGGTGCCGGGCTGGGATGCCCTCAGCCTGAGGCAGAAGGAGTATGCGTACCATCTTTCGGAGGCCGCCAAACTGGGCCGCGACATCACCTGGGACCAGTACTGCAAATGGAACCTGCCGATAAGGCACGTGGTGGAGAACATTTTGAATGAATATGACGGTGACCGTGAATGCGATGATTTTCAAAAGTTTACTGTTTATGCCAAGAGACTTTTCTTCTCAAACGGCATCCATCATCACTATTCTGAGGACAAGTTTTTCCCGGAGTGCCCGAAGGAGTATTTCAAGAGCCTGATCGAGGCTGTCGGGGACGGGGAGCAGGCCGACGTGCTGCTGGAGGTCATCTACTCGCCTGAGATCTACCCTCAGCGCCGCTCCACTTCCAAGACCGGTGACATCGTGGAGCTGTCCGCCGTGAATTTTTATGAGGGGGTGACCCGCGCCGAGGTTGAGAAGTACTACAATACCTTGTCGGATCCTGATGACTTGACCCCTGTTTCCTACGGGCTTAACTCCAAGCTGGTCAAGGAGAACGGCAAGATTGTGGAGAAGCCGTGGAAGGTCGGAGGCATCTATGGCCCGGCCCTTGAGAAGATATGCGCCGAGCTTGAGAAGGCCTCGGCCGTGGCTGAGACCGAACTCCAGAGCAAGGCCATCGGTCTTCTCATCGAGTACTACAAGACCGGAGACCTCAAGGTGTGGGACGATTTCAACGTCGATTGGGTGCAGGACACCGTCGGAACGATAGATTTCATCAACGGCTTCATCGAGGACTATGACGACCCTCTCGGCCGCAAGGCCACGTGGGAGGGCTATGTGAATATGAAGGACTCCGCCGCTTCCGCCCGTACCGGGATACTGAGCGCCAACGCCCAGTGGTTTGAGGACAACTCGCCTGTGGATCCTCGTTTCCGCAAGCCTCTTGTCAAGGGAGTAACGGCCAAGGTTGTGGACGGAATCACCCTCGCCGGAGCGACGTATCCTGCAACTCCGATTGGAATCAACCTGCCTAACGCCGACTGGATCAGGCGTGACTACGGATCCAAGTCCGTGACAATCGCCAACATTACCCACGCCTATGACTATGCCGCTCAGGAGTCGCCGAAGAGCACTCTGACCGAGTTCGCCTACGACCAGGCAGAAATTGACGCCTACAAGAAATACGGAGCCTATACCGACGAGATCCACACCGACCTCCACGAATGTCTCGGCCACGGCTCCGGACAGCTTCTTCCGGGTGTTTCCTCAACAGCGCTGGGCGAGTACCAGTCCACTCTCGAAGAGGCCAGGGCCGATTTGTTCGGACTGTACTATATGGCTTCCCCGAAGCTTGTCGAGCTTGGTATAATGCCAGACGCCGAGGCCTATAAGCCGGCATATTCAAACTACATCAGGAACGGTCTCTTTGTCCAGTTCACAAGGGTTGAGCTTGGCAAGCCTAACACCGAGGCCCATATGCAGAACCGCAAGCTTATCGCCGAGTGGTGCTACGAGAACGGCGCCGCCGACGGAGTCATCGAGAAGAAGGTACGTGACGGCAAGACCTATTTCGTCGTCAACGATTACGAGGCTCTCCGCGGATTGTTCGCCAGACTCCTCGCCGAGATTCAGAGAATCAAGTCCGAGGGCGACTACGAGGCGGGAAAGAACCTTGTTGAGAGATATGCCGTGAACATCGACCCTCAGCTCCACAAGGAGGTTCTGGAGAGGTATGCCGCCCTGGAGCTCAAGCCTTACGGCGGTTTCGTCAATCCTGACATCATCCCTGTCGAAAAGAACGGCAAGGTCGTTGACTACAGGATTGAATATGTCGATGACTTCCTTCGCCAGCAGCTTGACTACGGCAAGAGGTACAGGACTCTCTGATTCTGGCGGATGTGGATCTGACTGAAAGAATATTACAGGACTATTCCTCGTATCTGAGGATTGAACGGGCGATGTCTCCGAATACGGTTTCGTCGTACTCGTCCGATGTGAGGAAGTTCCTTGCGGCCGCGGGTGTCCCGCCGTCGGAAGTGACCTCAAAGGATGTGACCGAATGCCTTGCTTCTTTCGGTGAGTTGTCCAAAAGGTCGCAGGCGCGTCTTCTCAGCTCGCTGCGTTCCTTTTTCGACTGGCAGATCCAGGAGGGAGACCGGAAAGAGAATCCGTGCGATCCCGTCGAAGCGCCTAAGAAAGGACACTATCTTCCGGTCGTGCTTTCCGTCGAGGAGGTGGAGTCCGTAATGGAGTCGGTTGATCTGTCCTCAGCCACAGGCCGGCGTGACCGTGCCATCCTTGAGGTTCTCTACGGATGCGGACTGCGCGTCTCCGAGGCGGTCAGCCTCAGGGTGTCAAATGTCTATCTGTCAGAAGGGTTCGTGAGGGTTGTCGGCAAGGGGGACAAGGAAAGGATTGTCCCGATGGGGGAGATGGCGGTGTCCGCTGTCCGGAATTATCTGGAAGCGAGGCCGGTACCTGACGGTGCTGCGTATGAGGACATCCTTTTCCTCAACCGCTTCGGCAGGTCTCTGAGCCGCGTATCGATGTTCGGTATGGTCAAGAGGCAGGCGATTGCCGCCGGTTTGCACAAGGAGATTTCCCCGCACACATTCCGGCATTCTTTCGCCACGCATCTTATCGAGAACGGGGCCGACCTCCGGGTTGTCCAGGATATGCTCGGCCACGAGGACATCACCACTACCGAGATCTACACGCACATTGACAGCACGACTTGGCAGCGGTCGGTCCTGTCACATCATCCTCGCCGTTGACTTTGTCTTTCAGTGTGTTTGTTTTTCGACACCGATTTTATATATTTGCGATATAAATGGTCAGTAACTTTTAAATCTTATAAAAATGGCTTACAAAATTATTGATATTCAGGGAGTAGGCCCTGCTTATGCCGAAAAGCTCACCGCCGCCGGCGTTGAGACTGTAGAACAGCTTCTCGAGGCGGGCAAGAGTGCCGCGGGCCGTAAGGAACTTGAGGAAAAGACCGGAATTCCCGGCAAATCAATCCTCACTTGGGTCAACCACGCGGATCTTTTCCGCATCAAGGGTGTCGGCCCTCAGTTCGCCGAGCTTCTTGAGGCCGCTGGTGTTGACACCGTGAAGGAATTCGGCCACAGGGTAGCCGCCAATCTGGTGGCCAAGATGCAGGAGGTGAACGAGCAGAAGCACCTTACCAAGGTCGTTCCTACCGTCGCCCAGGTTCAGGCTATGATCGATCAGGCCAAGGAGCTTCCTGGAGTTGTGACTTATTAGGCTTTCAAAGCCGGTGACCGTCAGTGCAGCCAGGCGGCTGTGCTGACGGTTAATTATTTGCGATTATGTCGAAACTGATTAAGAAAAACTTTCCTGTCCAAGGAATGGGGTGCGCTTCGTGCGTGGCCAGGGTCAACGGGACCATAAGGAATCTGAACGGTGTGCTGGACTGCAATGTCAGCCTTGCCTCTAATTCGGCCCAGGTTGACTATGATTCCGATGTCATCTCCGCGGAGGACATCCGCAAGGCCGTTCAGGAAGCGGGGTACGACCTCATTGTCGTCAATGAGGACGAGTCTGGCGAGGAGGCGGAATCGGAGGCGGAACGGGCGGTTGAGGAGCGTTATGACGGATTGAAAAGGGACGCTGTGGCCGCCCTCTCTCTGTCTTTGCTTATAATGCTGCTTGGGATGGGGTTCAAGGATTTCCCTTTCAAAGGGTATGTCCTCTGGGCTTTCGCCACTCCGGTCTTGTTCTGGTGCGGGAGACGTTTTTTTGTCTCGGCCTGGAGACAGGCGAGGCATCTGAGTGCCGGGATGGACACTTTGGTGGCGTTGTCCACCCTGATTTCCTACTCTTTCAGTGTCTTTAATCTGCTTTTCCCGAAGGTCTGGACATCCCGTGGACTGGAACCGCATCTGTACTTTGAGTCCTCGGCGATGATAGTGGCCTTCATTCTTGTCGGAAGGCTTCTTGAGGAAAAGGCCAGGCGAGGGACGACCGCCTCGATACGAGAGTTGGCCGGAATGCAGCCCAAGTCCGTGAGTCTTAATCCCGGAGACATATTCACAGTAAGGCCTGGCGACAGGATTCCGGTTGACGGAGTTGTGGTGGATGGAGACTCTTTCGTGGATGAGTCTATGCTTGTCGGCGAGCCTGTCCCGAACCATAAGTCCAAGGGTGATAAGGTGTTTGCCGGCACCATCAATCAGAAGGGGGCTTTCGATGCCCGCGCCGAAAAGGTGGGGAAGGACACTATGCTTTCAGCCATTGTGAGGATGGTCAGGGACGCGCAAGGAAGCAAGGCCCGAATACAGGACACGGTAGACAAGGTCGCCGCCGTCTTTGTGCCAGTCATCATCGGAATATCTCTCCTCACATTTCTGTGCTGGATTGTCCTAGATCCGGCTGACGGCCTGACCAAGGGGCTTCTTGCGATGGTGGCCGTTCTGGTGATAGCCTGCCCCTGCTCCCTCGGACTGGCGACTCCTACGGCTCTCACTGTCGGTGTCGGAAGTGGAGCAAGGCGGGGAATCCTGATTAAGGACGCGGATTCACTTCAGGTAGCGGAAAAAATTGATACAGTGGTACTTGACAA
Source organism: uncultured Muribaculaceae bacterium (assembly GCA_964458425.1). Lineage (GTDB taxonomy): Bacteria > Bacteroidota > Bacteroidia > Bacteroidales > UBA932 > Cryptobacteroides. The sequence goes on from CAYWIW010000024.1 coordinate 17,702, forward strand.
GACCGGCACAATTACGGTAGGGCATCCTGACGTTGTAGCCCGCAGGTGGCTGGCCGGTCGGGATGAGGCAATGGGAATACTGCTGGCAATGGAACTTAAGTCGGAACACCCTCTCGCCGGAGCGGTAGTCGCCGACATCCATTCTGCGAATATGTCCGTTCGCTCCTTTTCGCTTGACAGTTTCGAGGCACTGCCCGGAGCCGGAATCAAGGCGAGGGTCGGGGACACTGAATATTTCGTCGGCAAGCCGGAAGCATTGTCACCTGAGGCGTCGGCCTGGGTCTCGGACGGTTGTTCGGTGATTGTGTTCACGGAGAACGGCAGTGTCATTGCGGAGTTTGCCATAGCGGACGAGGTTAAGGAGTCTTCCGCCAGAGCTGTCGCCGAACTGAACAGGCTTGGCGTAGAAACTGTTATCCTGACCGGAGACAATTCTGAGTCCGCCGGGAAAGTCGCCGGTAAGGTCGGTGTCAGCAGGGTTGAGTCCGGTATGCTTCCGGCTGATAAGGCCGTCTATATCAAGAACCTTCAGAGTAACGGCCATCGTGTGGCTATGGTGGGTGACGGAATCAATGACAGTGCGGCTCTGGCGCAGGCGGACTTGAGTGTCGCGATGGGGCAGGGGAGTGACATCGCGATAAACACGGCGATGGTCACGATTGTCTCCTCCGATTTGGAAAAGCTTCCTGAGATGATCTCGCTTTCCCGCCGGACGGTAAAGGTCATAAGACAGAATCTGTTCTGGGCTTTTTTCTACAATGTGCTGGCCGTGCCGCTGGCAGCCGGAGTACTCTATCCGGTCAACGGTTTCCTGTTGAATCCGATGGTGGCGGCTGCTTGTATGGCGTTGAGTTCCGTCTGTGTTGTCACTAATTCCCTTCGGCTTCGCTCTTTCGGACGCTGATCTGTTTTAGAAGAGTGGTGGCGATAAATGAATATAGTCACCGCTTCGCCAAGTGGATTCCGTCACAGGGAGAACGCTCGGGAGAAGGGCTGCCAAGCCCCTCTCCGCCGATGTGCCGCTGAGTTTGCTCGTTTTTGAATGTGCGGGCTGCGAATTCCCTAATCTTCAGGGTTTAGCGATGCGGCATCCGGCGAGTTTGGAGGCCTTGTCCGGTTCCAGGATGCCTGCTTTGACAAGGTTGTAGACAGTCCAGTCCGCTTTCGGTGAGTTGTCCCGGAACAGGATTATTCCGTGTGCCGACCGTCTTCCGATGTAGGGATGCCTTGCAAGTTCCTCTTCGGGCAGAGTCCATAGTGGGTAAGGGGGGACACCGAGAGTGTCGGTCTTTATGAGATCCTTGAGGTTGTCGTACTTCTCCCGGTCGAAGTGCCAGATGTCCATCAACTGCTCAGGGTATGAGTAGCCACAGAGTTCCTTCCGGTACGATACTATCTTGCCTGCGAAGAACTTACCGATTCCCGGCAGCGAGAGCAGGGTGGTGGAGTCAGCCGAGTTGATGTCGATTTTAGGGATATCGATGTATTTCTCAAGCCTTCTGTAGACGGAATCCTCCACCACATAAGATCTGGCGAAGTCCTCCCTGCGGCGGAACCGTCCTCCCTTTTTACGGTAGTTGTCTATGGACTGCGCTTGTTTCTGGCTGAATCCCAGGCGCATAAGGTCATCAATGCTCGCTGTGTTGGGGTCGAAGCTGAAGCTCTCGTACCTTCTTGCGGTGTTGCTCCTGCGAAGAGACTCGGCAGCCGGACTGTGGTACGAATCCTTCCGGTATGTCCGTTCCGCGGCTTTCCTGTCCCTCCCGCTTGCATTCCTTGGGACGCTTTGTCCGTCCTGTGGACGGGTCGGCTGTCCCGCTCTCCCGTCTGAGCAATCTTCAGGCGTGATGTCGGAATATACAAAAACCGTGTCCGGCTTGTCGTAATTGGCGATTACCCTCGCCACGGCCGCCTTATGGATGAACAAAGCAGCCTGATAACCGATGATGAGAAACAACAGGGCCACGGCCCCGACAACGAATGATGCGGGCGGCCGTTTGCCGTCCTTGGAGTTGAAGTTTTTCATATTCAATTAGTTGTTGATTATATTCCAATGTCGCTTTCGTGCTTCCGCTTTTTCTTTTCCGGTGTGGCTCCGGCGACTACGATGACGATTTCTCCCTTGGGTTCGTGTTCTTTGTACCAGGCCGAAACCTCGGCGAGAGTACCCCTTTTATGCTCTTCGTGGATTTTTGAGATTTCTCTTGCCACGGAACACTCGCGCTCCGCTCCGAAATATTCGATGAATTGGTCTAAAGTCTTCACCAGGCGGTAGGGAGATTCATAGAATACCATTGTCCGCGGTTCCTGCGACAAGGTTTTCAGCAAGGTCTGACGTCCTTTCTTGACCGGAAGGAATCCTTCGAAGCAGAAGCGGTCGCACGGCAGCCCGGAAGAGACTATCGCCGGTATGCACGCTGTGGCTCCGGGAAGGGTCTGTACCTCGATCCCTTCAGCGGCACAGGACCGCGCAAGCAGGAATCCGGGGTCGGATATTCCCGGAGTTCCGGCGTCGCTGATCAGGGCGACATTAAGCCCGCCCAGAATCCGCTCTTTGATCATCTCGGCGGTCTGGTGCTCGTTGAACTTATGATGGGACTGAAGTTTGCCGTGGATGTCGTAGCGGTGGAGCAGGACACTGCTTGTCCTCGTGTCCTCCGCAAGTATGAGATCCGCGTCCTTTAGCACCTGGACGGCCCTGAAGGTCATATCGTCCAGATTTCCGACAGGTGTCGGTACTATGTAGAGTATGCCAGGCATAGTTGTCTCCGAAATCGTGATTTGGCTGTCTGCCGGTGTCTGCGGATGTACTTTAGTTGAGTTTTCTGCGCACGGCCATCATCAGTCTGTAGACCGGCTCTGAGTTCAGGTCCCATTCGGGGAAATTGGCCTGGATGTAGTCGGTGGCCTCGTCAAGTGTCGCCATACCGTTGAAAGCGCTGATCGTGTTTTGGAACAGTACCGGATCCTCCCTGAACAGGACGTTGATCAGCAGTACCCTGTCGTTGAGTGATATGGCGCTGATAACGTTCTTTACCTGGGAACCAGGCCTGTCCGTCCTCCAGGCTTGCTTGTCAGCCATTACGTCCATAACCGAGGTCTCCGCTTTTCTGCTGTCGATTATTGCGGCTTTTGGCTTCTTTTTCTTTATCGGCTCCGCTGTCTCGGCTTCAAGACTCAGGGTGTCCATCGGAAGGTCGTCATCGAAAGGAAGGTCGTCGCTTTCGGCGGCGGAGATGCCGGTGGCCTGTGGCGCTTCCGCAGGCTCCTCGACAGGGATGTCCGTTTCGCCGCTTGTTGCCGCCTCCGTAGGCTCTTCGGCCGGGATGTCCGTTTCGTCTCCTGTCTCAGCTTCCGCAGGTTCTTCGGCCGGAATGTCCGTTTCGTCTCCTGTCTCAGCTTCCGCAGGCTCTTCGGCCGGAATGTCCGTTTCGTCTCCTGTCTCAGCTTCCGCAGGCTCCTCGGCCGGAATGTCCGCTTCGCCATCTGTCACTGCCTCCGCAGGGAGCGGATAGCCTGCGGCCGGATCCTCGATTATCGGAGGAAGGTCAATGTTAGGGATCTCTATGATGTCGATAGGCGTGTCATCTGTAAACGGTTCCGGATAGGTGTACGCTTCGGCAGCCTCCGTGGTCTGAATGCCTGGGGCGGCCTGGCCGGCGTTCTCCAAGACCGAAGATTCCGGTTCTGAAGAGGCGGACGATAAAATACTACGTACCTTATCCTCCAAAGATTCAAGTTCTTCCTTTATTCCGATGATTCTTTCCAACACTTCGGAAAGCCTTTTCTCGTCATTGTTTCCCATAAAAATACTATCTTTGTCCGGCAAACCTGACGGGCGGGAAAACCGCGCCGCGCACAGATGGTCTGCGAGTGTTATTGATTATTCAACAAATCTAACGAAATGTTTTCAGAAAACATAAAAAAATCAGGATGTATTGAAGTCATCTGCGGTTCAATGTTCTCCGGCAAGACCGAAGAACTGATAAGACGTATCAGAAGAGCCAGATTCGCCAATCTCAAAATCGAGATTTTCAAGCCTACAATTGACACGAGATACTCGGAAGACGATGTGGTCTCGCACGATTTCCATAAGATACCGTGTCATTCGGTCAAGGATCCCAAGGAAATGCTGAATGTCGGGCCGGACGTACAGGTGGTAGGAATAGACGAGGCCCAGTTCTATGATATGTCACTCGTGGATGTGGCCCAGGAACTCGCCGACCGGGGAGTCCGCGTGATCATCGCCGGTCTTGACACCGATTTCCTCGGAAAGCCTTTCGGCCCGATGCCATACCTTATGGCCATAGCTGAGGAGGTACGGAAAGTACACGCCATCTGCGTCCGCTGCGGCAATCTCGCCAACCATTCCCACAGGCTGTCCCGTAGCACTGAGCTTGTGGTTCTCGGTGAAAAGGATGCTTACGAGCCCCTTTGCAGGGAGTGCTATAACAAGGCCATAAAGGAGGATCGCGTATAAAGAAACACAATCCTCCTGTTCATCCAAACACGGCGGCACTGCCGTAACTGCCTTTGAGCAAGGCCTAATCCTTTACGTTTTTCAGCGCCTCGCGAACCTTGGACTCGATTTCGTCACAAAGCTCCTGATTGTCCCTGAGAAGCTGCTTTGTGGCCTCCCGGCCCTGGGCGAGTTTCTGGTCGCCGTAGCTGAACCAGGAGCCGCTCTTCCCGACAATTCCGTATTCGACGCCAAGATCCACAATCTCTCCGGCGTGGGATATTCCCTCTCCGAACACAATGTCGAACTCCGCCTTCTTGAAAGGAGGGGCCATCTTGTTCTTCACCACTTTCACGCGCGTGCGGTTTCCAAGAGCCTCGTCGCCATCCTTGAGCTGGGTGGTCTTGCGCACGTCGATGCGGACTGAGGCGTAGAATTTCAGGGCGTTTCCTCCGGTCGTGGTCTCCGGATTGCCAAACATTATCCCGATCTTCTCCCTGAGCTGGTTGATGAAGATGCAGCAAGTGTTTGTCTTGGAGATGTTTGCGGTCAGCTTCCTGAGTGCCTGGCTCATAAGCCTTGCCTGAAGACCCACCTTGTTGTCTCCCATCTCGCCTTCGATCTCAGCCTTAGGAGTAAGGGCGGCGACTGAATCGACGACCACGATGTCTATCGCACCTGAGCGTATCAGGTTGTCGGCGATCTCCAGAGCCTGCTCTCCGTTGTCCGGCTGCGAGATTAGAAGAGTTTCCAGATTGACTCCCAAAGCCTTGGCGTAAGTTCTGTCGAAAGCGTGTTCCGCATCAATCATCGCGGCTATGCCTCCTTGTTTCTGCGCTTCGGCGATTGCGTGGATCGCCAGAGTGGTCTTGCCGCTGGACTCCGGACCGTAGATCTCAACAATCCTTCCGCGGGGATACCCCCCGATTCCAAGAGCGTGGTCGAGCGCTACCGAGCCGCTCGGAATGACCTGCACGTCCCATTGTGGCTGTTCCCCCAGCTTCATAATCGTCCCTTTCCCGTAATCTTTCTCAATCTTGTCGATCGTGGCCTGAAGCGCCTTTAGTTTGGCGGCGCCTGCGTCTGTGGCCTTTCCCTCTACCTCTTTTGCCATAATGATAATTAAAGTTATAGTTGTTTCGGGCGAAAAAGATGTCGCCTTTGTGACAAAGATAAAAAATTACGTCCAATCCGGCGTTATTTTTCATTAAATTTGTAGTATAAAAACTGTCTAAGAAATTTATACGAGAGATATGCGTGAGGAACTGTTGGGTAAGACACCGGAAGAACTGAAGGAAGTGGCTTTGAAAGTCGGGCTGCCTGCCTTTGCGGGCAAGCAGATAGCCGGCTGGATGTACGGGCGCAGGGTCCGGAGCATCGATGAGATGACCAACATCTCGAAAGCAGGGCGCGAGAGGCTTAAGGAGGAATATTCACTTGGCGTGGCGTTGCCTTCGGCCTGTCAGGTTTCTTCCGACGGCACCAGGAAATACCTTTTCCCGATAGGCGGGGGCAATGCCGTCGAGGCTGTGATGATTCCTGATGACGACAGGAAGACTCTGTGTGTCTCCTCGCAGGCCGGATGCCGGATGGGCTGCCGCTTCTGTATGACGGGCCGTCAGGGATTCCACGGCAACCTGACAGTGGCCGGGATTCTGTCCCAGTTCATAGCTATAGACGAGTCCGCCGGTCTGACAAACGCGGTGTTTATGGGGATGGGCGAGCCTTTGGACAACTACGACAATGTGATGAAAGCCATCAGGGTGCTGACCGCCGACTGGGGCTTCGGATGGAGTCCGAAACGCATAACCCTCTCAACAATAGGTGTTCTGCCAAATCTTAGGAAGTACCTCGAGTCAACGCGCTGCCATCTTGCGGTCAGCCTCCACAATCCTTTCCCTGAGGAAAGGGTGGAGATTATGCCTGTCCAGAAAGCTTGGCCGGTGCAGGATGTGATTGACCTGATTCGTGAATATGATTTCTCGGGCCAGCGGAGGGTCAGCTTCGAGTACACGATGTTCGCCGGAATGAATGATGACAAGCGTCACGCCGACGCGCTTATCCGCCTTCTCCGAGGGTTGGAGTGCCGTGTCAACCTTATCCGTTTCCACAAGATTCCCGGGGCGGCCTATGACGCATCCCACCAGATTATTATGGAAAACTTCAGAGACAGGCTGTCCAATCACGGAATCACTTGTACGATAAGGGCTTCAAGGGGTGAGGACATCCTCGCCGCCTGCGGGATGCTCGCCGGAGAACACAGGAATAAGGATTTGCCGGAGTAATCTTGAATAATATATCCGCTGTTGACTATGAAAACGGGAATTGGAAGACTTCTGGCCTTTTTGGCCGTGGCGGCCGCCTCGGTTATGGCCGCCGACGCCCAGATTCCGCATAACGTGCTTGCCGAGAGACGTGAGGCGAAGGATCTGCGCGTATGGAAAATCAGACATAAGCTGGATTCGATAAGGACGGTGCGTAACCGTCCCACTGTCGCTCTTGTGCTCAGCGGCGGAGGAGCCAAGGGCGCCGCGCACGTCGGAGTGATCAAGTACCTTGAATCCATCGGAATGCCAGTTGATGTCGTGATGGGGACGAGTATGGGAGGATTGGTAGGCGGCATCTATGCCTTGGGTTACGAAGCCGAGCAGCTTGACTCGCTAATCCGGAACATCGACTGGGAGATGGCTCTCAGTGACAAGGTGCCGAGGGACTATCTTTCCTATTCGGCGATCAAGTACAAGGAGAAATACGTCCTTTCATTCCCTTTCTTCTATGACAGGAAGGAATATCTCCAGATGAAAGGGAGTGACAGGTACACCAGAAGGGTGGAGGAGATTCATTTCGGGGCCGGGGAGGCCGACGCCACGAATATGGTGAAGGACAACCTGCTTGGAAGCCTTCCGTCCGGAATGGTTTACGGCCAGAATGTCAACAATATATTCAGTTCGCTCTCTGTCGGTTACCAGGATGAGACAGACTTCTACGACCTTCCTATTCCTTTCCTTTGCGTCGCTACTGACCTGGTGTCGGGTACCGCCAAGATCTGGACGAAAGGAAAGCTTAACACGGCTCTTCGCTCAACGATGTCCATCCCTGGGCTTTTCGCTCCTGTGAGGGTGGATGGTATGGTACTCGTTGACGGTGGTATGAGGAACAACTATCCGACGGATCTGGCGAAGAAAGTCGGAGCGGACATCGTCATCGGGGTCAATCTGTCTGACGGCTACAAGAACTACAACCAGATCAACAATCTGGCCGACATCATTAACACCGGAATCGATATGCTGGGACGTGCATCGTTCGAGACCAACATAGACATACCTGACGTGAACATCAAGCCCGACCTCCGCGAGTACAATATGCTGAGCTTCGATGAGGTCAGCATAGACACTATAATCCACAGGGGGTATCAGGCCGCTCTGGCGGTGGCTGACAAACTTGATTCCGTCAAGGCGTTGGTCGGCGCTGACAGGACGGTGTTGGGCAACGACCCGGCGGATGACATAAGGCTGAGAAAGGTACTGGTCTCCGGAGTGGAGATTACCGGGGTGGACGACAGGGAGAGTCTTTACCTGATGAACAAGATAAAGGTCGGAGCCGGTTCGCGTATGGGCAGCGGGGAGATTGAGGATGCTGTCGCCACCATATTCAGTACCAAGGCGTTCGACTATGTCAACTATGAGCTCCTCGGTGATGAGGAACCATACCGTCTCCGGTTCAACTGCAAGCGCGGCCCGATCTGTCAGCTTGGCCTCGGCGCGCGTTTCGACACCGAGGAGATTGTGTCTGTCCTGATCAATCTTGGGGTGGGGGTGCACAAGATACAAGGCTCGTCCCTGGATTTCACTGGCAAGGTTGGGACCAACCCGAACGCCAGCCTGACATATTCCTACATCTCTCCCAGAGGTATGACGTTCAATGTGATGGCAGGCGTGCGGTACACTGACAGGAATACTTTCAGCATCGGTGACAACAGGTTCAGGATCAACTTTCTGGATGTCCGTCAGGAGATATTCCTCTCCAACATCAAGTGGTCCACTTTCTTCCTGAAGACCGGTTTCCGCAATGACTACTACAATGTCAACTCACTGATGGCGGAGCAGGCTTTCGGAGACTATGACATCAACCAGCTTTCCAACGACTATGTCACGTTCTTCGTCAACGCGCGGCGGGATTCCTTTGACAACGCCTACATCCCTACGAAAGGGAAATCGCTGGGAATCTCCTATGATTGGGTTTTCGGCGGCGGGCCGAAGCGTTTCAACAATTTCCATTCCCTGACTTTTGACGCCAAGCAGGTCGTGGGTGGGGACAGGTTCGCTTTCATCCCTTCGCTCAATGTCAGGTATCTGATCGGTGACGAGGTTCCGGTGCCTTTCACCAACACCATAGGCGGAAGTATGGCCGGAAGATACCTTGACCAGCAGATTCCGTTCATAGGAATCAACAATGCGGCCGCGATGAAGAAAATCGTGGGCGTGGCCAGGACTGACTGGAGGTTCAAGCTGTTCAAGAACAATTATCTGACGGCAATCGCCAACTATGCGCTGACCTGTGACGAGATTCCACAGCTCAGCTATTGGGAAGAGGAGGTGTCGCGCTATTTCGGCTGCGGGCTCCAGTACACCTACAACTCGATAGCCGGGCCGGTGGGCTTGAATGTGCATTGGTCAAGCTACACGCATAAGGTAGGGCTTTATTTCAGTTTGGGATTTGATTTTTAGGGAATGGAAGAGTTCGCCAAGGTTTTGGACAGGCTTCAGGCCCAGTGTGTGAAGAGGGAGTATTCCCGCTCGGACATATTCAAGAAGGCTCTTGCGGCTTTCGATGGGGACCGGGAAGAGGCTGATAGGGCAGTCGCCTCTCTTGTCCGGGAAAGGTTTGTGGATGACGCGAGGTATGCGGCCGCCTTTGCGCGGGAAAAGTCCCGCCTGGCGGGTTGGGGTCCTGTGAAGATTTCCTTCGCCTTGTCCGGCAAAGGAATCTCCAAGGCTGTGATCTCCGAGGCTTTGAAGGAAGTCGATCCCGACGAGGCGGACAGACGTATGACCGCTGTCCTTGAGACAAAATACAAGTCGCTCAAAGGCGATCCGCAGGAAAAGTTCAAACTGATCAAGTTCGGTCTGACAAGAGGCTATGAATATGATAAGATAGCTCCTGTGGTGGATGAGATTTTGAAAGAGAATAGTTAACTTTGTCATTTGTTAATCAATCGGACTTAATTCAATCAAGATGGAAGCAATCGTAAAGACCAATTTCAACCTGCCTGGACAGGCGGACAAGTATGTCGGTAAGGTACGTGATGTCTATGACATTGACGGCAAGTACCTTGTGATGGTGGTGACGGACAGGATCTCGGCGTTTGACGTCGTTCTGCCCAAGGGAGTCCCTTTCAAGGGGCAGGTTCTGAACCGCATAGCGGCCAAGTTCCTTGACGCGACGGCGGACATTCTCCCCAACTGGAAAGTGGCTGTGCCTGACCCGGCTGTCACAATCGGCCACAAGTGCGAGCCTTTCAAGGTTGAGATGGTCATCCGCGGCTATCTCGCCGGTCACGCCTGGAGAGAGTACAAGGCCGGCAAGAGGACGATTTGCGGAGTTCAGATGCCTGACGGAATGGTCGAGAACCAGAAGTTTCCGGAGCCGATAGTGACTCCGACGTCAAAGGCCGCCGAGGGACACGATGAGGACATCTCCAAGGAAGAAATCATCGCTCAGGGGCTTGTCGGCAGGGAGGACTACGAGAAGTTGGAGGCTTACACAAGGGCGATTTACCGGCGCGGGTGCGAGATTGCCGCCCGGCAGGGCTTGATCCTTGTTGACACCAAATATGAGTTCGGCAAGAAGGATGGCCGGATTTATCTGATGGATGAGGTCCACACTCCGGATTCATCCCGTTATTTCTATGCCGAGGGCTATGAGGAGAGGCTCGCCAAGGGTGAGCACCAGAGGCAGCTTTCCAAGGAGTTTGTCCGCGAGTGGCTGATGGCCAATGGCTTTCAGGGACAGGAGGGACAGACTGTTCCGGAGATGACAGATGAGGTTGTCGCCGGAATCTCTGACCGTTACATCGAGTTGTTCGAGCACATTACGGGCGACCGTTTCGAGAAAGGGGAGTATTCCGCCGGATCCATCGAGGCGAATGTCAAGGCTTGCCTTGAGGGATTGAGGTAGATCCGAAGTCTCCCGCGCAGGTCGATGGACGGTCTGAAAAGGATTTACGCGCGTAACTGCGAGGTCAGAAGGATTGACAGGACGGTGGCCAGGCCGTTCCTTCAATCCTTTCATCGTCTGGGCTACACCCGCTGCCGCCATCTCTATGGCCTGTTCTTGAGGCGCGGCGGGGATATTCCTGAAGGGACATTGGTCGCTGTCGCCGGTTTTTCCGCCGCGAGGGTCTGGCGGAAAGGTGACCGGGAAGTGCGTTCGTGCGAATGGATCCGCTATGCCTCCTTGGAAGGGATAGGGGTTGACGGCGGTATGGGCAAGCTTCTCAAGGCTTTTGTTGAGGAAGTCAGGCCGGATGACGTTATGAGTTACGCCGACGCGTCGTGGTCCGACGGAGATGTCTATCGCAAGCTCGGATTCGTACATGAAGGGGACAAAATCTTCCCCGACGGAAACAGAAGCCTGAAATTCCGGCTGAAACTAACCGAATATGAGTAGGAAAGCCTGCCGTTACCGACAGGAAAGGCTGCTGAATCCGTCCGTATGTGGGCGAGTTTTATTATATTTGTAATCTGTGTATTGGAAAACAGTCATTTTGCGAATATATCTGGTAAAGGATGAAGATACTTGTGACGGGGGCGGCCGGATTCATCGGCTCTAATCTGATGGCGACGTTGGCGCGCAGGGGAGATGATGTTGTCGGAATCGACAGCATCAATGACTATTATGATGTCCGTCTGAAGTATGGAAGGCTGGCCGTGAACGGTTTCAACGGGCCTTTTGAGGACGGAATCCTTGTCGCCGGCGGCGGATTCCGGTCTTGCCGCTTTGCCAGGATGTCAATATGCGACAAGGCGGCCCTGGACTCACTCTTTGCGGAGGAAAGATTTGACTGTGTTGTCAATCTGGCTGCTCAGGCTGGGGTAAGACATTCAATAACAAATCCTTATGAGTATCTTGAAAGCAATCTCCACGGCTTTCTGAATGTTCTTGAGGCGTGCCGCAACTTCGGAGTCGGCCATTTGGTCTATGCGTCGTCCAGTTCGGTTTACGGCCTGAACGGGAAAGTCCCGTTCTCCGAGGACGACAAGGCCGACAGCCCTGTAAGCCTCTATGGAGCCACAAAGAAAGCGAACGAATTGATGGCGCATTCATATTCAAAGCTCTTTGGCTTTGCCTCGACCGGGCTTCGTTTCTTTACTGTCTACGGCCCGTGGGGGCGGCCTGATATGTCGCCGATGCTTTTCGCGTCAGCCATTGACAAGGGAGAGCCAATCAACGTCTTCAACGGCGGTGATATGATCCGTGATTTCACATACATAGATGACATCGTGGAAGGCACTGTCCGGGTGATTGACCGCGTTCCCGTGCCGGGGGAATGTTCCGGAGGAGTTCCGGCGAAGGTCTATAACATCGGAAGCTCGCGTCCGGTAAGGCTGATGGACTTCATCGCCGAGATCGAGCGGGCTTGCGGCAAACAGGCCAGGAAGGTTTTCCTTCCTATGCAGGACGGCGATGTGTACCAGACCAACGCCGACACCACCAGACTGGAGACAGAACTCGGCTACAAGCCATCCACCACCCTCCGCGACGGCATAGACCGCTTTATCGAATGGTACAGGAGCGATCTGAATCCATTGAAGTAAGCCATTGGATATGAGCGGAAACCAGTCAGGATACATCTCGGAGAACAGCAGGAGGATAGCCAAGAACACCCTTGCTCTTTACTTCCGTATGTTCCTGCTGATGGCTATCGGACTGTTCACCGCCCGCATAGTCCTCAACTCTCTGGGGGTGGAGGACAAGGGGGTCTATGAGACGGTCGGGAGCTTCGTCTCGATGATGGCAATCATCACAAGCTCGCTGTCCACAGCAATCAGCCGTTTCCTTACCGTTGAGATCGGAAAGTCCGACACCGAGAGCCTCAAACGCGTCTTTTCCACGGCTGTCACGATAATGCTTTTAGTCTCGGCAGTGGTCCTTCTCGTGGCCGAGCCGTTGGGAATGTGGTACATAGGCAATGTGATGAAGCTGCCGGAAGGCAGATTGGAAGCGGCGCGCTGGGTGTTTCAGTTCTCTTTGCTGACTTTTGTCATCAATCTCCTCAGCGCACCCTACAACGCAACTATCATCGCAAGGGAGAGAATGTCCGCATTCGCCGTCATAGGGGTTGTGGAGGGAATCCTGAAGCTGGCCGTGGCCTTGCTGCTCAGCGTCTCGTCTTTTGACCGTCTGCTTACGTATTCCTTCCTGATGTGTGTCGTGGCTCTTCTGGTCCGTTTCCTTTACTCGTCGTATTGCAGGCACTACTTCGAGGAGAGCCGTGTCGGGGCGGGCTTTGACAAGGCATATTTCGGTCAGATGTTCGGCTTCGCCGGATGGAACGGCCTGGCCTACGGAGTCTATCTTGTAAACACTCAGGGAGTAACCCTGTTGGTGAACTATTTCTTCGGCGTGGTCTTCAACACGATGCGGGGAATCGCCTTCAATGTCGAGAATATGGTCAAGCAGTTTGTCTCCAACGTCCTGACTGCGATGAATCCTCAGATTACCAAGTCCTATGTGACTGACAATAAGGAATATGCCTACTCGCTGACCTGCAAAGGCTCAAAGTATGCATTCCTGATAGTCTTCATTCTTTCGGTTCCGTTCCTTTTCGAGGCGGAGACCATTTTGAGGCTTTGGCTTGGCGCTCTGGTCCCGGAAGGCACGGCTCTGTTCACAAGGCTTGCCCTTGTCGGTCTTTGCCTTGACCTTCTGATGACTCCATTTGCGACGCTCATTCAAGCCTCGGGTAACATAAGACGTTACTACATAGTGACATCGGCTGTCACGATGCTCATCTTCCCGCTCACCTGGCTCTTCTACAAGGCAGGCGCTCCGGCATATTCGTGCTATCTTGTCTTCATCGGTGTCTACGCCCTCAACGACGCAGTGAAGCTTGGCTTGATGCGTAGGCAGATCGGCTTCCCTGTCCGGATGTTCGTCCGCGATGTCCTGATGAAGATTCTTCCGGTCGCCGTAGTCACACTTGCCGTGACATTCCCTGTCTGGAGGCTTTTCGGTGTCCCGGGAATATTGCGTTTGCTTGCGGTACTTGCCACGGGAACCCTTGCGGCCTGTGTGGCAGCATATTTTTTCTCTTTGAGCGAAGGCGAAAGGAGTTTTGTCAATTCCAGGATTTTGAGAAAAAACAGATGACCCTCAGAAAACGGTTATACGGATTGTACAGGCGGTTTATGCTTGACCATTTCCATTCAAGGCTTGTGGAACAGGATTGGATGAAGTGGAAAGGCTATCCGATTGATTGGGATAACCCGCGCGATATAAATGAGAAAATACAGTGGCTGATGTGTTTTTCCGACACGTCATTGTGGTCGTTGTGCTCGGACAAATTCAAGGTCCGGGAATATGTCGCTTCAAAAGGCTTCAAGGACATACTCGTACCTCTTCTGGGGATGTGGACTAAGGCTGAAGATATTGATTTCGAGTCGCTTCCGGATAAGTTTGTCATCAAGTGCAACCACGACAGCGGCTCCTGCCGGATTATCGACAAGTCCAGTGGCTTCAATCCTGATGAGGTGCGTTCGGACCTGGCTGCCCACCTGAGAATCAAGTATGGCTACGCGCACGGCGAGATGTACTACAACAGAATATCCCCGTGCGTGATCGCCGAGAAGAAACTTGAGCAGGTCTCCTGTCTCGGCGATTCAATAATCGACTACAAGATCTGGTGCTTTGACGGCAAGCCTTATTCAGTCTGGGCGTGTTACGACAGGACTGCCGACGGGACTTATGTCAACATCTATGACCTTGACTGGAACGTGCGCAGGGATGTGTCCGTCTTTACGGATCACTACAGGGACGGCGGCGGCAGGGTTCCCTGTCCGGAATGTCTCGAGCGGATGCTGGTCGCCGCCTCTGCGCTGTCGGAGGGTTTCCCGGAGGTGAGGGTCGATTTCTACGAGGCGGACGGGCGGCTGTATTTCGGAGAGATGACTTTTGCGAGTCTGTGCGGGAAAATGGATTTCTACACGCAGGACTATCTGGAAGAACTTGGACGTCAATGTGTTTTGCCTAAGGGAAAGAAATGGGAAAGGTAATCTACACAAGCATAACAGGGAATTATGATTCCTTGCCTCAACCGCTTGCGGTTGATGAGAGTTTTGAATATGTCTGTTTCTCCAACGATATTAAGGAGGATAGGGTAGGGGTCTGGCAGGTTCGTCCTATTCCATATTCAAACAGCGATGGAACAAGACTTTCACGCTATGTCAAGCTTCAGCCGCATAAGGTGTTGCAGGGCTATGATGTCAGCGTCTGGATTGACGCCAACATCAGGATTCTCGGCGATGAGTTCTATCGTGTCGTCAACCGGAAGATAGAGTCGGGTGTTTTGATGGCCCAAGTCCCTCATCCGCAGAGAGACTGTGTGTATGAGGAGATTACGAAGTGTTATAAGGATGTCCGTATCGGCCTGTGTGACGCTCTCAGGCAAAAAAGGCATTTGACTGAGTCCGGTTTCCCCAGGCACTACGGTATGATGGAGAACAACCTGATTCTCAGGAGGCACAACGATCCGATGGTCATAAGGGTTTCGGATGAGTGGTGGAAGGAGTATCTTGATTATTCTGTCCGTGACCAGTTGAGCCTGATGCCGGTCTGTTGGAAGCTGGGCTTCCGTCCGGAGCTGCTTCTTGGAGAGGGAAACAATGCGAGGAATGTCCCGTATCTGGAAATCACCCGTCACCCCGGGAGGAGTTTTGTCAATGAACTAAAGGGAATCAAGCGTCTTCCCAAGAAGATACAATGGAGTTTTCGGGCGGCTGTGGCTGATGTGTTATTGAGAAACGATTGACGATATGATAGGAGTAGTGGTGATAAACTATCACAGCGAGGACAAGACGATAGAGTTCGTGAGGACGGAACTGGCCGGGATTTCGGAGGACTATGCTGTGGTGATTGTTGACAACGGCAGCACCGAGGAAAGCCGGAACCGTCTTCTGGAGGCGTTCAAAGGGGCTGACCAGTACGTTTTCGTGGTGCCGTCAGAGGAGAACCTGGGATTTGCCAAAGGCAATAATCTGGGCGCCCGAGTGGCTGTGAACCAGTTCTCTCCCGATGTGCTTCTGTTCGCCAACAACGACATCAGGGTCTTGGAGCCGGACGCTGTCGTCCGGATGGCTTCCAAGCTAAGGTCTATGGACGATGCCGGGGCGCTGGGCCCTAAGGTTGTGGGGCTGGACGGGCGGAGCCAAAGCCCTGAGCCTTTTGTCAGCTTCTGGGACAGGCACGTGGCCTTGTACTGGGGACGTCTGTTCTCTTCCAAGCCGAAGGCTTTCTGGGAGGAATATTCCCAAACCGCCACCGAAGGATTCCATTACAGGATTTCGGGTTCGTTCTTTATGGTCAAGGCAGCGGACTACTCCGCTTGCGGCGGAATGGATCCGAACACTTTTCTGTATTCCGAGGAAATGATTCTGGCTGAGAGACTTAAGCGGATAGGCAAAGGTGTCTACTATTATCCCGAAGTCTCGGTAGTACACGAACACGGGGCTACGACCCGGAAGTATTACGACAAGGTCAGGGTCAGGGAACTCAGGTATCGGAGCGAGAAGTATTATTACAAGACTTACATCGGCACTCCGCGGTGGCAGTTTGCGGTCGCCGATTTTACTTATTCATTGAAAAAACTTGCAGGGAGGTAGGAGATGAAGCAAAGAATCTATGTCTCGCCGTCGGCGAACAGGAAAAGCGGCTACCCGAACAGGTATTTCGTAAAGCTGAAGGAGAATCTCGCCGACTATTTTGACGTGCTTGATTCCGGGAACAAGCCTTGTCTGATGCAGGGGCTGGCTTTGCTGAGGCATTCATTCCGGGCTGACATATTCCTCCTTAGTTTCGTGGAGACGATCGCTTTCCATAAATTTGCTTTTATTCAGTACCTTATGGTGCGTCTGAGCTTTGCTGTGATGAGACTCCGGCGGGGGAGGATCGTGTTCATATTCCACAATCCAAGGCCGCATAAGGGGGAGAATTGGATGTCGCGGTCGCTGACGAGGCTTCAGCTGACGCGGGCGTGCCTGGTGGTTTCCCATTCCCGCGGGACGGCGGCGTTCGCAAGGGAGCTTCTTTCCGAATATGGCTGTTCTCCTGACAAGGTCCGCTATTTCTGTCATCCTGTGGTGCCTTTGTCTGACGGTTCTCCAGCCGCCGCTCCGCAGTCCCGTCCGGTCTCTGGTTCCGGTCTGTCAGGCTCTTCCGCCGGGTGCTCTGATGTAGGGGATGACGTTCTTATCTGGGGGAATATCCTTCCGTACAAGGGTGTGCTTGAATTTGTTTCCAGTCCGGCGGTATGTTCCGCCGGCTTGAAGGTGCGGATTGTCGGTCGTTGCAATGATGCCTCGCTTGCCGCCGACATCGAGAGGGCTGTGGCGCTGTGCAATGCTGGTGGGTCATCTGTCGCTCCTGCCTGTCAGGAATGCTCTGCTGACGGATTTCCGCCCGGCGGTGTCAGTCCGGATGTTGCCTCTTCGCATCGGACGAGTATTGTCTTTGAGAACAGGGCCGCTGATTTTGAGGAGCTTGCGCATCTGGTTCGGTCGAGCCGTCACGTTCTGTTCCCGTACCTTCCTGGAAGTGTCTCGAGTTCCGGTGTGCTGATGGACACCCTGTCGATGGGCGGCAATCCTGTCGGTCCTGATATCGGAGCATTCGCCGACCTGGCGAGTGAGGATGTATGCTCTGTCTATGCTTCCGAATCCGAGATGATAAGGATTCTGAAATCCGACATCCGAGTCAGCCCTGAGACCGTCCGCTGTTTCATCTCCCGCAACTCCTGGCACTCGTTCGCCAAGTTCTTCGCCGATTCTTTCTCCTGCCGGTAGGTACGGTTTCCGTCTTGGCCAATTTGTTTCCGCCGCCTGTTTTCCCTTGTGGGGATTGTCATTTGGTCGTTATTCTTGCTTCTACGGTTGTATTTCTGTGATATTTTGAAGAAATGGTTTAAAAATTGATATCTTTGCACAGGCCAGGCATCCCGACAATCTTGTCTGCCACGATGCGGAAAACGTTTTGCGGAAGCCGGTCATTATCGTGAGTGAATCATTTAAGTATTATATTATGAAAAGAATTCTATCAACAATCCTTGCCGCATCTATGATGCTCATCGGAACTAACGCCTTCGCACAGCTCTCTATCGGTGCTGGCTTTGTCAATTCAACTACAAGCCTTAATGTCTCGATTGCCGGAATTACCGCGGCGAAGGCCGATGCTATGCTGAACGGATTCTTCGTCGGCGGCTCCTACAATATTCCTATCGGTACTTCTGGACTTGGTGTCGCTCCGGGGATCCAGTTCTCGTACCTGACAAATAACGATGTGAACCTTTACTTTACCAAAGGTGATTTTTCGGAGACATATCTGTCTGTTCCTGTCGACCTTAATTTCGGTGTGGAGCTGGCAGACGGAATCAAGGGGCTTATCTATGCCGGCCCTACTTTCTCTTACGGCTTGACCTCAAAAGTGAAATCCGGTTCTTTGAACTATGACATTTATGATGGTCAGTTGGATAATCTCACTGACTATAAGCGTTTTGACGTTCTTCTTGGAGGCGGTCTCGGCGTTGAGTTTTATGATATGGTAAGGTTCTCGGTTGGTTACGACTGGGGAATGCTTGACAGAGGCCCGTCCGCTGTTGAGGTCAAGAGAAACCAGCTCACCGTCGGAATCTCTTACATCTTCTAATGCGAGGAGAACTTTGTGATCTTATTTAAGAATCTGAGGGTGACCCAAAAGTACAAGGGTTGCCCTCTTTGTTTTTACAAAACACCCAA
>CAYWIW010000025.1:0-35495 GCA_964458425.1 uncultured Muribaculaceae bacterium
AAAATCTTGAGTTGATGACCAGGAACGCAGACACACTTTTTGAAACAGTACCGAAAAAACATTTTTGTTTGTAATCTTTGCTATATTCTGCGTATCGTCCTATGCTCAGCAATCACTTCCTAACGATTTTTTCGGACTCAAGTTCGAAGAAATATATTCGATTGAACAAATGAAAGAACATATTGGAAACAATGGCACATTTGTTCAGGAAATAGGTACGATCGAAATGGGTACAACAAATTATAAGGGATATGTTTTTTCAAATGTCTTCCATGATAACAGATACTATCCATTAATGACATTGATGACCCTTGAACATGGCACTTTCGGAGGCATTGCTTTTACCTTTACAAATGACAGTGTCTCCACAGATAGTTCTCTTGAAATAATATACAATGAATTCAAGGATTCTCTTGTCAAGCAATACGGAGAACTTCAAGAATTTCCTATTGAAGAACAATCAGATGTGTCCGACTACCTGCAGCTTATCATCGCGAAGAAGCAATATGGATTGAAGCCAAGCCTTCATACAATCTCAAACTCTATCGGACAGATCCTCTTCAAGAGAGGTGACATCCGAGACTTTTATAACAAACCTGATGAGCCGGTTAATGTTCCGGAGGATGACTCAAACAGGCAACTTACTTTATGGTAAAATTTCTCCGGACAGCAATGCTCTTGAATAATAAATCAAGTATTTCTGTTGAGTTTACTATGGCGTATTCCACGTTTTTACCGGGATTCCACCTATATTCTACCTATGGGGGATTTTTAAACTCAATGATGAAAGATGTACTTTTATATCATTAAATGAATGGAGGAATGCTGATAGGAGTTTATGTTGTTGGAAAGTCATTGGCAGGAAAATAAATCCATCGCACGAAAGGGGAGTCTATTGTCCTTTGATAACGGCCACGGGAGGAAGCTCAGTCACAATCTTTACAAGATCCTTCTGGCACTCCATCACCTCGTCAATGTTCTTGTATGCGCCGGCTGCTTCTTCGAGGTCCTTCTGTACTCTGATGGCATGGACAATGCCCTGCGCCTCCAGCTTTGCGATCTCGGCCTCCGGTGACAGGTTTCGGACAGCCCCCGTGCGGGACATCAGCCTCCCGGCTCCGTGTGAGCAGCTCTGGAATGAGTCCACGTTGCCGAGGCCTTCGACGATATAGGACTTCGTGCCCTGTGATCCTGGTATGATACCAATTTCACCGTTGTGCGCCCTCGTAGCGCCCTTTCTCATCGTTTTAGTATTATTCATTCAGTCTTTCGGTCGTAAGATCTTGATGAAATCCTGCCGATGTCCGTTCCTCTCACCGACGCAGTAGGACATCATCCGGTCTTTGTAACCGACCATAAACCAGGCGTTTCCTACCGGAGTCCAAACGCTGTCATATTCTTGGCTGAATGGGCTGTTGGTGTTGATCTGCGTCCAGGATTTTGCCCTGTCGTTTGAGATGAACATCTCAATCCTTGACTTATCGCTCGGCACTAGAACAGATGTGAAAACAATGTCCCCGCACTGGTGAATCTGAGTCGGCACGTGGCTCGTCCGAGGTAAGTCATATCTGATTTGCGACATATAGACGGCGGTATCTTTCACGATTCTATAATATTCAGCGCTTCTTCCATTCCATATCCCGGTAATGTCATCTCCGGCAACGACTTGGTTCGGTGTCAGACAGTTGTTTCTGATGGTGTCAAGGCTTTGTGTCTTGGTGTTGATACTGACTATCAGGTGGCCGTTCTCTCTTGTGATGTCCGCCACTATGTTGTCTCCGAAATGCGAGGCTAAGTGATTGTAGTTAACCAGCGTCCTCCAGGATTTGCACCCGTCGTCCGAAACTATGATCGAATGTGTTGAATTTGAGTCTGTCCTTTGGAATATCTGCACAAAGACACCTCCAGCGTTTACGGTTAGCCTTTCAATGTCATCATTGAAGTCACACAAGGTTTCCCAAGAGCCTCCGGCATTGTCGGAAGACAGAATCCTGTCGTGTGGTTTTGCGTCCTCTCCAAATCCGTGTGGCGAGGAGCAGTACAGCCTACCGTCTGTGCCGACGCAGATGTTCTCGTAAAAGCCTTTTTCGTTCTCGGAACTTTTCTTTTCCCAATCCTTGCCGGCATTGTAGCTCTCGAAAAATGCGGTTCGGTTTCCGGAGACGTGCCTTGCCGACATAATCCACCTGTCCTCATCGTAAGCTCTAAGCTCTGACGGATAATAATCCTCCCCGATTCCATTCTCGACGTAATATTCCAATATCTCATACCAGGCCTGGCCCTGCTCACCGACGTTGCGCCGGATGTGGCAGGAGGTGCACATCAGGGTGATAATGAGTAGTGTTGTGGCTTTCTTCATTATTCTACATTATATAAGCCGTTGATTTCAAACCCCTCGACATTGTCATAAAACTATCCATATAGGAATAATGTCTCCAGATTCCCATACGAACGGAGATTCGAAAGATGTTTTTTCGTGTGTTATTGTTATGGCTTCATTATATTTCTCATTAAAAGCTGACATTGCTTTTTCGAGAGTGAAGGTTTCGCTTTGTTTGAGGGACTCAGGATCATAATCAGTTTCGAGTGGATTGCTGCATTTGACACTGGCGAAAACTGTCAGGCAAATAAACAGTAGCATTGAAACGTAAGAGGTTGCCTTCGTATTCATTGTTTGTTGTGTTATATGATTTGTTGTTATAATATCATCATCTAATTCATCATTTATTCATTCTCGTCAAACTCTATTTGTGGTCGGAAGATTTCTTTCGAGTCATTATTAATCTTGTTGTTTTTGCAAATATATTATTTTTGTGGATTATTGCAACTTTTTTATACTAAATGAACGGAATTTATAATAGAGTGAAATTATATTGGTTATTCTTGTTATAAAATTAAAATTGGGTGAACCTTTGTCAAGACTTATATCATTCGTGGATAAGTCGGCATATTTGCAGGAAAGGGGGCGTGGAGGTGTCTCGAATTGAAATTCTGTTCTGGAAAACGGCGCTTTTGTCGGTTCTGACTGACAGATTTTTAAGGAATGCTCCATTAGAAGCGCGTGGGTGGGCTTTGTGGTGCAATTCTGTCGAGGTACTGCGTTATGGGAGAATGCCGTCCCTGACTTGTGCGGCAATCTGTGCGGCGATATGTGCGAAGGTCTGGCCGTCTATGTCGATTATGTGGTGGGCGGTGGCGAGGTACTGAGACGAGCGGGTGTGCATCAGAGCCTCGATTCTTTGGCGCAGAGCCTCTCTTTCAGTGAATATGCTTTTTCCGGTCGCCGAGGCAAGCATCGGGCGGCTTGCGGAATGGCCTTCGAGATTGTCGAGGAGGGTGTCGGTGGTGGCGCGGAGATAAAAGCATTCAGTGTACCTGCGGATCAGTCGGCGGCATTCCTCCGATGTCATAGTCCCTCCACCAAGGGATATGATAGCGCGCGGACGGCTTGTGTCACTGAATATCGCTTTCAGGGCCTCCGACTCCATCCGGCGGAAAGCCGCTTCGCCATATTCATTGAATAATTCGGGAATGCCTTTGCCCTGCTTTTCCTCAATGTAAGTGTCGAGGTCTATCAGACGCCATTCGGGAAGCAGTGCCGCAAGCTCTTTGCCGACACTGCTTTTTCCACAACCCATAAAACCTGTCAATGATATGTCCTTCATCCTATCAGCATCGGCTGTCAGCCGCTTTGCGGTATAACGGTTATGTATGATGTCCTGCCACAGGGAGCCGCTTGTGTCCCGATAACGGGGCGTTCCTAAAACAGGGTCGGCTCATCTATGTCGCCGATGTCAGGGATGTCATCCGAGTCCAGAAGGCTGGCGGCCCGGGTCGGGCTTTCGGATGTGTCTGTGGATGAATCGATCGCCGTGTCCGATACGGTCAGAGTCTCATCGTCCTGCCCCAGCGGCTCTATGATGTCAAACGGTTCTTCCTCAATGTCATCCTCCGGCTTGTGGAGTGGCTCGATGAACCTCACTTCCTTGAGATCGTATTGATGGCACTTCTTTCCCTTGGCGGTGTAGCCTTTCTTTGCTATGTACTCCTCGGCATCGATGTTCTCAGGGTCGCGGTGCTCGTATTTGCCTCCGAATATGACCTGTAGCTGTGGATGCCTGTCATCCGAGATGTCCACAAGGCGCGACTTACTTCCCGATGCGATGAAAGACAGCGGAGTGTTGTCGCTCAGGATGAAACTGAATCTCTTGACGTAGAACGCTTTGGCCGCACCGTCGTAGTAAAGGACAGTGTAGGTCTTGTTCGGATCGAACTTTTCGATTCTGATGACTTCTCCCTGATAACGGTTGGAGACATCGAACGAAGTCGTGTAGAATGTCCCGTCCTTGAAAATCGCCAGAACCTTGTCCTCCGGCCCGAACTCTCCGAGGTACTGGCCGCGCTGCTCATCGTTGAGCTTCTGGATGTCCGCGTCGTACCAGATGTCCTTTCCGCCGATAGTGGAGACACCTTTGGACTTCAGCTGGATTCTCGCGATAGGATTCTTGGACACAAGATTGCCCCTTGAACCCTTACCCTTGATCGCAAGGGCCGAGAAGTCATATTCAAACTGCGTCTTCTTAAGTTTCGGACGCGGACGCAGGTATATTCGCACAGACTCAGCCTCGCCGTTGTGATTGACGGTGAACCAGAGAATCTTGGACCCTTCCTCACCGGTGGTGATGTCGTAGTCCTTGTCCCTTGTGACGCTGGTGATTGCGAAGCGCTTGGCGTAGGAGACGCTGCTCTTCCCCTCGCGGTAGATGACATTGTAGATGGTTCTGCTGTCTCCTCTGTTGAAGACTCCCACGTAGAGCAGGTCTTTCCAGAAGAACGCCTTGTCGGTGACTTTGGTGATGCGGTACTTGCCGTCCTTGCCGATAACTATGATCTCCGAGAGATCCGAGCAGTCACAGACATAGACACCGTTGTCGTCTTTCTTCATCGACAGCCCTACGAACCCTTCCTCGTAGTTGGCGTATAGCTTGGCGTTATTGCTCACCACCTTGGTGACGGCGATGCTTTCGAACGCCGAAATCTCGGTCTGACGGACGAAAGGCTTGCCGTATTTCGCCTTGAGGCTCTCGAACCAGTTGATCGTGTACCCGGTGATGTGCTCGATGTTGTCCTTGACGCTTTTCATCTCGGATTCGATAGCGGCTATCTTTTCGTCTATCGCCTTGGTGTCGAACTTGGAAATCTTGCGCACAGGCTTCTCCACGAGCTTCTCGATGTCCTCCATCTTGATTTCGCGGCGGAGAATGTCCTGATAGGTCTTCATCTCGGAGAACACGTCATCCAGTTGCTGTTCCCAGCTTATCTGATTCTGTTCCAAAATCTTATAGACCTTGTTCTCGAAGAATATCCTTTCGAGGGAAGTGTAGTGCCACTGATCCTCAAGCTCTGAGAGCCTGATTTCCAGCTGCCATTTGAGAAGGTCTCTTGTGTGGTTTGTGTCGTAGATAAGGATGTCCTTGACGGATAGGAACTGCGGCTTGTTGTCCACGATGACGCAGGCGTTCGGAGCGATGTTGCACTCGCAGTCCGTGAACGCATAGAGTGCGTCGATGGTCTTGTCCGGAGACACGTCGTTCGGAAGATGGATGACGATTTCCACCTTCTCCGTGGTCATATCCTCAATCTTCTTGATTTTGATTTTGCCTTTGTCCTTGGCCTTGAGAATCGAGTCGATGAGGATGTGGGATGTCTTACCGTAAGGAATCTCCGTGATTGCTACCGTGTTCTTGTCGATTTTCTCTATTTTGGCGCGCACCTTCACGCTGCCGCCCCTCGCTCCGTCCTTGTAGTTGCTGCAGTCGGCGGAGCCGCCTGTAGGGAAGTCGGGGTAGATTGTGAAATCCTCGCCTTTGAGAATGCTTACGGAAGCGTCAATCAACTCGTTGAAGTTGTGCGGAAGAATCTTCGAGGCCATCCCGACGGCGATTCCTTCTGTGCCCTGGGCCAGCAGAAGCGGGAATCGTACCGGAAGTTCGGTAGGCTCCTGGTTGCGTCCGTCGTAGGATGTCATCCATTTGGTGATTTTCGGGTCGAAGACCACCTCTTTCGCGAATTTACTCAGGCGCGCCTCTATGTAGCGGGGGGCGGCGTTGCTGTCTCCGGTCAGGATATTTCCCCAGTTACCCTGGCAGTCAATCAGAAGACCTTTCTGGCCGAGCTGAACGAGCGCTCCGAGGATGGACTGGTCTCCGTGCGGGTGGTATTGCATGGCCTGTCCGACAATGTTGGCCACTTTCGTGTAGCTCCCGTCATCCATCCTGAACATCGCATGTAGCACACGGCGCTGTACAGGCTTGAGTCCGTCAACGATGTGAGGCACGGCCCTTTGCAGAATGACATAGGAGGAATAGTCAAGGAACCAGTCCTTGAACATTCCGGAAAGCTTGTACTTCCTGCTGTCGGAACTCAACAGCTTGTCGTATTTCCCTGACGAAGCCCCCGATGTCTCGTCAATCGGAGTCTCGTTCAGTTCCTCGTTTCCCTCTCCTCCTTCAGGAGTCTCTATGTCATCCCACTCTGCCATATTCAGATGCTGTTTTTAATTGCTTTTGATTATTCCTCGTAACCGAACTTGCGGAGTTCCTTGCGGCTTTCCCTCCAGTCCGGATTGACTTTCACGAAAAGCTGAAGGAATACTTTCTTCTGGAAGAAATCCTCCATCTCCAACCTTGCCTCGGTACCTGTCTTCTTGAGCGCCGCACCGCCTTTCCCGATGAGGATTCCCTTCTGGGAGTCGCGCATCACGTAGATCACTGCGCTGATCTCGTACCTGTCACTGCCTTCCTTGAAGGCCTCCACCGCAACCTCACAGCTGTACGGGACCTCCTGGCTGTAGTTCTCAAGAATCTTTTCCCTGATAATCTCCGAGGCAAAGAACCTCAGGTTCTTGTCGGTGAACTGGTCTTTGTCGAACCACGGCGGAGCCACAGGAAGCTTGCTCATCACCGCATTCAGCACGCTCTCAAGGTTGAACCTTTCCTTCGCTGACACAGGAATGATGAGCGCCTCTGGAAGCTGTTCCTGCCAATAGGCGATCAGGTCTGTGACACTCTTCTGCTCGCTGATGTCGATCTTGTTGATGACTACCACCACCGGGCAGCGGAGCTTCCGGAGTTTTTCAATATACTCGATGTTCTTGTCGCTCTTCTCAACCACGTCTGTCACGTAGAGGATGATGTCGGCGTCGCCGATGGCGGCATCCACGAATTTCATCATATCCTCCTGAAGACGGTAGTTCGGTTTGAGCATACCTGGAGTGTCCGAGTAGACAATCTGGCAATCGTCCGTGTTGACGATTCCCATTATCCTGTGTCTGGTGGTCTGCGCCTTGGCCGTGACGATGGAAAGCTTCTCACCGACCAGCGCATTCATAAGCGTGGATTTGCCAACATTCGGATTACCGATGATGTTGACAAACCCAGCCCTGTGTTCCGTGTGTTTCTCCTTATTATACATAGGCCCCCATCTTGAGGACATTGACCTCGCCCTCGCTGAGGTATCTCCACTCTCCTTTCTTGAGTCCCTTCTTGGTCAGACCGGCGAAGTAGACTCTGTCAAGAGCCCTTACATCGTAGCCGAGTGACTCGAAAATCCTTCTGACTATCCTGTTCTTGCCAGAGTGGATCTCGATTCCGAGGCATCTGTGATCAGAGGCGTCGATGTACTCAAGCTCGTCTGCCTTGATGTTGCCGTCATTAAGGTTAAGTCCCTCAGTGAGAATCTTTTCCTTGTCGGTTTCCTCAAGGGCTTTGTCAAGGATGACCTGATAGATCTTCTTCTTGTTGTAGGATGGGTGGGTCAGCTGTTCCGCGATTTCTCCGTCATTGGTGAACATCAGCACGCCGGTGGTGTTCTTGTCAAGTCTTCCGACCGGGAACACGCGGAGCTTGCAGCCTTTCAGCAGATCCATAACCGTTTTCTCGGCGTGAGGGTCGCTGGCACTGGTGACAAAGCCTTTTGGCTTGTTCATCACGATGTAAACCTTCTCCTCGCCCTTGAGCCTCTCTCCGTTGAAACGGATGTCATCGTTGATTATGTTCACTTTCGTTCCAAGTTCAGTCACAACCTCTCCGTTGACGGTCACGACACCGGCCTGGATGAAATTGTCGGCCTCGCGGCGAGAGCAGACTCCCGAGTTGGCGATGAACTTGTTGAGACGTATCTCTTCCTTGATAGGTGTAGGAACATTATCGTTGTCGGACAGTACGGAATCTACCTGAGGCTTCCTTGAAAGCATCTTGTTGATTCCGGCCTCGTCTGATTCGGTGAAGTGTGGCTCGTCCTTGCGTCCGAACTTCTTCGGCCCCTGATGGACTCCTCCCTTGCCTGCGGAGAAACCGCCCTGCTTAGGCCCGAAACCCGGCTTTCTTGGGAATGACGGTTTTCTGT
This sequence comes from uncultured Muribaculaceae bacterium, assembly GCA_964458425.1. Lineage (GTDB taxonomy): Bacteria > Bacteroidota > Bacteroidia > Bacteroidales > UBA932 > Cryptobacteroides. Next base: position 8,407 of record CAYWIW010000025.1, read on the forward strand.
CTCCGCCTTCCTGACCGGCTCCGTAGCTTCTGCGCTGTCCGTATGCCGGACGTCCCTCGCCGAATGACGGACGGCCGAAGGATGTGTTTCTTCTCTCTCCGCCCTCGGAGTTCTCTCCGTAGCCTCTGTGCTGTCCGTAGGACGGACGGCTCTCGCCGTAAGACGGGCGGTTCTGTCTGTAGTATGGTCTTCTTTCCTCCCCGTCAGCGCTGCCGTAGCTTCTGCGCTGTCCATAAGACGGACGCCCCTCACCGAATGAAGGACGGCCGAAAGAGGTGTTTCTTCTCTCTCCGCCCTCGGAGTTCTCTCCGTAGCCTCTGTGCTGTCCGTAGGACGGACGGCTCTCGCCGTAAGACGGGCGGTTCTGCCTGTAGTAAGGCCTTCTTTCTTCTCCGTCTGAGCTGCCGTTGCCGTAGCTCCTGCGGTCAGAGGAATATCCTCCTCTCCCGTTGCCTCCACGTCCCTGGTAGCCACCGCTGCGCTGGCCATATCCGCCGCGGTTGTCTCCGGAGTAGCTTCTGTGATTGTCGTAAGACTTGTAATCTCCCTCAGCTGAAGATGATGCGGCAGGCGCTACCTTCCTTCTCGGCCTAAGTTTCCTGCCTTCTGATGAGTAACCTGTTTTTGGTCCTTCGTTAGCGTAATCCCTACGCTCTTCGTGGTTCTCCTGACCACCATTGAAATTTCCTTCCATAATGTTCTTGGCTCACGCCATAAAATAAATAAAAATATTAAAGTGAATGAATATAAATGTGTCTCTATTTTAACTTGAATTTATAAGTGATGGTCCCTTGTTGCAACGCCGGGGCGTCGGAGCTTTGGTTGAAGTGCGTCTTCAAGGCGGCAGCTCTCGCCGCGGCCCAAAGCCTGGAGTTGCTCACGTTTGTTCCTTTTCCTCCGGGAACCGCCTTGGTCACGTTCCCATAGTTGTCAACCCAGATGTCCACCACGACAGTGCCTTCGTCTTGCTCCGAATATGCCGGTTTCGGGATCGCTCCAAGCGTGTTCCTGCCCTTCAGTCTGGCGTTCGGCTCACCTTCGGTCTTGCCGCTGGCGGTGTTGCCCTTGGGATGTCCGGCCTTGAACTCGTTCTTCGGGTCTGTCGCACTGTGCGGGGCGTTGGAAGAATCTTTCTTGCTCATACCCGGAAAGAGTGCGTTCTTGTTGATTTCCTCTTTCTGAACAGGGGTCTCAACATCTCCGAAATCATCAGGTCTGGCCTCGGCTGTCTTATTGGATTTGTCCGATCTGTGTGGAGAGTCGCTCCTCTGTGTCAGCTCAATTGGCTTTGTCCTGTCGATTTCTTCCGCCTGAGGCTGCCGTCCGCTGTTCTGCCGTCTTATCGGTTGAGGCTCTTCCTCGGTGAAGTCAATCAGGAAGGTCTGCTCCTGAGGCGGCGGGTAGATGTACTTTATTCCCGTGAATGCACAGAAAAGGCAGGCCAGCACGTGAACCGAGACCGTGAGAACAATCCCTGTCACAGTGGAGACCTTTGCGTCTTTCTGTCTGTCACGAAGAAACGGCTTCATCATTCAGGCTGTGTTGCGAGTATCACTTTGTAGTGGTTGCGCTTGGCGATGTTCATCAGTGACACGACCTCCTTGATCGGCACGCTCTCGTCAGAGTAGATTGAGAATGTCGGATCCTCCTCTGTCTGAAGGAGTTCCACAAGGCCGTCCTCCAGTTCGGAGTACTGGACGGGAGTCTCGTCGCCGTTCAGGTGGTAGGTGTAACGGTCTTCGCCCCAGTCCTTGATTGAGACTGTGACGGTCGGTTTGGCGGAAACCTGTCCTGTACTCTTCGGAAGCAGGAGTTTCAGCGCGTTCGGATTGACCAGTGTCGAGGTGATCAGGAAGAAGATCAGCAGCAGGAACACCAAGTCGGTCATAGAGGACATTGACGTGTCCGACAAGACCTTTGTGGTTCTCTTCAATGCCATCGGCTACCTCTCCTCCTCGTTGCCTGCCGGTTCGTGCAGAAGATCCATAAAGTCGATGGTCGCATTCTCCATCATAAACATAAGGTTGGAGATCTGAGCGACCAGAAAGTTATAGCCGAAATTGGCGAGAATGCCGACAATGAGTCCGCCTACTGTCGTGATCATCGCCGTGTAGATGCCGCTTGACAGCAGCGTGATGTCGATGTTGTTGCCTGCATTGGCCATATTGAAGAAGGCCTGAACCATACCGAGCACTGTTCCTAAGAATCCTATCATAGGCGCTCCGCCGGCTATGGTGGCGAGCATCGGAAGATCTTTCTCAAGCCTTGCGATTTCGACGTTACCCATATTCTCGACAGAGGTCTGGATGTCCGCCAACGGCCTGCCGATGCGCTCTATTCCCTTCTCGACGAGACGGGCCACCGGGGAGTCGAACTTCTGGCAAAGCGAAAGCGCCGATTTGACCTTCCCCTCGTGAATATAGTCGCGGATGTCGCGCATAAAGTTCCTGTCAACCTGACTCGCCTTATGAATCATCCACCATTTCTTTCCGAATATGTAGATGGCTATGACTGAAAGAACGGCCAGCACAATCATAATCCATCCGCCTTTGACGGCCATTTCAATGAGAGAGAAAGACTCCTCGACCTGCTGTGGGGCGAGATCTGCCACAGATGCGGCTGCCTGTGCCGCATCCTCGGCCATCCCGGCCGCCGCTGAATCCAGGCCTGCGGCCTGCAATACTTGAAACAACATAATTATCACGTACGTTTTTTATTATTTCTAAATGCCGGGCGTGCCAACTGCATATTCCACGCCATACAATTTACAAATTTACGCATTTTTTTCGAGATTTCAACTTCCGCTTGGAGTGACTTCGGATCAGTGGCCTTTAACGCGCCTGATGCCGCATTCCATAAAACCGAACCAGCCCTGTTTGCTAAGGTTGGGTGACCGTCATCCTCGGCTTTGGCCTGCCTTTCTGGACTACAAGTAAGGTGTCGCCGCCAACCAGGCGCCCAACATCCACTTTGGCTTTTCTGGTTTTTGAGGAAGTGTTCTCGTCCAGAGAGACAGAAAAATGATTTGGGTCTGAGTAGTCGATGTCTAACCTGATCCAACCGCACTCGAACCTGCAGCGCATTATGCTGACTACTTCCTTATAATCACTGAGTTGCAAATCACCGTATTCGTTAATGAAGAATCCTAATTGGGTTATGCCTGCGTCGGCGTTGATGACAAACTCCTGGGCCCTGTGATCCACTTCGACGTAGTTCCTGTCCAGCTGAAGGTCATACCATTCGCAACCGTATAGCAGCAGGCTGCCTGTTAAGAATAATAGAGATAGAACTCGTTTCATAATCTACTAATATGTTGACATATGCAAATATAAAATGTTTTTTATGAAACTACGATGTTTTTTCAATATTTCATCGATTTGATATAATTGTTTTGAAGAATAAACACTTGATGCTATTTTGAAAAGGGCGTGGTGATGATTGAGGAATCGTGCGAATTACGGCGGTTTGCAGTAGCTATACTCTCATTTTTCTCTTACACTGCAATGGTACAAATAATAATCAAGCATCAAATTATCCCATTCCCCAAAACGGAAGTTTAACGTGGGTATTATCATAATCGTCTGGTACAACTAAACCTGGCGTAAATTTGGCTCTGGTAACAGCAACATAAAGTTTTCGTTTAGTAGCCTCTTTCCTTTTCCCTTAGGATTATATGCTTCTATAAGAGTACTTTTACCAACACCATTATTGCCAACCGGAATATTCTTAAAGGAGTTAAATCCTATATCAGCACTGTTATGCCTTTAAAGCTGTGTGTAATAAGGTGTTCTGTCATATCAATCAACCATTATAATTCATTTGTCTTTTCTAAGAGAAAGTCTTCAATATTGATATATTGTACCCCTTTTTCATCCGTATGATTATATTCCGCCACGCCCACATCAACATTAAAACCACGCGCAATAAGTTCATTATAAATAATGTTCTCCATAATATGATTTTCTTCTTGCTGACGGAAGTTAAGTCGGACATTTCTCAATCCAATATCCGTGAAATAATATTTCAATGGCGTATCAATATACGAACGACCTTTTATGTCGTAACGATATGATTTGCTTAATATGTATGCATCAATAAAACAATCCAAATATGTTGATATCGTTTCATTCTTAATATTCAAGCCCTTAGCGGATTTAAAGGTATTAGATAAACGTGTGGGATTTGATAATGAGCCCACAGCGGAAGCCACAACATTAAGTAATTCATCAAGCACTTCTACATTAGCACTTAATCTATTGCGCTCGATCACATCCTTGAGATAGGTCAAACGGAATAGGTCCTGCAGATATTTTGATTTCTCTTCGCAGGTATTCTTATATAACACATAAGGCATTCCTCCATATGTCATAAATTCACGCCAAGCATAACGTTTGTCCTTTGGATATGCAGCGTAAAACTCATCATATGTAAGTGGTGTAATGTGAATCTCTTCTCCTCTGTCACGAAAAGCGGTAGCCACATCGGATGAAAGCATTTTAGAATTACTACCCGTAACATAAACATCGACATTAGGTAAACTTTTCAGCCCTAGAAGAACATCCACAAAGGTGATTTTGCTTTCCGACCCCTTAGGAAGATAAGGATTATCTATTGTTTCTTCCATTTGAATCTCATCAAGTAGAATATAATAATCCTTTTCTGTGTCACTGACCTTTTCTCGCAGACAAGAACCTAACTCCAAAGGATCACGATAACGAAAATTTATATCGTTATCTAATTCAAGTGAAATAATCTACTCTGGCAAAACTCCTGATTGTAGAAGGTATTCTCGATGCAAGACTCCAAGCAGATACGATTTACCGCAGCGCCTGACTCCGGTTATTATTTTTATCTGACCATTTTCCGACTATTGACGATTCGCAGAAGATTTCTTTTTCGTTCTATTCTCATAAGAAGGATATTTTTGCGGTTATCCGTATTTTTACCCCGTAAATATAATTATTGGGATTGAATCAATGTATATGGTCCCCCTAATTTAAAATAATTACTCTTGGGTGTGTGCCGGGTCAGTGGCGGGCTATGCGCCGGGCGTCGTGGACTGCCGCCGCTTTGCGTCAATACTCCACCTTGGTGAGGAACAGGGCGTTGCCGGGGACGGATTCGCCGGCGGAGCGGCGTGAGCCTCCTTGGGTCAAGGTCTCGAACCAGGACTCGTCCCGCTTGCCTCGTCCTACTTCAAGGAGAGAGCCGACCACCGCGCGCACCATATTCCTTAAAAAACGGTCCGCCCGGATTGTGAAGACAAGGTAGTCGCCATCCAAGGCCGGATAGCCCATAATGCGGACGTGATCCGGAGTGTAGGTCTCCCATCTTGCAAGAGTGACGGTGCAGATCGATGTCTTGTTTCCGCCACCTACCTTCTCGAAGCAGCTGAAATCGTGTTTTCCGAGAAGCCTTTCCGCCGCCCGGTTCATTTTCCCGACATCGAGCGGAAAGGTGTAAAGGTAGGAATATTCCCGGACGAAAGGATCTCTGCACCGGTGCAGGAAGTACTTGTACTCGCGCTGCGTGGCGTCGAATCTGGCGTGGAAATCCGGCTCGCAGGGAATGATTGAGTGAACCTTGATTCCGGCCGGTAAAATGGCATTTATTTTGTAGCCAACCGCACCTGCGTCAATGTCCGGGGATGATGCCTCGAAGTGTGCCACGTAGTTGACGGCATTCACTTTCGAGTCGGTTCTCCCGGCGCCTGTGACGGCGATGTCCTCCTTCAAGAGGGTCGAAAGAGCATTCTGAAGACACTCCTGAACGGTCATCGCATCGTTTTGAATCTGCCAGCCGCAGAAAGACGAGCCATCATAGGAAAGGGTGATCCTGTAGCGCATTTTAATATAGTTTGTAAGGCTGCAAAAATAGTAAAAAACAGTATAATATGGAAAGTGTAAACATCAAGGAACTGAATGACAGAATCCAGAAGGAGAGTGCCTTTGTGGATATGCTGTCCCTTGAGATGGGAAAGGTCATCATCGGACAGAAGCACCTTGTCGAGAATCTTCTCATCGGACTTCTCGCCAACGGCCACATCCTTCTTGAAGGTGTGCCTGGATTGGCTAAAACCTTGGCCATTAGTACTTTGTCCAAGGCGATTGATGCCAGGTTCAGCCGTATCCAGTTCACTCCGGACCTCCTGCCGGCAGATTTGGTCGGAACGATGATCTACTCGCAGAAGGATGAGTCATTCGAGGTTCACAAGGGTCCGGTCTTCGCCAATTTCGTTCTTGCTGATGAGATCAACCGTAGCCCTGCCAAGGTGCAGTCGGCGCTTCTTGAGGCGATGCAGGAGCGTCAGGTGACAATCGGAGACCAGACATTCAGGCTTCCGGAGCCGTTCCTTGTTATGGCGACACAGAACCCTATCGAGCAGGAGGGGACATACCCGCTCCCGGAGGCTCAGGTAGACCGTTTTATGCTGAAGGTGGTCGTGAGCTACCCTAAGAAGGAGGAGGAGAGGCAGATCATCAGGATGAACAACTCCGGCGAGTTCCCGACTGTCAATCCGGTGATCAAGCCGGAAGACATAGTGCGCGCGAGAAGCGTGGTCAGGGATGTCTATATGGACGAGAAGATCGAAAGGTACATTGTTGACATTGTCTATGCCACCCGTACCCCGGAGGAATACGGCCTTGGAAAAATCAAGGATCTGATTTCGTTCGGTGCGTCGCCCCGCGCCAGCATCTCCCTCTCTATGGCGTCTAAAGCCTATGCTTTCATCAAGCGGAGAGGCTATGTGATTCCTGAGGATGTCAGGGCTGTCTGCAATGAAGTGCTCCGCCACAGAATCGGGCTTACCTACGAGGCAGAGGCGGAGAACGTCACGACCGAGCAGATCATTGCCGAGGTTATCAACGCTGTACAGGTTCCGTAACGGATTGAGTTAGTTTCTATTCAGACATTTGAACGATGGCTACGAATACCTCAGCCAATGAACTTCTTCGAAAGGTCCGTAAGATAGAGATCCGCACGAGGGCTTTGTCGCACCAGATTTTCGCCGGAGAGTACCACAGCGCCTTCAAGGGGCGCGGAATGGCTTTCAGCGAGGTGCGAGAGTACCAGTACGGGGATGATGTGCGTTCGATGGACTGGAATGTGACCGCCCGTCTGCGCTCTCCTTATGTGAAGGTCTTCGAGGAGGAGAGGGAGATGACCGTTGTCCTGCTGATAGACATCAGCCGTTCAGGTCTTTTCGGTACAAGCGAGAGGACAAAGCGGGATCTGATCGCGGAGATAGCCGCGGTGCTGAGTTTTTCGGCCATAATCAACAACGACAAGGTCGGGGCGCTTTTCTTCAGTGACCGGGTGGAGGAGTTCATACCGCCAAAGAAGGGACGCAGCCATCTTCTTCACATCATCAGGGAAATCATCGAGCTAAAGCCGAAATCCAATGGGACTGATGTCGGCCAGGCGTTGAGGTACCTGACGAACGCGATGAAGAAGAAGTGCACCGCATTCGTGCTTTCCGATATGCTGGATGTTGACGCTGATGGCTCTCCTCGCTATGAGGATGCCCTGAAGGTGGCCAGAAACAGGCACGACATCTCCGTGATCAAGGTGCACGACCCGCGCGAGAGGACGATTCCGGATGTCGGCCTGATTCACGTCAAGGATTCCGAGACAGGGGAGTCTGCCTGGGTCAACACCTCCAGCAGGAAAGTCAGGGCTGAATACTCAAGATGGTTCCGGGCGGCGGAGGATTGCGAGAAGAGGCTGTTCAACCGCTATCAGATTGACTCTGTTGACATTGCCACTAATCAGGACTACGTGAAAGGTCTGATGACATTTTTCGGGAGAAGATAGAGATGAAGAGATTGATTTTCGGAGTGTTGGCCTTGGTGGCGGGATTGATTCCGGCCGCCGTTTCCGGGCAGTCCGCTCCGCAGGGTAAAGGGATGCTGATACGCTCGGAGGAATCTTTCCTTGAGCCGCTCCAGAAACGGGATACGGCTTTGATCGGAGACCAGTTCCGATACGGATTCCATCTGAAGGATGTCGCGGAGGGGACAAGGTTCGCGTTGCCGGACTTTTCCAAAGGCTTTATGGACAGTGTCGAGATTGTGTTTCCGTTCAGTATGGACACAGTCAGAACCTATGGCGGAAAGAATCAGCCCAAGTCCTACGACATCGATGTTTCGATGGTCATAACATCTTTTGACGAAGGAAGTTACGAACTGCTGCCGCTTTCTTTGGCGATGGCTTCGGGGGCAGATAGGGTCGACACTCTGGTGTTTGACCCGAAGACCCTGGACATCCTCACTATGCCGGTAGACACCGCCACTTATCAGATCCACGACATAAAAGGACAGATACGCTATCCGTTGAAGGCGTCGGAGCTTGTGCCTTACGCCATAGGAGCCATATTGCTTGCGCTCATCGTCTTTTTTGTCTGGAAATTCATCGCCGCCAGGCGCAAACGCCGCGGTGACGCTCTCCACAGCGATCCGCCTTATCTGGTGGCTCTGCGCAAACTGGAGAAGTATCGCGACGGCAAATACTGGGCTCCGGAAAAGCAGAAGACCTACTATTCGGGCATCACTGATGCGTTGAGGGAATATATCGACGCGCGCTACGGCATCGATGCCTTGGAGATGACAACCGCGGAGATATTCAAGGATCTGAAGACATCAGGTGTTCCGGCTGACCTTTACGAGGAGATGAAGACTCTGTTCGAGACCGCTGACTTCGTCAAGTTCGCCAAAGCTTCCGCTTCGGATGAGGAGAACGCAGCCGCCCTTCCGACAGCAGTACGCTTTGTCACAATTACTTATCAGTCACAATTGGCCGAAGAGGAAGCCGCCCGCAAGGCATCGGAATCCAAATCTCCGGCAAAAAACGAAGGAGGTAAGGCGTAATGTTCTTTGAATATCCGAAACTTCTTTGGCTCCTCCTGGTTCCGGCTCTTCTGGTTCTGCGTTATCTGTATGTCGAATTGACAGACCGCAGGCCGCATCTGAGGGTCTCTGACTCCACACCTTGGAAGGCCGGCGGCGGATCGGTTCTCGGTGCGGTCCGGCATATTCCGTTTTTCCTGAGGGTCGCCGCCCTTGCTCTGATAGTAGTCGCCATAGCCCGTCCGCATTCTTCAACCAAGGTGGAGAAAATTGACACTGAAGGGATTGACATCGTGCTTGCGATGGATGTCTCGACAAGTATGCTTGCGAGGGATTTTACCCCTGACAGAATCAGCGCCGCAAAGGACATCGCCATCGAGTTCATCGCCCAGAGACCGTCGGACAGGATGGGAATCGTGGTGTTCGCCGGAGAAAGCTACACACAATGCCCGTTGACGACTGACAGGGCCACCCTGATCAACTTGATGAAAGAAATCTCGACCGACCTGATTGAAGACGGGACCGCCATAGGCAACGGACTGGCCACTGCTGTCGCGAGAATCAAGGATTCCGATGCGAAAAGCCGTGTCGTGATTCTGCTGACGGACGGAGTGAACAATCGCGGAGAGATTTCTCCCGAGACAGCCGCCGAGATTGCCAAGACTTATGGGATAAGGGTTTACACTATAGGCGTGGGAGCCAACGGAGAGGCGCCTTATCCGGTGATGACCCCGTGGGGTGTCCGAATAGAGAACCTCAAGGTGGAACTTGACGAGAAATTGCTTTCAAGCATCGCTTCGATGACCGGAGGCCGCTATTTCAGGGCTACAGACAACACGAAACTTGCGGAAATATATTCGGACATCAATAAGATGGAGAAGGCCCGCACGACAATCGACAGCTTCCCTGTCTATAAGGAACTGTTCGGCTCCTATGCCCTCGCGGCCTTGATATGTCTGTTGTTGGAGTTTGTGATTAAATTGTTGATTAGGAGGTTGCCATGATAATATTCGCCGCTCCGCATTATCTTTTGCTTCTGCTTCTCATTCCGTTTTTTTTCGTCGGAATGGGTTTGTGGCTGTGGAACAGGCGTCGCCGTCTCCGCCGGTTCGGTGACGAGGCTCTTGTGAACGAACTGATGCCCTCGTGGTCCCGGAGCAAACTGTGGGTGAGGACAGTACTGGTCGCTTTCGCGTTCTTCTTCTTTGTGGTCGGTCTTTCCAGGCCGCAGATAGGGGCGAAGCTGAGGGAGCACAAGACCAGGGGAGCCGAGATTATGGTCGTGCTTGACGTGTCCAATTCGATGCTGGCCGAGGATTATTCCCCTAACCGTCTGGAGAGGGCAAAACTGGCTATCTCCAGAATCACAGACAAGCTGCAGGACGACAGAATCGGCTTGATAGTGTTCGCCGGGACAGCGTTCGTCCAGCTTCCTATCACTTCGGACTATGTGAGCGCCAAGATGTTCCTTAACTCTATATCGACGGAATCCATCCCTATCCAGGGAACCGCCATAGGCGATGCGGTCAACACCGCCATCCGCGGCTTCAGCGCACAGAGCGAGCATAGCAGGGCCATCATTGTGATCACCGACGGAGAGAATCACGAGGATGACGCTGTGGCCGCGGCCAAGCAGGCCGCCGAAGCTGGGATAAAGGTCTATACCATCGGTGTCGGATCCGTTGACGGACAGCCGATTCCGATGGACGGTGGACTGTTGAAAGACAAGGACGGCAACATAGTCGTGACGCGTCTGGATGAGGAGACCCTCAAGGAAGTGGCTTCCGCCGGAGGAGGGGCTTACGTCCACGCAGGCAACGACGAGTTCGGACTGACACCAATAATCAACGACATCCGGAAGATGGAGGACGAGGAATACAATTCCGTGGTCTTTGAGGAATACGACGAGCAGTTTATGTACTTTCTCGGCATCGCCTTGGTGTTCTTCGCTTTGGAGATGCTTATCGGTGAAAGGCGCTCCCGCAGGCATTTGTTTGAATAATAAGAGATGAAGACGATTTTGAGATATTCCGTGACGGTCTTTCTGTCTGTGCTTTGCTGTGTGTCGGCTTTGGCGCAGACTGACCGTAGTGAGGTCAGGGCCGGCAACCGCCAGTTCAGGAAAGGCAAATGGCAGAATGCCGAGATAGAGTACCGTAAGGCTCAGGCGAAGGATTCGTTGTCTTTCGCCGCCAATTACAATCTTGCCGGTGCGCTTTACCGGCAGGACAATTTTGACGATGCCGGAAAGTCTTTGGAAAGGCTGAAAGAAGTGGCTCCTGCCTCGCAAAACGCTTCCGGCTACTACTACAATCTTGGCAATGTCGCTGTCAGGAAAAAGGATTGGCAGGCTGCGGTGGACGCCTACAGGCAGTCTTTGCTTCTGAACCCTGATGATCTGGACGCCAAGGAGAACTACGCCTACGCCAAGGAAATGCTTAAGAACGAAGGCGGTGGAGGAGGAAATGACAACCGGGATCAGGATGACAACCAGAATCAGGACAACCAGGATAACCAGGGAGGGGACGATCAGGACCGGAACGATGACAAGAACGGAGATGACAAGAATAATGATGACAGTCAGGGGAATCCGAATCAGGAGAGTCAATCTGACCCTCGCCAGGGTGAAGGACAGGGAGATTCAAGGATCTCTCCTCAACAGGCTCAGCAGATGCTGAAGGCCGTCCAGGCCCGCGAGAAGGAGACTCAGGACAAGGTCAATAAGGAGAAGGCGGCTCTGCTTAAATCCCGTCAGAAGGAAAAGAATTGGTAAAAGCGTGAATATGAAGAGATTGTTGTGCATTGCGGCTTTTTTGCTCATAGCCATTTTTCGGGTGTCCGCCCAGAATGCCATAAGGGTTGAGGTGCCGGATGTGGTAGCTGTGAACGAGCAGTTCAATGTTACTTTCATAATTGAAGGAGAGAAGGCTCCGTCGGATTTCCAATGGTCCGAAGGTGATGATTTCCAGTTGGTATGGGGCCCGCAAAAAGGATCCAGCTCCAGTTTGAGCATCATTAACGGAAAGAGGACTTCTTCCCATCAGACAACCTTCACCTACATCCTTATCCCGAAATCAACAGGAACGTTCCAGCTCCCTGTGGCGACTGCCAAGCTTTCCGGCGAGAGGATTTCCTCTTCGCCTGTCTCGATACAGGTGGTGAGCGACGGAGCGTCTCCGGCTTCGAGACCGTCGTCAGGCAATGATGATTCCGGCAGTACCGCAGGAAGCTCCCGGTCATCAGCTGCCGGGGACATTCCGTCCGGCGACCTTTTCCTGAAGCTGTCATTGAGCCGTTCTGAAGTGGTCATCGGAGAACCTATCACCGCATCCCTGAAGATTTACCAGAGGGCCAACGTGGTTGGATTCGAGAATGCCAAATTTCCTACATTCAACGGATTCTGGAGTCAGGAGACTTATGTTCCGTCCAATATCGAGTTCAAGCGCGAGAGTCTTGACGACAAGATTTACAACACAGCGCTCCTCAGAACCTATGTCCTGATTCCACAGCAGTCGGGTACAATCACCATAGAACCGGCCGAACTCGTCTGCCTTGTCAACATCAGGAACAGCACCTCGTCGTCAGGCAGTATTTTCGACAGATTCTTTGAGGATGACTACCGTACAGTCCGCAAGAGAGTGACAACACCTGCGCTGAAGGTCAAGGTCAACCCTCTTCCGGCAGGCCAGCCTGCGTCATTCGGTGGCGGAGTGGGCGATTTCTCGATTTCTGCCCGTCTCACGACCGACAGTCTCAAGACACACGACGCGGCATCGTTGGTCCTCACGGTTTCCGGGCGCGGCAACGTGACCCTTCTGGAAGAACCTAAGGTCAGCTTCCCGCCTGATTTCGAGGTGTATGACACCAAGACCACCGAGAACACCGACAAGGGCAACGGCGGGATATCGGGCAGCAAGTCGTTCGAGTATCCTTTCATCCCGAGAAGCCACGGGGATTTCACGATAGAACCGGTGGAGTACTCCTATTACGATGTCAACGCCGGCAAGTACGTGACCTTGCGGACCGAGCCGATACGGATAAATGTCGCCAAGGGGAAAGGCGGGGATTCAGCTTCCGCTTCTGTGTCTCCGGTGGCTCCAGGGGTCGAGAGGAAGGATGTGAAGAATCTGGCGGATGACATCAGGTTCATATTCACGGGCAGGCCGGATATTTCCGGCTCGGGCTCATTCTTTGTCGGTTCCGCCGTTTTCTGGGTCTTGCTCACTCTGCTGACACTGTGCTTTGTTGCTGTCTACCTTGCCTTCAGGAAGGTTGCCGCTATGCGGGCTGACATCGTCGGTACTAAGAACAGGCGTGCGGCGAAAATGGCTCAGAAGCGTCTTAAACAGGCTGGCGAGTACCTCGACAAGAATCTTTACACGGCTTTCTATGAGGAACTTCATAAAGCCCTTATTGGTTTTGTATCAGATAAGTTGGATATGGATATGTCCGAGATAAGCAAGGATAACATAGCTTCGGCTCTTGTTGGGAACGGTGTCGGAGAGGAGCAGACAAAGGCGTTTACCGATCTTCTGGATGCCTGCGAGTTCGCCCGTTATTCCCCGGATGGAGGCAACGAGGCGATGAGGTCGCATTACGAAGACGGCCTTAAGGTGATCTCGTCCATAGACTCAAGCCTCGGACGGGGAGGACGGTCTGTGCGTAAGGTGGTTACAGTCATTGCGCTGGCTCTTTCTCTGGGTTTCTCGTTCGATTCTCAGGCCAACAATCCGGATTCTTTGTGGACGGCCGGGGTCCAGGCATACTCGGAGGGCAGGTTCTCCGATGCGGCCTCAGCTTGGGGTGATATAGAAGAGAGCGGAGGGAAATCCGCCGTTCTGTACTATAACCTTGGAAACGCGTGGTTCAAGCAAGGTGGCTATCCGAGAGCTATTCTGAACTACGAGAGAGCGTTGAGACTTGACCCTTCCTATGCGGACGCGCGTTACAATCTGGAGTTCGCAAATGGTTTCGTACAGGATAAGATAGAGCCTGTGCCGGAGTTCATCCTCAAAAGCTTGGCCAGAAAGGTCTGCTACCTGATTGGCTCGGATGCCTGGGCCGTCATATTCCTTGTCCTGTTCGCCGCCGCGCTGGCCTTGGCGTTGCTGTTCCTTCTTGGCCCGTCTATTGGCAAAAGGCGCGTGGGATTCTATTGCGGAATAGTGTCGCTGCTTCTTTCTTCCGGTGCCTTGGGATTCTCTCTATGGCAGAAGTCGGACAGCGTGAAGACTGACTCCGCCATTGTGATGTCTCCGGTGTCATCCGTGAAAAGCTCTCCGTCCAGCGGTTCTTCCACGGATCTCTTCGTTATCCACGAAGGCACGAAAGTCACGATTCTGGACGAAATCGGGGAATGGATGAACATCTCTCTCGCCGATGGCCGTCAGGGATGGATGCCGGCCTCGGATCTGGAAGTGATATAGGGGAGGAGACCACCACTCTTTCTTGATAATCAGTCTCTTGTCAGAGTCTGTCCGCCGATGAACTCCCTCATTATTGAGGTTGGCGGTATCGCGGCTATTTCAGAAGGCTGGATGGCAACTATGTAGTCCAGGAACTTCAGCAGTCGCACAGCTTCTGAATATGCCGGAGAATTAGGCGAAATCCTGCGCAGAAGAGGCTCGGCGTAGTATTTCAGCATCGGAAGCTCAAAGATAAGGGCGGAATTGAACAGAGCGTCGGCGTTCTCCTGGAACGGGAATATGTTTCTGGTTTCCCCGCGGCGCACACTGTTCCACCTCATTATGGTCTCTTCCGGAGTGATGCCCCTGACCCGGTTGTCACGCACCATCCTGCGGAGCAGACGGTTGTCGGATGTGGACATATTGTTGTTCTCGTCGATGTTGAGGGAAGTGAGCGCGGAGACATAGACTCTGAATATCCTTGAGTTGTCCACCGCCGAGGTCATCTCCGGGTTCAGGGCGTGGATTCCCTCCATAATCAGAATGTCCTTTTCGTCCAGTTTCAGACGGTTGCCTTCAAAGACCCTGCTGCCGGTCTTGAAATCAAACCGCGGTATCTCGACCTCCTTGCCTTCAAGCAGATCGTTCAGCTGCCTGTTCAGAAGTTCCAGATCCATAGCGTGGAGCGACTCGAAGTCATAGTTCCCGTCCTCATCTTTCGGCGTGTGGTCCCTGTCCACGAAATAGTTGTCAAGCTCGATGACTTTCGGCTTGAGGCCCAATACCTTGCATTGTAATGCGATCCGCAGGGATGACGATGTCTTCCCGCTCGATGACGGCCCGGCTATCATCACGATTCTCTTTAGTCCTCTTTCGGCGTAGATGCTGTCGGCTATTCTCGCATAGTTCCTTTCGTGAAGCGACTCGGCAAGATTGATGATGCTGACAGCCTTGCCGTCTTTCACCGCCTTGTTCAGCGTACCGAAACTTCCGATGTTTATGATTGAGCACCAGTCGGAATATTCCTTGAGAGCGGCGGCTATTTTCCCTTGCCGCTTCATCGGCATCACCTTGTCGAAGTCGGTCATCGTTGGGGACTGAAGACAGAATCCGTTGCCTACTCCGCTGATGTCGAACACTTTGATGTAGCCTGTGGATGGAATCAGAGGCCCGTGGAAAGTGTCTGCCCTGCCGTCCAGATAATAGACGCTGCAACTGAATGTCCCGAGACTTTTCTGAAGTTCTGCCTTCTGCGGCTGGTTGTTGGAGAGGAAGAGCTTTTCCGCCTCTTCAGAGAACATCTTGACCTTCGTGAACGGCAGATCCCTCTCCACTAACTCCTTCATTTTCTCACGTATCGCGTCAATCTCCTCATCGGTGGCAAAATATACCTTGCTTCTTCCGTCCTCGGTCTTGCCTGTCTCGCAGATCTCGCAGTACAGCCCGCTTGGAAGCGAGTGGTCGATTACCAGCACCTTGTCCGGGTATAGTTCCCTGACGGCATTCTGAAGCGTGAAGCACAAGGAGCGTACATAGCTTCTTCTGCCCTCCGGATGGTTGTAGCCGATGAACTCCACCTGATGTAGGTTCACAGGCTTGAAACTCAGTTCCTTCAGTTTATTGTCCACAAGAGCCGCCAGCACATCGAACTTCCTGCCCGTCTTCTTGTCTGTCACAAATCCGCAGCACTTGTCCGCCAGTTCCTTGAGCGACTGCCCCTTTTCAATCCTATGGTTCTTTCCGTCGTTGACGCAGAACAAAGTAATCTCATTCTTTTCCATATCCAATCCATTACAGAAATCTCTCAAATATACTCAAAAATGAGGCTAAAACCTCCGCTGTCACAATAATTTAATATTTTCTTGGAATCAGTTCTGACAAAACCGCCTCGATAAGAAATGAATATTTCCGTTTCTTATGACGATTTTTCTGTTTCTTTTGAAAATTGACGTTTTTAAGGCGCATATTTGCCCCGGTAAAAAATGAACTCAAACTATGTTGATTGACATTCTTGGGGCGAAGTGCGTCGGCATCGAGGCTGTCCCCGTCACAGTAGAGGTGGACATAACACACGGAATAGGAATCCATCTGGTAGGCTTGGCTGACGTGGCGGTCAAGGAGAGTCTCCTGCGGACTGTCACGGCTCTCCAGTCGCTCGGATTCAGGATTCCGGGAAAGAAAATAGTGATCAACCTTGCTCCGGCGGATATGCGGAAAAACGGAAGCGGCTATGATCTTCCGATTGCCATCGGAATCATCGCGGCGTCGGAGCAGAGACATTTCCCGGGATTAGACAGGTATTTGATTATGGGAGAGTTGGGGCTGGACGGCTCTGTCAGGGAAGTCCAGGGAGCGCTTCCGTTCGCCGACCTTGCCGCGGCCCTTGGACTATCCGGATGCATTCTTCCTCTCCGCTCTGCTTTGGAGGCAACTGAGTGCGGTGAGATGTCCGTGTTCGGGGTGGAGACTTTGACTGATGTCCTGCGCATCCTTGAGGAGAGGGAAGATTGCAGTGATCTTTTGGTTTGGAACACAAGACTTTACAAGAAGCTGATTCGGGACTCTCGCAGAGTCAGGGCTGCGGATTGCGGAGAATCTATGGACTTTTCGGAAATCATTGGTCAGGAAGGAGCGAAAAGGGGAGTGGAGATCGCCGCGGCAGGAGGGCATAACCTGATTATGGTCGGGCCGCCCGGAAGCGGAAAAAGCTCACTTGCGAAAGCTATGTCGGGGATTCTGCCACCGATGACTACGGAAGAAGCTGTCGTCACCAGCAAAATCTACTCTGTGGCGGGGATGAAGGATTCCCGGATAGGCCTGATAAGGACAAGGCCTTTCCGCGCACCACACTACAGCGCGTCGTTGCCGGCTATTATCGGCGGTGGGGCTGGGAGCGACATCCGTCCGGGAGAGGTCACACTGGCGCAGAACGGGATTCTCTTTCTCGATGAGTATGGCCAGATGCCGAAATCGGTTCTGGAAGCTTTGCGAGGGCCGATGGAGGATCGTAAGGTGACAATCTCAAGACTGCGCTCCAAGCAGGAGTATCCGGCCTCGTTTATGCTGGTGGCGGCCTCAAATCCTTGTCCTTGCGGTTATTACGGCGAGGGGGACAGATGCCGGTGTACGCCCGGACAAAGGCTGAACTATCTTTCTAGACTGTCCGGGCCGGTTATGGATCGCATTGACATCCAGCTATGGCTTCATCCTGTGGATGCGGCAAAACTTGTCGGCCGCAGGAAAGGTGAGTCCAGCGAGGTGGTGGCCGGAAGGGTTCTCCGGTCGAGGAAAATCCAGAAAGAGCGCTTCGAAGGCACCGGAATATTCACCAATTCCGAGATGAACAACCGGCAGCTTGAGGAATATTGCGTCTTGGACGATGGGTGCAAGGCTGTGATGGAACAGCTGATAGGCCGGCTGGGACTGTCCGCCCGGGCATATTCAAGAATACTGAAAGTGGCCAGGACAATCGCCGACCTTGAGCTTTCAAAGGAAATCAGGCCGGAGTTTCTCCGCGAGGCGGCCGGATATCGTTTCCTTGACCGCCTGAACCTTGACACTGTCTGACTGAGTGCGCTCCGGCAGGCATCGCAAGGTGAGAACTAATCCTCCCAGAAAATGGTTCTGGACTCGTCCGGATTGACGGTGATGTGGATTCTGAGCGTGTCTTCGGGAAGAATCTCCTCGATGTTCTCCGGCCATTCCATAACACAGAGGCAACCGCTGTCAATGTAGTCGTAGAATCCGATGTCAAGAGCTTCCGCCGTCTGGCCGATCCGATAGAAATCAAAGTGATACATTGGCTCTCCCGTACCGGTGCGGTACTCGTTCACAATCGCGAATGTCGGTGAGCTGACCGCATCCTCGCGGACTCCGAGCCTACGGCAGAGCGCTGTCGTGAACGTTGTCTTGCCGGCTCCCATAGGAGCGTAGAACGCCAGAATCCTGTGTCCTTCCGTCTGTGAAAGGAACTCGCCTGCGGCTCTGTCTATGTCTCGCAGGTCTTTTATGGTTATCTCGTGTCTCATATTCTTGAATCAGGGCCTCAGCCACGTTTCCGGATTCTGAGGATTTCTGCCGGACCAGATCTGGAAATGCAGCTGGGTGTCGCCTCCTATCGTGTCAACCGTTCCGATGACCTGCCCGGTCTTGATCTGCTCTCCGGCCTTGACGTTGACGGTCCCCAGCTTGCAGTAGAATGAGAAGTAGTTGCCGTGCTGTACCAGGACACACTTGTTGTAGCCCGGCATCACCACAATCTGTTTGACGACTCCGTCGAACACGGCTTTGACTTCCGTCCCGGCGGTCAGGGCGATTGAGATACCGTTGTTGAACGGAAGCTTGAGATTCGTGTAAACCGGATGGTAGCGCTGCCCGAAATGATCCACGACAGCCCCTTCCGCCGGCCACGGGAGCTTGCCTTTGTTCGACTCGAATTTCTTGTCGAGGGTGTAGTCGATAGGTGGGCGTTTGGCCGTCTTGGAGCCGCCGGATTTGCCTCCGTTCTTGCCCTCGGTGGCCTCTCGGATGAGCCTTGCTATCTCCCTGTTGAGCGCGTCGACCTCCCGCTGTTTCCGCGACAGCTCCTGCTGATATTTCCTTTTGTTTCTTTTTAGCTGGTTGACAAGCTTTTGAGAATCGATTTCCTCGGCTTTCAGCTTGTCCATCTCCGCAATCCTGGCCGCTTTTATCGACTCGGCTTTTCCCTTCAATGACGAAAGCGTCTCTTTCTCTTTTTCAAGCTCTTTCCGTGTGTCTATGATCTTCGAGGCCTGGGAGTTCATCTGGCGCGCGAGATCCCTGAAGTAGCCGAAGCGT
Source organism: uncultured Muribaculaceae bacterium (assembly GCA_964458425.1). Lineage (GTDB taxonomy): Bacteria > Bacteroidota > Bacteroidia > Bacteroidales > UBA932 > Cryptobacteroides. The sequence goes on from CAYWIW010000025.1 coordinate 27,476, forward strand.
CTGAACGCCTGTCCGATGTTGTCGCTCGCCAGAATGTACATATACCATATCTTTGCGTTCCGGTTCACGTAGGCTCCACGAACGAGTCTTGAATAGTGGGTGGACAAAGTGTCGAGCCTTGCCTGCACGGCTTTGATTTTCTTTTCCTTGACACGGATTGAGTCGGAATATCCGGAAATCTCCCTGTCGCTTTCCGCGATAAGTTTCCTTCTTGATTCCACTTTTCCGCTGATGAGCGTGAGGCGGCTGAGCGCGTCGCTGCTTTTGGCCGCATTGCTTCTCAATTGAGCGTCAAGGATTTCTATTTCTTTCTGTAGACGCACCTTGCGTGCCTCCTGGGAGCTGATGTCCTGTGGATACGCCGGAATATGCCACGTCAATGCGGCAAAGACAAGCGTAATGAATATTCCGGCTCGTCTTCCCATTATTCCTTACCCTCCGCTTCTTTGTTCTTGGCCTGGGTCCTGTAGACTTTTGCCAGATCTGTTTCTCCCAAAGCCTCAAGAACTTCCGCATAATGCTCAAGGCAGGTGGCGCTTTCCTTGGCCCCGTAGAGCATAGCGTGCTTGAAGCAGGTCTTGGCCTCCTGGTCTCTTCCAAGGAGATGAAGGATCCAGCCGTATGTGTCCAGATAGGTAGGATTGTCAGGTTCCTTGTCCACGGTCTTCTTGCTCATCGCGCAGGCTTTCTTCAATCTGCTGCCTTTGAGAGCCAGATAGTAGGCGTAGTTGTTAAGCGCGGGAGCATAGTCCGGATTAATTTTCAGGACAGTGGAATAGACCTTGAAGGCTTCCTTTTCGTCTCCAAGCTCGTGGTACATATCCCCTATGGAGGAAAGAGCCGGAACTGTCAGGGAGGTGTCCCCTTTGGCTATCTCTATGATTCTCCGGTTGTTGTCGATGATTCCCTGCCAGTCTTTCTTGTTGTAGCAGACAACGTTTTTCATATCCAGGAAGACTGTCTCCTCAGGAAACCTCGCCAATGCGCTGTCGCAGGAGCTCTCCATCTCGTTCCAGTCTTTATAGTAGGCGAGCATCTGGATGTACTGACCTGTTATGTAGGGGCTTTCAGGATGCAGGATCATATTCTTGCGCATCAGGGCTTTTGCCTTTGAAGGCCTTTCTGTCGAGTGCCAGTATAACCCGGCTGTCGTGAGAACGGAGCTGTCAGACGGATGGTGCAGCAGGAGATTGTCGAAGAGAGTGTCTATCTGAGGCTGCAGGTTCTTGAGGAATCTGGAGTCTGAACGTCTTGCCAGCATATCAAGGTACTGTGCCTTTGTCTGTGCGTCCGTTGACTCGTCCGCCACGAACCGGTTCACCGTCCTGAAATATTCCGGAAAATTCCGGCGGATGCGGTAAACTTCCGATTCCCCGAGCAGGGCTGGCATATATTCGTTCTGGAGATCCTGCGCCTCCTTGTAGTATGCCAGGGCGGCGGTGTCCTTGTATTCGGCGATGGAATGGTCGCCGAGTTTGGTCAGGACGTACGGGGAGGAGAACTCCTTGTTGTAGTCGGTAAGGGCTTTGAGGGCCTCCGCAGGCTTGTTCAGACGCAGCAGTATGTCATATCTTGTGGCCGTGACGCTTTCGCTTTTGCCGAACACGTTCTCAATCTGATCCATCGCGGCAAGGGCCTTGTCGTATTGGTTCTGCTTGAGGTAGAGGTTGACCAAAGTGAAGTATATGTCGTTTTTCTTCGGGAAGTCCTTCAGCAGCTCCTCGTAGGTCTCTATCGTGAGGTCGTCCTCGCCGGTCAGCGAATATGTCCGGGCGAGCCTTTCCTTGTACCAGAAGTTGGAAGGGTCAATCCCGGCAGCCTTCCTGAAGGCCGCTTTCGCCCCCTCGGTCTCGTTCAGATAGAGGTGGCACATTCCAAGGTAGTAGAACGCCGCGTCGTTGTCCGGAGATGTCCCGGTGATTCTCTCGAGACGTTTTCTCGCTTCCTGATACTTCTTGCCGTTCAACTCCGCTACCGCGTCAATCAATTCGCTGTCAGCCGCTTCGCTGCCAGTCCTGCTCTGTGAGTATCCCAGGCCGGACGCCGCGAGCATCCCTGCCAGAACCACTGCTATTAGCCTTTTCCCATTCATATTCCTAAAATCGTCGGGCTTTACACTACAAAAATAGTACTAATACCCGGAAACAAAAAATACGGATCCGAAACTCCGGACCCGTATTCAGTGGATTTTGAATCCTGTTAAAGATTCTCGTTGGCTTTCTTCCAGTCCTTGATCTCAGGGATGATTCCGAGAGTGATGATCTCGTCGCGCATCTTGCAGAGGTGCTCGTAAGAAGCCTGAAGGGCTGCCATCTCCTCCTCTGTGCCTTCAGGGTTGGTGAAGCTGACACCGTCCTTGTTGATGACTGTAGGCATCGCCATCATCACGTTCTGGTATTTCTCGTTGTTGACGTAGGTTCCGGCAGGCCAGGTGAATTCCTCACCTCCCATAGCGGCCTCGATCATCTTGACAGCGTTGTATGCAGGGCTTTGGAACGAGCTGCGGCCGCGGAGCTTGATGATGTTGGAGCCACCCTGGATGGTCGCCTGCTTGATGGACTCGAATCTCTCGGCTGAAAGGTTCATCTCGGAGAGAGGCTTGCCGTCGATCTTGACCTTGGATGCGAAGACTGCCATAGCCTCGCCGTGTCCGCCGTAGGTGTGCGCGCCGGTGACCTTGTACTGAGGGACGCCGAACTCCGCCGCAAGCTCAGTCTGGAGACGTGTAGAGTCAAGAGCGGCGAGGGTGGTGACCTGAGAAGGCTTGAGGCCTGAGTGGAGGAACACCACGAGACCGGTAAGGTCAGCCGGGTTGAAGATGATGACAACGTGCTTTACGTCAGGGCAGTACTGCTTCACGTTCTTGCCGAAGTCCTCGGCGATCTGGCAGTTGCCTTTGAGAAGGTCCTCGCGGGTCATTCCCTCCTTGCGAGGTGCGCCGCCTGAGGAGATGATGTACTTGGCATCCTTGAACGCTACCGCAGGGTCTGTTGTCCAAGTGATGTTGGCGCCTTCGAAAGCGCAGTGGTTCATCTCGGCCACAACGCCTTTGAGTCCCGGCTCATAGACATCGTAAAGGCAAAGGTTTGGAGTAAGCTTGAGCATCATAGCCGTCTGGGCCATGTTTGATCCGATCATACCGGCCGCGCCGACGATGACCAGCTTGTCATTTGTCAAAAATCCCATAATTGTAAAAAGTTATAATAAATCCTATTGTTGTCAAAAGCGTCACAAAGATAACAAAAAGCATTGTATTTTCGTTCTGAATTAAAAAATCATTATATTTGCACAGACAAAGTTTAACGCATTATATGGAACCTCCCAGTTCTACTCTGACAGACGGCAAATCAAAGGCGGACCCCCGATCGGACGATCCGCTGCCGTGCATCTTTTTCTTCGGTCAGTCGTTAGGTGACCCGCTCCGCAAGGTGCCGGGCGTTTTGTCGTGTTGTTTTGTGAACTATTGAATTATGGCACTATATTTAAAAAAGGAATTGGAAGAATCCAGATCGTTGATAGGGGTCTGGCAGATAACTGAGACAGAAGACAGGCTTAGGGAGCTGGCCTCCGTGCCGTCTGACGAGATGGAAGAGATCTCGTTCATCAACAATGAGTCGCTGCGCAAGCAGAGACTGGCCGTCAGGGCTCTCCTCTGCGAATTGTTCGGGGAGAAGATCTATCTGAGCCACCACGACAACGGCAAGCCTTATCTTGAAAACAGTGTTACTAACATAAGTATCACACACACTGATAAATACGTCGCTGTGATCCTCGATGACAACGAGGACGTGGGCATTGACATCGAATCCTTGTCCCGCGACTTCTCGGCTGTGGAGCGCAAAGCGCTTTCCGAAGATGAGGTGGATGACCTTGAGGAGGACAAGAGGAATGAGCAGCTGGCTATCTACTGGTGTGCCAAAGAAGCGATATTCAAAAGATTGTCCGCCTATAGGGTGAATTTCGCCGAGCAGATCGAGGTGGAGCGCTTCCGCCCGAAAGGGGAGGGGGAGCTTGACGCCACCTTCATCCACAAGGACGGCTATGAGGAGGAGTTTGAGCTTGAATATATGACCTTCGACAACCACGTCCTTGTCTGGGTGGTCGGTTAGAGGGTCTGTTTATCCTTTATATTAACCTATTAGATTTGTAAGTACAATGTCAGCAACAGTTTTGGTGCTAATCGCCGTCCTGGTGATAGTATTCCTCTACATCTTCTTCACCCAGCGCAGCTTTGTCAGCCTGGAGGAAAAGATGAAAAACGCTTTCGGCCAGATTAATGTGCAGATGAAATCCAGATGGGACGCCGTGACCAATCTGGTGGAGATGACAAAACAGTACACCAAGCACGAGCACGACACCCTCGTGGATGTGGTCTCCAAACGTTCGGGCCGGATTTCCAATCCCGCCGAGCTGGCTGAGAGCGAGGCTTCTTTGAGGTCTGTTGTGGGACGGCTTAATGTCGTGGCGGAACACTACCCGCAGTTGGCGGCCAACACCGTGTTCGTCAAGACGATGGGAGACATCAAGGACTACGAGGAAAAGGTTCGTCTGAGCAGGATGGTCTATAACGACTGTGTGACCAAGATGAATGTGATGGTGCGCCAGTGGCCTTCGTCGATGGTGGCTTCTATGCTTCATTTCACGACCCACGAGCTTCTTCCTGAAGATCAGTCGGTGGTGAACGCCCCTTCAGTCTCGGACATATTCAACAAGTAAGGAGATGAAAAGGCTTCAGGTTTTTTTCCTGGCCGTCGTTCTTTCGCTTATCGCTGTCCCGTTTTGTGCGGGCAGCGATGTTGATTCTTTGGGAATCAGCGTTATGCTGCGGGATGACGGCTCGGCTTCCGTGACCGAGACCTGGCGGATTGATGTTTCCGATGACATCTCGGAGTGGTATCTTGTCGCCGGCAATATGGGCCGGATGACCATCCGCGACCTTCAGGTCAGGGATGAGACCGGCACTGAGTATCTCAACGAAGGCGAGTGGAATGTCAACCGCAGCCGTTCCCGCAAGGCCGGCCGGTGCGGGCTTGTGAGCAAGCCTGACGGTTATGAGATTTGCTGGGGTGTCGGGAGTTCCGGCCCGCACACCTACACTGTCAGCTACCTTCTTACGGGGCTGGTCAAAGGGTATGAGGATATGGACGGCTTCAACCATATGTTCGTTGCCCGTGGTCTTGGCTCGTCTCCGCGGTCGGTCACATTGACAATCCGCAAGGCCGGTCTGGAATTCACTGCCGATGACACGAAGGTCTGGGCGTTCGGTTTCCGCGGGGATATTCACGTCAGGGACGGTGCCGTTGTCGCCCGTTCGTCTGAGCCTTTTGTCAGGAAGAGCGCTCTGATCGCGATGGTCGGATTCCGGAAAGGCCTGTTCCATCCTTCCCTTGTGGAGAACGGGACATTTGAAGAAGTCCGGGAGAAGGCGATGAAGGACAGCGACTACCGCAAGCCCGATGAAGAAGGCAAGAATGACATATGGTATGCCCTGCTGGTCGGTCTGGGAGTGTTTCTGGTCCTCTATGGCGCCGCCAAGTCCGTCGCCAGGACGACCAGGCGCAAGAAGGAGCTTCTGGGCGGGAGTATGAAGGATGTCCCTTGGTTCAAGGACATTCCCCTGAAAGGAAATCTTAAAGAGTCCGCAGGCATACTTCTCTGCTTTTCGGAAGGACGGCTTCAGGAGAGGGAGCGTCTAATCGCCGCCTACATCACGAGGCTTTTCTACCGCGGAGCTTTCGACGTAGTCCCCCAGCCTGGCAAGTCCAAGCCTGCGATGAGGATAAAGCCGCTGGACTTTGACGGGGCACGAGGGGACGATTCATCTGACGAGGCCCTTGAATATGAGCTGTACTCCTTCATTAAGGAGGCTGCCGGCGAGGATGGAGTCCTTCAGAAGAACGAGCTGAAGCGCTGGGCGAACTCAAACGGAATGGTTCTGTGCGAATGGACGAAAAAGGCTTTGCCGGAAGGAAAGACTTTCTGGACGATCCAGCCTGAGGAGACCCGTCAGGTCTTCGGTCTCAGAAAGTATCTCAAGGATTTCACATTGATAAAGGACAGAGGAGTCGTCGAGGTAAAGCTGTGGAGTGACTACCTTGTGTTTGCCGCTCTTTACGGCATAGCCGACCAGCTGATTAAGGATTACCGCAAGGTTTGCCCTGAGTATTTCACCTTGTCCACCGCGGCCGGGATGCTTGATGACGACACCACGTCGATGATGATCTGGAGTATGATTAATATGACCTCGCGCAATTTCAACACTGCGGTGACTACCTATGAGGCTTCTTCCGGTAATTCGGGTTCTTCCTGGAGTGGAGGAGGCGGTATGTCTTCCTGGGGTGGCGGAGGAGGTTTCTCCGGCGGAGGCTACGGCGGTGGTGGCCGTTGACCTGTGATAAGAAAGTCCTGCCGGTCGCCGGCCAAAGAAATGGATTCGGTTATGGCGACCGGGCAGGTTGATGGATAAACAAAAGAGGATGACCAAATCTTAGTCATCCTCTTTTGTTCTGTCGGGGTACAGTGACTCGAACACTGGACCCTCTGGTCCCAAACCAGATGCGCTAGCCAACTGCGCCACACCCCGATAACATTCCTTCGGGTTTGCCCCTCAGGCCTTTCCTGACAACCGCAAAAAGATGTGTTCTCATTGGAAAGGACTGCAAAGTTATGCAATTTTTTGAAATGTGCAAAATTTTTTTGAAAAACATTTGCCTTGAGCGAAAACCAAGGTCTGTCTCTATTCCTCAGGTCTTATGTGATTCTTTTGTATTTTCGTCATAATCAGTATATTTGCGGTAAACAATCATTAATATTCTGTTAGAATTATGTTTTCTCATCATTTGCGCCGTTTTTACGGCCTGTCTCTTCCTTCTGACCGGTCATTTACCACCGGCAAGTTCCCTCTTCACAGGAAGAAACCGTCCCGTAAATGCAATATGGCTGATTTGGGGAAGCAGTTTTAAACAGCTTTTCAAGTATGAGAATAGTAGGAATAGGTGAGACGGTTTTTGACATCCTTTTCCGGGATGGCCGTCCGTTGGCTGCGATTCCTGGCGGCTCGACTTTCAATGCGATGGTTTCCCTCGGCAGGACTGTCGGCAAGATTGACGCTTCAATAGATGTTTCTATGGTGACCAGAATCGGCACTGATGCGGTAGGAGATATGATTGTGTCTTTTATGTCGGAAAACAATCTGTCTCTTCGCTATGTGGACAGGGTGGACAAGTCCCAGAGCATTCTGTCCATCGCGATGCTGAATGAGAAGAATGACGCTTCCTATGAGTTTTACAGGGACTCCTCCGTTTCGGGTTTCCGGCCGTCGGATATTGATTTCCGTCCGGGGGATGTCGTTCTTTTCGGTTCGTATTTCGCTATCGGCCCTTCGTCGCGCGATGCTACGCAAAGGCTTGTCAGAAAGGCCAAGGATTCGGGTGCCATCATCTACTATGACATCAATTTCAGGAAAAGCCATCTTCTGGAGTTGCCTGAGACTAAGAAGTTTATAGAGGATAATTGCGCGATGAGCGATTTTGTCCGGGGTTCGTCTGAGGACATCGGCTATCTTTACGGTTCGTCAGACGCCGCAGAAGTGTACTCCGGCCATATTTCAGCCTTGTGTCCGTCATTCATCTGCACAAAAGGAGCTGACGCGACAGAAATATTCACTCCTTCCTTGCACCGCGTCTATCCTGTCGACAGGATTAAGACCGTCAGCACTATCGGGGCGGGGGATAATTTCAATGCCGGTTTCCTTTACGCTTTGGTAAAGGCAGGCTTTTCAAAGGAAAGGCTGTCGGCTCTTTCCTCCGATGACTGGTCTTGTCTTGTACCTACGGCGCACAGGTTCTCTTCAAATGTCTGCCGTAGCCTTTTCAACTATGTCGACGAGGATTTCGACCCGGAGTCATAGCACGTTTCCCCGCGTTCCCAGGGGCTGTCACGCAAGTGACTGGGGGCTGATTAAAAAGGAGGCCGGGTCAAAAGAGATTTTGATCCGGTTTTCTTATGTCCGCTATTTCCT
>CAYWIW010000026.1:0-35339 GCA_964458425.1 uncultured Muribaculaceae bacterium
GTTGGGTGTTTGTAAAAACAAAGAGGGCAACCCTTGTACTTTTGGGTCACCCTCTCCCCCCATCTCTTTCTGTCTCCGCCCGCAAATCCGCAGGCGGCGTTCCATTAGAAGAACTCCTCTGTATTCTTTTCGAAGTGGTCTTCGTTGTTGGCTTCGTTTGCCTTCGGCCCGAAGTTCCTGTGTCCGCCGTTCCTGCGGTCGCCTCCGCGGTCAAATCCTCTGCGGTCATCACCGCCTCTGCGGTCGAAACCGTTCCTGCGCTCACCGCTTCTGCGGTCATCGCCACCTCTGCGATCGAAACCTCTGCGGTCGCCTCCACGGTCGTTGCCACCGCTGCGAGGACGGCGCTCAGGCTCCACGTAGCCTTCCGGCTTTGGCTCGAGCGCCCTCATAGAGAGCCTCATCTTGCCGGTCTTGGCATCTATCTCAAGGAGCTTCACGTCAACCTCCTGGCCTACGGAGAGGACATCCTCGACTTTCTCTGTCTTGTTCCAGGCAATCTCGGAGACGTGGAGAAGACCTTCCTTGCCAGGAAGAATCTCGACGAACGCACCGAACTCAAGGATTGACACAACCTTTCCGTGGTAGGTCTGGCCGACCTCCGGAACAGCGCAGATGCCCTGAATCCAGTCATAGGCCTTCTGCATAGCCTCGGCGTCGTTTGTAGCGATGTCAACCACGCCCTTGCCGTCAACCTCATCGATCGCGATGACCGCACCGGTCTCGGCCTGGATCTTCTGGATTGTCTCGCCACCCTTTCCGATGACCGCTCCGATGAACTCCTTGTCAATCTCGAAGGACTTGATTCTCGGCACGAACGGCTTGTAGTCCTCGCGAGGCTTGTCGAGGCACTTCATCATCTCTCCCATAATGTGCATCCTGCCTTCGTGGGCCTGCTGGAGAGCCTTGGCGAGAACCTCGTATGAAAGTCCGTCCACTTTGATGTCCATCTGGGTCGCGGTGATGCCGTCCTTTGTTCCGGCCACCTTGAAGTCCATATCTCCGAGGTGATCCTCGTCTCCGAGGATGTCGGTGAGGATGGCATAGCGGTCGTTAGGGTTCTGCGCATCGGTGATGAGTCCCATTGCGACACCGGCTACCGGCTTGCTGATCTGAACGCCCGCATCCATAAGGGCGAGACATCCTCCGCAGATGGAAGCCTGTGAAGATGAGCCGTTTGACTCAAGAATGTCCGAAACCACGCGGACAGCATAAGGGAATTCCGGAGCCTTAGGCATAACGGCCTTGAGCGCTCTGAAAGCAAGGTTTCCGTGGCCAACCTCGCGGCGGCCTACACCTCTCTGGGATTTGGCCTCGCCTGTGGCGAACGGAGGGAAGTTATAGTGGAGGACGAACTGCTGGGTCTCCTGTACGAGAACCTCGTCCATCTCCTTCATATCCATCTTGGTACCGAGGGTGACGGAGGCGAGTGCCTGGGTTTCCCCGCGGGTGAAAATAGCCGAACCGTGAGCGCAAGGCAGGCAGCCGGCCTCGCACCATATAGGGCGGACCTGTGTGGTCTGGCGGCCATCGACACGCAGACCCTCGTCAAGGACAAGGTTGCGCAGCGCCTCTCTCTGCTCGTGTCCGAAGTAGCGGTTGATCATCATCTTCTTCGCGTCCAGCTCCTCCTCGCTGAATCCGAGTGACTCGACGCATTCCTTCTTGATGGCCTCGAAGCCGTCCTCCCTCTCGTGCTTCGGCCTTGCGGACTTGGCGAGGGCATAGCACTTCTCGTAGGCGAAATCGTGGATTCTCTTCTTGAGATCCTCATCCTCCTCATCGTGAGGGTAATCCCTCTTCACATCCTTGCCAAGCTCCTTGTTAAGCTCTTTCTGGATGCGGCAGTGCTTTTTGATCTCCTCGTGGGCGAACTTGATGGATTCGAGCATCACCTCTTCGGAAACCTCGTTCATCTCACCCTCGACCATCATAATGTTCTCTTCCGTGGCGGCTACCATCAGCTCGAGATCGGCCTTCTCCATCTCGCTGAAGTTAGGGTTGATCTTGAACTCTCCGTCAATTCTTGCGACGCGGACCTCGGAAATAGGGCCGAGGAAAGGAAGGTCGCTGGCCGCCAGGGCGGCGGATGCGGCGAGTCCGGCGAGAGCGTCCGGCTGGATGTCCTTTTCCGCTGAAATCAGCCAGATGTTCACGAATACGGCGAGGTGGAAATCCTCCGGGAACAACGGCCTGAGAGCCCTGTCCACAAGGCGGGAGATAAGTATCTCGTAGTCAGAGGCTTTGCCCTCTCTCTTCATAAATCCTCCCGGGAAGCGTCCCGCGGAATAGAATTTCTCCTTGTAATCCACCTGAAGTGGAAGGAAATCTGTGTCTTCTGCAGCTTCTTTAGCGCAGGTAACGGTGGCAAGGAGCATTGTGCCTCCCATCTTGACCACCGCGGAACCGTCCGCCTGCTTGGCGACTTTACCGGTCTCGATCTCGATCACCCGTCCGTCGGATAATTCGATCTTCTTTGTGATGATGTTCATTTTACTGTTTTTACCGCGTCTTCAACAAAATATATCTGAAAAACTTGTCAGCGTCATTTATTTGAAAATGACGATTGGCCGGAAGTCAGGCCTCTCGTACCTTCGGTGTTAAAAAAGAAAGGGACGGCTGCGGCACACGGCGCGGCCAATCCCTTTTCTTTTTTATCCTTCTGATTATCGACGGAGACCGAGCTCTTTGACAATCTTTCTGTATCTTTCGATGTCGATCTTCTGGAGGTAGTCCAGAAGCTGACGCCTCTTACCGACGAGACGGAGAAGGGAACGGCGGGTGACAACATCCTTCTTGTTCTGCTTCACGTGCTCCGTGAGGTGATTGATACGGTAGGAAAATAAAGCAACTTGACTCTCTGGTGAGCCGGTGTCTGTATTAGACTTTCCGTACTTAGCGAAAATCTCTTGCTTTTTGTCGGCTTGTAAATACTCTGCCATTTCGCAAAAAATTTTGTTGATGATTAATAACGTCTTCTTCCCCGCACCGTGCGGAAAAGCGTGCAAAGTTATGTATAATTTTCAGATAATCAAAATATTTTCGGGCCTTATCTTAAAACTATCGCATCTCCGGGGAGAATGCCTTAGGGCGTGCCAAGGTCTCTTCATACACGACTTCCCCTTCCGCATTCCTGACTCTTACCAAAACCTTGCTCCTTGCCGACACTGTCTTGGCGGCGAACATATGGTGATTCTTCAGACGCGAGTGGCTTGCCTTGAACTTACGGTGTTTCTTGTAATATGGAAGATAGTAGTTTACGTTTGCCACCGGATCTTCATCCTCCACCTTGACCACGTCAAGCGGCTTGCCGTTCTCGATGATCTCCACAGTCTCTCCCTGCCGCCAGCACCAGTAATTGACATAGACCCAATTCCTGTATTTCTTGTCTCCGTAGTTCTTGCGTTCCGGGTAGACGGACATCTGCCCGGCGATGTCCGGGTCAGACCTGTAGTATTCTCCGACAGTGTTCATATCATACACCCTCATTACTTTCTCTCCGTACATATTCGTCTGATACTCATAAGTGGCGGGTGAACCGGCGGAGAACTTGGCCACGAAGACCCCTCCGTCCTCGCCTTCGATTCCGATTGTCCTTATCGGGGACGAAGTCCACATATCGCCTGAAATGGCCGGAAGCTGCGCCTCGCGGAACATCGGATATTTCTCCGAATTGAAGAACTGCATCCTATGGACGTGGCCGCACTGCACGTAGACGGTACCGAATCTCTTGAACATCGCGGCTATCGAGTCCATCTGGGAAGGACGGAAAAGTGTCTGGTTCTCGTTGTCTGCTGTCAGCGGGGCGTGCACGCAAAGACGGATTCTGGCTGTGTCCGGAAGAGAGGCAAGGTCGTTGGCGAGCCACTCCATCTCGTCTTTGGTGAACCCTTTGTGATAAGACCGGTCTCCGACGATTCCCTTTGCCTTCTTGCCCTTGCCGTAATTATTGACATAGATGATGTCGTCCATCATTATCCAATGCTCCTCGCCGATGTTCACAGCATAATATTCGGGACCGAAGACGCTTCTGTAGAGGTGCTCGGCATCCCTGTCCGTGTTGTCGGTGCAGACGGCTCCGTCGTTGTCGTGGTTGCCGGAGACGCTGTAAAGAAGTGTCGGGTAATTCTCCTTGAGCAGCGTCTCATAAGCGTCTTTGAGATTGTAACCACAGGAGTACCAGTACAATTCGTGGGCGAAATCCCCAAGGTTCATAGAATAGACCGGCCCTCTTTCCGAAAGCCTGCTGGCCAGGGCTTTCACGTTCGGCATCGCCACGCTGTGGAAAGTCTCAAGATCAGGCTTGGTGTCCGAAGACGTAAGATGCGCGTCCGTCATAAAGATGATGGAGTAATTCGTCTGATCCTCCTTTTTGAGGGTAAAGTTGTGATTCTCAGTGAACTGTACCGGCTTTGCCAGCGTTGACCAGAACGATGGTGTGACACCGTCGGTGCTTGTGGCGACATAGCCGGAAGGGGTCGTGATGAATACAAAGCCCTGGCCCTTGTCGCTGAAAATCCTGTAATCACCATTCTTGTCCGTGGTGACAATCTGCTTTCCGTCAGACACTTGTACTCCCTCGACAGGAACGCCGCCGCAGGTCACCTTGCCCGTAATGTTGGCCGGCTCCACCTCAAGGGCCTTTCTGGCCTCTGCCACTACTGCCAGGTAGTGGTTCTTGAAGTCGCCCCATTTATAATACGGGCCCGTGACGCTTTCGAAAGGCAGGGTAAGTTCCTTGCCGTTCAGAAGGACCTTGAGGAGAGCGTCGTCAGCGAAGGTGTTTTTGGCCTTGTAAAATACAAACTGAAGACTTGTGGCCATAGGAATATTGTATGTCTGCCAGATGTCCCTGACCTTGTCTCTGTCATCCTCTACCACACCCCAGCTGTCGGCGTTCATAAGGGTAAGAAGCGCCATTATGCATCCGTCGTGGCCGAAGCGCAGCCGCGCGGCCTCAGGATAAAGCCCCATATCATCGTCGGCCTTCCGGATGATGTCGTCGAGCATTTCCCAGGCTACTTGCCAGCTGCGGCCGAAATTGTAGCGTGAAGGGCCGAATGTCGAGTAGTATCTGAAATTCTGGCATTCCCAGATGTTCTTTATCTCCTCGTCCGTGAACAGATGCCAGTAGCTTTCCTCCGTGTCGAGGCACTGCGAGTCCGAGGCGAGGTCGAAGATGTCGCTGAGAAGCTCGAAACGGTCATTCCTCACGAGCGAAACGTCGGCGAAGAGCCTTCCGAGAATCTTGTCGATGTCAACCCTTTCGGCTGTCATTTCGCGAAGGGCGTCGTACCAGAGACCTTCCTTGCTTTTGAGCCGCTGGTCGATCGGGGTGGTGTTCGGCGAGGCTCCGGAGAGAGGGTTCAGCCATCCAAGGTTGGCCTTGCTGCTCTCCTGTGAGATTTCAAGTCTGTGATTATGCTCTTTCAGACTTTCGCAGAAGGCGGCCATTGTCATAATCGCCCTCGGGACATCGGTCGAATAAGCCTCTATATGAGGATTCTTCTTGAATATTTCCGGATATGCGGCATACATCCTCGCCGCCTGCTCCTTGCCTTGCTTCCATCCTTTGTCTGTAAGCTCTCCCGCGCGGCGTCTTACTGTTTTGTAAAGGTTCCCGAAACTTTCGTGGAACGCCTCGCCCGCAGGGGTAAGATTTCCGTCCGCAAATGCTTTCTCCAGCGTTTTGTGAATATTGGTATATTGCTCTTCCCTAAGAATATAGCGTGCTCCGTGCCGGGTGTAGGCGCTTATGTAGAACGGCTTGTAGCCCTTAGGCGCGGGAGTGGCTTCCCGGGCGGGGAAGTCATCTACATAGTAGATGCCTCCGGCCTTGCCGACATCTTGTGAAATCGCGTCATAGGCATTCTGCCCGAAGGAAGGTGATACGGCTGCGAGCGCCGCAGCGACAGCAATCAATAATCTCTTGTGCATAATAACGAATCTGTGTGAATGACCGCAGACGATTCTCCACCTGGTGCAGAACCGTCCGGAAAAACGTTTTTGGGCCGCAAAGTTACTCATTAATTCTTCAAAACGCAATCCGAGGCTGTCACGGCGGGGGAACGTGTCCTGAGGCCGGCGGCTCAGGAGTTCGTCAGTACAGCCTGTAGCCGCGCAGCGCCTTCTGTTTGGCGAGGTGGCCGGGGCAGAGGGATTCGAGGAGGGCGTGGAAGGCGGGACTGTGGTCGGGATGCCGGAGGTGACAGAGTTCGTGCAGGATGACATAGTCCCTCAGTTCGTCAGGAAGGCGGACAAGGTTGAGGTTAAGGTTGATGTTCCCCTTGAGCGAGCAGCTACCCCAATTGGAGGAATTGTGCTTGATGCGGACGGAGTTATATTCAAATGAGTGTCTTTCAGCGAGTTCCGCAAGACGCTTCGGCAGCGCCGCCTTCGCCTCCCGGCGCAGCGCCTCGATTTCCTCGGAAGTGGGAATATGATCGCTCCCGATCCGTTCCCTCTGTCGCCGCTGAACCTTCAGCACCCAGTCTTTCCTGGCCAGAAAGAAATCCAGCCCTGACTTGTACGGGACGAAATAGGGGAGGGTAACGGTAACGCCCCCGCGGGGACTCACACGAAGAGTCATCCTGCGGGAGCGCGCGTTTTTCCGGATTGTGACGGTTCCGGCTTCCGGATCGTCATAGAGTCTCTCCATCGGTGCGGTCGTCTGCGCTTGGGATGATGTCACAGTTGCCTTGTGGCGATGCTGTTCTGATGGCGGACAGATGCCTGAACGCAAGGAACAGGACGGCGGCGCTTACAATGAATATTATGACGTAGTACTTGAGGGGGATGATGTCAAGAAGGCTGGCATCGGCTCCAAGGTCTTGGAACGCAGGGAGCTTTGAGGACAGTACCGAGACGGTGTTGTTGGCGCAGTGCATAAGCATCGTGAGCTTCAGGGATCCGGTCTTGTAGTAGACGAAGCCGAAGAGGCTTCCGATGATGAAAGCCGAGAATCCCTGCCAGAGATTGCCGTGGATGACTGCGAAGAAGATCGCCGAGATGGCTATCGCCAACGCCGGCCTCATTCCTCTTTCGCTCTCCTTGCCGCCAGGCTCTCCCTTATGGGAGTAGTTGAGCAGTCCTCTCAGCACGACACCTCTGCACAGCCACTCTTCCAGAACGGGAGCTAACACGCACATACTCAGCAAGCTGACCCAAAGCGGTCCGTCAAGAAGCCGCTCCATTGTCTTGACCAATGTCTCGTCCATCTCCGGCAGCAGGGACATCAGCGGCTCAAGCATCAGCGCCAGGGCTATAGTGCCGAGAGCGGCAAGAATCGCCGTGACGGCTCCGCCCCCGCGTCCGAAATGCTTGCTGTCCAGAGCGTAGCCCCTGTCGAAGGTGGAGTTGCCCATACTCTTCAGCCTGACGAACATCAGCACCGGGATGAACTGCACTGGATAGACTATCAGCATACTGTAGCACAGAGGCATATCCGGAGCGATGTAAAGCAATGCGATGTTGACCAGGCCGCCGAGAATCATTCCGACCAGAAACCAGCCGAGCACAGCGAAAACACCGGCCACGCCCGGAGTGTACCAGGCGCAGCCGGAGAACAGGTCGTAGTTCTTCTCGACCTTGCGTGGTCTGAGAAAAGACATTACTTCTTCCAGAGTGGGGTAGGGTAAACGCCCTTGTCAACAAGCTCCTGGAATTTGGCGACCACGCCAGGGCGGTCTTCCTTGTAGGTCACTCCGAACCAGTGTGAGTCAGTCGAGAGCACCTCGCAATTGTAGCCGCGCTCCTTCATCAGGATGTCAACCGCGTAAGGGATGTAATACTCCTTCTTCAGCTCGTTGATGTTCTTCTCGAGGAATTCGGTGAAGACCTCTTCGCTGAGCTGGAAGTAGTCAGGAGTGAATCCCCACATATTCATAGAGCAAAGAGCCTTGCCGTCGAGTTCGACGTGGGTGTCGCCGTTGACGGAGTTGTCGCCGTAGACCTTGCCGTCCTCTTCCTTGCCGATGTTGAGATGCTCGGCGATTCCGGTGAGATGAAGCTCGTTGTCGTAGTAGCAGATGCCGCGGGACACCTTGCCATAGTCGGAAAGGGTGTTGTCAAGCTCGAAGCCGACGATGCTGCACGTTCCTGTGGCGTTCTCGTGTTCCCTGAGCCAGTCTCCGAGAATCTTGAAGGACTCCTTGCCGTAGTAGTCGTCACCGTTGATGACAGCGAACGGCTCGTGGATGACATCCTTTGCCATCAGGACGGCGTGGGCTGTTCCCCAAGGCTTCTGCCTCTCAGGGTTGAGGGTGAACCGGGAAGGGATCTTGTCCAGCTCCTGTATCACGAAGTCGAACTCGAGAGGAGTGCCGTCAGGGCAGGTGATGCCGCTGTATTTCTCCTTTACAGTCTGCTCGAACTGCGCGCGGAAATATTCCCTGACAATGTAGACGACTTTGCCGAATCCGGCGTTGACAGCGTCGTAGATGGAATAGTCAATGATAGTCTCTCCGTTAGGGCCGAGTCCGTCCATCTGCTTCAGACCGCCGTAACGGCTGCCCATACCCGCTGCAAGCACAAGAAGTGTTGGTTTCATAATTATTAATTATTGATGATTATTGAATCTGTTTAGCGAATCTACGGAAAATATCCTGATGATTACGTCCCGTAAGATTACTATTTTTGCAAAAATAACTATTTTTGCAGATATATTGTTCAAACGCAGTGGGAAAGTTCAAGGATCTGTGGAATCGGAATCTCGATGGCGAGAACGCTGAAAAGCGCTCTTTCTTCCGTTATGCCATCTGTGCCACATTGATTTTTATCGTTATGGTCGGATTTGTCAACCAGAACAACATTGTCCGTTGGATCAAGGCAGGGTTCGAGATCCGCAATCAGGAACGGCGGATCGAGCGGTACAACTCCGAGATTAAGGAGATGGACAGGCAGATTCACGGCCTGACCTCCAATCGGGATTCTTTGGAACAGTTCGCCCGCGAGCGTTTCGGGCTTGCCGAACCCGGAGATGATGTTTATGTCGTTGAAAAATAATTAGTTGTATATAATGGACTTTAATTCTCTACTGGCGGTGTCTCCGATAGATGGCCGCTATGCCGCCAAAACCGCCGCTCTGAGGCAGTACTTCAGCGAGTTCGCTTTCATCCGCAACCGTGTTCGCGTCGAGGTGGAATATTTCATCGCCCTTTGCGGGATTCCTCTTCCTCAGCTTGCCGATTTCGGCGAGGGAACCGGAATGACGCGCGAGGAATTGTTCGCCCGCCTGCGCTCTCTCTATCAGGATATGAGTCCGGAAGACGCCCGGAAGGTCAAGGACATAGAGAGAATCACCAACCACGATGTCAAGGCCGTTGAATATTTCATCAAGGAGAATTTCAAGTCTCTCGGAATATCCCGCTGGCAGGAGTTCGTCCATTTCGGGCTTACATCTCAGGACATCAACAACACGTCGCAGCCACTGATGCTTAAGGAAGCCCTTGAGAATGAATATATTCCTGCGCTGAACGAGATTGTTTCCATACTTTCCGAGGATGTCGAGGCCTGGAAGGATGTCCCGATGCTTGCCAGGACTCACGGCCAGCCGGCGACCCCTACGAGGCTCGGAAAGGAGTTCCAGGTCTTTGTGGCAAGGCTTGAGGAACAGCTCCGTCAGTTCGGCCAGCTCACCTGGCCTGCGAAGTTCGGCGGCGCCACCGGGAATATGAATGCGCACAAGGTCGCTTTCCCTGACATCGACTGGCCGGCTTTCGCTGACAGTTTCGTGCAGTCTCTCGGTCTCAAGAGGTCGTTCCCGACCACCCAGATAGACCACTACGACAACCTGGCCGCCATCTTCGACTGCCTGCGCCGCATCAACACGATTCTCATCGATCTCTGCCGTGACATCTGGACATACATCTCAATGGAATATTTCCACCAGCAGGTTGCCAAGAATGAGGTCGGTTCTTCGGCTATGCCTCACAAAGTCAATCCGATAGACTTTGAGAATGCGGAGGGGAACCTTGGTATGGCGAATGCCGTCCTGACATTCCTTTCGATGAAGCTTCCGATTTCGAGACAGCAGAGGGATCTCACTGATTCCACAGTGCAGCGCAACGTCGGAGTCCCGATAGCTCACGGAATCATCGCCTTCGCGTCCTTGAAGAAGGGTCTTGGAAAGCTGATTCTGAACCGTCCGGCCATTGATGCGGAACTTCATCGTAACTGGGCTGTGGTGGCCGAGGCCATCCAGACCATTCTCCGCCGCGAGAACTATCCGAATCCATACGAGACTTTGAAGAATCTCACCCGTACCGGAGCGGCCATTGATGAGAAGACCATTGAGGATTTCATTGACACCTTGGATGTCAGTGACTCCGTCAAGGCTGAACTCCGCGGGATAACCCCTTGGAACTATACAGGCTTTTAGGGAACCGGAGGCCTGGCAAAGGTTCCCCGGGACCCCTTCTGCCGCGCTGCGACGAATTCTGCAATTTTCAGCCAGCCACTCTCATTTCCTGTTACAGAATCAGGAGAAGCGCGAAGACGTAGAGGATAAAACCCTGGAAGCGAAGACGGTTCTTCGTGCTTTTGTGAAGCATCTCCTCGGTCGGATCATCGTCTGACATATCCGTCATATCCTCTGCTGAAGGAAGCTTCCCGTTTGAGAATTTGCGTATGAGCTGGCCGTCGTTGAACCAGGTCGCCCCGCCGTTCGAGCGGTTGAGGGTAACCAGGGTCTTCTGGTCTGAAAACCGGAGTGATTCCGACAGCCTGTCTCTGTCTTTGGAAGTGATTTCAGGCAGATTGTTGAAATCCGCCATTGTCGTGCTTGCCAGCAGCAGGGGAGTGAAGCCCGCCGTGCTTGCGCCCTCGACAGCGTCCGCTATCCTTGTCCAGACCTTGCCTTTAACTTTCCGAGGAGCGTAGACAGAGATGACTAGCACGTTGCCCACAGTGGCCGTCTCGTCTAAATAGTCCCCGTATTGGTCTGTGAATGAAAGCGAAGGCTTGTTGTCCTCTATGTCGGCGCCATTGATCAGTATGGTCTCGGTGCGTACATAAGTCCAGGTCGAATCCGGTAGGTTGTCAAGATCGAAGGCTCCCTCCTGCCCGTTTTTCTCGTAGATTATCGTGGCCTTGTAGTTGCCTGGAATGTCCCCGTCGTCATCTCCGTCCGAAGCGAGCAGCTCACAGCCTGGCGTGAACTCTGTGTAATCGACCATCGGAATGGAACTGAGGGAATATGCGGTGAAGGCGATGACTGATGCCGAGACGATGGCGAATGAGACATATTTCCGTCTCTTGTTCTTCCCGAAATTCTTGAAAGGAAGGAACGCTGTCATTGCCAACGCCAACAGAACCAGATTCTTGAGGAATGTCTGGAAATTCGTCAGATGAATGACTTCGCCGAAGCAGCCGCAATCCGTAAGCGAAACAGGATTGAAGATGGCAAGAGCCAAGGTGAGCAGCGTGAAGAACACGATGAGCGCCGATGAGGCGATCGCAACCTGTTTCCTCCATACTCCGCTGATCATCGCCGCTCCGAGGAACGACTCCGCTAAAGCGAGCGCCACTGCAACCGCCTTTGCGGCGGGAAGCAGGAACGTGACGTGGAAAAAGCGGAAGTAACCTTCCATCACCAGTCCGGCCCCGACAGGGTCAAGCAACTTGAATATTCCGGCGACCAGAAAGACGATTCCTATGATGAATGCGCACAATCTTCTGAGCCTGAAGAGGAAAACATTGTTCATTTTGTCTTGGTGTGTTCGTCAATAACTTTCTTTATTTTTTCGAATATCCAGTCCGGAGGCAGCATTTCCCCGAATTCGTCCGAGCAGTCGATTCTGATGAAATCCGGGTCGAGATCGACCTGGCGGCGGTAAATGGCCTGCACCTGTTTCTGGAACTCGATGTCAGCCTCGTGAATGTCCTGCGAGCCGTGCAGATAGTCGCGGTCACTTCCTTTTCTCGCGGACTCCAACCTGCTCTCGACGAATGTAATGGGAACATCGAGGAATATGTTAAGGTCGGGTCTGGGAAGCCCGAAGTCGGAATATTCAGTGCTGATGATCCATTTGCGCAGTCTTTCCCTCTCCTCAGGGTCGGAAAGCTTCGCGCATTGGTAAGCTATGTTGGAATAGACGTACCTGTCGAGAAGCACAGAGCCTCCCTTGGCCAGCGTGGCTTTCATCCCGTCGGCGGCCCCGTGCCTGTCCTCGGCGAACAGAAGCGCCACCAGCTGGGGGTGTACCGTCTCGTTGGAGCCGAAATCGCCCCTCAGGAAACGGCTGATAAGATCTCCGTATACAGGTGCGTCGTACCGGGGGAAATGGATGTAATCCAACTCCCTGCATATCTTTTCAAGGTACGCTCTCAACCTTTTGACTTGCGTGGACTTTCCGGCGCCGTCCAAACCTTCCAGAACGACTAACATAGCGTATGTGTTGTTTTAGCGCGAAGATATTCATTTTTTGTCTATTTTTGTCTAAAAAACAGAGCCATTATGGGTATCAGAACAGACAAAAACATTCAGGTGATGGGCATAGTCAATCTCACTGACGACTCATTTTTCCCGGGAAGCCGCAACCTGCGCCAGGACGGGACCTTCGACGAGGAACTATTCCGGAACAGGATAGCGGATATGCTTGGTTCGGGAGCCGACATCCTTGACCTTGGCGCTTGTTCGACCCGCCCTGGATCGGATTCCATCAGTGAGGAAGAGGAATGGCGCCGGTTGGAGCCGGCGCTGAAGATTCTTGCCGTTGAGCATCCGGGTGTCAGAATCTCGATTGACACCTTCAGACCCTCCGTGGCAAGCAAGGCGTTTGACCTTATCGGCCCTTTCATCGTGAACGATGTCAGCGGTGGCTCTCCCGGGATGTGGTCACTGCTCGGAAGCCTCCGGATGCCCTATGTCGCGATGCACACCAGGGGAACACCGAAGAATATGCAGAGTCTCACTGACTATGACAATGTCACTGAGGCTGTCCGGGAGTTCTTTGTAGGAATAGCCGAAACCGCGGACAAGTACGGTGTCAGGGACTGGATTCTCGATCCCGGGTTCGGCTTTGCCAAGACCGTGGAGCAGAACTGGCGGCTGCTCAGGGAAATGTCCGCGTTTCGGTCTTTCGGCAAGGAGATTCTTGTGGGGCTGTCCCGTAAGAGTTTTCTGTTCAGACCGTTGGGCATAACTCCTTCGGACGCTTTGCCGGCCACGCAGGTCGCTGACTTCGTCGCTCTCCAGAACGGTGCCGACATCCTTCGCGTCCACGATGTCGCCGAGGCCGTCAGAACCGTCAAGCTTTACAGGATGCTGTATCAGAGTTAGCCGCGGCAGAAGCTCTGATGTCGGAGCGACGGAAGTATCGCACAATGGAATGTAACGTAACAGGGCTGACCGTTTGCGGCCAGCCCTGCTTAGGGTATTCACAAGATAAGACTATTTCAGAGTCTGCTTGATCTCGGTGATGACGAAGGCCTCGATGTTGTCGCCTACCTTAAGGTCGTTGAACTTCTCGATTCCTATACCGCACTCTATTCCGGCTGTCACCTCCTTGACATCGTCCTTGCCTCTCTTGAGGGAAGCAAGCTCTCCGGTGTAGACCACGATGCCGTCGCGGATAAGCCTGCATTGCGCTGTCTTGGAAATCTTTCCGTCCCTGACGATACATCCGGCGATCGTTCCGACCTTGGAAATCTTGAATGTCTGCTTGACCTCGGCGGTTCCGATGATCTCCTCCTTCTTGATCGGCTCAAGCATACCCTCTATACCGTCCTTGACATCGTTGATTGCATCGTAGATGACAGAGTAGAGACGGATTTCAATCCCCTGGTCGTCCGCTAACTTCCTTGCATCGGTCGAAGGACGTACCTGGAATCCGATGATGACCGCGTCGGAGGCCTCGGCCAGGATAACGTCGGATTCGGAAATGGCGCCCACGGCCTTGTGGATCACATTGACGCGTACCTGTTCGGTTGAAAGCTTAATGAGGGAGTCGGAGAGAGCCTCGACTGAACCGTCCACATCACCCTTGACGATGACATTCAGCTCCTTGAAGTTGCCGATGGCAATTCTTCGCCCGATTTCCTCAAGCGTCATATGCTTCTGGGTCTTTATGCCCTGGATGCGCAGAAGCTGCTCGCACTTGTTGGCGATGGCCTTGGCCTCTTTCTCGTCGTTCATCACGTTGAACTTGTCACCGGCGCTCGGCGCTCCGTTCAGGCCGAGGATGGAGACCGGGGTAGAAGGGCCGGCTTCCTTCACTTTCTGCCCGCGCTCGTTGAACATAGCCTTCACGCGTCCGTAGTAGCTGCCGCTCAGTACCATATCTCCAGTCTTGAGCGTACCGCCCTGCACGAGGACAGTGGCGAGATAACCGCGGCCCTTGTCCAGAGACGACTCGATGACGGCTCCGACGGCGTTCTTGTCAGGGTTGGCCTTGAGGTCAAGAAGGTCTGTCTCAAGGAGTACCTTCTCAAGAAGCTTGTCGACTCCAAGCCCTTTCTTTGCGGAGATTTCCTGGCTCTGGTATTTTCCACCCCAGGCTTCCGTCAGGATGTTCATTTGGGCAAGCTGCTGATAGATTCTCTCAGGGGTTGCTCCTGGCTTGTCTATCTTGTTGATAGCAAATACCATAGGCACGCCTGCGGCCTGTGCGTGGTTGATTGCTTCGACGGTCTGCGGCATCACTGCGTCATCAGCTGCGATGATGATGATCGCAAGGTCGGTGAGCTGCGCTCCTCTGGCTCGCATAGCGGTGAACGCCTCGTGTCCAGGGGTGTCGAGGAATGTGATTCTTCTTCCGTCAGGAAGTTTCACGTTGTAGGCACCGATGTGCTGTGTGATGCCTCCGGCCTCACCGGCGATGACGTTTGACTTGCGGATATGGTCGAGAAGGGATGTCTTGCCGTGGTCGACGTGCCCCATCACAGTGATGACCGGTGGTCTTGGAACGAGGTCTTCCTCGCGGTCAACCTGCTCGCTGCTTCCGGCGATCTCCTCAGCGAGGCCGGCGGTCACAAACTCGACCTTGTAGCCGAACTGTTCCGCGACAAGCACAAGGGCTTCGGCGTCGAGACGCTGGTTGATGGAAACCATCAGACCAAGCTCCATACAGGCCTTGATCACCTCGTTGACCGGGGTGTTGTGCATAAGGGTGGCAAGGTCGTTCACGGTCACGAACTCCGTGACTTTGAGGACCTTCTTCTCTGCCATCTCTTGTGCCATCTCCTCCTGCGTCTTGGCTGCGGCCTGCTCTCTCTTCTCTTTCCTGTATTTCGCTCCGAAGTTGTTCTTCTTGTTGTCGTTCATCCTCGCATAAGTCTCTTTGACCTGCTTCTGGATTTCCTTCTGCATCGCCTCCTGCTCCTCCTCGGTCATAACCGGCTTGAAGCGATCAGCCCCGCGGTTGCGCTTCTTTCCGCCCTTGCCCTGATCCTGGGCCGGTTTGGCGTTCTTGTTCTTGTCCTTTCTGGCGTTGTTGTCGGCCTGCTTGCCTTCTTTGGTCACGTCAACCTTCTGGCTTCCCTTGGCTATCCTCTCCCTCTTCTTGTTGCCTTTCTTCGGCTCGAACTGGGACAGGTCAATCTTCCCGAGAACCTTCAGGCCTGGAGTCGACGAATCGGCCGGCTTTTCTTCCTTGGCCTGGGCCTGAGGCTGCTGGTGCTTGGCCTTCGCCTGTTCCTCCTTCTGTCTGGCCGCGGCGGCAAGCTTCCTCTCGTGCCTGCTCAGATGTCTCTCTTCGCCACGGGCGTCTTTTCCAGAAGCCGGGGTTGCAGGCTTAGGAACATTGTTCTCCTTGACGGTCTCGACTTTCTTTGGCTCCGGCTCGCGCTTTTCGGCTTTCTCCTTTTTCGGCTCGTCAGCTTTCGGGCTTTCGCCGGCAGACTCCGGTACGACCTCCGGCTCAGAGGCTTTCTCCGGTTCGGCGGCGGTTTCCGTAACCTCCTCACGAGGCACTGCGGTTTCCTGCTCGGAAGGCTTGGCTTCGGTCTCGGGAACCTCCTCGCTTGGCTCCGGTTTCTCCTCCGGCACGGCGACAGGCTCCGGCTTCGCTTCCGGGACAGGCTCCGGCTCTGGGACAGCCTCCGGTTCCGGCTTCGGCTCAACCGGCGTGAAGATGGTTGTCTTTATGACAGTCTCTCTGACCGGCTCATCCTCCTCCTCTTCCTTGGCGCTTTCCTGCTGCTTCTTTTTGGTCTTCTCCAGTATCTCGTTGAGTTTGACGTCAACCTTTTCCGAAGCCTGCTTCAGCTCCAGATCCTTTCCGAACTGCTTTTCAATAGCCGGAAGAAGCTCGTCTGAAATCTTCGCGTTCGGATTGGCCTCGACTTCAACACCCTTCTTGCTAAGGAAATCAACAAGGTTCTGAAGTCCGATGTTATATGTTCTTATTATTTTATTTAGTCTGATTTCTGCCATATTCAACCCCTTTAAATTATTATCTGCCAGTTTGTCCGTCCTGACTATTCCTCAAATTCTGCTGTCAGGATCCTGAACACCTCCGCCACGGTCTCGTCCTCAAGGTCGGCCCTCTTGGCTATGTCTTCAGGCGTGAAGGCGAGCACACTCTTGGCCGTGTCGCATCCGATGGCCTCGAGGCGGTCGATCACCCACTGGTCGATTTCGTTGCTGAACTCACTGAGAAGCACGTCCTCTTCCTCCTGGGCCTCGTCTTTAGGAAGCTCTCTCCAGACTTCAATCTCCCTGCCGACAAGCATTCCGGCAAGCTTGATGTTGCAACCTCCGCGACCGATACCCTTCTTCACCTCGTCAGGCTGCATATAAACCTTTATCTTGTCCTCTTCTGAGTTTCCGAGGTCGATGGAAGAGACCCTCGCAGGGTTGAGCGCCCTCTGGATGAGGATCTGTGTGTTGTTGGTCCATTGCAGCACGTCGATGTTCTCGTTGCGAAGCTCGCGTACTATTCCGATGATTCTCGAACCCTTCACGCCGATGCAGGCTCCGATCGGGTCGATTCTCTCGTCGTAGGACTCCACGGCCACCTTGGCGCGCTCTCCCGGGACGCGGACAACTTTCTTGATGGTGATGAGCCCGTCGAATATTTCCGGAACCTCGTGCTCGAAGAGCTTCTCAAGGAACTCGTTGGATGTCCTGGAAAGAGTGATGTAAGGAGTGGTGTTGTTCTTCATCTCCACGCTCTTGATGATGGCGCGGAGGGTATCTCCTTTCTTGAATCTCTCACCCGGTATCTGCTCGGCCTTAGGGAGGTGCAGCTCGTTGTTGTCGTCGTCGAGGATGATGACCTCCTTTGACCAGGTCTGGTAGATCTCGCCTGTGAAGATCTCCCCTACCTTGTCGGAATAGGCCTTGAACACATTGGCCTTGTCGATGTCCATAATACGGCCCTGAAGATTCTGCCTGATGTTGAGGATGCCTCTTCTTCCGAACGAGGCGAGTGAAAGCTTCTTGGTATAGACGTCCCCGATCTCGTAGTCGTCGTCGCCGGTCTCCTCCTTGATTTGGTCAAGGGTGATCTGAGTGTTCGGATTCTCCACCTCCTCCACGATGTCGAAGTTCTGGTAGATCTCGCAGTCTCCTTTGTCAACGTTGATGATCACATCGAAGTTGTCCGCCGATCCGAATGTCTTGGCTATCTGGGTGAGGAACACGTCCTTGAGCACACCCATCATCACCGGTCTGTCGATGTTCTTCTCTTCCTTGAAGTCCTTGAAGGCATCAATGAGAGTGATTTCTTCTTTCTTTTCCATATTATGTCGATGTTCTTGTATAATCCTATTTCTTGAATACGATGTGCGGGGACACGGAGTTGATATCGTCGAAGCCGAAACGGTCCTCGCGTTCCACGATTTCCTTTTTCTTCCTGCCCTCGACCGTCTCTTTCTGCGAGTATCTCAGGCATATTCCTTCCTCATCCGCAAGGGTCAGGATGCCGACAATCTTTCTCCCGCCTTTGAATCTTGCCTCGACGGACGAACCGATGGCTTTCTGGTATTGCCTGAGGACCTTGAAAGGCTGGTCAAGCCCCGCCGAGGTGACTGTCAGGGAGTAGTCCTCGATGTCCCTGTCGAAAGCCGAGAGAAACGCGTCGTTGACGCTGACGCAGTCCTCAAGATCCACATCCCCCGTCTCTTTCTCTATGGTGAGCACTATGTCATTGTCCTTGCTGACCGTGACATCCACTATAAAGCAGCCGCGCCCCTGCACGGCCTCGCTGATGCTTGCCAGTATCTGTTCCTTTTCCATAAAAATATCTTCGTTCGTAAAATAAAAGATAGGAGACGCTTTCGTCCCCTATCTCTCACAACGATGCAAAGATAAGGATAATTTGGTAAATATGAAAATTATTTGCTTTCTTTGCATACCATTGTGAAGTTGTGTAAATTTGTATTCTGAAAACGCTTGTGCCGGAAAGGCGGCATAAATGTTGAATGAACATAAATTTAAACAACTTCTAAGTATTTAGACTTTATTTGCCAGTAGAAGATGGAATTTACCGCAAAGCAATTGGCTCAGGTGCTCAAGGGTACCGTTGAGGGCGACCCGCAGGCGACAGTTACGTCATTCGCCAAGATCGAGCACGGCAAGCCGGGGCAGCTGTGCTTTTTCGCAAATCCAAAGTACGAGAAATACGTTTACACGTGCAGGGCAAGCATCCTGCTTGTAAACAAGGACTTCGCCCCAAAGGAGGCTGTCATCCCGACTATGGTCAGGGTGGACGACGCCTACAAGTCTTTGGCCGATCTCCTGAAATATGTCTCCACCCAGAAACGGACTGACAGAAGGCACCGCGGATTCCGCTCGTCGTGGTTCCTGACCACGAAGTTCGGCAAGAAAGTCTATCTCGGAAGCCATTCCTATGTCGGACACCACGCCAAGGTGGGGGACTACACCAAGATTTACGAGAATGTCTATGTAGGTGACAACACCGTGATCGGCTCCCGTTGCATAATCTATCCCGGAGTGGTGATTTATCCCGGAATGGTAATCGGCGACAATGTCATCATCCACGCCAACGCCGTGATCGGCTCCGACGGTTTCGGCAACGCGCCTCTTCCTGACGGAAGCTGGGAGAAAATCGAGCACATCGGCAATGTTGTGATAGGCAATAATGTTGAGATTGGTGCCGGAACGACAATCGACAAGTCCGAGATGGAGTCCACAATCATCGGCAACGGCGTTAAGATTGACAACCTTTGCCAGATAGCCCACAATGTACAGATTGGTGACAACACTGTGATGGCTGCCCAGTGCGGTATCGCAGGCTCGACTAAAATCGGCAAGAACTGCATCCTGGCGGGCCAGGTCGGCATAGCCGGGCATCTGAACATAGCCGACAACACCACGATCGGAGCCCAGTGCGGAGTCATCGGAAACATACGCAAGTCCGGTCAGGTCCTTCTCGGGTCGCCTGCCATTCCGGTGAAGAATTATCTTCGCAGCTACGCTGTCTTCAAGCGCCAGGGAGAGGAATAAAAGGGGAATAATCTGGAATAACTGTCGGTTTCCTTGAATATTCCGAATTATATGGCTATCTTTACAGATTGCTGTGCATTACACAGTCTGCAAAAGATTAATTATGACTTTATATAAGCAAAAAACACTTGCCGGTGAATATGAATTCAAGGGGAAAGGACTCCATACCGGCAGACTTTCTACAATGACCCTGAAGCCGGCTCCTGAAAACACGGGAATCGTGTTCCATCGTGTCGATTTGGGAGAATCCGCCGTCATCGAGGCGCTTGCCGGGAATGTGTCATCCACGGCCAGGAGCACCACGATTTCCAAGGGAGAGGCTTCCGTTTCCACAATTGAGCATCTGATGTCCGCCCTGACCGGGATGGGTGTTGACAACGCCTTGGTGGAGATTGACAATGTCGAGGTTCCGATTCTTGACGGAAGCGCCCGTCCATATGTCGAGGCAATCGCCCGCGACGGACTGAGGGAACAGGATGCAGAGAGAAAGTATGTCGCTGTGTCTGAGGAGATTGAAATACGGGACGAGAAGACTGGCTCCTTTGTGAGGATTACCCCTGCTGATTCTCCGTCGATGGACATTACCGTGGATTTCGGTTCGAAGGTTCTCGGTGTCCAGTCCGCTCACTGGGACGAGTCCACGGATTATGCCAAGGAGATCGCTCCTTGCCGTACATTCGTCTTCTTTCACGAGATAGAGTATCTGTTCCAGAACAATCTCGTGAAGGGCGGTGATGTTGACAACGCCATCGTGATTGTCGAGCATCCTGTGACAGCCGGGCAGGTCGAGAGGCTTTCCGCCCTTTTCGACGTGCCGGAGCTTGCCATCAACGACAACGGGTATCTCAACAATCTTAAGCTGCATTTCCCGAACGAGTGCGGAAGGCATAAGCTGTTGGATCTGATTGGAGACCTCAGGCTCGCCGGCGGCTATCTCAAGGCGAAAGTCACCGCTTTCAAGCCGGGACACACAATCAACACAAAAGCCGCGGCCGCTGTCCGCGATAGGCTGAGCAATAAAATATAACAGATATGAACAATATTTCACCGCTTGCGTCAGTAAGCCCTAAGGCTAAGCTTGGCGACAACATTGAAATCGGACCTTTCGCATTCATAGACGAGAATGTGGAGATCGGTGACGGATGCGTGATCCAGCCACACGCTGTGATTTATCCTTATGTCAGGATGGGAAAGAACTGTCAGGTGTTTCCGGGAGCCGTGGTAGGCGCCGTTCCTCAGGATCTTAAATATGACGGAGAGGTCACTTATGTGGAGATTGGCGACAATGTCACTATCCGCGAGTGTGTCACGATCAACCGTGGCACGAAAGCCAGCGGAAAGGGCGTGACCAGGATCGGAAGCGACACCCTGCTTATGTCTTATGTCCACGTGGCCCACGACTGTGTCGTCGGCAGTCATTGTATTCTGGTCAGCTTTGTCGGCATCGCCGGAGAGACCGTGGTTGATGACTGGGCGATTATCGGCGGCGGAGCCAAGGCTCACCAGTTCTCCAAGATAGGCTGCCACGCGATGGTGGGTGGAATGTCAAAGATCAACAAGGACATCCCGCCTTACGTGCTCTGCGGACGCGACCCGATCTGCTATTCGGGCGTGAACATCGTGGGTCTGCGCCGCCGCGGTTTCTCGGCCGATGTGGTACGCAACATCAAGGACATCTACGACACGATTTATTTTTCCGGCTACAACATCACCGACGGTTGCGCCAAGGTTGAGGCCGGATTCCCGCCGAGTGAGGAGCGTGACACCATCCTGAATTTCATCAGAAGCTCAAAGCGTGGAATCATCAGGGCAAACGACTCCCGAGAGAAGGGAGAATTTGAATAGTTCTGACGGGGCGGCGGTGCTGCTAAGTGCGGCCTGGTTCCCGCCTGTCAGTTATTTTGCATTGATTGCCAAGGACTTCATCTTGTCTCCGGACAGGGTGAAGCCTTCTGTTGTTTATCTTGAGGCCTGTGAGCATTATCAGAAGCAATCCTGGAGGAATCGTTGCCGTTTCTATGCCGCGGACGGCCCGCAGACCCTGAATTTTCCTATAGTTCACGAAAAAGGCACGCACGAGCTGCCGATAACGGAGATAAAGGTTGACTATTCGACACCCTGGCTAGCTCGTACCGAACGCGCCATCGCCTCCGCTTACGAATCCTCGGCCTTTTTCGAGTACTACAAGGACGAACTCTTCGCCATCCTCGACTCTCGCCCGGTTACCCTTTTTGACCTTGATGTCAGCATAATAAAGTTCTTTCTCGGCAAGATCGGCGTCGCAGCCGACCTGAGGTTGACCGATGAATATGTCCCTGTCCGTTCCCGTGATGTTCCTGTGGACACGGGACGCTATGGAATGGACTATCGTGAAATCATTCATCCCAAGCGGCCTGACACTTGCCTGAGGGATCTTGAATTGGAAAAACCGTATTTCCAGGTCTTCGCCCGAAAATACGGTTTCGTTCCAAATCTTTCAATTATGGATCTTCTGTTCAATGAAGGCCCTGATTCGATTTCCTACCTGAAAAGGCATATCCCGGGACACGAAATCGAAGCCGTTGATTCTCACTTAGTTCGCTCCCGTTCTCATTAGAATCTCCATCCGAATGTCGCCGTGATGCTGTAGATGTTTCTCTTGTTGAGAATCATAGGAGAGGACACGTCATCAAGATAATCGGCGTAAGGGGTGATATATTCATCGGTCAGAGCTGTCATTCTGGCAGCGATGTCGGCGAAGAAGGACCCGCTTGATGAATACCCTAAACCGATTGAGAATGAATGGACTGTGTCGTTCAGCGCGGTCTTCTTCCCGTCGTTTTGGAAATATTCGGGAGTCGTTGTGAAGTTGTAGCCGGCGCGTACGGCGAATTCCGGAAGAGGCTTGATTTCGGCTCCGATCCTGACCGCGTGGGAGATTCCCATACAGTCTTTGATTTCGTTGTTTACGGCTTCGAATGCATCGTCCCAGCCGCTTTCCTTGGACATAAACTTCATCGTGCTGTAGTCGGCCATCTCGTAGTCTGCGCTCAAAAGGGCCATTCCGGCGAATGTGAATGCGGCTCCGACATTGACTCTGTATGGAGAGCGAAGCTTGTAGGTGTACTCTCCTTCAGGCGTTTCGGCGATTCCGTTGAACTTCTGGTTAGTGTAGTTGACATTCACGGCGTGTTTCCAGCGCTCGCTGATTTCCATAACCGTAGGAGTCTGGACGGCACCTCCTATGCGGATTCCGTCAACAGGTCTCCAGAGGAAGCCGAACTTTCCATATACGCCGCTTCCCTCTGCCGTGTATGAGTAGCGGCTGCGGTAGTCGCTGAAGTTGGTTATCTCGCCGTCTCCGAAATCTATCCCGAATTCAGACGGATTCTCCGCCGCTTCCTTGAAGTACTCGTCATAGTCGTAATTAAGGGTCGTGACACCAAGGTTCACGCCGAGGAAGAATGTCTCGCTGAAATTGAATCCGACATTGAGCAGGGCGTCGTACTTGCTGCCTGTCACTTTGCGTCCGTAGGACTGGTTAAGCGCTCCCGGAAGGAAGACATTGTAGATGCGGTTGCCGTACTCGTCCATCTCTCCTGTGTCCTCGTAGGCTTCCGTAGCCCCGATGTAACGCCAGTAGTAGGCCGGATCCTCCGCGTCTCCGTAGTTTGAGATTGCGCCGGCCTGGGCGTTCGCTATCACGTTCCAGGGTGCGTAGGTCCCTTTGTTCGGATCATTGGTGAAATCATCCGGATAGTAGTAAGGATAGTCCCATCCCCTGTCTATTCTCTCGTTGGCGCTGTTGAGGGAGTAGCCGTTCAGAAAGTCCATATCATAGCCGTCCGCGGCGATGGCCATCGAGCTGATGTAGCTTGTCCGGTCATTCCGGCCTCCGGCCATCATCTGTCCGGTGAAGTTGTTGGTCCCGTTTATGATGAATCCGTAAGTGATTGATTTCAATCCGCTCCGGCTTCCGGTTTTCCAGTTGAATGTCGCTCCTATGTTTGGCAAGGAGAACCTTGTGAGGTTTTTCCCCTGTTCGTTGATGAACTTGTCGGAACCGTTCACCGGGTAGGCGCTGTAGGATGCGTTCATCGAACTTATGGTAAGGTTAGGGGTGATAGTGAACTGGGAGTATCCCGCCACAGCCGAACCCGCCGGGTTGATTCCGATAGAACCGAGGTCACCGCCGACAGCCGTCATAGCGTTTCCCATACCGATTGACCTCGCCGTGCCATAGTAATTGTTCTGGCTGAAGGTCAACCCGTCGTACATTGTCTGTGCCCCTGCCGCGGCTGCGGTCATTGCCAACAACGTAGTGAATAATGCTTTTTTCATTTCAATAGGTTTTATAAATGATTATCTTCTTCCTCCGCCGCTTCTGGATCCTCCGCCGCTGAACGAACCGCCAGAGCTTCTGGACGAGCCGCTTCCGGAATAACCGCCGCTGCGGCTTGAGCTTACGGATGATGAGGAGGAATATGAGCCGGAGCTTCTGCTTGATGAATAGCTGCTTGAGCTTCTCGTCGAGCCGGAAGAATAGCTGCCGCTTGACGAGGATCTGTAGGTGCCGGAAGACCTGTAGCTTCCGGATGTCGAGCTGCCGGAAGAATGGCTGCCCGAGGACACGGCGCCTGAGCCGCTGTTGCCTGACGCCGGTCTGGAGTATGACGTTGACATAGAGGATGAAGAACGGCTGCCGCTGTATGTGGAACTAACGGAAGAGCCTCTTCCGGAGCCTGCTTGCATAGAACCGGTGGATCTGGTTGAGCTGCCAGCGGAAGATCTTATGGATGAGGATCTCGCTGACGATGATGCAGGTCTGGTCACCGGAGTCGCGGATGATCTGATTCCGCCGGTGCGCGCGCTTTGGCTTGAAGAGCGTGTGGCGGAGTAGGCAGCGCCTGTCCTTGTGGAGCCGGAAGCGCCTCTGGAGCGGGTCATTGACGAGCTTCTTACACCTGCCGTCCTTGAGGATGAGCCGATTCCGCCTCTGTGGGCCGAGCCTGTGGTGGACAGGCGGGAGGTGTAGACTCTGCCGCTTCCCTGTCCGAATATGTCGTGGTGGTGATGGTGATGGTGATGGCCGTAATAGCCTCCTCCGCCATAGTGCCAAGGGCCGTGCCATACGTCATACCATCCTCCGTACCATCCGCTGTACCAACCACCGTACCATCCGCTGTGGTACCAAGGATTCCAATACCACGGGTCGCTCCAGCCCCAAGAATAGCCGTAGTACCATGGGTCGTAGTGCCAAGGCGAGTACCACCCGCCGTAGTACCAAGGGTTGGCTCCCCAGTAGATGGAACTGTAGAACGGACGGTTCCAGTGCCAGTA
Organism: uncultured Muribaculaceae bacterium; assembly: GCA_964458425.1. GTDB lineage: Bacteria > Bacteroidota > Bacteroidia > Bacteroidales > UBA932 > Cryptobacteroides. The sequence continues at coordinate 24,728 of CAYWIW010000026.1, forward strand.
GGCAGGGCCGTACCAAGGCTGGTAGGCGCTCCAAGCGTCGAACCCGTTGTCGAAAAGATATACCGAGGTGGTGTTGTCGGCGTTGTTGAAATCTATTCTTGCCGCCTTGTCCTCAGGTATGAACAGAGTATCGACTTTCTCTCCGCTTTTCATAAAGATCGGGGAGTTTTTGGTCTTCGCCACCAGAAGATCCGTCTCCTCTTCGTTCTCAGAGGCGGCCTCGTTTTCGGCCTTTGCGACCTTTGACGTTGACGTATAGTAGATTCCGTCCTGATACTTCTGTCTTGAAGCATCGCTTGCATACTGCGCCGCCGAACCGCACGAAGTCAGTGCCAGAAGCGCCGAGATAAAAAGGATTGTGCGTGTTTTCATTTCTGAATCTCCTATATTTGACAATAAATTCGTAACTTCGTGGCCGTATCCCAAGGTTACGGCCGTATCAAATGTTCTCAACGAACAAAATCCATACCTTTCGGAATATTGCACAATAATAAGAATAATTGACAAAAACAGCAAAGATATATGGCAAAGGAAGTAACGAAAAGATCCGAGAATTATTCTCAGTGGTACAGCGACCTGGTTGTGAAGGCAGACCTGGCGGAGCAGTCCGCCGTAAGGGGATGTATGGTCATAAAGCCTTATGGCTATGCCATCTGGGAGAAGATGCAGCAGACTCTTGACAAGATGTTCAAGGAGACAGGAGCGGTGAACGCTTATTTTCCGCTGTTCATTCCCAAGTCGTTCTTCAGCAGGGAGGCGGAGCACGTGGCCGGTTTCGCGAAGGAGTGCGCCGTCGTCACCCATCACAGGCTTATGAACGATCCCGATGGAAAGGGTGTCGTGGTGGATCCTTCCGCAAGGCTGGAGGAGGAACTGATTGTCAGGCCTACATCCGAGACTATCATCTGGAGCACCTACAAGAATTGGATCACATCGTGGAGGGATCTGCCGATAATGTGCAACCAGTGGGCCAACGTGGTGCGCTGGGAGATGCGCACAAGGCTTTTCCTCCGTACCGCAGAGTTCCTCTGGCAGGAGGGCCATACAGCACACGCCACATCTCAAGAGGCTCAGGAAGAGGCTGAAAGAATGGTCGGTGTCTATGCCAAGTTCGCCCGCGAGTTCCTCGCCCTGCCTGTGATCGTCGGACACAAGAGTCCTAACGAGAGATTCGCCGGAGCGCTTGACACGCTCACAATCGAGGCTATGATGCAGGACGGAAAGGCCCTTCAGGCGGGAACATCCCATTTCCTCGGCCAGAATTTCGCAAAGTCATTCGATGTGAAATACACCGACAAGGAAGGCCGTCAGCAGTACGTGTGGGCTACATCCTGGGGCGTTTCGACAAGGTTGATGGGAGCGCTTGTGATGGCTCACGGCGATGACAACGGACTTGTCCTGCCGCCTGCCCTGGCTCCTATCCAGGTCGTGATGGTTCCTATCTTCAAGACCGACGAGGAGCATTCAAGGATTCTCGAGAAGATGGAGCAACTTAAGAAAGCCCTTGAGGCTGAAGGACATACTGTCAAGATTGATGACCGTGACACTTTGCGCCCGGGGTTCAAGTTCGCCGAGTGGGAGCTTAAGGGAGTCCCTGTGCGTCTCGCTATGGGGCCTCGCGACCTTGAGAACGGCACGGTCGAGGTCCACAGGAGGGACACCCTTGAGAAGCAGACCGTCGCCCTCGAGGGCCTTGACAAATCGATAGCGGCCCTTCTCGAGGATATTCAGAATAACATCTACAAGAAGGCTTTTGATTTCCGCGAGTCGCGCGTCGAGAAGTGTGACGACTGGGAGGAGTTCAAGGCCAAGATCGGCACCGGAAGATTCCTGCTTTGCCACTGGGACGGCACCGCCGAGACTGAGCAGAAGATCAAGGACGAGACCAAGGCCACGATCAGGTGTGTTCCTGTTGACAGCTTTGTCTGCGAGGAGGAAGGCAGGGACATTTACTCCGGCAAGCCTTCCAGGCAGAGGGTTGTGTTCGGCATATCATATTAATGCATAATAAACTGACTATGAATCCGAAATCGATCAGGCACGCCGCACTGTCGGTCTCTCTTGTGTTTGTGTCTGCCGTGGCTTTCGCCCAGACCGACACGACAAGAAGAAACGCCCAGTCCGCCGCCGCGGCCGCCGCAAGGCTTCTCACCCAGACCGAGGAGACCAAGGTCACCGCACCTAAGCCTGACTACTGGACCAATTCGTTGATGACGAACCTGAACTTTGTCCAGAGCAGCTTCACTAATTGGGCCAAGGGAGGTTACAACAACTACGCCCTCAGCGCCTACATTGACGGCAACGCCAAGTGGAAGAAAGGTGAGATGTACTGGAACAACCGTCTCCAGCTGGACTACGGGTTCCTTTATTCAGCGGACAAGCCTATTATCCAGAAGAACAAGGACAGAATCCTGTTCGAGAGTACTTGGGGCTACAAGGCCACCAAGACCTTGAACTATTCCGCCAAGTTCACTTTCCTCAGCCAGTTCGCCAACGGCTACAACTATCCGACCCCTTCCGTGGAGGGGGACGAGGAGCCTTCGGGCAGAGACTGGAGGAACGCCAGGGTGCTCAAGTCCAGCCTCCTTTCGCCTGGAACTGTCAATCTGGGTCTTGGTATCGATTGGGTTCCGAGCAAGTGGCTGACTGTCAATATGGCGCCTCTTACCGGAGGTTTCACCATAGTTATGTCTGAAAGGCTCAGGAAGAACTATGGTATGGACAGGAAGCGTGATTATGAGGACCTGGAACTGAATCCGGATAAAAAGGATGACGATAACATCTACTATACGACAGGCTATTATTATAAGCCGGCCCGATTCGAGTTCGGTGCTCAGGTGACGGCGGACGCCAAGCTGAAGATCAACGCCAACTTTGAATGTTCGACCCACCTGCTCCTGTTCTCCAACTACCTGAAGAACCCTGAGAATCTCCGAGTCAACTGGGACACCCGTATGATGTGGAAATTCAGCAAGTTCTTCTCACTGAACATCACGACCAACCTTATCTATGACGACACGGTCCTGATTACCGACAAGGAACACGAGAACTGCGGCGGCCACAGAAGGGTGCAGTTTGCGCAGGCTCTCCAGTTCGGTTTCACCTATACTTTCGCAAGCAAGAAATAACATCCGGAATGCCGGAATATGCAGGATAGTTTTGACAGAGTCTTGAACGGGCTGCTTCCCGATGGGGAAGCGGTCCTTTTGGCTGTCAGCGGGGGAGTGGATTCGATGTGTATGGCCGATCTGTTCCTCAATTCAGGCCTGCGTCCGCGCTTTTCGGTGGCTCACTGCAACTTCCATCTCAGGGGAGAGGAGAGTGACGCTGACGAGACCCTTGTCAGGGAGTGGTGCGAAACAAGTGGGATAATGTTCATAAAGAAGGATTTCGACACCCTTGGCTATGCCGCGTCTAACGGAGTCAGCGTCGAGATGGCCGCGAGGGAGTTGCGCTATGCCTGGTTCGCCGGTCTCTGCCGTGAGAACGGCTTTTCGGCCCTGGCTGTGGCACATAACGCCAATGACAACGCCGAGACAATGATTCTGAATATGTTGCGCGGAACCGGTGTCAAAGGAATGACCGGAATGCGCCGCTGTTCTCCTCTTCTGTCGTCTGATGTGCCTCTGATCCGCCCGCTTCTTGGATTCACGAGAAGGAGTATTCAGGAATATGCCGTGTCACATCATCTGGAGTGGCGCGAGGATCGTACGAACGCCGATTCTGCCTACAAACGCAATCTCGTCCGCAACGAGGTGTTCCCGCTTTTCGAGAGGCTGAACCCTTCGTTCCTTGCCACTCTGAACGAAGATATGGAACGGTTCTCGCAGGTTCAGTCCGCCGCTGATGAATATGTCGCCGGAGTCTCTGCCGAAGTTGTCCGTTATGCTGAGGATGGTCTGCCGATTATTGATTATCAAAGGCTTGTCTTAAGGAAGAACTGGGAGTATGTCCTTTACCGGCTGCTGGAACCGTTCGGATTCGGTTCGGCTGTGGTGTCGGATCTGGCTGCCTCCATCCGGCGAGGCGGAACCGTCAGCGGCAGGACATTCGTCGCCGAAGAGTATTATGCCGTGACTTCCGCGCGTGAAATCCGTGTACTCGGCGGACGCTTTGACGCAAACGGTGTCGGAGGCCGTCCGGGCGTGTCCGGAGAACGTCTCAATCCAGCCGCCGAAACATCCTCCGTTCCGCGTTCAGCGGCTGGCAAGGCGGTCTTGACAACCTCTTCACCTGCCGCCCTGCCTGAGGGAACGGCATTCCTTACAATCGATGGACCCGGGGAATACTCATTGGACGGAATCGGGTTCTCTGTCTCCCTGTCTGACGATGTGACCAACGTGAGAACCGCTTCCGGCGAGACCAAGCTCGACTCTTGTAAGGTGACATTCCCGTTTGTCGTAAGGCATTGGCTGCCCGGAGATTGGATGCGTCCTCTCGGATTGGGGGGGCGTAAGAAGTTAAGCGATCTGTTCGTTGATCTCAAGCTGGGGCTTGTCGAAAAGAGGAAAGCCCTTGTCATCGCTGACAAAGGCTCCCGTGTTCTGGCTCTGGTCGGCCATCGTATCGATGACTCGGTCAAGGTGACGAAAGGCTCGGCTTCCGTCACCGTCATCCGTCTTATCTGATCTCAATCTCGAACGGCATCCTTGCGAAGACAAGCTCGCCCTGTCCTTTTGTCCAGGTTCTCTGCCATTCAAGCAGACCTTGGGCCACACCCTCCAGCGGAGTTCCGGCAAGGGCATTGGCGGCTGCCTCCTGTGGGGTGGTGGATTTTCCGAACTGCTGCATAATCTGCTCGATGGCAGTCAACGGCTTTGGATAGGTGGCTATGCCCCAATTGTCAAGATCCGGGTCGCCTGCCATTGATGCCGCGTAGGCTATGGCGTCCTGCAAGGTTCCTATTTCATCTACCAGCCCGATTTTCAGGGCCTCGGCACCTGTCCAGACGCGGCCTTGTGCTATTTCGTCAACCTCTTCGAAAGACTTGTCCCTTCCATCGGCCACGATGCTTACAAAGCTGTTGTAGATGTCATCCACGTAAACCTGCATCCAGGCTGTCTCTTCGGAGTCGAACGGCCTTGTCAACGAAAGCATATCGGAATGCTTGTGGGAGTTGACTGGAACCATATTGACGTGGGCCACGTTCTTCAAAGTCTTGCTGAACTCAGGAATCGCGGAGAAGACCCCTATGGAGCCTGTCAGGGTGGTCGCGTTGGTGAAGATGTGGTCGCAGCTGTTTGAAATCCAATAGCCTCCTGACGCGGCATAGTCGCCGTAGGAAGCAATGACCGGCTTCGCCTCTCTGGTGAGGTCAATCTCCTCCTTTATCTTGCTGGCCGCAAGCACTGTTCCGCCAGGTGAGTTCACCCTGAGGACAACAGCCTTTACCGAGGAGTCGGCCCTGACCTTTGCGATGATGCTTGCGAAACGGTTACCGCTGATGTTGTTCGGGTCGTCCTGCTCGACGATGTTGCCGTCTGCGTAGATGATGGCGATTCTCTTCTTGGCAGTCAGGTTTTGTGTGGCCTTCGCTGCGGCGTAGTCGGTGAAAGGAATGAACTTCACGTCCTTGTAGCTGTCCTTTGACGCAAGGCCGGCGATTTTTTCCTTGTATTCCTCGACCGAGAGGACCTGATCCGCCAGGTTGTGTCTTACCATATCCTCCGGGAGGGCGATGGAAAGGTTGTCGATGAAATAGTTGAGAGAGTCAACGCTCACACCTCTGCTTTCCGCGGTCTCCGCGGCCACGGTCTCCCACATTGAGTCAATCATCGCCTGGTTCTGATCCATATTCTCAGGGCTTGGCGCATTCTTGACGTAGGTCTCGCCGGCGCTCTTGTACTTGCCGTGGCGTATTAGCTGGTAGCTTACGCCGAGTTTGTCGAGCAAGTCCTTGAGGAACAGCATTCTCCCGCTTATCCCAATCATAAAGTTGTTGCCTCCGTGGTGGCTTGTGGTGTAGATCTTGTCGGCCACGGACGCAAGGTAGTAAGTTCCCGAAGTGAATGCCTCGCCATAGGCAACGACCGCCTTGCCGCTCTTCCTGAAGTCGGTGAGGGCCTTGCGAAGCTCCTCCATCTTGCTGAGGCTGCTTGCCGCTCCGTCAGTCTTTATTAGGATGTAGCTGATTCCGGGATCCTCGGCGGCCTTCCGGATGGCTGTCACCGTCTCGCGCAATCCTACCAGCGCTGTCTCGCCGCCCTGTATTGAGGAAAGAGGATTGCCCTCCTTTGTCTGTTCGGCGACAGCGAACTTGGACATATCCATCAGCAGCACTCCCTCCTTTGGCACAACCGTGCCGGATCCGCCGGAGAGAGATGACGCCGACGTGATTATCGAGGCGAACATCATAAAGAACATAATGAACTTCACGATGCCCCAGACGAACAGGCCGCAGACTACGGCCAGCACCCATTTGAAAAATTCTTTTGTGTTCATATTGCCTGATTCTTTGTTTGTTCTGTCGTAAGCCGGGAATCTGTTCCGAATCATCTGAAAAGTCTTTTTTTGGGGATAGCGCTTCCTCCTTTCAGCCGGTAGCCGGACACGCCGCTATCTTCATTCGAAAGTCGGTAAATACTTGAAATCTCCTTTCTCTTAAATGATTCTTGACAGTTTCTTGGCACAAATTTAAGCATTTTCTTAGAAGGTGTTATAATAATAATCCCGAAAAAGAGCGGGAAAACATTAAGTGACTCGCCTAAGAGTGCGGCGCAATAAACTACCGAATACCATATGGAACAATGGCATTCAGGCATAGGCTTAACAAAAAATGGCATAAACCACTTTGGGGGCAAAACAACACTTTGAGAGTCACCCATATAATGTTATTGCCAAATTGGATTCACATCCCATCCTCTTGTAAAACCAATGGGAATTATATAGGAGTTGACTACGTTTTCTTTTGAAACGCCTAAAACATCAAAAAAACACCATTTTAATTGGTTTCTTGATAGCCTGAGACTGTTATGGATTGCTAACGGTGCCAACTCTGACAATGTCAGTCAACTTCTATATAGTTCCCTAAAGTTTGTACCATCAGGGAAGCGACCAGAGTTGGCATCAATCATATCCACCCGATAATTATTTAAGCGGGAATAACTAATTCTTGCCAAATACGCTGAGGCGATATTCTCATCATCGAAGACCACTCCTTTATCTTTAAGTCTGGTCAATTGTTCCGGTATTGTCCTTGGTCTCTGGTTCATAATATAAAAATGACCCGCTTGCAGTTCTGATGGGATGCAAACGAGTTCTGTTGCTGTAATAGATACGAATATTCATTGATAACACAAACTTTTTCGTAAGAAAAAGTGCGTTTATCCGATAGTCCCAATGTTAGGAAACTCCCCAGAGGCGAAAGCGTGCGCAATTTGCTTGCTTCTATGGAAGCGTATCGCGGCAAAGCCAAGTGCCTCGGCTTAGGGAACTCCGCAAGTCGAAGCAATCTGGCAAGGCGAAGCAGAACATTTGCTGCAATCGCTGTAATATTGAGCCGTTCTCCGTATTGGTGAAAGGAAACTTGGCAATCAACGCCCTTGGACAAGCAATGCAAATTCGCCCTGAAATCGGCGGACACACCGACCCCTGCCAGAAGCGCGCTGGAGGCACTTCACCGTCCCCGATTTACATCGGCGCTGTCGAATCGGGAACACCTAACCGGCTCTGAGCGCACTATAGGCCGCATCACCGTTCCCGACAATTGCAAACTGTCAATTGAGAGGACGGTAACTGGACTTAATGGCTTTGTGCGGTTTTTTTATACGAAAGGCCGCAGCTAAGAATATTTGGCAATCGGTTGGAGGACACAGAAAGTGTCTCTATTACCTGATTGAAGCTGATTTCAATCCGGCCATAGAGACACATCCCTGAGGCAACTCCATCTTTTGAAAGGTGTCGCCCGCTTATTTCTCGTTTATTCCGTGACGATCACCGCCTGCGACGGCTTCGCAGACTGAATCATCGCTATCGTTGCTTCGTCACAGCCTCGCATATAGATGGTTTTCAAGCTTTTGCAGTTATAAAACATATAAGTCATACTTATCACGTTGCCGGTGTCCCATCCGGACAAGTCAAGCGCCGTCAGGCTGGCGCAGCCCGAAAACATCGAACTCATATTAGCCACGTTGCCGGTACCCCATCCGGACAAGTCAAGAGACGTCAGGCCTGAGCAGCCATTAAACATACTACTCATATTTGTCACGTTGCCGGTGTCCCAGCCGGACACGTCAAGAGTACTCAGGCTTGAGCAGCCATAAAACATAGCACCCATACTGTCCACATTGCCGGTGTTCCAGCCGGACACGTCAAGCGTCGTTAAACTTGAGCAGTCATCAAACATACTACCCATATCGTCCACTTTGCCGGTGTTCCAGCCGGACAAGTCTAGCGACTTCAGGCTTGAGCAGCCAGAAAACATCCTAAACATATTTCTCACGTTTCCGGTGTCCCAGTCGGACAAGTCAAGGGTTGACAGGCTTGAGCACAGAAAAAACATAGCAAACATATCCGTCACGTTTCCGGTGTTCCAGCCTGACACGTCAAGCGACTCCAGGCTTTTGCAGGACCAAAACATAGATCTCATAGATTCCACACTTGAAGTCTCACACTGAGACAAGTCTGCATCCTTTAATCGTCCGCATTCGTAAAACGAAAGATAATCAATCTCAACCGGAGACATAATATTAATTGAGACCAGTTTCATTCTTCTTTCAGACGGAATGGAAAATCTCAACTTATTTATTTGTTCTTCAAACAATATCTTGCCCAACCCGTCTTCGTAGAGATTGTTATACTTCTTATTCACGCCAAGGTAAGAACCTGAGATGGTAAACGGAAGTACCTCATTGTCGATTGTGGTGTATGTTATCACCGGACTGCCGACCGGGGCAGGATCTTCCGGCTCCACCACCTCCGGCAGCAGATTTATGTAATCCGAGATTGTCTCCTGTCCGTTTCCTTTCATCTTAATGCGGATGCTTGCGGAGAGCTTTTCATTAAAGAAGTCCGGACCCAAATTGACCGGAGACATCTTCAATGTCATAACACCCTTGGAGACAGTCGCCTCACTTATCTTGACCGGCACGAAATCACCCGCAGAAGCTTTTGTGGGTATCTTGGTGAATACCGCCTTCGCGGAAAGCGCCGTTTTCCAATTCTTCTCGATATAATCAGCCGATGACGCTGGCACGACCTCAAACGACATAGTGAACGGCAAGGAAACGACAGTCGAACCATTCTTGTAATATGGCACCCTTGCGGCGCCGTCCGACCATTCAGGAATATATCGGAATGTCGTTGCTGAAGGGGTTTCGGCCATCGGGATTCTGAGCGTTGTCTTCTCCTTGTCATTGATGACTATGACCACATAGCCGCCATCCACTGTCACGCTCTCAAAATAATTGACCCCGTCCTTGCCATCTTTCCCATCTTTCCCGTCATTCCCGTTCTCTCCGACGGCCTTTCCTAATTGTGTCCAGTTCCTGCCACCATCATAAGAGACGTGCCAATAACCATCCTCCACTTTGAACTGAGGTGTGACCGCATCCTTGCCATCCTCACCGTCTTTGCCGTTGTTTCCGTCTTCTCCATCCTTGCCGTCCTCACCGTCCTCACCGTCCTTACCGTCTTCACCGTCTTTGCCGTCCTTGCCGGTAGCCCGGACCATTCCTCCGTCCACAATCAGCCATTCCCCGTTGATCTTCCAATAATAGTTGCCGTCAGAGAACAACCCGACGCTGATTCTTGGTGTGCTGCCATCAATGCCGTTCACTCCGTCCCTGCCGTCTTTGCCATCGACGCCATTGCGCAGGACGATGGTCTTGCCGGAGTAAAATTTGATTGAATAGCCTGTCCCGTCCGCAAGCTCACTCACGCTTACCACACAATCGCGGTTCTGTACCGCCTGAACAAGCTGTTGCAATGATGAAACGTTGTCATTCAACAATGAGCACTGACGCTCCAAAGATGTGACCCTTGATTTGAGGTCGTCAATGTCCGACTTGAGAGCCGAGTCATCATACTTGTCGCAGCCGAAAAACAAAACGGCCGTCACAACAATAAGCAGCGATGTCAATTTTCGCATAATCCAATCTGTTAAAATTAATTAAATCAAATATTGAGAACAATAAAGATGTAGACTAACTGTTGTCAGAATCAGCATAAGAATGAACCTTGAGACGCTCAATCTCGGAATCGGGGATAGGCGTGGCCGGACCTCGCCTTTCCTCTTCACTGCCGGGAAGTGCCAGGAGCCTGTGAAAGTACGATTGCTCGCAGAGCCAGAACTCCTCACGCTCCGTGTCGCGGACGAAGACGGTCATAGGCATTATCCGGCGGGCGACTTCCTTCCTGCGGTCGCTCCACTGGTGAACCTCACGCTGCACGGGGACATACGTCTTATAGCCGTCCTTGCACAAGCGGGCGGCGGCCCTCTTTTCGCAATTCACACGGGTCAACACTCCGGCCCATCGTCTCGAACGAGTTTCGCTGTCGCTTGTCACAGTGACAAGTGATTCTTTGGCAGGATTTGGTTCGCTTTCGTACATGATTCCGTAGAGGCCGGGTCAAAAGAGATTTTGATCCGGTTTTCTTATGTCCGCTATTTCCT
>CAYWIW010000027.1:0-33900 GCA_964458425.1 uncultured Muribaculaceae bacterium
TGGTATTACGGTAGTATGCCAGTGTCTTGTCCGAGCATCCCTCTATCTTCTTTGCTGAAATAAAAGAGTTAAGAAGATGCTCATTCTCTTGCGCTTGCTGTTTAATACAACTCTCCTTTTCGATAATTTCCACATTATGCAGTTCTGATGCAAGCACCGCCTTAAGCCGTGCCATCTGTCGGCAGTCCAAGTCACGCTGCATCTTCGAGACTATCGTCTGAATGATGTTTTCTTTCATAATTCTGATATTTATGTCCCTATATAATATAAGAGACTGCTAAATCAGAATTTACCGCCACTTGACCGGTCATCAAAAGCGGTAGAAGTTCGTTGCGCTGCTTAGTCAGAACTAGTATTTCTTCAATATTATTTTTTCGTTGTTCCCATAAAGGTGAAACAATCTTACAATAGTCTTTTATCAATCCCTGCTTAGGAAGTATAATTTTATATGCAAGTAGATTCTCTTGACTAATTTTCTTTTGGATAGAACCTGTCTCTATCATTTTTGCAGGTATATTTTTAAGAAGCTGGTAAGTATAGAGTATAAAACCGTCTATTTGAGGAAGAATAATATGGGCATGATTATTCACCCAATTCTTTCCCCAAATATATTGAACAATGGGATTTCCATTCGCGTCTGATGTTGAACCATCTTCTGCCAAAAGCAAATAATCCCCATCGAAGATATAATCATTTACATAATCCATTATACCTGTAGCACCATAGTATGGATAAATCCCTTTTTTATCTAAACGTTCTTGACTTGAAAGTGGAACTCTTTTGAAATCTTCCAACTGAATGAAATCGTTCAACGTACACCATTCAAAAATTTCGGGTATCTCTCTTTTCAACTTGTCATTCCATACCATCTTACCACCACTTGACTTATATGGTTTTCCATCTTCATTTGGAAAATCAAACTGCACAAACCAATAATCATAGAGTTGCTTCGCCATCGCCTCTAAATTCTGATTTATCGGAATGCATCAATATGATTAGTCGCTCCGAAAAAAGCATTTATCAATTGATAATCAACAGACAAGCGGCTCTTTCCTTGTTTTTGTCCGCAGGATACGTACCTTTATGTTCAGAAACCACAAAGTACGAAAAGAAAAACCGTCGGTTACTCAGAAAAGCATTTCTGCTTTGGCAAATCGCAATTTGGCGGATAATGCGATTCCGGGCAAATATGCCGTTCCTTAAAGTCCTATGGACACACCCATAAAAACACCAGTGCGACAAACAATCCATCATTGTTCATCGCACTGATATTTAGCTATTTAACCTACCTAAAGGGTATTAATACTCCTCCTCGTTGAAGAAGAAGTCCTCTTTGGTCGGATAGTCAGGCCAGATGTCCTCGATGGATTCATAGACTTCTCCGTCATCTTCAAGTTCGGTCAGATTCTCAATGACTTCCTCAGGAGCGCCTGAGCGATTGGCGTAGTCGATAAGCTCTTCCTTTGATGCAGGCCACGGAGCGTCGTCCAGGCTACTGGCAAGTTCAAGTGTCCAATACATATTCTCGAACAATTAAATTGTTAATAATCATTAAATTATATCAAACAGTCCAATAAAACGTCCCAATTTGCCGCAAAGATATGCAAAAAAACATAACAATAAGTAATTTTTGTCTATTTTTGTAGGCTTGGAATCCGTTTGGCTGACGAAAACGCTTTCCCTTCGCCCCGGCTGAAGCTGAATCAGGCCATCCCTGAATCAAAACAGCTTCTGAATCAGAACGGGGATTCTGCGGAAAACGACTGTCAGACAAGCCGGAAATTCCGGCGGTTGCTGTTTCAACAACTGTACCAAAAAAAGAATGATTGGATATGTCATACGAGAAAAAGGAGATATACGAAGATAATACCACCGAGGAGATTGCCCTCCACGTCAAGGAAATACTCAGGCTCATCGGAGAAGATCCCGGCAGGGAAGGGCTTTTGAAGACCCCCGAGAGAGTCGCCAAGGCGCTTCAGTTCCTGACGCAGGGATATTCACAGAACGGCGAGGAGATCATCCGTTCGGCGGTGTTCGACGAGGAGTACCGCCAGATGGTTCTGGTGAGGGACATCGAGTTGTACTCAACCTGTGAGCATCATATGATGCCTTTCCTCGGCAAGTGCCACGTGGCATATATTCCAAACGGCAAGATCACCGGGCTGAGCAAGATAGCAAGGGTCGTGGAGACCTACGCCCGCCGGCTTCAGGTGCAGGAGAGGCTGACCGTACAGATCCGCGACTGCATCGACAAGGCCCTGCATCCGCTTGGGGTGGCGGTTGTCATCGAGGCGATGCACACGTGTATGTCCGTCCGGGGCGTACAGAAATCGAACGCCACGACCACAACCTCCGCATTCTCCGGAGCGTTCCTCACCTCAGCAAGGACAAGGAACGAGTTTCTAAACCTTATCAAGTGAAACAAAAGAACTTACGAATATGTCAAACAAGATTATCCTAACTGGTGACCGTCCTACCGGACGACTCCACATCGGCCACTATGTCGGCTCCCTCAGGAACAGGGTGGCCATCCAGAATGCCGGCGACTACAACAAGATGTTTGTATTCATCGCCGACGCCCAGGCGCTAACCGACAATTTCGACAACCCTGAGAAGGTTCGTCAGAACATCATAGAAGTAGCGCTTGACTACCTGTCTGTCGGACTCGACCCTGACAAAGTGACAATATTCATACAGAGTATGATTCCGGAACTGACAGAGCTTACTTTCTACTATATGAACCTTGTCACGGTGGCAAGACTCCAACGCAACCCTACCGTCAAGACAGAGATCCAGATGCGCGGTTTCGGCCAGGACGGCGAGGAGCAGGCTTTCGGGAGCGGCCTTCCAGTCGGTTTCTTCTGTTACCCTATCTCCCAGGCCGCGGACATCACGGCGTTCAAGGCCACGGACGTGCCTGTCGGCGATGACCAGAAACCTATGATCGAGCAGACCGTCGAAATTGTGCGCAGCTTCAACCGCATCTACGGCGGGACCCTTGTCGAGCCAAAGGCCGTGCTTCCGTCCAACGCCGCCTGCCACAGGCTTCCGGGAACAGACGGCAAGGCGAAGATGAGCAAGTCTCTGGGCAACTGCATCTACCTCGCCGAATCGGCCGAAGAGATGCACAAGAAGGTGATGTCAATGTACACCGACCCGCTGCACATCAACGTCAGCGATCCGGGGCACGTGGAAGGCAACACCGTATTCACCTACCTTGACGCGTTCTGCCGCGACGAGCATTTCGGTCTCTACCTTCCAGACTATGCCAACCTCGATGAACTGAAGGAACACTACCGCAGGGGCGGTCTCGGCGACGTGAAGGTCAAGAGGTTCCTGGAGAGAATCCTCAACGAGGAGCTTGAGCCGATCAGAGCGCGCAGAAAGGAATACGAGAAGGACATCCCAGCGGTCTATGAGATTCTGAGGAAAGGCAGCGAGGACGCGGAGGCGGTAGCGGCGGCCACCCTTGACGAAGTGAAGAAGTCAATGAGAATCGACTACTTCAACGACAAGGAACTTATTGAGGAACAAGCCAAAAGATTTAACGGATAGCATCACGCCGCACCTGTCGGGCTGCCGTACCGGCCAGATTCCCGAACCCGATTTACAACGAAGCGGTTTTTGTCCTCATCGCAGGGCTTCCGTCCCGGCCAGGCGATCCGGCGGGCCGCGGCAAAAGACAAATTATGAACAAGAGTGAATATGCCCGCTCCAACAAGGAGTGGCTCGCATCAAAAAGCAAGGAGGAGGGCGTGTGCAGCCTTTCCAAGGGTGTCTGCTACAAGGTCCTGAAATCCGGACCGGAAAACGGGAGGCAGCCGACTCCGTCCAGCGTGGTCAGCTGCCACTATCTTGGCAGGACCATTGACGGCAAGTGCTTCGACACAAGTCTGGGAGGCTATCCGCTGGCCGTCAGGCTCCGCGACCTGATCGAGGGCTGGGTCATAGCCCTGCAGCGGATGCGTGTCGGGGACAAGTGGGAAATCTACATCCCTTCCGAACTTGGCTACGGTTCATTTTCCCAGCCGGGGATTCCGGCGAACTCGACACTGGTTTTCGAGATAGAGCTTCTGGGGGTTCAGTAGAATAGAGAGCTTCCGGACAATGATAAGAAAAGCCGAAGAGAGAGACATCAAGGCCGCGTTGACATTGTTCGAGGCGGCCAAGGGTATAATGCGCTCGGACGGGAATCCGACCCAATGGGAGGGCAACTATCCGAGCGAGGAAATCGTCCGGACAGACATCAGCAAGGGAGGGGCCTACATCGTAGAGCGGGAAGGTCTACCGGCCGGCTATTTCGCACTGCTCCCCTCACCCGAACCGACATATTCAAGAATCAAAGGGGAATGGCTTGACGACACGGAGCCATACTACGTGATCCACAGAATCGCAAGTACACCGGACAGCCACGGAATATTCCGGGAGATTATTGAATATTCACTCTCAGTCTCCCCCGACATCCGCATCGACACCCACCGGGACAACAGCATAATGCGCCGCCTGATAGACAAAGCCGGCTTTACCTACTGCGGTGTCATCAATCTTTTAGACGGTTCTGAAAGACTTGCCTATCAAATAATTAACAAATAGCCCCATACGCTTCGGTAGTCCGCTGACAGAGCGTTCCTGAACGTCATCATTCCCGGACAAAGACTGGCTCGCCAACATCGGCGACGGGAATAAGAAGATCTCACCGCCAAACCGTGGACGTTTTTAGCATCAGCCTGTAAGTAAGGCAATAAGCATAATTCCAATCCCAGACGTCGCCGCAGCGGCTTACATTTCATAAGTGGAAAAATATTCAATGAAATTAAGTATAAATATTCAAAACAAACCTTTGGAACAACATTTCAAACCTTTACGACATATATTTCAGGAATAAACCAATCATTTTTAAGCAATGATAAGTACCTTTGATAGGTTGGTTAGTAGACCTTTGTAACAAAATGAAAGAATATTGCGGCAATTGCTTAAAGATTATCACAGAATTTATACCCAAAGCCGACATTCTTCGCTTCCTGCAAGGTTTTACAAGCAATAATTATTACTTACATAATAAAAAATCGCTATGAGAAGATTGCTATTATTGTTCGCAATCCCGCTGCTCCTTGTTTCAGCTTGCAGCGAGACCACGAAAGAGGAGATCGCGGATGTCCTCATCATCTCTCAGGACAATGTCGCCTTCCCGATGGAGGGTGGCACCGCGACGATTTCAGTGGCCTGCCCGTCAGAGTGGCGCTCCACAGTGTCAGACCAGTCCTGGGTCTCGACCACCGACAATGAAGGAAAGGTGGTCATCACAGCCTCGGCCAACGGCACAGGTGACTCTCGAAGAGCCGTCGTGACCTTGGCGTCCGCGACAAGCAAAAAGGAAATCACTGTCTCGCAATCCTGGTCCGGAGCGGTACTTTCACTTACTGTGAACGGCCCTGAAAGCATCGAGCTTGACTCCGAAGGAGAGAGTTTCAGATTCTCAGTCGAGACGGAAGCGGAATGGAAGGTAGAGACAAAAGATTCCTGGCTTGAGGTGTCCATAGACGGCCAGATTGTAGAGGTGAAGGCGGCTGCCAACGATGCGGCCCACCGTGACGGTTCCGTCAAAGTCACCGCGGAGGCGGGAGGCAAGACCGAGTCCAAGGAAATCGCGATCTCACAGATTTCGCGCGATGAAAACCCTTATTTCCAAATGCTTGGAAAGTTCGGTCTTTACGCCGAGCGCTGGTACATCGGTGGCAACGCCATCAATGTTCCCGGAATCGGCACATACTGCGTAATAGAGCAGAAAGAGTACGGGAAGAGCTTTATAATCAAGGATTTGTTCGTGGAAGGCACTCAGATTGAGGCCGAGTATGACAAAGACACAAAGAGGATGGTCCTGACTCTCGGATCACTGTGTCTGACCAAGACATTCGCTTTGTCCGGACAGACCTACTACTACTATCTGGTACAGCCCAACATAAGCGAAAGGAAGTTCGAGACCGGAATCATCTACGGAACGTCCGGCACCGCAAGCGACGGCAAGAACGACAACTGCCAGGCGATTCTGCTCAGCGGCTTCGACACCGCCTATGGAGCGCTCGGACTGATTGTCAAGGTACTGCCTGGCGCCACCACGGCGATGCTCAACGACGTGTACTATGCGGACGGCGCGATGTACCTTGTAAGGGACAGCGGAAGCATTGAGTAAATAAAGTAAGGCAAGAATATGAAAAAGATACTTCTATCAGCATTGTTGGCCGCCTCTTTGTGCGCTTGCACCAAAGAGACAATCAACTACCGGAATCCGGTTCCGGGCGAAAACGAAAGCGAAGTGAACGCCACTTTGAAGGTGGCTTCAAGAAACACACTGTTCTCTTCCGATGATGAGACAAAGGGGAAAGTGGCCTTCAAGAGTCTCGGGGGAAAAGTCGTCCTCGATGTCAACACCAACACGGACTGGAGCTACGAAGTCACCGGTGACAACTTCGTCAAGGCGGAGAAAGACGGCGAGAGCAGCCAGCTGACACTCAGCTGCGGACAGAACAAGGAAGAGAAGACTCACACCGCCACTGTCACCATCAAGGCCGGAGACAAGACGGCCACAGTTACAGCCACGCAGAACGCCTACGGCACAGTAGAGGTCACGGCTTCAGAGAACAACTTCCACCTTGCGGCCAAAGGACAGCTTGCCGCATCGTTCGAAGTGACCTCGACCGACCCGGAATGGACCTTCGAGACAAGCGCCTGCGAGTGGATGCTCGTCACAAAAGAAGGCAACACGGTCAACATCAGCGCGTACCCTAACGAGACCTATTCAGACAGAGAGGTCACATTCGTCATCAAGGCAGGCAGCGGTGAGAAACTCGCCACCGAAAGCATCAATGTGCTTCAGGACAGGGCAGCCCACATCGTGCCGTCGCTCTCCACCGTCCCGGTCACACCGTTTTCCAGCGAGGCAAAGGAAGTGACCGTCAACGCCAATTTCGACTGGGAATATTCCGTCTCAGGCAATGAGAACGGTTGGCTGACAGTCGAGAGGACAGAAAGCGGATTCAGGTTCATTCCAACCGCGAATCCGGGCGCCGAGACAAGGACCGCCACAATCAGGGTCACAACAGGCGACGGCAAGGAGAACACCGACACAAAGGAAATCACCATCTCGCAGCCGGGCATTGACACACAGGCGCTCATTCTCGGCCTGGAAGTCAAGTCAGGCTCGCTAGAATCAGCTTTCCCTGTCAGCGGAGTGACCGAGGGAACCGTGGACTGGGGAGACGGCACGACCGAGACTGTCAGTGCGGATTTCCCTGAACACACATACACGGATCCAGGCTATTATGTCGCCTCCTTCAAAGGCAAGGCAGACAGAGTCGACTCATATTCCAAGCTGACGTCAGCGCAAAGGACGCAGATTGAGGAAGTCTATAGCTGGGGAAACCTCGGTGTGACATCAATGGAACGCGCGTTCTACAAGTGCGACAGCCTCAAGAGTGTTCCAAGCGACATTTTAGGGTCGTTCGCCAAAACCACGACGTTCAAGGAAGCGTTCTCCGAGTGCAAGTCCATAAAGAAATTCCCTGAAGGGATTCTTGGCAAGGCCGTTGAATGCACCTCAATCAGTTCATTGTTCTATTACTGCACAAGCATCACCGAGATTCCGGCCGGACTTCTTGACAATTGTCCGAAACTTACGGATGCGACCAGCGCTTTCGACGGATGCATCAAGGTCACCCGAATCGACAAAGACCTGTTCGCAAACAATCCGGAGCTGGAGATATGCTCTTCCACCTTCTCCAGAATGCACAAATTGCAGTCCGTCAGCGAGGATCTGTTCGCCAACAACCCGAAAATCACGACATTCAACGCAGTGTTCAACGCCGACAGCGCACTGACGGCGATTCCTGCGGGAATATTCAGAAAACAGACCGGGTGCACCTCATTCCGAATGGCGTTCACTGCCACAGGACTCACCGAGATACCTGCCAACCTGTTCGCCAACAACACCGAATGCACGACATTCCAGATGACGTTCAGCAAATCCAGAATCAAATCCATCTCAGGAGACATATTCAAAGGGTGCTCCAAGGTCACTACTTTCTCGTCGTGCTTCAACGGTTGCGAGGAATTGGAAAGCATTCCGGCAGACCTGTTCAAGAACTCAGGCTCGCAAGCCAAGGTCACTACAAGCGGAATGAATATGGTGTTCCAGAATTGCAAGTCCCTCACTTCGGTTCCGGAAGGATTATTCGACGGATTCACAGCAATCAACCAGTTCAACACCGTCTTCAGCGGCTGCGAGTCATTGAAGAAGATTCCGTCAGGCCTGTTCAAGGATCTGAAAAGCGTAAAGACCTTCTCGAACGTATTCCAGAACTGTGTCGCCCTTGAGGCAGTCCCTGAAGGAGTGTTCTCAGGACTTGAAAACGTGACATCCCTGTCCGGAGTGTTCTCAGGATGCAAGGGCATCACCGAAGTAGGAGACAACATCCTCGAAGGCTGCTCAGCCAACACGAACATATCCAATCTTTTCAAAGACTGCATAAGCCTTTCTAAAGTTTCGGTGAACGCGTTCAACGGTGCCGCCAAAGTCACTAACATCTCCGGACTGTTCAACGGCTGCACAAGCCTCAAGAGCATTCCGGGAGACATTTTCTCCGGTCTGAAAGCTGTCACCAACGCCAAAGAGGTGTTCGCCAATTCCGGAATAGAGACCGTGCCGGCAAGCCTGTTTTCGGCCTTGACCGCCGTGACATCGTACGAAAGCGCGTTCAAAGGCTGCGCTTCACTGACAAGCGTCCCTGACGGCCTGTTCTCGAAGAGCACCAAGGTGACGACCTACAAGACTGCTTTCCAGAACTGCGTCTCGCTCTCCTCTGTCGGCAAGGTCTTCGGAACAAGCACAAGCAAGATCAATTTCGAGTCCGCCTTTGAAGGCTGCGCCTCATTGCAGTCTGTCCCGGCAGGATTGTTCGACGGTCTCACCGGAGCCGATTCATTCAAGAAGTCTTTCTACGGATGCTCCTCATTGGCCGACATACCGGAGAAACTCTTCGCAAAGAACATCAATGTCACAACGGCAGAGAGCTGCTTCCAGAACTGTTCTTCCCTTAAGGCCGTGCCTGCGGGACTCTTCGGGAACACCACCAAGACAAAGACGCTGACCAATATGTTCGCCGATTGCAAGTCACTGGCCGCCATCGCGCCAGATGCGTTCAAAGGCATCAACACAGCGAGCGGCACAGTAATGAGAATCTTCCAGAACTGCACCTCGCTCAAGGAAGTGCCTTCAGGACTTTTCAAGAACAACGCCAAGATCAGCAACTACACCTATGCGTTCAGCGGTTGCACAGGGCTTGAGAAAGTAGGAGGCGAAGTGTTCAACTGCGCCTACGGAAGCACCTCGATAAACAGCATTTTCTCAGGTTGCACGTCCCTTAAGGAGGTCGGAGAGAACCTGTTCCTGAACCCTGGAAAAGTCAGATACCTGAACAGTCTGTTTGAAGGGTGCTCATCGCTCCAGTCAGTGCCTGTCGGGATATTCGACAGTTTCCTGGCCGTGACAAGCGGCACCAATACCTTTAAAGGTTGCGTGTCCCTGAGCGGGGAATCCCCTTACACGGTCGTGGACGGAGTCAAGTACCACCTCTACGAAAGGACTGCCGAGAGCAAGGAAGCCACAGGATTCGCGGCTCTCACAAACCTCAAAGGGATGTTCAGCGGATGTACGAAGCTCTCCGACTATGCCTCGATTCCGGACATCTGCAAGTCTGAATAATAATCATAAAAGCTAAGAATATGAAACTCAAACATATCATAACGGCAATTATGGCAGCCGGAATGGCAGCCGCCTGCACGGAGACCACAAAGGTCGATCCTGAAGCCTATCTCGCTCCGTTGTTCCTCCAGTCCTCCGACTCAAAGGTGGTTTTCGACAAGGAAGGGGGCAAGGCGATCGTCACCGTGGCCACAAACTCTTCCACCTGGAGCTGCGAGGCACAGTCGGGAGACTGGTTCCAAGTCAGTGTGGACGCTGACAGCTGCATCGTTGTGGAAGCTCCGGCCAACAACGGAAGTTCCGTCAAGACCGAAAGAATCAGAATCTCCGCATCAAAGGGAGAAGAGAACAAGGAGATCACCCTGAGCATCTCGCAGAGGGGTGACGAATCCTCCGACCTCAGCGCCGCCGGAACAGCCAACTGCTACGTGGCGCACACGAACGGCTCGTTCAGATTCAGGGCCGACATCAAGGGCAACGGCGGCAAGGACGGAAAGACCAGATACATCGAGACAGAAGGCATCGGTATAGAAGGCGCTGTATATGCGGATCTGCTCTGGGAAGCCAGAAACGACGGAGACAGGACTATGTCCTACGAAATCATCGACGGAACGCCGACCTACGGAGGGGGCTACATCTCATTCTCCACAGGAAGAAGCGAAGGCAACGCCCTGATCGCCGTTAAGGACGCCAAGGGCAATGTCATCTGGAGCTGGCACATCTGGGTGACAGACAACGAGATCACAGCCCACGACCACATCGGCCCTGAAGGCAAGGTCATAGCTCAGATAATGGACCGCAACCTCGGCGCGCTGAACAACACTCCGATGGATGTCAACAACAGAGGTATGATCTACCAGATGGGCAGAAAGGATCCTTTTATCCCTTCACGCTCCCCTTACAAGGACTACAGCGGAATCACCGACTACACGAACGCTCCGGGATATTGCGACAACGACCCTGAATGGAACAAACAGAACTTCGAGATCGGCGACGGTACGGGAGCCTGGGAGATTTCTCCTAATTTCAGGGCGCCTGCCGCGTTCAGCGCTCCGGGGAACATACCGTTCTCAGCCAAACATCCAATGAGATTCCTTGTCGGCTACTACAGCAACAGTTCCGAGTGGTACAGCAACGGTTCTGACGCGGAAAGCCTGACACCGGGACTTTGGGGTGAGGAAAAGACAATCTTCGACCCGTGTCCTCCGGGCTACAAGGTTCCTGGAAAGGATATGTGGGGGACAAGCTCGGGGAAAGAGGTCATCAAGACCGGAGGCAACCAGGGTGAATACGACGAGAGCGGCCAGAACGCCAAGTACCTTTGGAATGCCGAGAAGGGCTGCGGACGTGTCTGGAAATCGACCGGAGACTTCTATCCGATGGCCGGCAACATCTACCCGACAACGTATTCAACAGAAGACGAGACTCCTTACAACTACGCCAGCGGCCAGACGATGTACCTGACAAGTCAGGAAGGCCTCTACAGCAGCTACAGCTCTTATCACGTGGCAGTCTTCAACGGCTACTGGGCCTACTACGAGACAAGGGCGCAGGTCTTCACCGGCCAGGTAAGATGCGTGAAGGAATAAACGCCGGTCAGGAGATAGTGTTTTAACGGCAGGTAATTATCCACTTGCGAAAGTTGAATTTAAAATATAATGAAAAACAGATTCTTAGCTATCACTCCGCTGATTATTACGCTTGCGGGGTGCAACGGAATCGGTGATAATGACAGCGACGGGCCTGTGTCGGGAGACGACAGGCCTATAGTTGTCTTTTCACCGGACGCGGCCATCGAGGGCGAAATCATCGTGAAGATGAAACCAGGAGCGGCGGATGAACAGATTACACGGGCAGGGAAAGGAATCTCAGGCAACTCCCAGATCGACAGAGTCCTGATGAGCGTAGGCTCAATCAGTTTCGAGCGCCTGTTCCCGGACTGCGGAAGATTCGAGCGCAGGACAAAGGCAGAAGGGATGGACAGATGGTTCATCGCCAGATACGACGAGACGGTGCCGGCCGCGGAAGTGGCCTCGATGCTCTCAGAATGCGACGGAGTGGAGGTGATCGAATATTCAATACCAACTGCTTCGGCGGAATATTCAAAAGCATCACCAGAACTTGAATATGAAGAAGTTCCGGCCACGAAAGCATATTCAGCGGCAAGGAATGTACCATTCCCTTTCAATGAAAGCGTCCGCTCGCAAAGGATGCAGTGGCACTACAACAACCCTGGAAATGTCTATGCGAACTCGACAGTCGCCGGGGCTGACGCGGATGTGTACGCCGCCTGGCAGCTCTGCACCGGCGACCCGGACGTGATAGTGGCGGTGATTGACCAAGGCGTCAAATACGACCACGAGGATCTTGCAGCCAATATGTGGGTCAACAAAGGAGAGATTCCGGACAACGGCATAGACGACGACGGTAACGGCTACATCGACGATGTCCACGGCTACAACTTCACCGACAACAAGGGAGCCATCACTTTCTCCGCAGATTATATGCACGGTACGCACGTGGCGGGAACCATCGCCGCAGTCAACAACAACGGACTTGGAGTCAACGGAATAGCCGGTGGTTCAGGCAAAGGTGACGGAGTCAGGATAATGTCCTGCGAGACACTCGGCCAGTCGGAGTCCGGCAATTCGGGCGGAGGTCTCGGAGCTCAGGTGCGCGCTATCAAGTACGCCGCTGACAACGGGGCGGTCATCTGCCAGAACAGCTGGGGGTACACGGCGGGAGCGCTCTCCAAAAACGATTGGACCAGAGGCAACTACTCCGCTCTCGCTGAGGCGATAAGCTACTTCGTCAAATACGCGGGAATCGATGAGAACGGTGCTCAGGAAGGCCCGATGGCCGGTGGAATAGTTATCTTCGCCGCCGGGAACGACGCTTCCGACGAGCTTTGCTACCCTGCGTCAGACGAGTCTGTGATCAGCGTGGCCTCAACTTCCTGGCACGGCACACCGTCCTATTTCACCAACTACGGCAAATGGGTGAGCCTTTCGGCCCCGGGCGGAGACCTTAGCCTGAACTCGGTTTACGGCGGTGTGTTCAGCACGAGTGTGGCCGAGGACGGCGGCTCGTCCTACGAAGGAATCAACGGAACGTCAATGGCCTGCCCACACGTGTCTGGTGCCTGCGCCCTCGCGGTCAGCTGGTACTACGGAGCCGACAAGAAAAAAGGGCTGACAAGCGAGATGCTGAAAGAGGCCCTGCTTTCCAGCGTCACTCCGGTTGACCCGTTCTGCGACGCACCGTATTTCGGGAATATGGGAGCGGGATCATTGGACACCTACGGGCTGCTTCTTGCGGTCAAGAAGGTAGCTATGATTCCGGATGTCAGCCTGAGCGTCGGCGGTGAGAAGGCCGTTGACCTCAGGGACTATTTCTACAAGACCGATGTGCTGACCTACACACTGGCAGCCCAAGGCATAGTGGAAGTAGCTCTCAATGACAGCGTTATGACCATAAAGGGACTCAGCAAAGGTAATACTGTAATCAAGGTTACCGACGGCAACGAATCCGTCAGGACCATCAACGTGACTGTGGAATGATGAAGACTTCTATAACTTTCAAGGCGGCAGCCGCCGTCTCTTCGGTTTTACTGCTGCTTTCGGGCTGTGGCTCGGACATAAAGGAAAACACCATCGTACAGACACTTAAGACCCCTCAGGCAAAGGTCAGCGAAGTGACCGTGTCCGGATTCAGGGTGGACTGGGAAAAGGTTTATGGCGCCGGATGCTACACCTACTCCCTCGACGGAGCGGAAGACAGCAAGACAGAGGCGCTTCACACACAATTCAGCGGACTGGAGGCAGCCAAGGAATATGTCGTCAGACTTCAGGCCGAGCCTGCCAAAGGCAGTGTGCTGTCAGCTTCCGAGCCTGTGTACATTCACGTGCGCACATCCGAAGTCAGCCGCCTACCGAAACCTGAAATAACAATCGGAAGCGCCTACGCATCCAAGACCATTGTGTCCTGGAGCGTGATTCCGGGAGCCGGAAGCTATGAGTATTCCGTCGGAGACATCAGCGGCTCAACGACAGAGAACCGCGTCTCGCTCTCGAATCTCGACAAGGGCAAGGACTACATATTCACAGTCAAAGCCATCCCCGCAGACAACGGGAGCACCGCTTCCGAGGCGGCCGAGGCAAGATTCACTACTTCGGGCGAAGACGTGCCGTCCCTGCTGATCGTGCCTGAGAACGTACTCGCCGACGCTGTCGTGTTCGACGTGTACGCGACTCCTGACGAGACCTACTATTACGATGTGGTCTCATCTTCGACACTGATGCAGTACGACGAGAAGACCATTATCGAGCGCTACAGGAACGCCATTATCGAATATGCCAAGAGCAAGGGGATAAGCCTCAGGCTCGCAATGGCCTCTGTCCTCAAGCTGGGCACCAACACCATCGGGGTGTCAAGCCTGGCCTCGGAGATGAGCTATGACATCATAGCGTTCGGTATGGACTATGACGGGAATGTCACCACAGGACTGTACACCAAGAGGTTCACCACGACGGCCACAGGCTGGTCGTCCGGCCCGGACTATGGAGGATCCGACTGGTTCAACCAACGGTTCTATATCACGAACTCCTACATAGGGCTGACCGGCTACGGCTGGACGAACTCGGTCTGGACGACCTGGAAAGGGCAGGATGTGCAGAGCGTGCGCTACCGCCTCCTCCCTACCTCGACATTCAACTCCGTCTTCAGCGACCCTTACGACAAGGAGGCGGTAAAGGCTTTCCTCAGAGACCCGTCCTACAGCTATGCGGTCAATGAGGAGTACCTTGGCCTGCTCAACACGGAAAGCGGCTACAACTCCCTTACCCCGGCATCAGCCGGAGTGTCGTACACGATGTCAGCCCTGGCGACGTCAGTGACCGGCGAGGAGGAACTGACCGTCAACTCAATCACGACAAAGACCAGCAGCGAGGAATACACCTGGTTCTCCCTTGCGGCTATAGTCAACGAGAGATACGGCGACACTTCGACAAAACTTGCCTGCGTGCTCAAAGGCGCGGGAATAAAGTCCGCCAGGCTGGTCATCGTCAAGACGGCGGCTTTGGCGGGGATTCCGGAGTCATCCTACCCTGCCCTCATCGCAGACAAAGGCAACGAACTTGAGGCTTCCTATATTGAGTACATCAACGGTGAAGGTCTCGCCCTCGTCATCGACGCGGAGCCGAAGACATCCTACACGGTTATGGCCACAGCGGTTAACATCGCCGGGGACAAGCTTACAAGGCACTCATCAGCCACGACCAAAGAGTCCGGGGACAAGACACAGGCGGCGAGGACAAGGGCCTCCGTCAATTTCGAGAACCTTGCCTCAAAAGCCGAGGCCTCCCCTGTCGGTCTGAGACTTGACGGAGTGGAAGCCATTCCGGCACCGGAAAGTCCTGCGGAAGCCGAGGATCTTTGGACTGTCATCCATAATATGAACATATTCGGAACAAATTATGAAAAATAGCATAAAGAGAACACTCACCGCCGCCTTTCTGGCCTTTCTCTGTGTCCTGTCAGCCTCGGCGCAGAACATCGAGGTGAAGGGAAAGGTCACAGACAGCGGCAACCTTCCTCTGATCGGGGTCGGAATCTTCATCGAAGGCACGACTGTCGGGACTGTCACGGCGGAAGACGGAACCTGGGCGCTGTCCGGAATACCTTCGGACGCCGTGTTGACATTCTCAAGCATCGGCTACGTCACACAGAAGGTCAACGTCGCCGGCAGAACAGTGATAGACGTGACCCTGGCCGAGGATGTTATCGATGACGAGCTTGGCGAGGTTATGGTAGTCGCCTACGGCACGGCCAAGAAAAGCAGTTTCACAGGCTCCGCGTCGGTGGTCAAGGGAGACGAGCTTCAGAAAAGGGTCACAGGCAACATCACCAAGTCCATCGAGGGAACGGTCGCCGGTCTTCAGGTGACCTCAGGAGGCGGACAGCCTGGAGAGGGGGCTTCGATAATGATCCGCGGAATCGGCTCCATCAATGCGGTCTCCACCCCTCTGTATGTGGTTGACGGCATTCCTTACGACGGCTCTCTCAGTGCGATCAACCCTGCGGACATCGAGTCTCTGACAGTCCTCAAGGATGCGTCAGCCGGGGCATTGTACGGAGCGCGAGGCGCGAACGGAGTGATCGTCATCACGACAAAGAAAGGAAGCGGAGAACGGTCAGTGGTAAGCTACAAGGGCAGCTTCGGCGTGGCCTCCCGGTCACTGAAACGCTATGACCTTGTGGGAATGGATGATTTCGTGGAGCTTACCTACGAGTCGCTCAGGAACAGCGCGCAATACAGCACCGGAATGGATTTCGAGGGAGCAAGCGCCTATGCCGCCGCAAATCTCGGACAGACCATCGGCGGACTCAAGAACCCCGAGTATTACAACCCGTACAAGAACTACAGCTGGTCTACCCTTATAGACCCGGCCACCGGCAGGATAAAGGACGATGCGTCAGCGGCTTGGAACGAGAACTGGATGGACGAAATCAGCGACAACTCCGCCCTGCGCACCGAACACATCTTCTCCGTGAACGGAGCCACCGAAAAGATCAACTATCTCATCTCTATGGGCTACTACAAGGAGAACGGCATTTTGCAGAACACGGACTTCAACCGCTACACGGGAAGGGTCAACGTGGATTCACAGGCCAATTCCTGGATGAAGGTCGGAATGAGCGCCAACTACTCGCACACCAAGGCCGACTATCAGAACTTCTCCGGTTCCACGACATCCAATGTCTGGTACACCGCCCAGTTTATGGCTCCGGTCTATCCGGTCTACCTTAAGGATATGAACGGAGACAATGTGCTTGACGAGTCCGGCGACCGCCAGTACGAGTACGGTGACGAGGATGACAACGGCTATGCCAACCGTCCGACAGCCCAGGGATTCAACTCAAGGGCGGAGCTTTACAACAACAAGGCCTACTACTACCGCAACACACTGTCGGCCAGGTCGTACCTTACCTTAGGCACGGTCAGGGAGGACGCGCTTCTCTACGGTCTCAGACTCACCGCAAACCTTGGAACGGACTTCAACGACTACCAGCGTACGATCACCAATGACAAGTACCACGGCAACGCCGCCGATCAGGGAGGACGTCTGGGCAAGACCAACACCAGAACCCTCAGCTACACTTTCAACCAGATCCTGAACTACGACCGCTCGTTCTCGGAACACGACATCAAGGTTCTGCTCGGTCACGAGTACTACCGCTACAAGTACAACTACGCGATGGGAGAGAAGACGGGGATAATGGACGGCATCGACGAACTTGACCCCGCTGTGACAACATCCGGAAATTCCAGCTACTCAAACGACTACGGAATCGAATCCTGGTTCACCAGACTGAACTACGGGTACAGGGACCGCTATTATTTCGATGCCAGCTGGCGAACCGACGGCTCGTCAAGGTTCTACAGGACAGACCGTTGGGGCAACTTCTGGTCAGTAGGAGCATCCTGGAGGCTCTCCCAGGAGAGGTTTATGGAACGGTTCTCCTCCTGGCTCGGCAACCTTACAGTAAAAGTATCCTACGGTGTGCAGGGCAACGACAATCTCGGTACCTACTATGCCTGGCAGGGGTTGTACGACTACACCTGGGCGAACGGCAGCGAGGCAGGCGCTTTCGCCTCGAAACTGGAGAACAAATCCATCACTTGGGAGAAGAACGGCAACCTCAACGCAGGAATCGAGGCTTCCCTCTTCGGAGGGAAGGTGACATTCACCGCTGAATATTACAACCGCCACACCCGTGATATGCTTCTTGAGAACCCACTGGCGATTTCGACCGGATTCACCGGCTACGACGCCAATGTCGGCTCGATGAGAAACCAGGGATTCGAGTTCTCAGGAAGGGTGAACATCCTCGACAGACAGAATTTCAGGTGGGATCTTAACGCTATGGCATCGCTGAACCGAAACAAAGTCACAAGCCTCACATCCTCACAGGATTTCATCAGCGCCGGAACCTCGGTCATTGAAGTCGGCAAGCCGATCTACACTTTCTACCTTTCAAAGACAGCCGGAGTCGATCCGGCAACCGGAAAACGGCTCTACTACGCCTGCTGGAAAAGAGGAATCGACGAGAACGGGAACCTCAGCAATGTCAGATGTGACGAATATGTGACCGACAATGTCTCCCTCGCCTCCCTGAGCAAATACTATATGGGAAGCCGCGAGCCCGCGGTCTCGGGAAGCCTTGGATCGAGCTTCGTCATATTCGGGAACATCGACCTTTCCTTCCTGACGACCTGGTCTATCGGAGGAAAAGTATATGACGGGCTTTATTCCGGCACGATGAACGTCCAGTACGCCGGCAACAACTGGCACACGAACGTACTTCGCAGATGGCAGCGGCCGGGGGATGTCACCGACGTGCCTATGGTCGAGATCGGCGGCTCGTCACCGGCCAACGACTCCTCGCTCATCGACGCATCGTACTTCGCCATCAAGAACATCACCCTTGGCTATACCTTCCCTAAGAACTGGCTCTCGAAGATTGACGTGAGCGCGCTGCGCATATTCGTCACGGCTGACAACATCGCGATGTTCAACCATCTGGACGGTATGGATCCGCAATACAACTTTACCGGAAGCGTGTCATATTCATACACCCCGTCCAGGGCAGTCGTGGCCGGTATAGACATTCAATTTTAGGAGGATATTCAATGAGAAAGAAACTTTATATTCTTGCGGCAGCCGCGTTCGCGGCCATTTCCTGCGACAGCGGTATGCTTGAGTTCAATCCGACGGATTCCGGTTCAGGCGAGGAACTGATGAAGGAAGCCTCGGCTGCCATAACCTCCATCAACGGAATCTACCGTTCGATGTGGACGGCAGGATGGTCAACTTCCGGCAACACCCACCAATGCTTCGGTGTCTCCGCCTACAACCTTGCGCAGGAAGTGATGGGAGATGACCTTATTATGCAGTCACAGGGGAACGGATGGTTCTGGTACGACCACGTCTATAACGTCAAGAACCAGTACACCTCATCGGCTTTCAGGTCTTATGACGTATGGTTCGCCAACTACAAATGGATCGCCGACGCAAACAACGTGATAGCAGCCAAGGAGACGATGGGAGGGAACTCCGCCGACATCTCCTATGTCATCGGACAAGCCTATGCGATAAGGGCTTACTCCTATCTATGCCTGGCCACCTGGTTCGCGCGCGCACCGTACAACCCGATGACCGGAAAGTACAGATGGAGCGATCCTGGAGTGCCGGTCTATACCGAACCCACTTCCATAGACACGGAAGGCAAGCCGAGGGAAAGCCTCGAGGTCGTGTACAACCAGATAATCTCAGACATAGACACGGCGGTCACAAGACTCGCCAAAGGCGGAGCCTCAACCCTTGCGAAAGGAAACAAATCCCACATCAATGAATATGTCGCGCTGGGTATCAAGTCCCGTGTCTGCCTCGCCGTAGGTGACTGGGACGGAGCTTACAAGGCAGCGGCCGAGGTAATCGACAACGGAGGCTACACCATCGGCGGCGAGAACGAGCTGATGGGCGGAATGAACTCCATAAGCGCCGGGAACGTGATGTGGGGGGCCGGAATCGAGACCTCAGAGCAGTCCGGAGCCTATGCAGGCTTCTTCACCCATATGGACAATTACGACGGAGCGTATGCGCAATCCGCCCCGAAGCTGATCAACAAGCAGCTTTACAACCATATCGGAGCCGGAGACATCCGTCTGAGATGGTGGGACCCGACAGACAAGGAATCACCTTATATCTCGAAGAAATTCGCTTTCTCGAACGTTCAGTCCTGGCTTGGCGACTACATCTATATGAGAGTGGAGGAGATGTACTTCACGGCAGCCGAGGCCGCGCTGAGACTTGGCGAGCAAGACAGCGCCAGGGAGATAATGAACAAGGTGATGGCCAAGAGGAACCCTAAGTACAACGCCTACAATTACTCAGGGACATACCTTGGCGCCACGACCACCACCTGGACCGGCTCTCTGTTGGAGAACATCCTGATTCAGAGGCGCGTGGAGCTGTGGGGCGAGTACGGGCGTATCTTCGATGTGCGCCGCACCGGCCAGGGCATAGACCGCCGCTCCGAGGACGGATTCTCCGAGGAATGCATCTCGGCGATGAAAAGAAACGGGGTGGATCTCACCAAGGCGGACACATACGACTGGGTGCTGACTATCCCGAAGGACGAGCTTGACGCCAACCCGAACATCAACGAAGAAGACCAGAACCCTTGATAGACTTTAGACACAATGAAATATTCAAAAACAATATCTTGCCTTGCGGCGTTGTTTCTCCTTGCGGCGACCGGCTGCGACAAGGAGCAGAACGGGACAATCTACAATCCGAGTTCCGAGGACGCCAAGGAAATCCACTTCATACAGTCCACTCTGACAAAGGAGTTTCCGCAGGGAACAGAGTCCGGGACGATAGAGGTTGAAATCGCGCGTCCGAGCGACAAAGGAGAGCTTTCGGTAGGCCTCGAGAAAAAGGGAACGAACAAAGACTCGTTCACTGTCCCGGAGACCGTCACCATTCCGGACGGAAGCTATTCCGTGAAGGTTCCGGTGGAGGTGAAGCTCTCAAGGCTCCTTGCCGGCTCAAGCCTTGAGGCCACGATTCTCATCTCTGACCGCCAGGAAGAGACCGGGAACGGTGCTTACGTGACCCAGTTCTCGGACAAAATCAAGCTGAGCGTGTCCTATTCTCTCGAGTGGGAGCCATACTACAGGACAGACGAAAGCGGGAAGGAGGTGCAGCAGACAGCCACCTACCACTACAACGCTTTCTACACCGGACGGGACTCCGGCCTGGCTGTAGAGAAAGCTGTGGGAACGAACATATTCAAAGTCAATGACTGGGCCAGTGGCGTTTCGTTCAAGTTCATCCTCAACGATGACAACACCTGCACCGTACCGGCT
Organism: uncultured Muribaculaceae bacterium; assembly: GCA_964458425.1. Classification (GTDB taxonomy): domain Bacteria; phylum Bacteroidota; class Bacteroidia; order Bacteroidales; family UBA932; genus Cryptobacteroides. The sequence goes on from CAYWIW010000027.1 coordinate 20,691, forward strand.
CAGTCGATAGGTTACTACAACTCCAACTACGAGGAGTACGTCAAGGTCGCCGATATGGCGGAATACACCGGTAGCAAGTCAGCCTATAGCTCCTACCCTTGCACCTACGACGGAAAAGGCACATTCTCGTTCTATCTGATCTACTATGTGTCAGCGGGTTACTTCGCCCAGGGCAACGAGACCCTCACTTTCGACGGAAACGAGGACAAGACCCCTGTCGTGGAGATTGAGTTCGATGGAATCGAGACCACGGAGACCGGCCTGAAGGCTCCGAGACTCTCTTTCTACAAGAATGAATATGCCCGTTTCTTCAAGGCCACTGTGGTCAGCGGCGACATAACCGGCGACACCGGCCGCCAGGAAGAGGTAAAGAAGTTGCTTTCAGAGGACAAGAAACCTGGAAACGCCCCGGTACTCACGCTGTACGACGACAGCTCCGAACTGTGGAACGTCGGATCCGGCAACTGCACCGCCGTGGCGCTGGCCTATGACTCGACATCCAACGCCACGATGCTTTACCTGAAGAGGTTCACCTGTGACCCCGACGGTATCTACACCCCGAAGGTCAACAAGTTCGAATGGAGACGGAACGAGGAGAACCACCTGTACTCCCCTTACACGACATTGTTCTGGGATATGCAGGCCGACAACGCAGTGTCTATGAAATACCTCTGTATGAGGACGGACTACCTCGAGTACATCGAGGAGAGCCTTGGCCAGAGCGCGCCGGAAATCGCCTGGAAAAACGGTAACGAGGTCAACGAGGAGTTCCTCCAGAAACTCGGGACCGAGGACGGTTTCGCCACGGTCTTCAACACCCTGAAGCAAGGAACGTCCTACACACTCTGCGTCTGCATTGTCAACGAATTCGGCGACACCGCCTTCGTCAAGAAAACGGCCTCGACCAAAGGCTACGAAGCCTCGGACTTCGACAGGACAAAGACAGCGGATGATTTCATCGGAGCGTTCAGGGCAAGCGCGACGGTTGACCAGTCCTCCAACTCAACAGAGGAATCGTTCCGTGTGGACATCTACAGTCTCGGAGGCAACGATCTCATTATCAGCGGACTGTCCAACACCAGCGACTTCACTCCGGAAGTAAGGGCATACTTCGACCCGGAGATCCACGCCGTTATCATAGAGCCGCAGCAGCTTGGACGCTACAAAGGCAGCTATGTCACTCTCGGCTTCTCCGACGGGCTGTCAATCTACTGGGGAACGAGCAGCATCGCCCTCGGCTATGTAGACGGAGTGATACAGATGACGCCAAGTCCGTACTCAAGCGCGGCGGTCAACAGCTACCAGTTCCTGCTGTTCAGCAGCGAGAACGCCACCGGCACGTCGTATATGAGGCAAAGCGTCGGCTCCAAGACGTACAACAACCTCAGTCTTGTGCCGTTCAAGGCCAACGCTCCGGCTCGTCCGTCTTCGGGCGAGAGTTTCGCCGGAGAGAAGGCTACGCTGCTAAGGTAAGACCGTCATACAGTTTCAGACGGCTGATAATTCAAAACAGATTCCTATATTTGCGGAATAGAATAATAACAGCATCACCCACATTATGGCATCGACTCTGAAATGCAGGATATTCCCGATCATACTGGCAACCGCCGCGGCGGCCATTGTCAACTCCATCACCGCCGAAGCGCAGATCTACCATCAGGAAGAACTGCATTTCAAGTCACCGGCCGTTCCAAGGCAGGTTGTGTTCGCCGGAGACACCGTGCGTCTGGACAGAAGCGACCTCTATGAAAGGATGGACCGCGAGCTTGTCTCTTTCACCTATATGCACTCCAACACCATCCTTATGCTCAAGAAGTCGAACCGCTATTTCAGCCAGGTGGAGCCAATTCTCAGGGAATACTCCATTCCGGATGACCTGAAGTATCTTATGGCCATCGAGAGCAACCTCAACCCCAAGGCATACTCGTCCGCCGGGGCCGCAGGACTGTGGCAGTTCACCAAAACCACTGCCAAGGAATACGGTCTGCACATCGACACCGAGGTGGACGAACGCTACAACATCGAGAAAGAGACCGTGGCGGCTTGCAAGTATCTTCGCAAGGCCTACGAAAAGTACGGTGACTGGATGACGGTGGCCGCCAGCTACAACGCCGGACAGGGAGGGATTTCACGCCGCCTTTCAGACCAGCGGCAGAAATCCGCCCTGAACCTCTGGCTTGTCGAGGAGACATCGAGGTATATGTTCCGGGTACTCGCGGCCAAGCTGCTTTTCGAGAATCCGGAAGCCTTCGGCTACAGGATCGAGGAGTTTGAGAAGTACCCTTGCCGCTCCCCCAAGGACATTGTCACGGTCAAGGGTCCGATAGCCAGTCTTGTTGACTTCGCGGAAGAACACGGTGTCTCATATCTCCAGCTGAAGGAAGCCAATCTATGGCTCCGCGACAACAAGTTGCTGAACAAAACTGGCAAGACCTACAGAATCATCATTCCCGACGGGAAGTAGGAGTATTCCGACTGATGTGCGGAAACACCACACCAAATTATCAGTTACCCGATTATGACAGAAAGAAACGGCCGGGACGCGGAGTTCGCGGAAAGAGTGACCGCGGAACTTGAGTCCGTGCACTCGGAAGAGAAAAAGTCTGTGCTCCCGAGATTCTTCAAATGCGGCCCCGGGGAATACGGAGAAGGAGACCGCTTTCTCGGGGTTGTCGTACCGGAGGTAAGGAAAGTGGCGAAGCGGAACACTTCCGCCACCCTCTCCGAAATAAAGGGACTGCTTGATTCGCAATGGCACGAGGCAAGGCTCTGCGCGCTTTTGATTCTCGTCGCGCGATGCCGGAAATCCGTGCCGAAAGAAGTGTTCGACTTCTATCTCGCGAACACCGGAAGAATCAACAACTGGGATTTGGTGGATCTGACGGCTCCGTCCATAGTAGGCGCATACGTGCGCGACACTCCGGAGGAACGCAAGGTGTTATATTCATTGGCGGAAAGCAAGTCGCTGTGGGATCAGAGGATAGCCGTGGTCTCAACCCTCAGTCTCATCCGTGCCCGACAATTTGACGAAACTTACGCCCTGGCGGTCAAGCTGTTGGAGCACAAGCACGACCTTATGCACAAGGCTGTCGGATGGATGCTGCGTGAAGCCGGCAAGCGCGACCGGAACAGGCTTGAGCTTTTCCTCAGTGAACACGCGGCCTCGATGCCTCGCACAATGCTACGCTATTCGATCGAAAAGTTCCCGGAACCCCTCCGCCGACACTACCTGAACCTCTGATAAGTCCTTGGTCATTTGGGTTCATATTCACAATTTGACATCATTTTTTTGGAGACTTCTGCGGATTTTTATATAAATTTGCAACGTTTGTCAGGCATCAACTTGCCGCCGGAGAGACGCGAAACAGTCTCCTTGCAAGGTATCGTTCTGACTGACAAGAGATAACATACTACGACCATAAGAAAAAAGGATTGCAAAAGGTCTGGAAATGAACTTAAGCTCAGAAATATATTATTGAGAGCCGTCTCGTTGTATTCCGTTTTTCCCCATATAGTTCTATGCGGAAGAACGGGAGGCAGGGTCTTGTGACCACAGCTGTTGGAACACTCCAGATTATTTGACTTTGAAACGAAATTATGGATGATTCCGGATCGTATCGATTCCGGGGCTTTCGGCGGCGCTATGCCGACGATCGCACATAGATAAAACGGTTTTAGCCATAAAGAAGACAAGAAGCCATATGAACAAAAGAATCATCAAACGGACATTTCTCCTTATGTCGATGCTCGTCATCGGCCTGATGCAGGATGCCAAGGCTCAAGATGTCGCCGTCAAGAGCAATGTCTTGGCGGATGCTTTCCTGAATCCGAACTTTGGGGTTGAGATAGGTCTCGGCCCGAGATGGACGACGGACATTAGCGGACAGTTCAATCTGTTTGAGATGTCACACAACCGCAGATGGAAGCATTGGGCCGTACAGCCAGAAATCCGCTACTGGCTCTGCGACCGTTTTTCAGGACACTTCTTCGGCGCTCATATCCACGGCGGACAATACAATCTCGGCGGATTTGACGGAATATACAATTTCCTCGGAACCGATGCCCGCAGGATAGGCCAATACCGCTACCAGGGCTGGTTCGCGGGAGCCGGACTCGCCTACGGATACGACTGGATACTGGGCCGCCACTGGAACCTTGAGGCCGAACTCGGTTTCGGCTATTCCTACACCGAATATGACCGTTTCCTTTGCACCGGATGCGGCAAGAAAGTGGAGACAAAAAAGCCACATCATTATGTCGGGCCTACGAAAATAGCGATTAACTTGGTTTATCTGTTTTAAGCATTGCATTTGAATATGAAGAAGATAAGTGGCATAATAGCGTTTCTTGCGTGCGCAGGCATATCTGCCGGTGCGCAGGAAGTCAGACAGAACGTCGTAAGCGGGGTCTCAGTTGACAACCTGAGAATCGAAAGGCCGGGCAACTATCTGGTTGTCGATATGATTCTCGACCTCAAGGGACTTGACGTCGACGGCAACAGAGCCGTGTTGCTTACGCCTCGTCTGACAAACGACTCCAACAGTATGGATCTGGAATCCATCGGAGTTTACGGCAGGAGGCGCTACTACTACTATGTCCGCAACGGAGAGAGTATGCTTACCGGAAAAGAGGAACAGAGTTTCAAAGCCTCGGAGAAACCGGACGAGATTGTCTATCACTGCGTCATTCCATACGCCGAATGGATGAACGGTTCTGAACTGTCCCTGTACAGGGGCGATTACGGGTGCTGCAACACCTTGATTGCCGGCGAGGAAGGGATTCTCGGACAGCATTCCGAGAAGTTCTTCCCGGAATTGGTTTACATCCGGCCTCTGGCGGAAAGGGAAAAGAGCCGCTCGATCGAAGGGTCCGCCTACATTGATTTTCCGGTGGACAAAACGGAGATATATCCGGATTACCGACGCAACACAGCCGAACTTGGCAGGATAGCGGCCACCATTGATTCCGTCAAGAATGACAGCGACATCACCATCACATCCGTATGGCTGAAAGGATTCGCCTCGCCGGAAAGCCCTTACGCCCACAACAGGGACTTGGCGATGGGACGTACCGACGCGCTCAAGAACTACATCCAGAAACTCTACAGGTTCGGGGACGGAATCATCAGCACCGACTACGAGGCTGAGGACTGGGCAGGATTGAGGGCATACGTGGAGCAGTCCGACATCAGCCATCGCTCAGAGATTCTCGCCTTGATTGACAGTGACTTGGACTATGACGTAAAGGAAACGAGAATCAAGAGGGAGTATCCTGACGAGTACCGGTTCCTGCTGCGGAATTGCTATCCGGCCCTTCGTCATACAGACTACCGCATAGCCTACACGATACGCACCTACACGGATGCCGAAGACATCAAGAAAGTAATCGAGGAACATCCTCAGAAGCTGGACCTGAACGAGTTCTACCTTCTTGCGCAAGAGTATGAGCCGGGTTCGGACGAATTCTCGGAGGTGTTTGAGACTGCGGTGCGGATCTACCCTAAGGATCCCGTCGCCAATCTGAACGCCGCCAATGCAGCTATCCGCAGAGGAGACCTGGCCGCCGCCGCGCGCTACCTTGCGAAGGCCGGAGACTCTCCTGAAGCCGTGTACGCCCGCGGGGCATTGGCCATCCGCCAGGAAGATTATGAAAACGCCCGCAAGTATCTGGCCCAGGCAAAGGAACTTGGACTTGAACAAGCAGCCCTCACGCTCGGAGAACTTGAAAAAGGACGGCGCTGAAGACAATTAAATGAATAGAAACATCACAATTAACATCAAGTAATAAAAACTGTTATGAAAAGTTCAAAACTATTTTTCGGACTGCTGGCAGGCGCCTTGCTGTGCGCTTGCTCAGAGAATGCTTTGGAGAATACTCCAAACACATTCCCGGCAAATGACGCTTTCATTAATGTTCGCCTTGCGGATGTCGGCCAAATCGGCACAAGGGCGACGGACGGTGGCTACGAGTACGGCACCGCCGATGAGCGCGCCGTAAAGAACGCCCATTTCTATTTCTACGACCAGGCCGGATTGTTCGTGTCCGAGGGAAGCGCCTGGGGAGGCGGCACCGCAAGCACGGCAAATCCTGCCGAGAACATCGAGTTCAGAGGCAACACCATTGTCGTTCTTAAAGGCCTGGACAAGAAGAACTACCCTAAGTATATGGTGACATTGCTCAACAAGCCGGCCGGATTCACTGTCCCTCAGACTCTTGATGAGATGGAGCAGAAGCTGCTGGACGGCATCACCACAACCGTGGACGGTACACAGTACTTTACGATGAGCACCTCAAGCTATGTTCGCCGCGCCGGCGGGGAGATCGACAGAAGCATCAAGTACTTTGTGACCGAGATCAAGGAGGAGAACTTCTCTCTCGAGCCTGTGACGCTTGACAACTCCAATTTCGTCACTGTCTATGTAGAGCGCCTGGCCGCAAAGGTGACACTTGGTATGGGCAGCGAGCTTGCCGCCGTCAAGACAACCATCCCTGGAAAAGAGGGTGATTTCTACAAGATTACCGCCACCGTGGCCGGAGATGACAATGCCGGTGACACCTACGCGACCGAGGCACTGTACATTCAGATGCTCGGCTGGAAGCTCAACGGTACCGCCAAGAAAACCCACGTGGTCAAGAACATCGACGTGGACTGGACAGCCGACGCCCTTGGATTTGAGTGGGATAAGAGCACCGATTTCCGCAGCTTCTGGGGCAAGTCATACAATTATGGCAATGCCGACTACGCATATTCCGCAACCCCTGCCTCTGGCAAGACCTGCCCGCTGAATTACGTGACTCTGGAGAACAACCTGGTCGCTATGGGCGGCAGCTCATACTGCGCCGAGAACACCAACACAGCGGCGATTCTTAACACCGAAGGCAACTTCCCTGCCGCTGTCACCAGCATCCTGCTGAAAGCCAAAGTGTGCGACGCGAACGGTAACGCGATAGACCTTGTACGTTTCAACGGTGTCCTTTTCAAAGAGAGCCAATTCCTGAGCTACATCATCAATGTGATGAACTCCAACGGGAACTGGAACCTCTACAAGAAAGCCGCAGACAGCGAGACCTACACACAGCTGGGTACTGACGGCGTTGAACTGGTCAGCAATGGCGAGGGCGGTGTCAAGATTCAATTGAAGAGCGGCCAGACCCTGTACTCAAAGAGCGGAACCGAGACAGACCCTTCATTCACCGTGATCTCTGATCTGTCCGACACCAACACTGACCTCGAATCATTGTGCGCCGGAGCCATCGGCTATAAGGGCGGAGAGATGTATTACAACATCCCGATTGAGCACCTCAACCCGATAGCCGCCGGAGCCACCGCCATCGAGGAAGCGAACTACGGAGTTGTACGCAACCATCACTATCTTGTCACTATCAACAAATTAGAGAAACTCGGCAAGGGTGTTTTCGATCCTGAGGAAGTTATCGTTCCTGGCAAGGAGGACAAAGACACCTATTATATCGGCGCCCGCATCAACATCCTATCCTGGAAAGTTGTTGAACAGGGTGTTGAGCTTTAGTGAAAACAATCCTTAAAGGTATTCGCAGTAGGCAAACGGAATATGCCTACTGCGGATAACCCAAAAAGACAACATAGGAGACGTGCCGGAAATCGTTACGCATCAAAACCGACACTTGAATTTTGTGACAGAATCTGTGATATTCGGTAACAAACAGAACTTTTTAGAATATGGATGTACGAGATAATGTAAGAAGAAACAAACTACTGCAAGTGCTTACTGCTTGTATGTTGGTATTGTGCGCCTGCGACAACGTGATCTACGATTACGAGGGCGACTGTTCTGTCAACTATAAGGTCAGATTCCGTTACGACTACAATATGAAGTTCGCAGACGCGTTCGCGCACGAGGTGAACAGCGTGACCCTGTACGCCCTTGACAAGGACAACCGCGTGGTGTGGCAACGGACAGAGCAAGGAGCCGCGCTTGCATCCGGGGACTATGAGATGACCCTAGATGTCGCCCCTGGAGAGTACAGTCTGCTGGCGTGGTGCGGCACAACCGGCAAAGAATCGTTCACGATTCCTCAAACCCTTGACGGAGAAGAGCTGACCTGCACGCTCAACAAGGAATATGACACCGACGGCGCTGCCTTCGTAAACAAGGATCTTGACCGCTTGTTCCACGGCTGGCTGCCTTCGCAGCAGATGCCGGAGACGGAGGGCACATACATCTACACAGTACCGCTGGTGAAAAACACCAACAGCGTACGGGTAGTGTTGCAGCACCTTTCAGGAGAGCCTGTTGACAAGGACAAGTTCACATTTGCCATACACGACAGCAACGGCAGGATGGATTGGGACAACACACTGCTGCCTGATGAGCCGGTCACGTACTATGCGTGGCATACCGACGCAGGAGAAGCCGGAATGAGAAGCCCTGTACGGGCAGGGCAGGCTCCGACACGTTCGGTGTTCAGCGCGGCGGTCGCCGAACTCACAGTCGCCAGGCTGGTCAAAGGACAGGACACACGCCTTACAATCAGCAACAAAGAGACCGGGAAAGTTGTCATCTCCATCCCCCTGATAGATTATGCCCTGCTCGTGAAGGGTTTCTACAACCGGGAAATGGACGATCAGGAATATCTCGACCGCGAGGACACCTACGATATGGTATTCTTCCTCGACGAGGGAGACAGGTGGCTCGACGCATACATCTACATAAACTCTTGGAAAGTGGTGTTGCAGAACACCGGGCTATGACACGGAAAAAGGTAATATGAAGATAAGAACAGGACATATTATCAAGACAGTCTTTGCGTTCGCGGTTCTGTGGACTTCTTTGTCGTGCAATTTCGACCTCAGCCAAACGGTCGTCAAGCCCGACAAGGTGGAGTTGAATGTAGGATTCAGAATGGCCACAAAGGCGCCGGGCGATAAAAACTACGAAGAGGGAGAGACTTATGAGAGCGTCATCAATGTGTCAGGAGGCGATTTCCGCATCTATTTCTTTGACTCGGACAACCGCTTCATCTCCCGCTTTAATCCAAGCGGCTTCATCGCAACCGAAGGAAGCGGCTACAGGGAATATAGCGTGACCGGAACAACACCGTCCTCGCTTGTCGTGAACAATAGGTTCAAGGTCGTCGTACTCGCCAACTGGCCGACATATCCGGATGAATACAAGATGAGAAAAGGCCAGACAACGATTGAAGACCTGTGCAATGACGCGGCCTCGCAATTCGATCAGTTCACCTCTTTCTCACTGAACGACGGACATCTGATACCGTTCTACGGAGTACGCGAGTTCACAGGTGTGCATTTCGAGCCGGATGTCACCACAGTTCTTTCAAAGCCAGTCTCACTGCTCCGCGCCGTCGCAAAAGCCGAAGTCATACTTAAGACCGACTCCTCCTGCGACTTGTCGTTCGGCAGCGTTCAGGTCTGCCGCTACAATCAGAAGGGATACTGCGCTCCGGAAGCCTACAGCCGGAGCGATTACGACCACGACGGAGTGTGGGATGACGATTACGCCGAGTCCCTGCATCTTGTCAACGGGAAAAATGACACGGACGGAAAGGGCGACGCGGTGGACAAGAGACTGCCGTTCCTTAAAGTCGATACGTGGGAAGAGAACGGCAGCAGGTTTGAGAAATGGATAGCCTACCTGACCGAGTATCAGAACGTCGGTGCCAACGACGGGTACTGCTTTATCGAAGCCACGTTCAGCAATCAGTTGGAGGGTGACAGCCCGCACAAGATTTACTTTGCCGAGTATTCCGACGGACTGACCGACAACTCGGACACAAGGCGGCTTAATGTCGAGCGAAACAATCTTTACCGGTTCAACGTTGTCGCCACCCCGATACAGTTTCTGGTTTCGGTCGATGAATGGGTCTATGGAGGGAAAGTACATATTGAAATGTAATTATGTCTGATACAAGGAAATACATAACAGAAAGACGTGGGAATATTTCTGGTGCCCTCAATCAGCAAGGCATCAGGCGGGCATATTCAAAACTGCTTCTGGCAGGATTCGTCGCATTATCTTTCTGCGCCTGCGCGGAGGATAATCCGCTTGATGTAGGCAATGAGACATCAAAGGCCGACACCATCTCTTTCAATGTGACATCAGGAATTACATCCGATATCTCCACCCGCTCACAATCGCCGGAAAAGGATGACACGACAGGGCTGCTTCAACCCCTCGTATTGAAGTCCGGAGAGACCGGCTTTCCTCTCTATCTGCACACCTGCGTGACGGATGAGAGAACTGATTCCTGGATACCTACCAGGGCGTCACAGGTGAACTCACTGAATGATTTCGTGGCCTTGAACAGGGCCGACGGTTTCCACCTCGAAGCATATGACGCCAAAGGTTCGACATTCATACCGGCGTATGCGGTCGCGAAGCCTCAGTCAGGAGACGAAGCCGAGAATGTCTGGAACACCAATCCGACATATTACTGGCCTGTGGATAATCGTATGCTGGGCTTTTACGCATACGCTCCGGCTTCCGCCGGAAATCTGCTGAGGAATATGTCCGCGGACAATGCCGGCAAGACCATCAGCTTTGACTATGAAGTGCCTAAGGGCTCTGTAACCAACAATTATCATAATGACGCTGAAGTTCAGCCCGACTTGATGTTCGCCATAGCGGAATGTAACAAAACCACAAGCGTTGACGGTAAGGTTCCGTTGAATTTCAGGCATTCCCTGTCCGCCATCAAATTTGCGGTAAGGGATGTCGTTGGAGGGACAATAGAACGCATCTCCGTCACAGGCGTAGCCGGGAAAGCCCATTGCGTCTATACAAGGACATCAAATCCTGCCAAGGACGAATTCGTCTGGAGCGGCCATACCGAGGCAAACAGCTCCTATACCCAGACTTTCAACTATGAGACAAGCGACAAGACGACGGGAGACGAGGTTCTCAACATCAGGATGCCTTCAAAGACATTCCTGCTGATTCCACAGGAGATTCCGGCCGAGGCGAGAATCGAGGTGGTGTTCAAGCGCTCCTATGACAATCAGTCATTTACAATGTCGGGAAAGATCCGGGACAACGATGTAACCAAGTGGGAACCGGGCAAGGAATACATCTACACGATCTCGACAAGCAGTTCCAACTGGATATACTGTTTCGAGGTACTTGGAAGCGAACAGGAGAGAAATGACGACGAACCGGCCAAAGGAACGTTCAAGGACTCCGACAGAATCATAATCAACCAGACAGTGACTGAAGGAGGGTACTATAAAGTACGGAGCTACAGAATGCGGGCGAACAACCTTCAGGTAAAAGAGCCTGTGTCCTGGAACGTCACGCACATCAGTGACGGTGTCACGACCAAGCCCTCCGGATTTGACTTTGACGTGGAGATTACCGACCTTACGCCGGACGTATGGATTCCGACCAAGACAATGGCCGGAGAAGGGTCAACCGAATATGTGAAATACGGTATGACCTTCTATCCGCAGATGACCGGCACGGATTACGGCGGAGACTGGGAACTGCGTGAAAGGGATGAGCTTGGCTCTGCCGCCTCGCCTTTGAACCTGGCGACAATCTATGGCTCGATGAGTACGGCCAACTGCTATGTGATCAACGCCCCGGGCTATTTCAAGTTCCCGCTCGTCTACGGCAATGCCATCAAGAACGGGGCGACGAACAACAAGTGCTACACCTACACTGCCCCGAAAAGCTATAATCTTAGCGGAACCTATCCATCTCTCACAAAATTCATTGACTATCAAGGCAATGCAATAAGCAGTCCGGGAATCAAGGGAGCCAAGGACGCCGTCTTGGTCTGGGAAGACGCCTACAACCTGATTTCCGAGGTCAAGCTTAATCCTCAGGACGGAAACTATGGGACAGTGTCATTCAAGGTGAACAGGGAGAACCTGCAGCAAGGCAATGTCGTCTTAGCTATACGGGACGCCCAGAAACGGATTATCTGGAGCTGGCATATCTGGATTTCAGACCATTGGACCAATGAGGGTTCACTTAAACTCACAGGTGACATCGCAATGCCGACCTATGACAACGGTTATGTCTCCGGCAACCGGTTCTATGCCGCCCCGCGAAACTTAGGATGGTGCGACCCTAAGGACATCTGGTACTTCAAGCGCAAGGGTACGATTACCTTCGTGCAGAATGAAAGCAAATTGTCCGTAACCTTGCCTATCGAACAACGTGAGGTTAAAATCGAGTACTGGATAGGCAACAACACCTATTACCAATTCGGCCGGAAGGATCCGATAGTGGGATTTATGAACACTGGCTCCGTTGTCAAATACAATTTCGGGCCATATCCTTATGAAATTGAGCCTCAGACCAAAACCATTCAGTACGGTATAGAGCATCCGAACGTTTTGTTCGTAGGAGCGGATGCCGTGCAGAATAATAACGACTGGCTTTCCACGCACTACCAGAATCTGTGGAACAACACTACGGAGACACCCCCTGCCGATGGAAAGACACCGGCAAGTAAAACAATCAAATATCATTACGCCGGAGTGAAGACAGTGTACGACCCGTGCCCTGCCGGATATATGGTTCCTCCTGTAGGCTTTTTCAAAAAGATAACGAACGCCAAGGTACTTTATCAAAGCGATCATCTTGAGTTCAATGGCACGCAGGGATTGGATGACCGCGGGCAGATTATCTATAAGGTAAACACAGACAAAGCCGGTGAGTATCTTATACTATACGGTACAGGACACAGGTGGTACGCCAATAATGGCGATGTTCCGGCCGGAGGCAATTTCAATCCAGCAATCGCCTACCTTTGGAGCAATCAGATAAACTTCACCATCGGGAACCATTCAGCGTACGGATTGGCATTAGGAGGAAAAGAAAATGTCTCCTACTTCCATTTCGAAGGCCGACGCTCTATGGCCCGTCCTGTCCGTCCGGTAAAAGAACTATAGTCACATTCAGCGTGCCGCAGCAAGAAGAGGCCATCCTTTCATACGGCAGAAAGAACAGAGCCAGAACCTTAGATGTCGGCGGTAGAGCCTGGCAAAACGATGACACGGATTCCCTCACATCTCAAAAAGCGAGAACAGAAAAGCGTCCGGGTTATTAAAAATTGAAGAATTCGTTGCTGCGCGACAGAAGGGGTTTCGGGGAAACCTTTACACGTGCCCCCAGGGGCTCTCACGCAAGTGACTGGGGGTTGATTAAATAGAGGCCGGGTCAAAAGAGATTTTGATCCGGTTTTCTTATGTCCGCTATTTCCT
>CAYWIW010000028.1:0-32319 GCA_964458425.1 uncultured Muribaculaceae bacterium
ACCTCCTTTTTGGTGTTTGTCTTCGGCAGCCGAGACGCTCCGTGCAAGGTTTCGAGTTCGGAACACTGTACTAATCTTTCATTATTATACAGGCTCTTAGCTCAGTTGGTTAGAGCGCTACACTGATAATGTAGAGGTCGGCAGTTCAACTCTGCCAGGGCCTACTAATCCGAAGTGTCTTCGGAGAAGTACGGGGGTATAGCTCAGTTGGTAGAGCACCTGCTTTGCAAGCAGGGGGTCTAGAGTTCGAATCTCTATATCTCCACAATAAAAAGTCGGAACGTCTGATGATGTTCCGACTTTTTTTGTTGGATTATCCTCTGATGATCTCGACTTCGCCGTCAAGACCGATTCTGATGATTTGCGAGGCCAGGCCTGTCGAACCGGCTTCGAGGCGAGCGTCAACAGTATAATCCACAGCTCCTTTTATTTCCTCTGAGATGTCCTTGAATTTCTTCGGTGTCGGCTCTCCCGAGATGTTCGCTGAAGTAGAGACGACAGGACGGCCGAGCCTGTAGGTAAGCTGTCGGCAGAACTCCATCATCGGAATCCTTATCCCCACAGTCCCGTCAGCGGCCACGACATTATGTGCCAGATGGTATCGGTCCGATTTCGGCGCTTCACCTTCTTCCGGAGCTGGATATGTCTTTGCGTCCGGGTAGATCAATGTCATCGGTCTGTCATTCACCTCCACCAGGTCAATGGCCATCGCAGGAATCTCCTTCACGTACAGGGCAATCTGGTCAAGGCTGTTTGCCAGAAGTACCAATGACTTACTGTCGGCCCTGTGCTTTATACTGTAAATCCTTGCGACCGCCTCCGGGTTGGTGGCGTCGCATCCAAGCCCCCAGACCGTGTCGGTGGGGTAGAGGATGACTCCTCCTTCCTTAAGAACCTTCAACGTCTCGTTGAGAATCTCATCTATAGCCTTCTTTTGCATATTCGTTAACTAAAGACCCGCAACCGGGTGATACTTCGCTGTTAAGTGGATTATCTTGCCGTTGGCCGCCGTCTTATCGAGTGGAGGTAGCAGGCGGTCACCGCAGTCACCGCGGCTGTCTCCGTTCGGAGACGGCACGGCCCAAGATGCACGGGGATGAATCCGCACTGAATCGCCGCCTGGGCTTCGTCCGGAGAGAAATCACCTTCCGGCCCTATCATCACTGTGATCTGAGAGTCGTTCGGAACACCTTCCAAGACATCCTCGATAGAGCGCCTTTCGGCCTCACCCTCAAAGCAGTAGCATATCATCTTGACTCCCGGAGCCTCAGAGCGGGACAGGATGAAATCCCTTACGGACACCGGCTCTTCCACTTCCGGCAGTTTTGCTTTCAGGCTCTGTTTCATCGCCGACAGCGCGATTTTGCGCGACCTGTCCGTCTTGAGAACCTTGCGCTCGGAGCGTTCGCCGATAACCGGCGAAATCACATCCACCCCAAGCTCAGTGGCTTTCTCCACAAACCATTCGAAACGGTCGTTGTTCTTCGTGGGGCACACCGCCATATTCAATGAATATGAATGCCCTCCCCATCCTGGGACAGTCTCGAGAATCGTGGCGGCCGCCTTTTTGGGCGAGTCATCCGTCAGACGGCAGCGGTGCATATTCCCGGCTCCGTCCACAACGGTGACCTCGTCTCCGGCCCGATGCCGAAGCACCCTGACGCAGTGAGCGCTCTCATCTGAGTCCATAAAGGCCTGCCCGTCCTCAATTTCGTAAGCATAGAAAATCTCCATACTGCAAATATACTGAGAATCTGTTTGAATTATTTAAAAAGTTTGCCGCGCTTCACATTTTGGGAAAACAATTTAATCAGATTCTTGGACGGCTTCTGAAAATAAAGAGTAACTTTGCGTTTATGAAAAAACGTTATGAATCACTGGATGTCCTGAGAGGACTTACGGTAACTTTTATGTGCATTGTCAACAATCCCGGCAGCTGGGCGCACATATTCTCCCCGCTTAAACACGCCGGCTGGAACGGTTGCACACCGACTGATCTCGTGTACCCGTTCTTCGTTTTCTGTATGGGTTGTGCGATGGCGTTCTCGTTCTCCAAGTATGAGAGGACGGACATCAAGGCTTATCTGAAGGTCCTCAAGAGGGGAGCCTTGATCTTTCTGGTCGGCTTTGCACTGAACCTGTACCCGTTTTTCCCGACCTCGCTTCACGATGAGAGCTGGACGTTCGGCCAGAATTTCCTTTACTGGCTTCAGCACAAACGAATATTCGGAGTTCTTCAAAGAATCGGAATGGCTTATGCCATAGCCGGTTGCCTTGCCTTATGGCTCAAGAAGCCGGGGAAGATTCTCGCTGCCATAGCATCCCTGTGCGTGGCCTACACGGGCATATTGCTGCTCTTCGGACGCGATCCGGGCGCATTCACCCTTGAAGGGAATGTCTCGATGCGTGTCGACACTTGGCTGGTTGGCGGGAATCACTGTTACCACGGCTACAACGGCACCGACTTCGATCCTGAGGGAGTGCTGGGATCAATGACGGCGGCTTGCTCCTGCCTCCTTGGCTACCTCATCGGGTCGATGATTCACAGATCCCAAAAGAATATGTCAGCCTTGACTGGAGAAGCATCTGCGGAAGGAGGGCTTCCGGCCGGAGCGCTGGCATATTCTCCGGACAGGGTGGTCAACCGCATATTCTTCTACGGCGGCCTCTCGTTGATTGTCGGAATGGTTCTCAGCATCTGGATTCCGATCAACAAGCCGCTCTGGTCTGTGTCCTATGTCTTCTATGCCGGAGGTTGGGCTATGCTGGCGCTGGCTTTCCTTGCCTACCTGCTTGACGTCAAGGGCTACCAGAAGCCTTTCGTGCCTTTCAAGGCAATGGGAATGAACGCATTGATGGCCTTTGTGTTCTCCGGTGTCATTGCGAAGAGCTATCGGTTCTTCGGCTTCGCGCCAAGCCGCTACTTCGGAGCTAATGAATATCTTTCCTTGCTTTGGGCGTTGATTTTCGCCTCGATTATTTTCTGCATCCTTTGGATTCTTTACAAGAAAAAGATTGTGATCAAACTGTAGGAAAGGATGTTTATCGGCTTGATTTCCGACACCCACGGGGTGTTCGCTGACGATGTCAGAAAATTCCTGGAGCCGGTAGACCGGATATGGCACGCCGGGGACATCGGCACGCTTGACTGCGCCCGGAGCATAGCCTCGTTCAAGCCTCTTGTCGGGGTGCACGGCAACTGCGACGGCATCGATGTCAGGCAGGAGTATCCGGCCTTCCGGAATTTCGAGTGTGGAGGGATGAGGGTTCTGATGACCCACATAGGGCTTCGTCCTGGCAGTTACTGGGCGTTCAATCCCCGGCAGCCGATGTACGACCTGCGGGCGAAGGCTCTCCTGGACTCCTATCATCCTGACATTTTTGTCTGCGGACACACCCATATCCCTCAGGTCTTCAACGACAGACGCAACGGATTCCTGTTTATGAATCCCGGTGCCTGCGGTTTTCAAGGACCGTCGGATGTGCCGAGAATGGCTCTTCGTTTCAGGATAGAAAACGGGGAGATCAGCTCGTTGGAGAAATGTGAATTGCCGCGATGATTATTAAAATTTTAAAAAAGAATGAAATTTCGTTGCGGATTATCAGAAATCTGCGTAATTTCGCGCTTTGTAATGGTTAAGTGAGACTTTTATTTTTTTTATTAGTATTATGAAGAAGGTATTTATGTCTGTTGCAGTTGTGGCTTTTATGGTAGCTGCTTCTGCGTGCGGTAACAACGCAAAAAAGGCCGAGGCCGCTGAAGAGGGTGCCGAGGCTGCAACCGAGGTAGTTGCTGACTCAACCGCTTGCTGTGATTCAACCGCTTGCGCTGACTCAACTGCTTGCTGCGATTCAACAAAGGCTGAGTAATCAGGCAGCCGTCCCAGTCGGGAGTTTGTTTGTGCGGTATCCGGGTCTTAAACCTAGATGCTGCAATTTTTTTTTGCCATCCACTTTCCGATTGCCTATCTTTGACACTGTCCGATTGCAGTGCCTGCCGGGTCTCCGGATTTGCGGTAGCGACCCACACCGGCACAAGACAGAAAAACATTCAGGAATATGAAAGAAAAAACAGTCTGGTTCTGCTCTAATTGCGGCAACGAATACCCCAAGTGGATGGGACGTTGCCCTGCCTGTGGTGAATGGAACACAATGGTCGAGCAGAAGGTCGTGACCGGAGGCTCCCGCAAGGCCGCATTGGCCGATTCCGTTCCCGGGGCCGGGCGTAAACCGCAGAAGCTGAACGAAATCGATTCACGGTCGGAAGCCCGCCTCTCCCTTAATAGCGAAGAAGTTGACAGAATTCTGGGAGGAGGAATCGTCGAAGGCTCCCTCGTGCTTATAGGTGGTGAGCCTGGAATCGGCAAATCCACCCTTTCGCTTCAGATCCCGCTCGGCTGTCCGTCCCTGAAGACACTTTATGTCACCGGAGAAGAGAGCCTGCGACAAGTCAAGATGCGCGCCGACCGCCTCGGAGGTGACGCTTCCAATTGCCGTATTTACAGCGAGACCCTGATAGAGAATGTAGTCGCCCAGGCCAGGGAGGAAGCCCCGGATCTGATGATCGTCGATTCTGTCCAGACAATGTTCTCGCAGACAGTTGATTCCACCCCCGGCTCTGTTACCCAGATCAAAGAAGTCGCGGCCATACTCCTGCGCTTTGCCAAGGAGACATCCATTCCGGTCATCCTGATCGGACACATAACCAAGGAAGGCTACATAGCCGGCCCGAAGATTCTGGAACACATCGTGGATGTCGTTCTGCAGTTCGAGGGCGAAAACAGAGGCTCATACAGAATCCTCAGGAGCATAAAGAACAGGTTCGGCTCCACCTCGGAGCTGGCGGTGTTCGAGATGACAGGGAAAGGCCTGAGGGAGGTCTCAAATCCGTCGGAACTGCTCATCCCGATGCACGAGGCCGGGCTAAGCGGTACGGCTATCTGTGCGATGCTGGACGGAACAAGGCCGTTTCTCTTTGAGGTGCAGGCGCTTGTCAGTTCGGCTGTCTATGGCACGGCCCAGCGTTCCGCCACCGGATTCGATGTGAGGAGACTGAATATGCTGCTGGCCGTTCTTGAGCGCCGGGCCGGATTCAAACTGGCTCAGAAAGATGTTTTCCTGAATATGGCTGGAGGCCTAAAGGTCAGTGACCCGGCCTGCGACCTGGCCGTCATCGCCGCCGTCCTTTCCTCCAATTTTGACTTCGCGATACCATCCGACAACTGCTTCTCCGGCGAAATCGGCCTCAGTGGCGAAATCAGACCGGTGGCTCAGACGGACAGGCGTGTCTCCGAGGCCGCGCGGCTGGGCTTCAAGAGAATATTCATTTCTTCTTTCGCTTCCTTGGAACTTAAGCCTCAAGGCATTGAGATAGTCAAGGTCGCCGATGTCCCGTCTT
The DNA here is from genome assembly GCA_964458425.1 of uncultured Muribaculaceae bacterium. Classification (GTDB taxonomy): domain Bacteria; phylum Bacteroidota; class Bacteroidia; order Bacteroidales; family UBA932; genus Cryptobacteroides. Next base: position 5,399 of record CAYWIW010000028.1, read on the forward strand.
TGGTCAAGGCCCTGTTCAAGTAGGGCGCAAATTACGGCCATATTCGTAAATTAAAAAAAAATTAGTATATTCGCCAAGTTAAAAGACCAAACAAATCAAGGTATGAATCTTAGAGACATCAAGAAGGACATTGAATATGTCATCGGAGCTTTCATTGATGATTGCTCACTCTTCAGCGCACTTAACCAGAAAGCTGACAACGAGGCTTTGGGCGGACTTTTCGATGAGGCTGTCAAGCTTTATAACGACCTCAGGGACAAGGTGAACGCAAAGGTGGAAGGCAAGAAGTCGGCCTACTATGCCGCTATTCGCAAGGAACTCCTTGAGAAGACTGACGCTATGTACTGCAAGCTCAGCGAGCTTATAAAGTCTTCCAATAAGCCGGAGGAGAAGTAGTCCAAGCTTTCACAGAGAGATATTTTTGGGAAAGGCTTGGATGTCTTTCCCTTTTTTTGTGTCCGTTCTCCGCAGGCCGGACAGACGAGGGTTGGCAATAACCTCCATATATATTAAAGCCTCGGCAAGCAATTGTCTGCTTGCTTGAAAATTTCAGAACGAATATGAAAGTAGCCGTTGTAGGTGTGACCGGCCTGGTGGGTACCAGGATGGTCGAAGTCCTCGAAGAGAGGAAGTTCCCAGTGAGCGAGTTCATTCCTGTCGCGTCCGAGAGATCCGTCGGGAAGAAGATTTCTTTCGCCGGCCGAGAGTGGCCGGTTGTCACCGCCGATGAGGCGATTTCCCGAAAGCCTGATCTGGCGCTGTTCTCGGCCGGAGCGGGAATCTCCCGGGAGTTTGCTCCGAAGTTCGCCGAAGTCGGCTGCCGTGTGGTAGACAACTCTTCCTGCTGGAGGATGGATCCGGCCAAGAAGCTGGTTGTCCCAGAGATCAACGCCTCGGTTCTGACCGAAGATGACTACATAATCGCCAATCCGAACTGCTCCACGATTCAGATGCTTCTGCCGTTGGCTCCTCTTCATCGTAAGTACGTGATAAAGAGGATAGTTGTCTCTACCTACCAGAGCGTGACAGGCTCGGGCAATCCTGCTGTGGCCCAGATGAAGGCCGAAAGGGAAGGGAAAGAATGGGGTGAATACCCGGCGTTCTACCATTATCCGATTGATGAGAATGTCATTCCGCACATAGATGACTTCCTCGAGGACGGTTACACCAAGGAGGAGATGAAGATGGTCAACGAGACCCATAAGATTCTGGATGACTATTCGATAGGAGTAAGCCCTACCACGGCGAGGGTCCCGGTGCTCGGCGGACATTCAGAGTCCGTGAACCTTGAGTTCGAGAACGATTTCACCCTCGATGAAGTCCGCGGACTATGGGACGGGACTCCGGGAGTGACCGTTCAGGATGATCCTTCCCGCAATGTCTATCCGATGCCGCTGTTCTCGCTTGGCAAGGACGATGTCTTTGTCGGACGTCTGCGGAGGGATCCTTCTGTCAAGTATGGCCTGAATTTCTGGTGCGTCAGCGACAACATCCGCAAGGGAGCCGCCACCAACGCTGTCCAGATCGCTCAGTACCTCCTTTCCAAAGGCTTTCTTAAGTAAGAACGCTCCTACTTGCCTTCGGCCAGATGCTTCTCCCAAGCCCAGGCCGAGGCAAGTGTGTCCTCTATCGACCTTTCGGCCTTCCATCCCAGCTCATTGTTCGCAAGTGTCGGGTCGGCCCAGATAGCTGTCACGTCACCGGCTCTGCGTGGCGCGAACCTGTAGTTGAGCTTCAGGCTGTTGGCTTTCTCAAAGGCGTTGATAAGCTCCATAACTGAAAGAGGCTTGCCGGTGCCGATGTTGAAGATTTCATATTCATTCTTCATCTTTCCCTCCAGCATCCTGCGGACAGCGAAGACGTGGGCTTTGGCGAGATCCACAACATCGATGAAGTCCCTCTGGCACGTTCCGTCCGGGGTAGGGTAGTCGTCGCCGAAGACCGACAGGCACTCCCGCTTGCCGATTGCGGTCTGGGTGATGTATGGGACGAGGTTGTTAGGCACGCCGCGCGGAAGCTCTCCGATCAGTGCGGAAGGATGCGCGCCGATTGGATTGAAGTACCTCAGGGCGATGCCCTTGACATTCGAATATGCCTTCACGGAATCCCGCAGGATGTCCTCGCACATCTGCTTCGTGTTGCCGTAAGGCGAAGTGGCCGGCTGTCTTGGCGATTCCTCTGTCACAGGAAGCCGCTCAGGCTCTCCATAGACAGTCGCCGATGATGAGAACAGGATGTTCCCGCATCCGTGTTTCCTTGCGGTCTCGATGACATTGATGAATGATTCCAGATTGTTCCTGTAGTATCTGAGAGGCTCGCTGACCGACTCCCCGACAGCCTTGAAGCCGGCGAAGTGGATGACCGCGTCAATGTCGTTGGCGGTGAACAGCAGTTCGGTCGCCACAGGGTCGCAGAAGTCCATCCTGACAAACGGGATATCCTCTCTTCCGGTTATTTTCTTGACACCTTCGTAGCAGGTCTCGTCGCAGTTGGACATATTGTCGGCCACAATCACGTCGTAGCCTGCCTCGATAAGTTCCACGGTGACGTGGCTTCCGATAAATCCGGCTCCACCGGACACAAGGACACACTTTTTCATATTCCTGACTTGTATAATTGCAATTACTTGTAAGTAGGGGCGTTACTGGTTTTGTACCGTGCGCCTGACCGTTTATATACGCTGCAAATTTAGCAAACATTAAAAAATAAAACACTACTTTTGCATTTATGAAATCCGGATTATTCATAAACGCCTGTGCCGGCGTTCTTGCCTTGTGCGCCATAACCGTCACTTCGTCATCCTTCCCGTCCGCAGGACAGACCTTCCCGTCCACCGTCCCGGCCTGTTTGTCAGCCGAAGCTCCTGCCCGTTCTGAAACACTTTCCGAAGTCTCCGCTCCCCAGGTCCCGTCGGTCCCTGCGGTTCGCCGCGGAAGCAAGGCCCAGCGATACATCGAATCCGTTTCCAGGAACGAGACGCTTAAGTCCTCCGTGTTCGCTGTCCTTGCCCTGACCGAGGGAGGCGACACCCTTGCGGCCTGGAACAGCGGAATGAGGATGATTCCGGCATCGACCCTCAAACTTGTCACCACCGGTCTTGCCATACATCGTCTCGGCCCTGATTTCAAATACGTTACACGTATAGCCTACAGCGGTTCCATCAAGGATGGAGTGCTCGACGGCGATCTTTACATCGTAGGAGGAGGCGACCCGACCATCGCGTCCAAGGACTCCATCGCATACCCTTCCGCCAAGTTGTTCTCCCAGTGGAAATCTTTCCTTGACAAGGCAGGAATCCGCTCTGTCACAGGACACGTCATCGGTGACGGACGTTATTTCGACGGCCCTCTGGAAAAGGACACCTGGAGCTATCAGGACATCGGAACGGCTTATGGCGCGGGTGGCGACGGCCTTTGCTACTACGAGAACGCGCAGGAGTTCAAGGTGAGCGCCGGCCCGTCTGTCGGGTCTCCGGTCAAAGTCTCGGTCTCCTACCCGACCCTGCCCTGGATGAAGTATGAATATGCCTGCAAGACAGGTCCCGCAGGCACCGGCGACCAGCTCTACCTGTTCAACACGGAGTTCGCTCCTTACGCCGAGGTACGCGGGTCATTCGCTATAGACCGCAAGCCAAGAACCGAAGAGTTCAGCAACAAGTTCGGAGCGTACACCTGCGCCCATTATTTCTGCGAGTTCTTGAAAACCAATGGAATATCCGTAGCCAAAGGCCCTGCTGACATCCGGCTTGGCCGCATTCGCTCCGAGATTTCCTCCGGTGTCCGCGGCCCGTACGCCTCCGGAGTCGATAACCTTTCGGTTCTGGGTATGACATATTCGCCGTCCCTGAAACGCATTGCCCGTGAGACAAATCTGAAAAGCGACAACTTCTATGCTGAGACCATATTCCGTACTCTCGGTCGCCGTTTTCATCACTCCGCATCCTATGATTCCTCCTATGTCGCTGTAAACGAGACGTTGAGGAGTCTTGGTGTCAACCCCGATGAAGTGCAGATTGTTGACGGCAGCGGACTCGCCCGTCACAATTACGTCTCCCCGTCGTTTTTCGTCCGTTTCCTTTCAGCGATGATGGACAGCCCTGCTTTCGGAGACTATGTCCAGACCATAGGCCGTCCTGGCGACCGCCACTATGAAGCCCGTCTGGCCGAAGCCCCGTCCTCGGTCAAGTCAAGGGTCCATCTGAAGAGCGGCTCGATGAACGGTGTGCGCTGTTTCAGCGGTTACATCGAACCGTCAGCCGGCTCAAAGTCCGACACCGTCATCTTCTCCATTATGACCAACAACTCCCTTGTCTCGTCCTCCCGCATCGACCCGATAATCGACCGCATCATCCTTCTCCTCTCCTCCGACAACTGATCCGGCTCTCATTTGTCCGTCTCTGAGGTCTCTTCGGCAATCCCTGTAGTGTGGACCGGCCTTGCAGAAAACGTGGAAAGGAAGCCGTTTGAAAAAGTCCCGGGAATCAGTCTTGCGGGAAATAGAACGGGCTGAGGAATGTGGAGATGATTCCGGACTTCTGATTGTCTATGTGTCCTATGACTCGCCTCGCGCGGACAGGACGGCGGCTGTAGAAGTCAGTGGCCGAGGAGTCAAGGGAATTGATCCTGACGACCTGTGCGGAATGGATGAACCGGCCTTCACCTATGTACATTCCAACGTGAGTGATCCGCTCCTTGGTGCTGTCCGTCGCCGCCCTGCCCCAGAACAACAGGTCGCCCGGCAGAAGCTCTTTCCAGTCCACGTCGCCGTTGTCATTGAATATCCTTACGTCCTCCCCGATTCTTGCCTGTTGTGACGCGTTGCGTGGAAGAAGCACCCCGTTGGCGAAATATGTGCTGCGGGTGAATCCGCTGCAATCCACGTTCTTGATGGACGTGCCGCCCCACATATACGGAACTCCGAGGAACCTGTGGCCGGTCGCCAGAAGATCCTTGCGGAAGCCATCCGGGTCAGAAAGCCGCTCTTTGCGGTCCTTCGCCCATTTGTAGAACACGGCCACATCTCCGGCCGGGACATAACCGATCCTCCCGGACGGCAGGACAACTCCCGCGAAATGCTTCCGAAGCACGGCCCTGCCCTCGTCGTAACCTTTGTAATGTCCTGTTCTATGGGTCTTTACACTGTAAAGAATGCGTACTATGTCGCCGAGTACGAGGTCGCTCACGATTCTGGAATCGGCGGACGGCTCCTCATAGATGTGCGAGCTGGAAGCTGTGCAGATGTATTTGGGAGCCTTCAGATAGTCTTTCAGCTCGTCCCCGTCCATCGGAACCAGCCCCATCTCGTTGACCCAGGCCGTGTAAGGTTCCGGACTCTTGATCTTCGTCCAGTAACCCGACTTGTCCAGGATCTCGACGACAGTGCCCATCAGGGCCTGATCCCCAAGCTCGGCGGTGTAGTCCGGATTCTCACGCATAAAATTGGCGGAAAACTCGACGACAGCCCATTTCTTAGGCTCGTCCTTCCCGGAATCCTGGCTTGCGGCTGTAACGGGGAAACAGTCGTTCTCCGAAGCTTGAAGGCCATTTCCCTTTGTGATTATGCCGGCGGACGACAAAAGCGCCGCGCTGAACAATACTTTCTGGAAGATATTCATAACTAATTCTGGATTAACAAAGTGTCTGAATCCGCCTCAAGCCGGTACCCTATGGCTCCGATGACGCTCCCGGCGATTCCGTTTGTAAAAATATTCACAATTCATTAGTTTTGCAAGGATTATGCGCCATTTTGGGAAGTTATTTGAGCCTGTGTCCCGAAAGTCCGGACTCTTTGTTTTCACAGTGCGGCTTTCCGGCTGGCAGTGACGACGGTCGCCCGGAAAGGCGGAAAGTTAAGTGACAGTGGAATATTCAGAAGGTAAACGCTACAATTCATTTGTGGGTTATTATCGCCGCAAGTACGGCGAGCGGTTGCAGAAGCTGGTCTTGGATGCGGGATTCTCGTGTCCCAACCGTGACGGCACTGTGGGAAGGGGAGGCTGCACCTATTGCGACAACGCCGCTTTCCATCCAGGCTACAGCACACCCGGCAAACCGCTCCTTGTCCAGATAGAGGAAGGGATTGAGTTCCAAAGGGTCCGCTATCCAAGGGTCAGGCACTACCTGGCATATTTTCAGGCATATTCAAACACCTACGGGCCGCTGGAGCGGCTGAGGTCGCTTTATGAGGAGGCCCTTGGCCATCCGGAAGTGGTCGGCATCGTGATCGGCACGCGTCCGGACTGCGTGGACGGGTATAAGATGGACTATCTGGCCGACCTCGCGGGGGGACGGGTACTCGACGGTTGGAGCCGCACCCTCGGGGAGGAAAGGGAAGACGGGGCATTCCGAGGGAGTCTCACCGCTCCGATAGTGGTCGTGGAATACGGAATAGAGTCCTGCTACGACAGCACCCTTGAAAGAATCAACAGAGGCCACGACTTCGAATGTGCCCGCAAGGCCGTGGAGATGACCGCTGAAAGAGGTATCGACACCGGAGCGCACTTCATTCTCGGACTCCCCGGCGAGTCAAGGCAAATGCTTCTGGACCAATGCGGTCTGATTTCCTCGCTGCCGCTCCGCTCAGTTAAGTTCCACCAGCTTCAGATTGTGAAGGGCACCGCGATGGAAAGGGAATATGCCGCTGTCCCATCGGCTTTTTACCGTCCGTCCCTCGAAGAGTATCTTGACTTTGTCATCGACCTGCTCGAACGCCTCCGTCCGGACCTCTACATCGAAAGGGTCGCAGGGGAGGTGCCTCCGCGCTTCGTGAACGAAACCCCGTGGGGGCTCGTACGTAACTTTGAGATACTGCGGCAGCTGGACAAGCGGCTTGAGGAGCGCGGCGCAAGGCAGGGCAGGCTGTTCCCGGACGGAAAGAGCCGACATAAAGACCGGACATAAAGAACCGGCTTCCTTGGATAATATGTGAGTGAAAATTATTATATTTGTCAAATTTATTTGATAACGATGGCGAAGTTTGTAAACCGAGAGATTCCTGAAGGCCTCACCTTCGATGATGTTTTGCTGGTTCCGGCACATTCCGATGTACTTCCTCGTGACGTGGATGTCACTACTGATTTCACGACTGACATTAAGCTTCATACTCCGATTGTGTCCGCGGCTATGGACACTGTCACGGAGGCCGATCTTGCCATAGCGATGGCTAGGGCCGGCGGTATCGGCGTGATTCACAAGAATATGACTATCGAACAGCAGTGCGAGCAGGTTCGTCACGTGAAGAGGGCCGAGAACGGGATGATCTATGACCCTGTGACCATAGGCCCGGACGCCAACGTCGGCAACGCGCTTGCGATGATGAAGAAACACCACATCGGCGGCATCCCTGTGGTCGATGCGAACGGGTTCCTCATAGGTATCGTCACGAACCGCGACCTCCGTTTCCAGGAGGATATGCAGCAGCCTATCGCACAGGTGATGACAAAGGAAAACCTTGTGACCGCCCCGAAGGGCATCACTCTGGCCGAGGCCACGAAGATTCTCCAGCGCAGCAAGGTTGAGAAACTTCCTGTGACCGACGGCGACGGAAAGCTTGTCGGCCTTATCACCTACAAGGATCTTATGAAGATCAAGGACAATCCGATAGCGTCCAAGGACAGCAAGGGCCGTCTTCTGGTGGCGGCTGCGGCCGGCATCAAGTCCGACACCCTCGACAGGATCGGGCTTCTCATAGACGCCGGAGCTGACGCGGTTGTTCTTGACACGGCCCACGGCCATTCCGAAGGTGTCCTCAAGATGATCAAGAAGGCCTGCGACGCCTATAAGGACTTCCAGATCATCGCCGGAAATGTGGCCACTGCCGCAGGCGCAAAGGCTCTTGCCGACGCAGGGGTCAAGGCTGTCAAGGTGGGAATCGGCCCCGGCTCGATCTGCACGACCAGAATCATCGCCGGAATCGGTGTACCGCAGCTCACGGCTGTGATGGAGGCCGCCGACGCGCTCAAGGGGACAGGCATACCGGTTATCGCCGACGGCGGTATAAGATATTCGGGAGACATCGTCAAGGCACTCGCCGCGGGAGCAAGCACCATTATGGCAGGATCGCTGCTCGCCGGAACCGAGGAGTCGCCTGGCGAGACCATCATTATGAACGGCCGCCGCTTCAAGTCCTATCGCGGAATGGGTTCGCTCGAGGCGATGGAGCAAGGCTCTAAGGACAGATACTTCCAGGATATGGAGGCTGACATCAAGAAACTCGTTCCGGAGGGCATCGTCGCCCAGGTGCCTTACAAGGGGACTGTCTCCGAAGTCGTCTACCAGCTGGTAGGCGGACTCCGCGCCGGAATGGGCTACTGCGGCGCCCGCACGGTTTCGGATCTGAGGAACGCCAGCTTCGTGCGCATCACGAACGCCGGTTTCCTTGAGAGCCATCCTCACGATGTAACCATCACCAAGGAAGCTCCGAACTATTCCCGTTAGCGATATGTCACTCAGGAAGTTCCGTATAATCATCGCAGGCGCGCTCTTGGCCGCCCTGCCGTCCTGCAAGGCCATCTCCTCCCTGATACACGACGGGGAGGTGGTCGCAAGGCTTGGTGACCACAAGCTCTATCGCTCCGAACTTGACGATGTGATTCCAAAGGGAACCTCTCCTGAAGACAGTGTGAACCTCGCCGGCCTCTACATCAATTCCTGGGTGAGGGACAGGGCTTTTCTCGACATCGCGCAACAGCGTCTGTCAAAGGAAGAAAAGGATGTCTCAAAGGAACTTGAGGCTTACCGTCAGTCGCTTCTGCGCTACCGCTACGAGCAGCGTTACGTCAACGAACGCCTTGACACTACCGTTTCGGAAAGGCAGATAGATGAGTATTACGACTCACACCGGGAGTCCTTTAAACTGGAGCGTCCGATTTTGAAGTCCAGATTCTTGAACATCCCCGCTGATTCTCCTAACCTTCAGAAGCTCAAGAAGCTGATGTCTTCCGATAAGGTTGAGGACGTGATTGCGGCGGACAGCGTGGCCTTCAACTCCGCCAGGCGCTACCACGACTATTCCGATGAGTGGATTGACGCTGTGAAGCTCGCCGCCGAGTTCGGCGTGGACTACGTCCAGATGCTTTCCCAGCGTAACGGACAGTTTATAGAAGTTCCTGACGGTGAGGGTAATGTGTCCGTGGCATACATAGTGGACTACCGGAAGGCCGGTGAGTTGGCTCCCGTGGATTATTGCAGGGAGCATATCAGGGACATCATCATAAGTGGAAGAAAGCACGAGCTTCTCGTAGGTTTGGAACGGGACTTGATAGAAGACGCCAAGGTTAAGGAGAATTTTGAAATATACTCGAAATGATAAAGAAAACAGCAATCACCATCCTCGCCCTCGCAGCGACCTGCGCGATGGCTTCAGCTCAGAAATACAAGTACATCGACAAGACCGTGGCAGTTGTCGGCAACGAAGCGGTTATGATTTCGGACATCGAGTCCGCGGTCAAGGATCGAGCGGCGCAAGGCTTGTCGTCGGACAGGAACGTCCGTTGCGAGGTGCTTGAGTCGATTCTTGAGTCGAAGATATTCCTGATGCAGGCAAGAATCGACTCCCTTACGGTCAATCAGGATATGGTTGAGGGCAGTCTTTCCCAGCAGGCGGACAGGATGCTTACCTACCTGGGCGGCGAGGAGAAGGTCGAGGAATATTTCGGCAAGCCTCTTTACCGTCTTCGTCAGGAATGGCGTAAGCAGTACGAGGATATGAGCCTCACCCAGCAGGCGCAGCAGGCGATTATGAGCAAGATTCCCGAGATGACGCCTTACGATGTCAAGGAATATCTCGACACGGTTGACACCAAGAACCTGCCGATAGTCCCGATAAAGTACCAGCTCAGTCAGATCTGCCGTTATCCTGACCGGGAGGCCGCCGATATGGCTGTCCGCGAGAAGCTCCTCGAACTGCGCGAGAGAATCATCAATGGAGAGAAATTCTCGACCCTCGCGAGGATATATTCAGAGGATCCGGGCAGCGCCCGTAAAGGCGGAGAGCTTGGAATGGCTTCAAAATCAATTTTCTGGCCGGTCTTTTCGGATGCGGCGATGGCTTTGAAGCCTGGTGTCATCTCGCAGATTGTCGAGACGCCGGACGGATTCCACATCATCGAGGTCATCGAGAAGAAAGGCGATATGTTCAACGCCCGCCACATCCTGATGAAGCCTAAGTACACTGACGAGGACAGGGACAAGGCTTTCAAGACGCTGGACAGCCTTCGCTCTGAAATCAACAACAATGCTGTGACTTTCCAGATGGCCGCCAGCTTCTATTCCCAGGATCCGGCCACGAGGACAAACGGAGGACAGATGTCCGACCCTAACAGCGGTTCGTCCTATTTCGAGATCGACCAGCTGAAGCCGGAGGACTATTTCGCCATAAAGGATCTCAAGGAAGGCGAGATTTCCGAGCCGGTCGAGTCCACGGACAACGACGGACGGCAGGATCAGGTCAAGGACTACGTGGTCGGCAAGACCATCTACAAGATTATCCGTGTCGATAAGGTCATCCCGGCTCACACGGCCTCTTTCAACGAGGATTTCAGCCAGCTTCAGGAGCAGGTGCGCCAGGACAAACAGATCAAGGCCATAGACGATTTCATCGCCGGGAAGATCAAGGAGACTCACATTATCATCGATCCGATGTTCAAGGACTGTGAGTTCCGCCGCCCGGGTTGGGCCTCAAAGTTCGCCGAAGACTGATGCTTGTCCGCCGTCTTGTATATTCATTCATCCTTTTGATGCTTTCATCCGGCCTTTCCGCCCAGAACTCTGAGCGGAAGGACAGTCTTGTCCGTCTTCTCGGATGTGATGAGCTTCAACAGGTTGAGGAGTTCGGACAAAACTACAGAAAGGCTTTGGGACACGCCCGGTTCGAGCACAATTCCACACTCCTGATCTGTGACACCGCCTTGTGGAACGTCAATATGAATGTCATCAACGCGTTCGGCAATGTGCAGATCATCCAGAACAACACCGTGCTGAGCAGCGAGAGTCTCGACTATCTGATTGACGAGAACCTTGCCAGGTTCAGAGGGGCGCTGGTACAGCTGAGGGACAAGGACGGCAACACATTGCGCACCAATGATCTGGACTACAACACCAAGGACAGTGTTGCCGTGTTCAGGAACGGAGGGGCGCTGCGTGACAAGGACGGTCAGATTATTGAAAGCGACGACGGCTACTATTATTCCAAGCTCAAGACATTCAGTTTCACCGGCAATGTCAATATGTACACCGACTCGATATTCGTCAAGACCAACGAGCTGGACTACAACACCGGCACGAATGTCGCCACTTTCGGAACAGGCACCAACGCTTGGAGGGACAATAATATGCTTTCTTCCAGCTCGGGGTTCTATGAGCGTGAAATAGAGAGGTTTACATTTATCGGTGACGTGCACATCCTTACCGAGGATCAGGAAGCCTGGGCGGACACGCTCGTCTATTACCGAGTGCCGAATGACGCGGAGATGTTCGGCAATGTCGAATTGCTTGACACCACCCGCAACGTCTCTGCCGTTTCAGGTTACCTGCAATACATAGACTCCCTGTCCTTCGTAAGGCTCGCCAGGGATCCGGCTGTTATAGCCGTCAGCGTTCAAGGCGAGAAGAGGGACACCGCCTATATCGGAGCAGACACATTGATAATCAAGTCTGTCCCTAAATGCGACGTGGACTCTGCGGAGATTGTCAACTCCGCCGCCAGGCTCAAGGAAATCAATGTCGATCCTGTTACTGAGTACCGCCGCAAGGCGGCTGAAGCGGCGAAAGCCGCCGCTGAGGAAGCCCGCAAGAAACTTGAGGAGGAAGATCCGAATGCTTTAAGTGCTTCTGACAGAGGAGCTCCTCCTGCTGAAAAACGTCAGCCGATTCTTCCGGCCCCTTGGGATGATGTCTTTGAATATGAACCGCCTCGTTGGACCTATTCATCGTCCCGTCCCCAGCAGCCTGACACGCTCCGCTCTCTGCCTGACACTCTTCGCGGCCAGACGGACACACTGAGTATTCCAAAGGACACCTTGGCCGCAAAAACTGATTCCTTGCCCGGGCGGCTTGGCCTGGCTCCGTCCTTGCCTGACTCTTTGTCGGTGAAGCCGGATTCACTTGCCGCTGCCCAAGACTCGCTTTCCGTGTCGGACTCCCTTTCCCTCGCTCCCAAGGATTCCACTAAGATCGGTTTCATCTACGGTTTGAAAAATGTCAAGGTCTTCAGGAATGATATGCAGGTGGCCTGCGACTCTCTTGCCTACACGGATTTGGATTCCCTGATCAGATTGTACAGGAATCCGGTTGTATGGAACGAGGTCAAGCGTCAGTATTCGGCGGACAGCATAACCGTAATAGTAAGGAACCAGTCCATCGACAGGGCGAGCCTGATGTCCAATGCTTTCATCATCGTCCAGGAAGACAGCCTGTCCTTTGACCAGATCAGAGGAGCGGAAATGATGGCGTATTTCGACAGCACCGGCACCTTGAAACGGTTCGACTCTATGGGTGGGGCCTCTGGCGTTTTCTTCATCGAGGAGAACGGAAGTCTCGCCACGGTCAACAAGTTCGAGGCGAAGATGCTGACCGCCACCTTGAAAAATGGCAATGTGCAGGATCTGAACTATTTCGATGCCGTCAAGACGGATGCCTATCCGGTTGTCCAGATGACCAAGGAGGAGAGGATCCTCAAAGGCTTTGACTGGCGGCCGGACAGGCGGCCTAAAGGTCCGGAGGACATCACGTCTTTCAAGCCGAGGGAGTCTCAGAGGAGTTTCTATGAGAAAGTCCCGAGAGCCAGGTTCGTCCAGACGGACGTCTATTTCCCCGGGCATATGGAGGGCGTTTACAAGATGCTGGCTCTTCAGGATTCCTTGAAGCGCGCAAGGAACGCCGAGCGAAGAAGGCTACAGGCCGAGAGGGACAGGATCGCCGACAGTCTCAGACTTGCCGCCGCGGCTGACAGTCTTGCGCTTAAGGATAGCCTTGCTCTTAAAGACAGCCTTGAGCGAAGCGATTCACTGGCTTTGAAAGACAGTCTCGCCTTGAAGGACAGCCTTGCGGTCACTGATTCGCTGAAAGCCGCGAAAGCAGATTCTTTGGCTAACGACCCTTCAGCGCTTAAGAAAGCCGAGAGGGAGAAAGCCCGCAAGGCGCGTCGGGAAGCGAGGGAGGCCAGATGGGCTGAACTTGACGCCCGCGATGCCGCCAAAGCCAAGGCCAAGGAGGAGAAGGCTTTGGAAAAGAAGCGGAAGAAAACGCTCAAGACCTTGAAGGCGATGGATAAACGCCGGGTTAAGGAAGAGAAAATGCTGGAGCGTTACAAGGCTCGTTTTGAAAAAGAAAAAGCCAGAAAAGAGGCAAGGGCATCCTCAAGACAGAAGAACCGTAAAAAATAGCAGGAGCGTGAAATCCATATTCCACGCTCCCGCCTATCCTTTATTATATCCAGATTTTTAGAGAAGTTTCTTCCTAAGCGCTTCAATCATATCGACTGTCATACTTTCAAGGTCATACGCAGGAGTCCATCCCCATTCCTCGCGCGCGCAGGAATCGTCCATCTTGTCCGGCCAGGAGTCAGCGATCGCCTGACGTACAGGGTCAACCTCATAGCGCATCTTGAATTCCGGGATATGCTCCTGAATCTTGTGATAGATGATTTCAGGGTCAAAGCTCATTGACGCTATGTTGAATGAGTTACGATGCTTCAGCTTGGAAGGGTCCGCGTTCATAATGTCCACTGCGGCCTTGAGTGCGTCAGGCATATACATCATATCCATATACGTTCCGGCTGCGATAGGGCAGACAAACTCTTCTCCCTTGACGGCGGCATAGTATATCTCAACGGCATAGTCGGTGGTGCCTCCTCCCGGCAGGGTGACATTGGAGATAAGGCCCGGGAATCTGACCGAACGTGTGTCAACCCCATATTTGGTGTGATAGTAGTCGCTGAGCAGCTCGGTGGCGACCTTTGTGACACCGTACATCGACCGAGGCCTCTGAATCGTGTCCTGAGGAGTGTTCTGATGCGGAGTCTCAGGGCCGAACGAGCCGATTGAGGACGGTGTGAACACGGCGACATTGTTCTCTCTCGCGATTTCAAGAATATTCATCAGTCCGTTGAGCTGGATGTTCCAGGCCATCTGCGGCTTCCTTTCCGCGACGGCTGAAAGCAGGGCCGCAAGATTGTAGATCGTGTCGATGTTGTACTTCTTCACGATGCCGAGAAGCTGCTCCCCGTTGCAGACGTCAGCCTCCTCGGCAGGGCCGCTTTCAAGGAGAATCCCCTTTGGCTCGGCGCCTTTGATATATCCGGCGACCACATTGCCCTCCGGGTACATATTCCTGATTTTCATTGTAAGTTCGGAGCCGATCTGACCCGTCGAACCTATCACCAATACATTTTTCATTGTTCTTCGCTTGTTTATTGCTAAATTAGCGAGTACAAATTTACACTATTTTCTGACAAGAGGTCATTATAATATGAAAATCTTATCGTTTTTCTTAATTTTTGATATATTTGTCGGAAAATGGAAGCATTTGAAAAATGTTGGGAACTATATGGAAGTTGACCGATTGTTTCGTCGGAGCATCTGCCCGGCACGGTTACGTCAGCTGTTATGCGGCTCAAGTCATTTAATTATGTGCCGACTCTGATAGCATTTGGACGACATCCGTATGATGACCGGATTGTTTTCCGGAATCATTTGTGACAGAGGGATTTCTGGGATGCTTTCGCTCCTGCGAAGAGTATACTTGTCGGCGGAGAATGACCGTCAGGGCGCAAGCGGCCTTAAAGATGGCATATGATCGGAAAACACATTTTTTAACGGATTCCAAGTGGAACTTTTTAAATTTTATCAATATGTACGGAAAATTCCAGGAACATCTGAAGTCGGAGCTTGCCTCCATCAAGGAAGCCGGACTTTACAAGAACGAGCGTAACATCGCTTCGGCACAGTCAGCCGAAATCGTCCTTCAGGACGGAAGCAAGGCTCTGAATTTCTGCGCCAACAACTATCTCGGACTCGCTGATTCCCCAAGGCTCATCGAGGCCGCCAAGAGGGCTATGGATGAGAGAGGATTCGGAATGTCCTCTGTACGATTTATTTGCGGAACCCAGGATCTCCACAAGGAACTTGAGGCCGCCATCTCGGATTTCTTTCACACCGAGGACACCATTCTCTACGCCTCCTGCTTCGATGCCAACGGCGGTGTTTTCGAGCCTCTTCTGACAGCGGAGGATGCGATCATCTCAGACTCTCTGAACCACGCTTCCATCATTGACGGTGTGCGTCTTTGCAAGGCTGTCCGCTACCGCTACGCCAACGCCGATATGGCTGACCTCGAGCGTTGCCTTCAGGAAGCCCAGGCACAGAGATTCCGCATCATCTGCACGGACGGTGTCTTCTCTATGGACGGTAACGTGGCCCCTATGGACAAGATTTGCGAGCTGGCCGAGAAATATGACGCACTCGTGATGGTTGACGAGAGCCATTCCGCAGGTGTTGTCGGCAAGACCGGACGCGGAGTAGCCGAGCAATATGACTGCTATGGACGCATCGACATATTCACCGGTACGCTTGGAAAGGCTTTCGGAGGCACTGTCGGCGGATTCACCACAGGCCGCAAGGAGATTATCGATATGCTCCGTCAGCGCTCCCGCCCTTACCTTTTCTCCAACTCCCTGCCTCCGATGATCGCAGCCGCCGGCATTGAGATGTTCAAGATGCTGAAGGAAAGCAACGAGCTTCACGACCGTCAGCAGGAGAATGTGGCTTACTTCCGTGACAGGATGTTGGCCGCTGGTTTCGACATCAAGCCGACCCAGAGCGCAATCTGCGCCGTAATGCTCTATGACGCTCCACTTTCCCAGAAGTTTGCGGCCAAGATGGCCGAGGAGGGAATATTCGTGACCGGTTTCTACTACCCGGTAGTCCCGAAGGGCCAGGCCCGCATCCGCGTCCAGCTCTCCGCCGCCCACAAGCGCGAGCACCTCGACAAAGCCATCGCCGCCTTCATCAAAGTCGGCAAGGACCTCGGCGTAATCAAGTAGCCCCGCCCCGCCCCGCCCCGCCCCCGGCTCCGGCTCCTCAACATCCTTTACGCCACTGTGCATAATAAGGGCCATTGGGGTTTAGGGTCGTTTAAAGATTGTTTAGGGGGTCATTTAGGCCGTTTGTGACCGTTTAGGATCCTTTGTGATCGTTTGGAGCGTTTGTCTTTGGGGTTGACCAAGTCCCTTTGAGGCACCAAAAGCTTTATAGAACACCGTAATAGATGACGGCTTATTGGTTCAAGACTATCCGCAACCAAAATAGTCTTGGATCATTAAGCCGCCAATTGCAAACAGCCCATTCAAATTATTGCGATACAATTGACGGACGCACCATCCCTTGCCAGAAGCCTGTAGAAGGCACATCACCGCGCCCGATTCCCGTCAGCAAACGCGAATCAGACCCGCCATCCCGCCACAGAACGTCTTCCCGCCCACATCGCCGTCCCCGCCACTTGCAAACTGTCCATTCAAATTATTGCGATATAATTGACGGACGCACCATCCCTTGCCAGAAGCCTGTAGAAGGCACTTCACCGTGTCCGATTCCCGTCAGCAAACGCGAATCAGACACGCCATCCCGCCACAGAACGTCCTCCCGCCCACATCGCCGTCCCCGCCACTTGCAAACTGTCCATTCAAATTATTGCGATATAATTGACGGACGCGCCATCCCTTGCCAGAAGCCTGAAAAAGGCACTACACCGTGTCCGATTCCCGTCAGCTGAACTGCGCCCCAAAAGTTGGACATAAAAACACGAGTTTATGCCACGATCAAAATCAAGTATCGAAGATCGATACGCAGCAGTGATGGAGTTGAAAGGAGGGGCATCCATATCCTCGGTCGCAATGAGGTATGGCATAGGGTCCAGGACGCTGAAAGCTCTCCTCAACAGGTACGAGAAGCGAGGTGTTTCAGGACTCCAGGAAAGACGTCCGGTTCATTACTCGGACGCCTTCATATTGTCTGTGATGAGCGAATATGAGACAAAACACCTATCTTTGAGGGATCTGTCAGCGGAGTATGATGTCAGCGAGACGACCATCAGGAGATGGATCCCCAAGTATGCATTATACAAGTCCGGCGACAAGTTCGCCTTCACCGGAGGGAGAATATATCAACATAAAACAGGGGGCCAGGGCAACCAGCCCCCCTATCCAAAGCCATCGGCCATGCCAGAGACAAAGGAAAGAGCGGCCCGCAGGGAAGCCCTTGGCAAACTGTCGAAGAAGGAGCTGTACGAACTCCTTCTGGACAGGGAAGCGGAGCTCGAGCTCATAAAAAAAGCCGAGGCCTTAGTCAGAAACAGGGAGTCCCGACCACGCGCGACTGGGCGCGGATCATCCAAAGACTAAGGCCGAGATATGGTCTGGAGCGCCTTCTGCGCATCCAGGGGATGTCCCGTTCAACGTTCTATTACAGCCGCGGGAAGAAGCCGGACAGATGGACAAAGGAGCGCAGGCTTGTCGTCAGGATCTTCCGGGAGAACAAGGGCCGTTATGGCTACCGGCGGATCACCTATGAGATGCGCAACCGCGGCCATGTCATCAACCACAAGACCGTCCGCAGACTGATGAGGGAGGCCGGCGTCGCGTGCATGGTCAGGATGAAGAAATACCGTTCATACAAAGGCGGGGTGGGCAAGATAGCGCCCAACCTTCTCAATCGTGACTTTGCGGCCGGCAGGCCTTTGCTGAAGCTTGCGACCGACGTCACCGAGTTCTCCCTGTTTGGCGCCAAGCGCTATCTGTCGCCTGTCCTGGACATGTTCAATGGTGAAATACTTTGCTATACACTCTACAAGCGTCCGGTTCTCGACATGGTGCTTGACATGGAACGCAAGCTGGTCGCCAAGGTCGGCCGCAACTCGGGCGCCATACTCCATTCGGACCAGGGATGGCAGTACAAGAGGTACCGGGAGATGCTGTCGAAGAACGGGATCAAGCAGAGCATGTCAAGGAAGGGCAATTGCCTGGACAACGCCGTGATGGAAAACTTCTTCGGTCTCTTGAAGTCGGAGCTTCTATACCTTCGCGACTTCTCTTCCGTGGAGGAGTTCGAACAAGAGCTGCACAAGTATATCAGGTACTACAATAAGACCAGGATAAAAAGCAGATTGGGAGGCAAGAGCCCGATACAATACAGGAAGCAATATGAAGAGCTGCAAGCATGCGCAAGATAGCGCCGCAGGTCCGCATAAGGCGGCTCGCCAGCAACGGCCGCCGCTGGGAATCTCGACTTGAATATGTATCTTTGAAAAGCGGTTAAAAATCCGGACGAATATCGTCCGAATCATATATTGTAAAACCGTCCAAACTTTGGGGTTCACATCACAGCAAACGCGAATCAGCCCCGCCATCCCGCCACAGAACGTCTTCCCGCCCACATCGCCGTCCCCGCCACTTGCAAACTGTCCATTCAAATTATTGCGATATAATTGACGGACGCACCATCCCTTGCCAGAAGCCTGTAGAAGGCACTTCACCGTGTCCGATTCCCGTCAGCAAACGCGAATCAGACACGCCATCCCGCCACAGAACGTCCTCCCGCCCACATCGCCGTCCCCGCCACTTGCAAACTGTTCATTCAAATTATTGCGATACAATTGACGGACACGCCATCCCTTGCCAGAAGCCTGAAAAAGGCACTACACCGTGTCCGATTCCCGTCGGTGAACGTAAATCAGACACGCCATCCCGCCACAGAATGTTCTCCGGCCCATATCCTCGTTCCCGTCAATTATTATAGTATATAAGCCGTACTTCGCCCTTATTGCACTTTGCGCCTGGGCATTATTCCAGGTGGTGTATTATCTTGCCAATCATTGCTCGGTATTCCTGAACACTTTGATTAACAGGGATTTGCCGAATAGGGCTTTGTCAACAGGGCTTGTCGTGACTATTGGCTCAGGTAAGGACAGGTGTCCCCGTCAATTGTATTCGCAACTGTCGGGGACGGTGATATGCCCCACAATGCGCTGTGTGGCGGGTTGGTGCGTCCGATTTGCAGGTTCTGTTGTGAATCGGACACGGTGAAGTGCCTTCTATGTGTTCAGGCAGTGGTGGGCGTTCCCGCCAATTGCAAGCAGCCCATTCAAATGAATACAATAAAACCAACAGGAACGCAATCCTTTGCCAGAAGCCAGTGAAAGCCGTTTTGAATTCTACGACTAGGCGTGACTTTTTCTGCCGGGCTGACAATCCTGGAGCAGGAGCCGCTCGCTAATTAAGCCCGGCTTCTACTTTGGGAACTATATAGAAGTTGACTAACATTGTCAGAGTTGGTACCGTTAGCAATCCATAACAGTCTCAGTCTATCAACAAACCAATTTTAATGGTGTTTTTTGATGTTTTAGGCGTTTCAAAAGAAAACGTAGTCAACTCCTATATAGTTCCCTCTGCTTTATTGTGGCCACTGCCTCATCTGGTGCAATACTTTTCTGCACACGAATATGTTAGTAATGACACACTTGTGTGCTTGGGCATTATTTCAAACGGAGGATTATCCGGCAATCATTGCTCGGCATTTCCGAACACTTTGAGTAACAGGGACTTGTTGAGGCTGGTGACTCTGGCAAGTTGTGGGAGTGAGTATGTTCGCCTGTCACCCCATAACTTCTGGGCCACGGCCATTCGCTCATCTATGGTTGCTTGGAATGGATTGTCTCGTCCGAATAGGGAACGGAATAGTGCGGAGGCCTCCTTGCGGAGATTCCTTTCGGACAGTTTGGCAAGGAATGAGGCGTTGGCCTCTCTGTCGATTTGGGCTTCGATGTCTTTCTTTTGATGAAGAAATGCCAGAAACGCACGGACAGACACGAACAGTCTTTCTACATATTCCCATTCCAGATAGGAGTGAGGCAGAATCATACCTGAATCATCATATCGCCAGTCGGACGGGATTGCGACTCTTGTGTGGAAAAGGGCTCTGCGCTTTCGCTCACTTAATTCACTGACCCTGTTGCCGATTGAGCCGATAGCATTATGGTCAACGAACAGTATGTCCCCCGGTCCCCAAGGATATCGCCAAGGTGAATATGGGTAACCTGCCGAGATGCAGTTTCGATATACGTATATTATTTTGTTTTTTAATTCTGTCTCTGTCTTTATCTCGTCTATGGAGATTTCGATTCCTGAAGAACGCCGTTCCTTCCGTCCTGTCTTTTTCAGGCGTGTCTCCAGATGCCGCCTTATGAAGCGTCTCATTCTCTCGCAATCTTCCGGCCGGCCTTGTGCGATTTCGTGGAAGTGAGTCCCCATTACTTGAATCATAATGAGTTTGACATTGAATGCTCGTGCGGCTATGGGAAGCAGATTCATTCCATAGATGCGGTCGTGTTCCGTTTCGAAGAGTCCTTTGACAGAGTTCCCGTTCGAGTAGATGTGGGCGTAGAAACCGTCAACTGGCCTGTCAATCCATGCGTTAGTGTTTTGTGCGGTCATAGTCTGAAGTTTTTCAAATATTTGGTCAATGGCTGGCATCGTTTGATGCGGATGGCAACCACCAACGAATTTAGGAATATAATTCCGAATATTCAAGCCCTTGTCTCAGAGTTATATTCATTTCTCCGCCTGCCCCATTTTTCCCGAGGGGAGCTATGTGGAAGTTGGCTAATAATTCCATCATATCATTTGAAGCGCCAAATGGCACCTTTCCACTGGCGATTTATTGCCCCAAGGCAATTAGAATGTGGGTCTGGCTAATTCTAACAACTGTTGGTCAACACCTATATGCTTCCTTTTCCATTACTTCGTTAGAGGGCATATGACAGCAGGTGCGGCCTGACCATCGTCCTCTACCTCACAAGTTTGTCTTTTCACCTAATCGGGTTGGGTGAGCTTCCCGGCAGTGGATCTTGCTTGTTCACCGTTAGCCGCCCATTGTTCGCACTTCATCTTGCCCGTCTCTATGGGCGAGCTGGTGGCTATATGGTTTCGTCATTTCGATAAGCTTTCCGAAAAGCATTTCGATAGGGGCTTCGATAGGGGCAGTAAACAACGCTTCTTAACCAAGCCTTTTAGGTACTTTGCCTTGCCGTTGCTAAGTCGATGATTATAAGCCAATAGCCGTAGAGAATTGTCGGCGGGTCTGTTGCCCGGCAGAATCCACGTCCTTGAGTCTGGATAAGTGGCGCATATGCCCTGTGACAGAAGTTATGTGGTCTCTGACAGGCCGTTTCCAGATGCCCCGATTATAATCGGCTTGCAGCTGTCGAGGACGGTGATATGCCCCACAGTGCACTCTGCGGCGGGTCGGCGCGTCCGATTTGCAGGTCCTGATGTGAATCGGACACGGTGAAGTGCCTTCTACGGGCTTCTGGCGGTGGTGGGCGTTCCCGTCAATTGCAAACAGCCCATTCAAATGAATACAATAAAACCAACAGGAACACTATCCTTTGCCAGAAGCCCGTAGAAGCCGTTAGGCCGTTGCCGTTTTCCGTCAACAAACCCGAATCGGACACGCCGCAAAGCGCACTGTAGCCCACATCGCCGTTCCTGTCAAATTAATTATGTATGGCAGGCAGCCGTGCTACGTTCTTATTGTCCTTTGAGTCTGGGCATTATGTCAAGCGGTGTATTATTCTGCCCATTATTGCTCAGGGTGTCTGAACGCTTTGAGCGACAGGGACTTGTCGAATAGGGTTTTGTAAATAGGGCTTGTCGTGACTGTAGGCTTAGGTAAGGACAGGCGTTCCCGTCAATTGTATTCGCAATTGTCGGGGACGGTGATATGCCCCACAATGCGCTGTGCGGCGGTCGGTGTGTCCGATTCGCTGGTTCTGTTGTGAATCGGACACGGTGTAGTGCCTTCTACGGGCTTCTGGCGGTGGTGGGCGTTCCCGTCAATTGCAAACAGCCCATTCAAATGAATACAATAAAACCAACAGGAACACTATCCTTTGCCAGAAGCCCGTAGAAGCCGTTAGGCCGTTGCCGTTTTCCGTCAACAAACCCGAATCGGACACGCCGCAAAGCGCACTGTAGCCCACATCGCCGTTCCTGTAAATATTATTATGTATGGCAACCGTGCTTTGTCCTTATTGCCCTTTGCGTCTGAACATTATTTCGAGTGGTGTATTATTCTGTCCATCATTGTTCTGAATGCCCGAACACTAGAGCAACAGGTTTTTGTCAATAAGACCTCGTCGTGACTGTCGGCTCAGGTAAGGACAGGCGTTCCCGTCAATTGTATTCGCAATTGTCGGGGACGGTGATATGCCCCACAATGCGCTGTGCGGCGGTCGGTGTGTCCGATTCGCTGGTTCTGTTGTGAATCGGACACGGTGTAGTGCCTTCTACGGGCTTCTGGCGGTGGTGGGCGTTCCCGTCAATTGCAAACAGCCCATTCAAATGAATACAATAAAACCAACAGGAACACTATCCTTTGCCAGAAGCCCGTAGAAGCCGTTAGGCCGTTGCCGTTTTCCGTCAACAAACCCGAATCGGACACGCCGCAAAGCGCACTGTAGCCCACATCGCCGTTCCTGTAAATATTATTATGTATGGCAACCGTGCTTTGTCCTTATTGCCCTTTGCGTCTGAACATTATTTCGAGTGGTGTATTATTCTGTCCATCATTGTTCTGAATGCCCGAACACTAGAGCAACAGGTTTTTGTCAATAAGACCTCGTCGTGACTGTCGGCTCAGGTAAGGACAGGCGTTCCCGTCAATTGTATTCGCAATTGTCGGGGACGGTGATATGCCCCACAATGCGCTGTGCGGCGGGTTGGCGCGTCCGATTTGCTGGTTCTGTTGTGAATCGGACACGGTAAAGTGCATTCTATGTGTTTAGGTAGTGGTGAGCGTTCCCGCCAATTGCAAACTGTTCATTCAAATTATTGCGATACAATTGACGGACACGCCATCCCTTGCCAGAAGCCTGTAGAAGGCACTTCACCGTGTACGATTCACATCAAAGCCGTTTTGAATTCTACGACTAGTGCAACTTTTTCTGCCAAGCTGACAATCCTGGAGCAGGAGCCGCTCGGTAATTAAGCCTGGCTTCTGCTTTATTGTGGCTACTGCTTCATCGGGTGCAATACTTTTTCTGTGTACGAATATGTTAGTAATGAACTACTTGTGTGCTATGGACTATCTTATGTGTACAGAACCGCTTCCGGGAAGCCAATTGCTCTTAAAACAAGTTGGTCTGCTTACAGATGAAATCACAAGCCTCCGTCTTGCTCCATTTCGGGATAATGGAGACAAAGGCGGTGTACAAAGCAGTCAGTCTTTCCCACTGGCAGCGAGTCGAAGATGACCGCCAGCCTTTTAAAGGAACACTGAATATGCCCTGCAAGGCAGGCTGGCTTTCCTATTCTGCGTATAGCGAGATGATGTTGAGGATGACCTGGGAGGCTTTCTCGATGCTCTGGAGAGGGACAAACTCCATTTTGCCGTGGAAGTTCAGACCGCCGGCGAATATGTTCGGGCAAGGCAACCCCTTGAAACTCAGGTTGGCACCGTCCGTGCCTCCTCTAATCGGCTGAATCTTAGGCTTGATTCCGGCCATTTCCATAGCCTTCACGGCTTTCTCTACCACGTGGTAGTGAGGCTCGACCTGACCGCGCATATTATAGTACTGATCCTTGATTGCTGCGGTAGCCGTCCCGTCACCGTACTTGGCATTGATGAAATCCACACACTTCCGCATAGTGTCCTTCTTGTTCTCGAACTCTTTACGGTCGTGGTCGCGGATGATGTATGTGACATCGGCCTCCTCGACAGAGCCGTTGAATCCGATGATGTGGAAGAACCCTTCGTAGCCTTCGGTATATTCAGGTCTCTGCTGCACCGGAAGCAGTCCGTTCAGCTCGGCCGCTATCAGAATCGCATTCTTCATCTTGCCTTTAGCATAGCCGGGATGAACGTTGCGCCCCTGGATGTGAATTTTCGCCGATGCGGCGTTGAAGTTCTCGAACTCCAGCTCGCCGACCTCGCCGCCATCCATCGTGTAGGCATAGTCAGCCCCGAATCTCTTGACATCGAACTTGACTACACCGCGGCCAATCTCCTCGTCGGGGGTGAATCCGATCTTGATTTCGCCGTGCTTGAACTCTGGATGCTCCACGATGTACTGGACAGCGTCCATAATCTCGGCCACACCAGCCTTGTCATCCGCTCCGAGAAGGGTTGTTCCGTCCGTGGTGATAAGGGTCTGGCCCACGTATCCCAGCATCTCCGGGAATTCGGACGGCTTGAGCGCCAGCCCGGGCACACCTTTAAGGGCGATGTCTCCGCCGTCATATTCATTGATGATTTGAGGCTTTATGTCGGCTCCGGACGCATCCGGGGCTGTGTCCACGTGGGCGATGAAGCCTATCGCCGGCACTTTTGCGCTGATGTTCGAAGGAATCGAACCCATAACGTAGCCATATTCGTCAAGAGTGGCTTCCACTCCGAGAGCGTTCAGCTCGTCGCACAGCATCCGGAGAAGATTCATCTGCTTCGCCGTCGAAGGCTGGCTTTCCGATTCGTCGTTCGACTGGGTGTCAATGCTGACATACCTCAGGAACCTGTCTAAAACTTTTTCCATATTATTTGTTTTTGTCCTTATTATCCTGGCCTTCCGAACCTCCCGCCGAAGCCCCTCCGCGAAAGACTATTCCTTGGCCCGCAGTGAAGCGATTACCGTGTAGGCGATGATTCCGATGAAAGGAATGATTGCTATCGCCTCGCCGTACTGAGCGTTCCAGCCGGAGAGGAACCAATCCACGTTGAAGAACTTCAGCAGAGCGCTCACCACTCCCATCAAAGCGCCGCCGGCGATGAATCCGGAAGCGATCAGTGTACCCTTGTTCAGACGTATCTCATTGAGAGCCTTGTCCTTGGAGCGAGAGCTGACAAACCACGAGATCGCGCCACCGACCAACAGAGGCAGATTCAGATCAATCGGAATGAACATTCCGAGAGCGAATGCGAGAGCCGGAACCTTCAGGAAAGTCAGGATGATGGCGAGGACAGCGCCTATACCATAGAGCAGCCACGGAGCGCCGCCGCCGTTCATCATAGGCTGGATTACCGCCGCCATTGCGTTGGCCTGCGGAGCCACCAGAGCCTGGTCGCCTACAAACCCATAAGTCTTGTTCAACACAAGCATAACGCCGCAGACAGTGGCTGCCGCGACCGCGACTCCCACAAACTTCCAACACTCCTGCTTTTTCGGGGTACTGCCGATCCAGTAGCCGATCTTCAGGTCGGTGATGAACGAACCCGCCACTGAAAGAGCGGTGCAGACAACCCCGCCGATGATGAGCGCCGCGGCCATTCCCGCATTGCCCTTAAGCCCCACAGCCACAAGGATAAGCGCCGCTATAATCAGAGTCATCAGCGTCATTCCGCTGACAGGGTTGGTGCCCACGATGGCGATGGCGTTGGCCGCCACTGTCGTGAACAGGAACGAGATCACTGCCACAATCAGCAGCCCCACCACAGCCTGCCAGATGTTGTTCACCACTCCGCCTAAAGCGAAGAACGCAAACACGGCAAGAAGCGTCAGCACGATGGCGAACACGATGGTCTTCATAGGAATATCCTCCTGTGTCCTCACGGTGTTCTCGGCTTTGCCTCCCTTCTTTCCGAACTCGCCGACGGCCAGCCCGACGGCGGATTTGATCACCCCGAACGACTTGATGATGCCGATGATTCCGGCGGTGGCGATACCACCGATTCCGATGTGCCTCGCATAATCCTTGAATATCTGGTCGGCGCTCATCTCCCCGATCGTCATAGTCACTCCGGTGTTCATCAGGTCGATCACCTGGCCGCCCCAGATGAGGTTCATCAGCGGAATGATCACCAGCCACACGAGGAAGCTGCCGCAGCAGATGATGAAGGCATACTTCAGCCCGACTATGTAGCCGAGACCGAGCACGGCGGCCCCGGTGTTCAGTTTCAGCACGACCTTGGCCTTGTCGGCGATAGTCTGGCCGATTCCCGTAACGGTAGTGCTGACGGTGTCTGCCCACGCACCGAAAGTGCTGACTATGAAGTCATAAAGACCTCCAATCAAGCCGCTGACGAGAAGCGTCCCGGCTCCCTTTCCGCCACCTTCTCCGCTCACGAGGATCTGAGTCGTGGCCGTGGCCTCAGGGAAAGGATACTTCCCGTGCATCTCCTTGACGAAGTATTTTCTGAAAGGGATGAGGAACAATATTCCTAAAATGCCGCCGAGCAGCGAGGAGAGGAACATCTGCATAAAATTGACTTCCACCCCAAGGATGTAGATGGCCGGCAGTGTGAATATCGCGCCTGCCACCACCGCGCCGGAGCAACCTCCGATGGACTGGATGATGACATTCTGTCCCAGACCTTCCTTCTTACCAAGCGCGCTGGTCAGTCCCACCGCGATGATGGCGATAGGGATCGCCGCCTCGAACACCTGCCCGACACGCAGCCCAAGATAAGCCGCCGCGGCCGAAAATATAACGACCATCAGCAGACCCAGAGCCACTGAATATGGCGTCACTTCGGCCCACTTCCTTTCCGCCCCGAGAAGCGGCTTGTACTCTTCCCCCGGTCCCAGCTCACGCTGGGCATTCTCCGGCAAAGCGTTTCTCTTTTCTTCCATTGTTCTCTATTTTTTTAACATTCATTATCTCTGGCTCCGGGCAAAGAACCCATCTTCGTCCGCCGGATTTGCCTAAGCGCCATTTCCCCGCGGCCTCATCCGGCGACTACCCGCTACAAACCGAAAACAAATATACTATATTAAGGTGAAAAACCCCTCCTCGCAAAAATTATTATCAAAAAAAGTTGAAAAAAATTTGCAGGTAAAGAAAAAGTGCGTATCTTTGCAGCCCGTTTCGGAAGAAGCGGAACAAAAAAGCGAAGTTCATTGACAATACTGAGAGATTACAACGAGGTAAGTGTAAAATTAGAG
>CAYWIW010000029.1:0-31987 GCA_964458425.1 uncultured Muribaculaceae bacterium
GGAGCTACTCAAACGCATCAATCCCAAGGCAGAAATCGCTTGTGATAACGGGCATAATGAGAAGTTGCCATCTGGATGGGTTATGTGTAAGATGAAAGACTGTTGTAAAATTGTAACAGGAAATACCCCAAGCAAATCTGACAAATCTTTTTATGGAGGCTCTTTCCCTTTTTACAAGCCAAATGACTTGGATGCAGGAAGACATGTAACCATAGCATCTGAATATCTTACAGAAAAAGGACGAAGTAAATCAAGAATGATCCCCGTAGGGACATCAGCAATATGCTGTATAGGTTCCATTGGAAAAGTTGGCTACATAGAAAAAGAAGGAGCTACTAATCAACAAATTAATTGTGCTATTCCTCATAATTGTATAAATACTTTATTCCTTTATTATTTGTGTACATCAGATTATTTCGGAAACAAATTGAGAGGGAGTTCGTCAGCTGTTACTATATCCATAGTAAATAAATCTAATATGGAAAGAATTGTACTTCCTATACCTCCTCTTACGGAGCAACAACGCATTGTTCAAAAGATAGAAGAACTATTCTCGGTTCTTGATGATATTCAAAATGCCTTAGAAGTGTAAATGAATACACTTCTAAAGGCTGATGCGACGTTACCAGTTAACTACTTTATCCACAATCTTCTGCTGTTCGCTGGCAGTTCTGCGAAGATAGATGCGAGTGGTTTCTATGCTTTCATGCCCCATAAGGTCGGCAAGCAGGGCAAGGTCGTTGAAGCGGTCGAGAAAGTTCTTTGCAAAACGATGACGGAATGAATGGGGATAGACAACCTCCTTATTCATTCCGTATTTTTCTGCAAAGTGTTTTAGTTGTTGGGCGATGCCTCGTGTAGTGATTCGCTCGCCAAAGCGATTTAAGAATATATACCCTGAAGTTATACCTTCACTTTTCAACCACTTAGTGGCTTCCGTTCGCAAATTCTTTGGAATGTATAAACGACGAACTTTACCGCCCTTACTATAAAGGTCAAGATGTCCAATGTGTACATGTTCTGCTTTTATATGCAACAATTCGCTGACACGTGCCCCCGTAGCTGCCATAAACCATACGACAAAGTACCACTCATCATGGCCGTCAGCTTTCAGACGCGTTTTGAGAAACTTGTAATCGGCATTGCTGATTACATTCTCCAAAAAGTTTTTCTGCTGTACTTTGACGAACTTTACCTTCAGTTTCTCTTGTTTCGTAAATTCAAGGTACTTGTTGATACCTTGCAAGCGTAGGTTTACCGTTTGTGGTTTGAAGTTCTCTATGAGATAACCCTTGTACGCTAAGAGATTCTTCTTGTTCACCTCCCCATATTGGGTATAAAAATACTGCACCGTCCATACATACGATGCGATGGTGTTCTTTGCCAAGTTGGTCTTGGTCAGATGTTTTTTGAATTTTGTTACCATATGTCATTGAATTAAAATAAATACAGTAACAATATAAAGGGTACGTATCGGGCATTATCAGAACTTGCCTGATTCATGGTGTGTTGCCCCCATGGGAATGTTGTGTTCTTTAAGCGACGGGAAGAAGCAAATAGGTGTTGAAAGAATAAATCTTGATGTCAAATTTTTACGAGGAGAACGTGAAGCTAAAATGCTTACATCAGGTAGGTTTACACCGGCAAATTCACTTCTGATATTGGTTGACGGAGAAAATTCTGGAGAAGTTTTCAGGGCTCCAATTGAGGGCTATCAAGGCAGTACTTTCAAGCGACTATCTATAAAAGATGATATGAATACAGATTATGTCCTGCAAGTTATAAACTTACATCGTAAGATACTGAGAGAAAATAAGGTCGGTTCTGCAATTCCGCATCTGAACAAAAAACTGTTTAAAGAAATAGAAGTACCAATTCCTACTTACAAAGAACAACAAAGGATAGTCGAGGCAATAAATCTTACGTTCAAACATCTTGATACAATAAAGGAGAGCCTATAAACTCTCCATTATTGTATCTAATTGGACAAATGCCTTTCTAATAGCACTTACGATTCTTTTTTGTTCCGCAAATGGCGGCAACGGGATATAGGTGTTTATTATTTTTTCTTTGGATATGTTGGGCTGTGCTCCACCACCTCCCATTTTTATAAATCCATCTCTATGTGATAATAAAAAGAAAAATAAAAACTCTTTGTCTATCTCGTTGAAAACTTCACAAGCACAACAGGCTTGATTCGTTGTGGCAGGAAAAGTCAATATTCCAATCTTGCCTATCGTCGCTCCGTACATGGCAATTAATACACTTCCAGCAGGATTAAGTTTTGCGGAAGTTTCGTTCAGGGCTTTCTCTGTTATGTATTCGGGAATATGAGTAATATATCCATCGTTTAAATCACCTGTTTTTAGCCAAGGAATATTTCCATTATAATAATCCTTATTCAGCCTACTTGGTGTGCTACCAGATTGCCATTTGCCAATTTTTCCAAGTATTGTCCAACACCAATTATGAGGTACTTCAAAAGGCAAGTTCTGATAATGCCCGTTATCACAAGGTGTGAAGCCGGGATTTATACGCTTCAAAAGTTCGATGGCTGGTTCATCATTCGGGTCCTGGGGTACGAGTTTCCCATGAATGGCAAGGTCGAGGATTTTACTCTTGGTTTGCTTGACGATGGTTTGTAAGTCAGATTTTCCTTGTTCTATTTGGTCAATCAAGGCAAACCACTTTTTTATTTCTGCCACGATACGTTGTTGTTCAGTAAGAGGTGGAAGTGGAAATGATAAATCAGACAACACTCCGATATATAATTCCTTTTGATTGGTACTTCCAGCAAGATTATCTTCCAAGTATTGCTGTATAAGTTGAGATGAGATATAAGCAAAGACAAACTCAGATTTAATCTCACTTGCTGTTCTTATAACTGAAACATGAGAATCAGGAACAACAAAGGGATAATTCTTCAAATAACTTTCGTGAAAAAGTCGTGTTCGTCCAACCGTCCCAGTTCCTGTTGAATTGACAAGTACATCTCCTGTTTTTAGTTTGTATACCTCACTCCATTTACAAATTGTAGATGGGTCTAAGAAACGAGCTTGTTCTAAAGATATTCCACCTTCTTTCAGATTACATTTCTGAGCAAATACAGGATAGGTTTTATCCGTATCTGAATACTTTGGAGATTTACCTCTAGACAAGAACAAGCATATTTCTTCTAGTGTTGTCCACACCCATCCCTCCGGCACCACAAACGGCACGTTCTCATAATGGGGCGTATCGGAAGTCTTTGCGGACTTCTTACTCTTTTTGATTTTACCCTCCTTTATCAGTCGTTCTTTTTCCGCACGGATGCGTTCAAGCAAGATAGATGCCGGCTCATCCGCAGGGTCTTGCGGAACAAGTTTTCCATGTATCGCAAGGTCGAGTATCTTTTGACGTAATTTCTTTGTATCCATATAGGCTATTCTTTGTTTAAGAACAGGTTGCAAAATTCATTCAGTTGCTGTTGCATACGTTCCTGTGGAATGAGGATACGTTTGTACTCTGCTATCATTGTGGGGCTCATACTTCGGCTCATAGCATATTCCACAACAACCCTGTCTGCTTCCGGGCAGAGAATAATGCCGATAGAAGGATTTTCGTTAGAGCGTTTCACATCTCTATCGAGTGCTTCCAGATAAAACTCCAACTGACCGAGGTCTCGTGGGTGGAATTTCGTCTTTTTCAGCTCCACTGCTACCAATGCCTGCAACCCACGATGGAAGAACAGCAAGTCAGCCTTAAAAGTGGATGCGCCAATATTGAGGCGGTATTCCTGATCCATAAAGATAAAATCCTTACCAAGTTCAAGAATAAATTGTTTCATGTGCTCTACCAAGCTGTTTTTCAATTTTGATTCGCTATGCTTCTTCGGAAGATTCAGAAAATCAACAAACAACGTATCCTTGAACATTATTGGGGCATTCGGATAAGCATTGAGCAATCCTTTCGACATGTTATTCTTGCTGCCCAATAAAGCCGTATATGTCTGATTGGAGATGCAACGCTGAAGTTCTCGCTTCACTAAATGTTCTTTATTGGCATAGAGTATATAGAACATCCGCTCTTTATTACTTTTGCATCGGCAAAGAATCTCTATGTGATTGGTCAATGTGGTCAACTCCAATATTTTGGGCATTTGTCCAAATGCAAAAGGGACAATTTGTGCAGATGTTGGCTGCACAATTATGCTCGTCTCTTGTGTAGGCTGGCTCGCTTCTATTTGTGCAGTTCTTGGCTGCACAAATTCAGAGTTCAGATACTTTTCTACAGTTACACTGAATGTTTCCGATGAATATTCATCATAGAACATCACCATATTGTAAATGCTTCTCCGACTATATCCCTTAATGTCTGGACGCCGGGAACGGATATATTCGGATAACATTGTTACAACCTTGCTTCCCCATTCCTCGCTTTTTAATTTTGCTGATATGTATCCACCAACATGCCACGCTGTGTACAACAGTTCGTTATTTACAGCTCTTGAAGCACGGCCTTTATGTTGGAGAATGATGTCTATAACTTCTCCAAACTGTTGTTCCATAGATATGATTATCTTGTTGTTTTCCATGCACTCAATCTTCATTTATATTAGCGAGCAATTTTTCAAGTTCTGCTACAGCCATACTTATCGTTTGGCTTTTATCTTTTATGTCTGCCATCAGTTCAGCCAATGAACGGTCGTCCACCTCACCACCTTGTTTTATCCATGTGATGTCGAGACTTGTCTTGTCTCTAGTAATGATCTCATCTACCGAGTATTTTCGCCAACGTCCTTGCGGATTATTTTCCACATCGTAGGTTTCTACCCGATTGTTGTAGCAGGAAACAAAATCGTCTAAATGATGGCGTTCCAGTTTATTTGTGGCAAGTGTGTGCTTTACATCGGTACGATAATCATAAAACCATATTTCTTTGGTAGGCTGTCCTTTGCTGAAAAACAGCACATTGGCTTTCACACCTTGGGCATAGAAGATACCTGTAGGCAAACGTAATATGGTATGCAGATTGAAATCTTGCAACAGGCGTTTACGGATGGTTTCGCCAGCTCCGGCTTCAAAGAGTACATTATCAGGAAGCACCACAGCAGCACGACCACCTGCTTTGAGCATAAGCATCATGTGCTGAAGGAAGTTCAACTGGTTGTTCTTGGTCTCCACGTAAAAATCCGGACGGTTGATGTCCACAGAACCGGCCGGGCGAGTTCCAAAAGGAGGATTGGCGAGTATCACATCCACAAGGGTTGACGGTTCTTTTTCCAAAGAGTCCTCGCACACAATCGGACTACGGTCTGTACCTATACCATGCAAATAGAGATTCATGGAAGCGAGCGTTACCACCAAAGGCGTATTATCCACACCATGCAAGGCTTTGTCGCGCAAGAAATCACGTTTTTCCTTACTTGCAGACTGTCCTTTCATATAATCATAGGCAGTAAGCAGGAAACCGCCAGTTCCGCAAGCAGGGTCGCAAACGGTTTCACCAATTTGCGGATTGATGCAATCCACCATTGCCTGAATTAAAGGACGAGGTGTAAAATACTGTCCGGCACCGCTTTTCTTATCCTGACCGTTCTTTTCAAGAATACTCTCGTAGATAGCACCTTTCACATCACCATCCATGATAAGCCATTGTTCTTCATTAATCATGGTGATAACCTTTTTCAGATAAACAGGCTTGTCTATCTTGTTTTGTGCTTTGGTATAAATAGTTCCTATTAAATTGTCCTGCTCACTAAGCAGTTTTAGCGTTTCTTCGTATTGATTTACTAGCTCTAATCCATCAAGCGAAATCAAATCGCTCCATTGGTACCCAGTCGGGATTGCCGATTCCTCTCCGAACATTTCTACATTCTCAGCATCCATCTTCAAAAATAGAAGATAAGTGAGCTGCGTAATATAATCTGTAAAACCGATACCTTGCCCGGCAAGAGTCGTTGCCAAATTCCAAACCTTCTTGGTGAGCGATTGCTCAGTTGTATTATTTGTTGCCATAAGTTATGCTGCTTTTCTTAATACTACAAATGTGTAAAGTGAATGAAGTGCCTCGTCAGCTCTCTGCATATTGCCAAACGCCCTTATCATCTGAGCGGCATGGGTCGCATCATCTTCACGAATATCTTTGACAGTACATGCACCGTTAGAAGCAATGTAATCTACAATACGACTTATTACTTCACGCTGCTTGCCGGTTATTTCACGCTGATTTTGCCCTAACCATAGATTGAAATATTGTTTGGATGTAGTAACTACACTATCCAACCTCTCAATTTGGCGGAAAGCATAGCGTACCAATTGTATGATGTTTGTCAAAGCATCACTTTCTTCTTTTGTTGTAGAACGCTTTACCTTGCTTGGAGAAAGAATTGCATACGAATTCCAAATTTGTTTTGGAGTAAAATGGTTGTTTGCCATTTTGAGTTTATACTCCAAATCTTTCAACATTGAATAAGTTATCGGCTCGCCTTCATTGTTATAGATAATGCGGAGAGCCTCTATCTCATCTGCATTCTCTCTGCAAAATTCCTCAAATGCCTCCGTTGTGTTTTTGGCATCCTCAATGGAGAAACCTTTTGAAATAAGTGTGTCTTCTCCGGGCATTAGCGTATTGACAAAACCTGCCGCAAGAATAAGCAAATATCTCCGTGCATCAGCATGATTGGCAAGTGGAGACACCAGACCTTTGCGCTCTAAATTGGGCTTTTCTGTGCTGACAAACGGTGGAAGAGTGCCTTTTTCAAGAGTATCGTATATTCTGGCAGAAAGTTCTTTCATGTCATCACGAGACAAACGGGCAAACTCTTTCCGCTGCGAATCATCCGCTTTATTATAGATCCGGGCAAGCGTAGCGGCAAGTCGTTTGAGATATTCATCAGGAGTATATCCGTGACTGATACGCTCCAACAATTCTTTCAGAGTGATGTTTTTTGTGGTCGCTTCATCGCTTGCTGTCGGAATTGTCTTTTCATGTTCCGTTACGCCTACCGCATCAACCAAATAAAAACAATCCTTACTGAATGCATTCGGAGTGACATTGCGCAATTGCTCATCGCCTATTGTACGCACTCCGCGTCCTTTCATCTGAACATACAAAGGCAATGATTCCACATCACGCATGAACATTACCACTTCCAATGGTTTAACATCAGTTCCTGTAGCAACCAGCGTGCAAGTCACGGCTATACGAAAATCCTTGTCATTGCGGAATTGGCGTATCAACTCGTTGCTGTCACCTGCTGAATAAGTGATTTTCTGAACGAACCGGTCATCAGTACGTCCAAACACTTCTTTGGCTATTTGTACGATATTTGTGGCATGGACTTCATTGAGAGCAAAAATCAATGTCTTGGGCAAATAATCCATATTCGGCTCACGCTGTGGATCATTGAAGAGTTCTGTATAAACCACATCCCGATAAGTCGAAAGAATCAACTTTATCTGTGCCGGATTGATGACACTTCGATTAAGTTCCTTGTTTGTATAGGTTTTGTTTTCCTTACTGCTTACAGTCTTAACCTCACCCGTATACCTTGTTTCTTCTTTAAATTTATCGCCCTCTAATATAGCTCCGCCTGTTTCTGTGACCTGTGTTTTTATTCTATACACCCTACAATCAACATTCACACCGTCAACGATACTCTTCTCCAATGTATAGTTGACTATACGGTTGTTATTGAAGAACGCCATTGTTTCGGGAATAGGCGTTGCTGTCAAACCCACCAATCTTGCCGTATCGAAATATTCCAAGACCTTACGCCAGTTTCCATAAATGGAACGGTGGCACTCGTCTATGATGATCATATCAAAATAGTCATGCGGTAGATTTGGATTCGGAGGCAATGTTACTTCTTCTGTAGGTTCATTTTCGTCATCGTTTTCATTATCCTCAATTGTGTCTCCTTTCAGGAATGCGAACAGTCGTTGGATTGTAGAAATAATCACGTTGCTATCAGATGGAATGGAAGATGAACGAAGACGATTAACTGTAAAGATAGTGTTGAAAGCCTCTCCGTTTTCAGTCAGGCGAAAAGTACCAAACTCTCCTTCTGCCTGTTTGCCAAGATTGTTTCTGTCAACGAGAAACAATACTCTGTGCATCGGTGTATAAGAAAGCATCCGGTAAGCAGCGAGACAAGCTGTATAAGTCTTTCCTGCACCGGTGGCAAGTACCATCAATGCTCGTTTTTGTCCCGAACGGAAACTCTTTTCCAACTCTGTTATAGCTTCGTATTGGCAATCGCGCAAACCTTTCTTACGCAAAGTAGGAAGTCCGGCAAAATAGTCATTTATCCCTAACTTTTTAACCAATTCATGAGGTGTCGGGATAGTCATTATTTGTTTGAAATAATGGTCTTGTTCGCGGAAATCACAGAAGTATAATTCCTTTCCGTTGGATGTAAATATAAATGGCAGTGGCTTTTGATATGTCTGATATATGTTAGGTACGCTTCTAGCATATAAGGCTGCCTGTTCGCATACTTTAGAAGAAAAAGCATCTGTTTCTTCACGTTTGGCTTCAAGTACACCAACAGCCTTTCCGTTTATGAAAAGAAAATAATCTGCTTCGAGATTATCTTTTAGTAGCCCTTCCCTTATAGCGACAGCTGTACAGGTCGGTTCATACTCATCCCTATTGATAACTTCCCAACCAGCATCAACAAACCACTGGTCTATCTTTATTCTTGCTTTTTCTTCAGGAGTCATGTTCTTGATATTGTCAATTACTCGTCGTTTTCGGAGTCTTTCATAAAAAGCATATACAAAGTCTCTTCGTGTGGCTTGAGACAAGAGTCGTAAATTGTGCAATGGACATTGATTTTCATCTGTCCGTAAACACCGAACTCTTTTAATCTGACATCGTCAATGCCGAACTCTCCTATTCTGTTCTTATCCGGGACTCCGCTCAGAATGATGAACACGAGAGGGTTTTCTTCACAATCCGGCATTCCGTCAATTTTGCCTATAAGAGAAGCTTCGATATATCCGCATCCGCAGTCCACCGTGTTATTGTTGTCGATTCTGACATCGTGGTAAGGAATATGAAAATCAATCACAATTTCACTCTTGTCCGAAGGCCTTCTATAAACAGTTGCCACAGCACGACTGTCTGAATAGCCGTCAAGGCGCTTGAATTCGTCAAGAAAATTATCACTTTCTTGACCATCGCCGTCAAGATCAACATGATCCGAACTGTAAAACAACATTTGGGTTAAGGAATATGTGCCGCATACATCGTAGCTTTTTACCCCCGGTTGTTCTTTGGCGCAAGATATCACTGATAAGCAAATTAATGCTACAGTTGTCGTTTGAAAAATGGTTTTTAACATATCATTATATGTTTAGTAATCACAAAGGTATATAACAAGCCATCCATTTCCAAAATAATTGTTCTGAAGGTGGCGAAAAACTGGCAGGAGATGGAGTACATACGGTGTTCTATTTCAAAACAAAAGAGCAATCTGAATACACCATTTCTGTGGACAATGACCCGGATAGCTACATCGCCGTACTCGCATTCCTGAGTAACAATCCTAAATACTTGGGCTTAACTCATCCTATCAAGGAAAGTTTGGATGTTATCAAACGAATGACTGGCATCTCTATAGAATAACAGACCTTATGCACGCCGTCAAACTTCCACCATCAGTTGTTTTGGAACTGACCTACAAGTGTAACCACAAATGTAAGTTCTATTCCTGTCCTTGGTATGCACCCGATTCGACATATCCAATGGGCAAAGAACTGTCAGTGGAAGAATGGAAAACAGTCATCAAGCAACTCTATCACTTGGGCGTGGAATCGTTCTCTGTCTGGAGGTAGAGGAATGTCATACTTGAAGGAACTGGCTCTGACTCCCGAACAGGAGAATGGATGCTTGACATTGCAGAGGAGGCATTGAGTTATGCGAATCGCCGTGGGAATACCGGAACCGAAATACCTCGATGTGCGGCTGCCAAAGGGTTCTTTGTGGTTGACCCATCGGGCAATATTCGCACCTGTAACCATTCGGCAAGAATCGTCGGACACATATTCAAGTCCCCAATGATTACTGATGTGGAATACTGGAATATGTTCGCCTACAGTGACTATAAGCCCGAAATGTGTTCAGGCTGCAAGATAAGCCACTTGTGTGATTGCGGCTGTCGTGAGGTGGCCAAATTCCTTTTCTCAACGGAGAAATGAACTCGTTCGCAAAATCACAAAACTTTTAGATTTCTAAATACAAACACAACGAAATATCAATAAAGATTGGCAAATTGCCGACATCATTCCTGGGGCTGACTAAAAATTGCAGAATTAGTCGCAGCGCGACAGAAGGGGTTTCGTGGAGACCTTTCCCTGCGCCCCCAGAGACAGTTATTTGTCAACTTTACACATTTCTATTGCATAAAATAGTATGTTTTTTGTGCAGTACGCTTTGCGGATTGAAGAAAAAATGGTAATATTGCATATGAATAACACGCTATCAGATGAAAACAATCATTCTAAATCAACGTAAAGAACGTGATGAACTTATGTCACGTCCATATTTAATGCGCAGAAGCAATCAAGATGTTGATTTGTTGTTGAATAGCAGTTTGATAAAACTAATAACAGGTCCCAGACGAGTTGGCAAATCCACTCAAGCATTATTGATGCTTAGGGACAAGAATTTTGCCTACTTGAACTTTGATAATTATGCGTTATTGGAGGCTTGGGACGCAAACCTCGTTATGCGCATTCTGGATGATGTCTATCCTGGTTATGAATATATATTGTTAGATGAAATACAGAATCTGGATGGGTGGGACCTATGGGTCAGTGAACTCTATAGATTGGGAAAGAATCTAGTAATAACAGGCAGTAATGCCAGAATGCTAAGCAGTGAAATGGCTACAGTTCTAACCGGGAAATATCTTCAAGTGGAAATGCTGCCATTTAGTCTTGAGGAGTTTTTTGACTGGCACAAACTGGATCTTCATATGCTGAAACCGGAAGATATAACGAATGCATTCGTATTGACGGATGACTATCTCAGGAATGGGGGGTATCCTGAAGTGGTAGCCTCACGTCAATTGACCCGCGGCTATCTTGACACCTTGTTTGATTCTATTATATGGAAAGACGTCGCCAAACGTCATAATGTCCGCAATGTGACAGATTTGAATAATCTGGCTCTGTATCTCGTTTCTAACTTCTGCAATCCTTTAAGTGCAAACGAGCTGACAGCGGAATTGGGATTCTCTAGTGTCAATACTACCAAGAAATATATGGATTACTTGCACGAGCCATACCTTTTCTATTATCTGTCACGTTACAACAATAAACTCAAGTTGATGAAGAAAGCCCCTCGAAAGGTGTATGTGGTTGATAACGGCTTTGTTGCATCCAAGGCATTCTCTTTGAGTGACAATCTTGGCAGGTTGCTTGAAAATCAAGTATTCATTGAATTGGTCCGTAGAGGATATGATGTCGAAAGAACTATGTTCTATTATCGTTCACGAAACGATAAGGAAACTGATTTCGTTCTTCGCAAAGGAGCGCATATAGAATGCTTGGTGCAAGTTTGCTATGACTTGAGCAATTCTAAGACAGCGAAGCGTGAAGTGGAGAGCATTGTTGAATGCGCTGGAGAATTAAAATGCGACAAGCTTGTAATCGTCACTAATAATGATAAGCGTACGATTGAAAAAGACGGTTATAAGATAGATGTAGTACCCATTTCTGAATTTTAAAGTGTATGGATGTTCTAACTCATTTGTAAGCCTCCGATAAAGGATGACTTGTTAATTTGATTTCAAGACGGAGGCGACTGCTCCGTGAGCTGCGGGTGGCGGTCTCATACATCCACTTTGCGAACCGGAGGCTTACCTTATGTTTGCGTGGCATAATCCAAAGTCCAACCGCATTCTATTGCTCAACTATGTGCAAATCAATTATATATCTCGTATCGCTTGGCGATTGGGCACACTATAATAGTTATTCCGCCTTGTATCGACCATCCAATACTCCGGCAAACAGATCCATCTCTCTCTTGGAAATTCCTAATCGTGTTGCCAATTCGTGCCATCCTTTTACAGCTTCAATCACCTCCGAGACAATCCTTTCAGCAGTTTTTCGATTTGAAGTGAACGTTTGGTTAAATTTGTGGTTTTCGGTTAGTATTATGTCTTAATCGCCATAATCATTTTGGGTCATTTGGTGTGGGCAGTTTCAAGAATAAAATGCAGGTAACGATTGCTTATCACCCCTTTTCAGCGGAGGTGGAATGGCGCAGTTCAGATGTTGACTTTGTGTCCAGACTTTGAGATGCAGACTCTGTGATTCGGACTTTTGCGTGACCGACTTTGTCTGCGAATCTGTTGTTTGCGCACGGGTGTGTTTGTGATTCGTCTTGTGCGTGGGAGAGTGGCCAATGCTCACAATGCAAATCCGCCGCTGCTCCAGTAAGGGTCAGCGGCGGATTTGTTTGGTTTTAATGTGTCACCCGGCCTTTTTGGGGGTGAGGACATCTCACGTCAAGGTCGTACCTCGTGTAATCGGGATGACTTATGGGCGTAGTGTTGACCTGCGCTCGTAAGCTTGGAGCGGCTTACGGAGTGCCCGGGCGGCTACTTGACCTTGATTGAGTTGAGGAGGTCAAGCTTGCCGGTGTCGGTCAGATGGAGGATCAGCTCGCCGAAAAGGGTGTTCTGCCAGGCGAACCAGGCGCGCGTGAACTTGTCGGCGTTGTCCTTGTGGAAGGATTCGTGCATAAAGCCGGTGCCGGCGTCGGTCTTCATCAGAGTCTCGACGCACCACTTGATCTCCTTGTCATCCTGTGAGGTGAAAGCCTTCATCATTATGCTCATAGGCCAGATGTAGTCGTAGCCGATGTGCGGGCCGCCGATGCCCTCTCCGGCCTTTCCTTTGAAGAAATACGGGTTGTCCTCGCTCCAGACAAAGCGGCGGGTGTTCTGGTAGATAGGGTCGTTGACATCGATGTCTCCGAGATAGGCCATCGCCAGAAGGCTCGGAACATTAGCGTCGTCCATCATAAGCTGGTTGCCGAAACCATCGACCTCGAACGCGAAGATCTTGCCATATTTTGGATGATCAACCACGGCATATTCGTAAAGGGCTTTCTCCACTTCGGCTGCCAGATCGAGGCATTCCTTAGCAAGCTTCTTATTGTTGTTGACTGTTGTCAGAATCTCGGCGGCCTTGCGCAAAGAGGTGACAGCGAAGAAGTTGGAAGGGACGAGGAACTCGAACATTGTTGCGTCGTCGGATGGGCGGAACGCCGAGGCGATCAGCCCGACAGGCTTGACAGGGTTGCCGCGCCCGCCGTTGGACTTGGTGTCGAACTGTCTGTCGGTCTTCCTGGCGAATCTGTACGGACCCGGCCCGTCCTTGCGCTGCTGCTCCTTCAAGGTCTTGAGAATGGTCTGTATGGCATTCATCCACGTGTCTCCGAACACTGAATCGTCACCGGTGACCTTCCAGTACTGGTAGGCCAGGCGGATAGGGTAGCAGTGCGAGTCGATCTCCCATTTGCGCTCGTGGTCGTAAGGGTTCATATCGGTGTAGTCCGAATCCCATTCGCTGCCCGTAGGGCCGTCGTTGAATGCGTTGGCGTATGGGTCGATGCAAATCAGAGAGAACTGGCAGTTGATTACGCCTGCCAGCATATTCCGGAGGTTCTCGTCCTGGTTGGCAAGCTGAACGTAAGGCCAAACCTGAGCGCCTGAGTCCCTCAGCCACATCGCGTGTATGTCTCCGGTGTAAACGAACGTCCTGAAATTCCCCGCGTCGTCCTTGCCGAAGTGAACAGTGGTGTCAAGTGTGTTTGGGTAGCAGTTGGCGAACATCCACGCAAGGCGCGGGTTCTTCAGGATACCCTGCATCTGCGTGATCTTGTTCTCCACGGCTTCCGAGCGGAAGAGCCTTTTTTCGGGAGCAGGGCGTTGTGATTCGTAGTCCTTGCCCTGTGCGAAAACACCTGTGAGCAGGAATATGGCCGAAGCCAGAAGTAAAGAGCGTCTCATAAAACTTTTTTCCAATATTTAATGAATATAGTCTGTCTTCTCCGGCTGTCCCTCGAAAATTGTCAAAGGCGACAGAC
The DNA here is from genome assembly GCA_964458425.1 of uncultured Muribaculaceae bacterium. Lineage (GTDB taxonomy): Bacteria > Bacteroidota > Bacteroidia > Bacteroidales > UBA932 > Cryptobacteroides. The sequence continues at coordinate 14,086 of CAYWIW010000029.1, forward strand.
TTCACAAGATACTCATTTTTTCCTTTACCTGCAAGGCCTTCGCGGCGGATGCGGCCGGGAACGGTGGCGGTGGCGACCCTTCCAGCCGCGCTCCGCTCCTTTCCCCGTTGCGGAAGCCATCCTTCGGATATTCCGGTCTCATTCAACTTTTTTGAAAATTTTAGTACTTTGTCTTGCAAGGTATCTGAAATTATTTATATCTTTGCGATGTAAAATTAATTGCAAAGCAAGGTTAATGCTCCTGCAAGAGTTGAGTTTATGAAAGATATTATTAATAATCAAATAGATAAGCAAATGAAAAAAGTTGTAAATGTCAGTGTGGGCGGCAGAAGTTTCTCTTTGGATGAGGATGCCTACGCAAGGCTCTCCACTTATTTCGATCATTTCAAGAGTCGCCTTGACCGGGACACCCAGTCGGCGAGGGAAGAGGTGATGGCCGATTTGGAGAACCGCATCGCTGAATTGTTTGACCAGGGCATCGGGGGAGCCTCCTACCGTGTCGTCAATCTGGCTCTTGTCACAAAGGTTGTGGAGCAGCTCGGTATGCCGGACGGATCGAGAGAGCCTGAGTCTCCTTCCGGAAGTACGGATTCCGGCACTGCCGGCAGAGAACAGGCCGGAGGATCCGACGCGGCTGGAACAGGCCCGGATTTCACGTACGACGGCGGCAGCGGAAACGCCAGAAGACGGCTTTTCCGAGACCTTGACAACAAGACGATCGGGGGAGTGTGCGCCGGACTTGCGGCTTTCCTTAATGTGGACATCACCGTGGTCAGGATTGTAGCGTTGCTGACTATGCTGCTTTACGGCTCCGGCTTTATGGTTTATCTTGTCCTGTGGATCGTCGTACCGGTGGCGAGGACTCCGGCGGACAAGTGTATGATGCGGGGATTCGAGCCTACCGCTGAGAATATGGCGAGATTCAGTCAAAGGAGGAATAGCAATGGAAAATAGCGCAGACAATGTCCGTTCACAGATGCGCAAAGGGGTGCTGGAGTACTGCATCCTCAGCATCCTGAACAGGAAAGAGGCCTACGCCTCTTCGATTCTGGAAGACCTGAAATCGGCTAATATGATAGTGGTCGAGGGTACCCTTTACCCGCTTCTGATCCGCCAGAAGAACCAGGGGCTTCTGTCCTACCGATGGGAGGAATCCACTCAGGGACCACCCCGTAAATACTACTGTATCACAGAGAAAGGCCGCCAGCAGCTAAAGGAGATGGATCTGGCGTGGCAGGAGATAGTGGAGACAATCAAAACCATAAAGCAATGAATATGAATGCGGAGCGGAGGCGTTGCGTCTGTTCCCGAAACAGTTGGAGATTATGAGACAAGTTGAATATGCCAGTATAGGTGGCTATGTCTTTTCCCTTGAGGACGAGGCTGCTGTCGCCACCAATGAATATCTTGACGAACTGGAGTCGTTCTATTCCGGAAAAGAGAGCGGGGCTGAGGTGATGGAGGGAATCGAGGAGCGGATGGCCGAGCTTCTGCTTGAGAAATGCGGGCCCGGAGGAGTCGTCACTATTGAGATGGTCAATGAGGTGGTCGCCGTTCTTGGCCGACCTGAAACTATTGAGAAAGAGTCTGTTGACTCTTCCGGTTCAGAGTCTGCCGAGACATCCGGAGCGTCGGGACGCAGTGCCTCGAAGAACGGGGGCAGACCTCGCCGCAAGCTCTATCGCGATCCGGCGAACGGAAAACTCGCGGGGGTCTGCAGCGGCCTGGCCGCCTACTTCAATACTGACGTTTCCGTATTCAGGATCGCCTTTGTGGTTCTGACTTTGCTGGGAGGCCTGCGCCTTGGCTTCCTGTGGTATTTGGAGCCGTGGATTCATATTTCCGTACCGTTGGCTTACCTTATCCTTTGGATTTGTATGCCTGCCGTGAAGTCGGTCAGGCAGAGGGACGAGATGCGTGGTCAGCGAGGCACCGTGGACGACATCAGCTCCAGAATCATCAGCACTTCCCGCACCGAGTCCAGGCCAAGCAGGGATTCCGAAACCTTGAGGAATGTCTGGAGGGTGTTCGAAGTGGTGGCCGGAGTGGCGCTTCTGCTCGTAGGCGTCGCCGGGATGTCGTTCCTGTGCTCGTTTATCTGGGGGGCTGAGGTACTCGGCAACGGCTTCTTCTACAATCGGTTGATTGAGGTGATTTCTGTAGAGGCTCCTGAACTTCTGTCGTTTTTGTCCATTCCTTTGGTTATGGTCGCGCTGGTTCTTGTCGTGGTCATTCCTTTCCTGGAGATGCTCTATGGAGGAGTGATGCTCATCTTCGGACTCAAATCCCCGAAGTGGCATCCCGGCCTGATTCTCTTCGTCATCTGGCTCATCATCCTCGTCGCTTTGTCCGTGTCTGTTTGTATGACATTCTCGGTTATTGATTTATAACCATTTCCCAGGATTCTACGAAACCGTCACGGATTGACGGGAGTCTAAACGAAAAAGAGAGGGGGTGACTGAAACACCCTCTCTCTCCTCTTTCATAGGTCGGTCATTATAACCCTTTACTTGTCAGCCGCTTCGATTCTGGCACGCATCTCGATGCAAGAGGCTGCGCTGACATTTGGATTGAGATAGCCTACTTCTCCGACGGACACACCGTTCTGCCAGTCGCCGCTGAAAAGCATCCATTTGAATTCGCGTCTGTCGGCGAGTCCGTATCTCCAAAGGTATTCCGAGCTTGAATTCATACAGGCAAGGAACTTGTTATGCCACGCCTCGTCGAAATCAGGTGCTTCGATGATGTCAGCAAAATAGCGGAAGAACACGGCGCGGAACAATGCGTCATCACCGTTGCCTGGCTTCCCTCCGTTTTCCTTAAGGATGACATTGGTGGCCTGGTCGATGAAACTGTCGGAATTGATGGTGTAATAGGCAAGGCGGCGAGCGTCTTTCAGGTACAGGGCGTTGTCCGTGTACTTGTAGGCCTGATAGGCCGCTGCCATCACTGTCCCCTGATTGTAGGAGAAGCGCCACGCTGTGATTTCGCCGGTCTCGCCGTTAATTCCGTCCACAACCGCTCCTGTCGCCGGATCCATAAGGTGCTCCCTCGTCCATTCATACACTTTCAGACCCTGCTGTGCATAGCTTTCATCCCCAGTGGCCTCGTAAAGCTTGAACGCAAGTGTGGCACCCGGGCCGTTGATGCAGGAGTTCTTGGTGTCCGGCTGTGATTTACGCCACGACAGACCACCGTCCTGATTGGCAGGATTCCATCCGTTCATAATGTCATCATACAGGCTTTTGGCCACAGTGAGATACTTCTCTTCCTTCGTGACCTTGTAGAGCCGTGTCATAGTCAGGGCTATCCAGGCCTCATCATCGTAGTAATCATTTGTATAGACACTCAGATCACCGTGATTCTGAAGCTTGCATCCTTCGAACCATCTGCCGAACATATCCGAGTACTTGGAATCGGAGGTCCTCAGATAGGCGTCAATCACCACATCCATCGCATGGGCCTGCGGCCAGTAGTTGTAGCCTCCGTCCTCGACGGTGGTGCTTTTGAAGAACCCTTTCTCAGCGTTCCAGAAATTCTGGATCAAAGCCGTGGTGGCGCTGTCCGCCGCCGCGTTCCAGTCTATGGCATAAGGTTGCGGGGCGATGTACTCATCGACATTGTCGCAAGAGACTCCCGTGAACACAACGCAAGCCAAAAGAACTGCCAGTTCAACTAATCTTTTCATTGCAATCGGGTTTTGTGCTGATTACTGAATTTCCGCGAAATGCTTGTAAGCCCCGAAGTCGCTGTTGAAGTAGAGCGAATATACAAGAGGTACATTGTACCAATCATCAGCGAGTTTCCACTTGTTGTTCACTCTGCCTGCATATTCGACCATATTGAAATATTCGGTGTTGATGTCAAGCGAGCCAGGCTTGTAGTCCTCGTCCGGATTCTTCGGCCCCCAGGTGATCTGCGAGCCGTCGGCGTAAACCATCAGGAAGTTGCAGCGAGACTCGAACGGATCCCAAGACCAACCGGTGTCGAATGTGGTGATTGTGACAGCATCGGATTTGTAGACTCCGGCTCCGTTGTATTTGAATTCAAACGCCAGCTGGCCGTCTCCAAGGCCTGTGAAGTCATTGTAATCGGTGAAGCGCATATACACGTGGCCGATCTGGCGTACGCTCGCGCTTGCGGTGGAGAAGTCGAGGCTGATGCGGTACACTCCTGTCTCTGCCACCGAGGAGGCGTTTTCGTTGCCTTCGATGATCTTGGTGCCGTTGAGGCTGTAGGTGGCCAGACCGTCCCTGTCAGCGGTGAAGTAGAACTTCTCCCCTGCGTTGAGCTGGGTGAAAATCTCGAAGGTCTCGGCATCCGGCTTTGAGAACGAGCGGGCCTTGGTGAGATCCTCGCCTGTCTCTGAAGCGTTGCCGGCGAGATAAAGCTGGTTAGGAATCTCGGCGAATCCTTCAAATCTTGTAAGGGTCAAATCGTTAAGTACGGTTGACTGGGTGACATTGACTCCGGCGTATGAAAGCACGCCCCATTTGATGGTGCCTGTCTGTCCGCTTTCGACTCCGGCCGCCGCCATCACTTTAGAAAGTGTCTTGTGGGTTATGGTCGCCATAGGGCGGGCTCCGGAATTGTCGGAAGTGACCTTATAGATAGGCTCCGAGGTGTTGCCGGCATTGTAGAAGACCACTTCGTACTGAGGCATCGCGCCGTCCCCGGCGTGTGAGGCTTCCCATTCAAACAGCACTGAGGCTGTGGCGGAGGCTACGAGCTTTATGGCTTTGCCGTTGACAGGCTCGTAAAATGAGGTGACCGGAGTGGCGGTCGTGTCGGTGTATTCCATATCATTGGTGCAAGCTGCCGCCGCACTGAGGAATGCTATGAGAGCGAGGCTCTTGATGTAATTGTATTTCATTTTGAATAAATCTGGTTTGTTTGATTTCGATGTATATACTTATTGCTTGGCGACTAACGGCCATAGCCTGTGTTCTGTGGCTTCAGATTCGGATTAAGGTCGATTTCGTCAAGAGGCACAGCCCAAAGGTAGTCTCTGTTTTCATCGAAGCTGTATGTGTCAAGCACTGCCGGGCCGCCCACGTGGGTACACCCTTTCACAGGGCCGTTAAGATACTCGCTGCCGGCTTTCCAGCGCTTGATGTCCCACCAGCGCAGACCTTCGAGGGCCAGTTCGACACGGCGTTCGTCGCGGATTATCTGGCGCAGGTCGCCCGATGGCATATTCAAGGCTTTTTCAGCCGTGAAACCGGCGCGCTGGCGCAATGGCTTGATCGTGCTGTCCCACACCGAGGCGGTCATCTGGCCTAACTCATTCTTGGCCTCGGCGAGCATAAGCAGAACGTCGGCATATCTCATAATGATGATGTTCAGGCCTGAATTGTAGGCGTTGTCGTTGAGTATCGGTGAGAACCACTTGCGGGTGTAGTAGCCGGTGTATGTGCAGTACTGGCCTGGCGCGGTGGTTGTCGCAACGTTGTCGGCTGTCTGTCCGGAGGCGGCGTTGATGTAGATTGTGTGCTGGGTCTGGGTCGAAGGGTCGTAAAGCTCGGACTTGTCACGGATGATCGTGGCGTCCATCCTTGGGTCGCGGTTGGCGTAAGGATTGTTCCGGTCGTAGTCCGTGCCCTCCTCGTCTATGGTGTATCCTCCGAGTGTCAGATAGCTGTCCACAAGGCTCTGTGTCGGCACCCAGGTCACGTAGTCGGCGCGCAGTGTCGGCGGTTTCATATTCTTGAACTCTCCCCAAGTGCGCACTCCCTGTACGTGTCCGCAATCGAGGATCACTTCGCAGTTGTACTCGTTCTCTTCCTTGAAGAGGCCTTCATAGGAAGGGAAAAGCTCATAATGTCCGAATTCGCCGTCCACGATTCTCTGGCACCAGGAGGCCACCTTTTCCCAGTTGCTGTCCATAAGGGCCATTCTTGCGAGAAGCATAGCCGCGGCTCCCTGTGTGATTCTTCCCTTTTCGGTGTCAGGAAGGTTGTCCACGGTCGGCAGGTCTTTGATTAGGCTTTCCACGTCACTGGTGAGCGATGCGATAACCTCCGCACGCGGTGTGCGCTTGATTGTCATCGCCTCGTCAAGAGTAAGGTCTTCCGAGAAGAAAGGCACGTCGCCGTAGAGGTTGGTCAGACGGAAATAGAGTAGCGCGCGGATGAAGCGGCATTCGGCGGTCAGCCTTGCGACTCTCTGTTCGTCAAGTCCTTGAATACGGTCGGAGTTGCCCAAGAAAGTGTGGCAGGAGCGGATGCCCGTGTAGAGATCGTTCCAGCTGAACAGGCCAAGGCTAGACGTGGCGATGCCGCGGCGTACTCTTGTCTGATCCTCTATTCTGTAGCCGTTGTAAAGATTGTCGGTAAGACTTTCGTCCGACCACATTGTTCCGGCGCCATAAATCTGGGAGTATGCGGTCATCACCATAGTCTCGGCGTTTTTGGCCGTCCAGAAATTCGCGTCGGTGTATTGGTTTGTCGGCGGTTGCTCGAGTCCGTTGCAAGCCGGGAAAACAAAGCTTGCGGCAAATGCTGCGGCAACAAACAATTTATTGATCATTTTCATATTTCTTCGCGATTTTAGAATGTTATGTCAAGACCGAAACCGTAGTAGCGCAGTGATGGATATGCCCTGTACGACTGGTCGCCTCCGGCGCTCATCGTGGATGATGCGTTTGTCACTTCAGGGTCGATCCAAGAGTTGGCTGAAATAGTCCAGAGATTCTCTCCGGTCACGTAGAACCGGCATTTCGACATTCCCAAGAAGCGGGTGACTGAACTTGGAAGGCTATAACCTATCGTGAGATTCTTCAGACGGGCGTAGGCGGCGTTGAGTATCATCTTCGAGTTGCCGCGGCCGAAGTCGTTGACGTTGGAGTCCGAACCGCTTGTGGCCAGTCGAGGATACTCCGCATCGGTGTTGGTCGGAGACCAGAAGTCAAGCTGATGCTTGTAGATGGTCTGGGAATAGTTGGCGTGGAACGGCTCGAGGTTCTCTCCGCGGATGAACTGGGAGCGCTTTCCTACGCCTTGCCAGAACATCGAGAAGTCAAAGCCGCGCCAGGTGAGACCGTAGGTCAGACCGAAAGTGAAGCGAGGGAACGGATTTCCGAGGACCACGCGGTCATCCTCGTCAATCACGCCGTCATTGTTCTGGTCTTTGTACTTGAGGTTACCAGGCTGGATGGCAAGGCCGGCCGGTGTGGCCGAGCTTTCGATCTCCTCGTAGCTCTGGAATATCCCCACGCACTCGTAGCCGTAGTAATTCATAAGAGGCAATCCCTCGCGGAAAAGAGCCCAGGCCTCGTCCATCACGTCGATACGCTCGTGTCCCACAAACTTGAGGAGCTTGTTCTTGGTGTCTCCGAGATTGAAGTTGAAACTGTGGTTGAAGTCGCGCGAGGTCAGGAAGTACTGGACTGACAGCTCCCAGCCGCGGTTGCTCATCTCGCCGATGTTGGCCTTGGCCACCTGCGTTCCGTACAGACCCGGGTAGCGAGGAGTCTGAAGGATGTCGGTAGTGCGCTTGTAGAAAGCGTCAAACGAGACTTGAAGGGCGCTCTTGAAGAACGTGGCGTCGACTCCGACATTGTAGGTCTTGGTCTTTTCCCAGGTAAGGTCTTCTTTTCCAAGCTGGAATCCTGCGGATGTGGCCGGAGAGTTGTTTATCACGTAGCCGTTGGCGTTAAGAGAGTATGTGGTGTACCTGTCGTAGTTGCCCACGGCCTGGTTGCCGAGTACACCATACGAAAGACGCAGCTTGAGATCTCCCACATTCTCCCGGTAGCGTTGCAGGAACTTTTCTTCGGTCGCCCTCCATCCGAGTGAAACGGACGGGAAGAATCCCCAGCGGTAGTCCTGATGGAATTTGTTGGAGCCGTCGTAACGGAAGGTGAACTCCGTCAGATAGCGGTCAGCGTAGTTGTAGCCGACGCGTCCGATGACGGAATTGATGGATGTGCGCGAATTGTTGTCGAGGAATGTTCCTCCGCCGATGTAGCCTACCTCGCTGCTGGTCATATCCGTGGCTATTCCGAGGTCCGGATCCACATAGTCCTTCCAGATTTCGTTGTAGCTGTCGGTGTAGGACTCATTCGTGAGACCCACAAGGGCGATGACCGTGTGGGCGTCGTTGAATGTCCTGTTGTAGTCGAGCAGGATCTGGGAGTTGATGCGGTAGGAGTCTGCGTTCCAGTTGCTTGCCCTATAATCCTTTGGGGACACCGCCTGCTCTTCGCCGGATGCGCTGTAGAACACATAAGGGATGTTGCGTGAGCTTCTGGTCTGCGTGTTCACATTGACACCGAGCACACCTCTGAGCTTCAGGCCTTCGATAAGCTTCAATTCCGCGTTGAGGGTTCCGCTCCAGTCGTTGTTGCGGTACTTGTCGTAGCCGTCTCCGGACAATTCGGCAAGGGCGTGCTGGTCGGAGACAGTGTTGTTGGCGACGTATCTGCCTTCGGCGTCCAGGAAATTGTTGTAGTAATATTTCGGGGTACGCTTGGAGTTGGCGTAGACGTTGTCGAGCAGGGCTGTTGACGTGCGCGAGTCGTTACGTGTGAACTGCATAATGGCTCCGATGTGGAAGCGGCCTATGTCCGTGCCTATGTTCATACGCATATTGTAGCGCTGGACACCCTGGTTGTTCTTGCCGACAAGGTTGCTGTCCTGGTTGTAATAACCGAGCGAGAACATATAGGTGGTGTTCTTCGTTCCTCCCTGTACCATCATATTGTACTTTTGCTGGAGTGCGGTCTGGCTGATCTCGTCAAGCTGCCAGCGCTCCTCGCCGCGGTGGTTGTACAGATCCTGGATCTGCTCCGGTGTGAACGAAGGGGTCTGCCCGGAATTGACAAGGGCCTGATTGTACAGGATGGCGTTCTGGTAGCCGTCAACCGCAGTGTAATTATAGTAAGGATCCTCCCAGCCCACATTGGCTGAGAAAGTCACCTGCGGAGCGCTGTCTTTCTTTCCGCTCTTTGTTGTCACGAGGATGACACCGGCGGCGGAACGTGAGCCGTAGATGGCGGCGGCTCCGGCGTCCTTAAGCACGGAGATGCTCTCCACGTCGCTTGGGTTCAGTCTGTTGAATGCTCCGTCGTCAGCCACGATCCCGTCGATTACGAACAGAGGGTCGCTGCTCGTCGTCGAGGTGACGCCTCGCACGTTGAAACGGGTGTTCTGGCGGTTAGGGTCATAGGTGTTGGACTGAATGATGACGTTCGGGGCGGCGCCTTGCAGGGCCTGGGTCATTGTCTGTACAGGACGCTCGGCTATCCGTTCGCCCTTGACCTGATCCACGGCTCCGACCGCGGCGCGGCGGGTGGTCGTGCTATAGCCTATCACCACAATGTCATCGAGGACTTCTGTTTTGAGGGCGAGTGTCACGTGGCTGAAATCAGCCGTTGCCGGCATTTCAAGTGTCTCGTACCCTATACAGGAAAAAACAAGCGTGGCGTCCTTCCCGCACTGGATGGTGAATTTGCCGTCAACATCGGTAATGCACCATTCCTTGGCGTTCTTGACCACGACGGTGGCTCCGATAACGGGCTCGCCGTTTTCATCGAAGACAGTACCTTTAACTGTCACGGCTGCCTGTTGAACAGCCGAGGATTGTGGCCCGGCAAAGGCCTGCGTAGGTGAGCCGAAACCGGCGACCAATGCAAGACTGCCTCCTAATGCGAGCCAAAATCTTTTGAGTCTGGATTTGTCCATTCGGTTAAAATTTTAAATGAGTTGATTATGATTGGTTTTTATGTGATTATTGAGCTGTTTGTATGAGCGAAATTTAGTGTGTTTATTTATTACGGGAGTGTTGCATCGTGACAAAGATGTGGCTATTAGTGTGGTGTCCGGCAATTTTACATTTTGTGCAGAATCGGGCACCGGGCTGTCTCTGTCTATCATTGCCCAAGGTTGGAATCCGGCACTTTGTTGGTTTTGCGGTATTCTTTCGGTGTCATACCGTACCTTTTGTCAAATTCGCTGTAGAAGTGCGATCGGTTGGTGAAACCGGTCATATAGATGATTTCCTGGATTGTGTTGGATGTCGTGAGGAGGAGCTTCGCCGCGTGGGCGATTCTCATATTCTTTATGAAGTCGTTCGGTGTAGGCTGGTTGAGATCCTTGAACTTGCGGTAAAGCTTGCGAATGCTCATCTGCATCGCGTCGGCGAGAACCTGTGGTGTTAGGACGCTGTCCTCGATGTGTGCGTCAACGTATTCCATAGCCTTTTCGAGAAAATCCTTGTCCTCAATGCCGATGAGATTGTCCTCGATGTACTCGAATGCGCTGGCTGACGAGTTGTAGTACTCCCTGAGTGTCTTCCGGCTTTCAAGCAGGCGGGAGATTACAGCGTTCAGGTACTTGACGCTGAACGGTTTGCTGACGTAGGCGTCCGCTCCCTGCTCAATGCCTTCGGTCCGTTCCTTCTCACTTGTCTTGGCCGACAGGATGACCACGGGGATGTGCATCGTGTGGCGGTTGGACTTTATCTGGTGGGCGAGGCCAAGACCGTCCTGCCCTGGCATCATTATGTCGGTTATCACCAGGTCAGGCATCTTCTTTTTCATTAGCTTCAGCCCCGTTTCAGCTGAGTCGGCAGAAATGACGTTGTAGCCTCCCAGGCTGTCCCTCAGCAGGGTCAGTATGTCTCTGTTGTCATCAATCACAAGGATAGTGTACTTGCCTTTCTCCATTTTTTCAGGGATGCCTAACTCCTGCCCGGCGTCCGACGTCCCCCCTGGCAGGTTGGAATAGGCACCGTCGTTTATCGGATCCCTCAGGGCTATCATCTCCTCGTTCGAGTCAGCCTTGAGCGGAGGAAGCGAAACGTTGAACCTTGCATATTCACCGACTACACTGTCGATGTCGATGTTGCCGTTGAGCAGATTGACCATACCGTAGCATATCGCCAGTCCGAGTCCGTTGCGGGCCGTCCCTTTCACGGCGTTCTCCTCCACATTGTCGAGCACTGAATAGCGGTTGAACACCTTCCGTTTGTTCTCCTCGGAGATGCCTTTGCCCGTGTTGTAGACGGAAATGACGACTCGGTTGTTCTTGGTATAGACATCCACACTGATCTTGCCGTGCTGGTTGGTGTATTTGAATGCGTTGAAAATCAGATTGTTCAGAATCTTGCGGACTGAACTGAAATCTGTGTTCCACAGGATGTCCGGCTCGATGTTGCAGGTGTATTCTATCCCGTTCCTTTCGGCGAGATCCGAGAATGAGGCGACCGTCTCCGAGCACAGGTCGCTGAGGTTGACGGTGCGAATCTTCAGAACCTCGTGTCCTGTCTCGATACGCCTGAAGTCTATAAGCTCCTGTATCAGTGAGTTGAGCCTTTCCGCATTCGTCTTGACTATCCCGATGTATTTCTTGATGTACTCGTCCGCGCCGCCGTATGATGATATCCGTTCACAAGGGCCGTAGATGAGTGTCAGCGGAGTGCAGAACTCGTGGGTTATGTTGGTGAAGAACCGGAGCTTCTCTTCGTACATATTCTCCTTGTGCTTCTGCTCTATCGCCGCCATCTCGTCGGTGCGCCTTTTGCGCAGCCTCCACAAATAGAACATTGTAACGCAGCCCAGCAGACCCAGTACCATTATTATGTAGAAGGCCTTGGCTACTCCTGTGAGGTAAAGCGGTGGCTTGATGTGAATGTCGAGCTTGAACGGCTGCCCTTCTTCGCCGGTCATCCTGTTGGCGTATTTCACCTGCATCCTGTGCTCTCCATAGCCCATTTCCGTAAAGTGGATTGCGCCGTTGGTGTCATTGTCTATCCACTCGCGCCCGTCAAGGGAGTATAGATAGTGATAATCCAGCGGGCTCAGGAAGTCGGGTGTCGAGAATGTCACCGTGAAGTACTTCTCATCACTCTTGAGGGTCAGTGTCGGAGTGCTGCTTTCGTAGGATAGGTATTCGCCGGGAAGCACGTTCTTCCCAAGCACTTGCAACTGGTGTATGACAATGGGTTCGCTGCGCAGCTCAGGGTATTCGAAACCGGAAGTGCCTGAGACTGTCACGAATCCGTCTGTGCCTCCGAAAAACAGCATCTGCTTGGAGTTGAAGCCGGACCCGTCGCTGAATTCGTTGACGGAAACACCTTCGTTTCTGCCAAGGTAGTGTATTTTCTCGGTTCTGGGATCGAAGCGGTAAAGCCCGTTGTTTGTCGAAATCCAAAGGCTGCCCATAGCGTCTGTCTCTATGTCGTGTACGGTGTTGCTGGTGAATCCGCTTTTCCGGCCTAAGAACAGTTTCTCTCCGGTGTCGCTGACCTTGAGGAGGCCGCTTCCTGTGCCGAGCCATTTGACCGTCCCGTCGTATGCCACCGCAAACACATCGTTTATCGCGTTCGCCTCGTATCTGGAATTGAGCCTGACATTTGAAAGGGTGTCGCCTTTCAGCACAAACGCCCCCTTGCCCCTGTTACCGAAAAGCAGCCGTCCCTGTGTGTCGGATGACATCGAGAAGAAATAGTTCGAAGCGAATCTGCCTCCGTCTGTGGTGTAGACCTTCATAATCGAAATGTCCGGCGATGCGGACGGGGGCGATATCCTGCATCGTATGATGCCGTTCCCCACCGAGGCGAGCCATAGGGTCGAGTCATTCTCCTCATAGATGGAATGAATATACCTTACCGCCGGATGCCTGGTCACCTTGTGGATGCGGTTGTCCGTGTAACTGTAGTAGTTCAGCCCTTCCTCCGAGGCTATCCACAGCAGCGGGCGGGAGCTTGCGGCGAAGGCGTACACGGAGTTGTGGTTCAACTCGCTGTTGTCTGTGGTGAACAGCCTGTACGAAGCCGAACGGTCAAGTTGTTGGAAACTCTTGTCGAAGTTATTGATTTTCAATATGCCTCCGCCCTTGGTGCCGAGCCACAGCGATTTGTTGCCGTCATAGTGTATTGACCTCACAGGATGCCCTATGACATTGCCGAGATCCGAGAAACTGTAGGTGCGGATGGCGTACGGGCTGTCGTAGCAGGTGAAAAGTCCGCGGCAATCCGAGCCGATCCACACCACGGGCTGGTTGGAGGAACGTTCAAGACAGAATATGCCGGCGTTTATTCCAAGATTCTCCGCCACATAGTCATTGGTCTGTGTCTTATGGAGACGCAGTACACCTTTGGCGGAGAAGGAGACGTAAATGTTGTCGTTGATGTCATAGGTGATGTCCGAGACATCGCCCATATGACGCGCATAATCTGAGATGTCGGTCACAAATACCGGGGAGACTGACCTGTCAACGGCCACTATACGGTTGTCATCAGTGACCACAAGGACTGTCTTGCCTGTCTGGTGGGCGCATTTGACCGGCATATCCGACAGGTGCTTCCCGTAGGCCGCGCCGCTCGGCCTGCCGTCGGGCCCCGTCAGCAGTCTGTATGATTCCACACCGTTCCCGCCGAACACAACCAGATTCTCGCCGAGTTTCGCCACAGACTTGACGTTCTGGTTGTCCGGCCCTGTCTGGGTAAGCAGCCGGAAATCCTTGTTGTCTTCGTCTGAGTCAAAGTAATATATGGCGTTGTCCACACCGATGACATAAAGATTGCCGCCGGAATCCACACAAAGGTGCTCCTGCCCGTTGAATTGTGGAAAGGAAAGAAGCGTGGCTGTCTGTTTGTCAAGCCGGTCAAGCCCGTGGTTGGTGCTTATCCAGATGTGTCTCTCGCCGGCGCATACGATCTTCTCTATCAGGTTCCCTGAAAGCGACAGACCCGGGTAAACCTTGGAGAACGGTGTTATGGACAATCCGTCAGCGACGCAGACTCCGTCCAGAGTCCCTAACCAGAGGAAGCCGGAGCTGTCCTGGGCCACGGTGAGGACAGCGCTGCTTGTCAGCCCGTCGCTGTTTGTGGATTGGCGGATATTGAAAGCGCCTGTAAATTGGCACGCCAACAGTACAAATAGAACGATAATCGGCTTTATCGTGGGGACGTTTTGTATGTGGTTATTCATAGGGCTAACATTTGTGCCGTAAAAATACGCAAAAATGCCAACCGTTGTTGTGTCCGATTCTGACAAAAGTGTACTCCAGACTGATAATCGCCAGCCTAAACGAATTGTCTGAAGCTTTGTGAGTAAAAAAGCTTCAGACAAACAGGGGTCTCCGCCTCAAGGCCAAAGGCCGGGAGAGCCTTTGGCAGGACGTTGTCTTATTGTATGCTGTTCAGCAAATCCGCCTTTCCTTCGTTCACAAGTTTTACGATAAGCTCCCCGAACAGTGTGTTCTGCCAGGCGAACCAAGGGCGTGTGAAGTCGGAAGGGTCGTTCACATTGAATGACTCGTGCATAAAGCCGGTGTCGTTGTCAGTGTTCAGGAGCATAGTGACGCATTCCTTGATCTCCTCGTCGTTTTGGGAAGTGAACGCTTTCATCATTATGCTCATCGGCCACGCCATATCGTACCCGATGTGAGGGCCTCCGATGCCTTCGCCCGCCGTGCCTGAAAAGAAATACGGGTTGCTTTCGCTCCAGACGAACCTGCGTGTGTTCTGGTACACCTCATCGTTGACATCCACGTCCCCGAGGTATGGCATTGCAAGAAGGCTCGGGACATTGGCGTCATCCATCAGAAGATGATTGCCGAAACCGTCTACTTCAAATGCGTAGATCCTGCCATATTCCGGATGATTGTAGACAGCGTGCTTTTTGAGCGCGGCCTCCACCTCGTCGGCGAGTTCCGCGCATTTTCTGGCAAGCCCCTCGTCCTTGTTTACCTTCGACAGAATCTCGGCGGCTTTTCTCAGTGATGAGACCGCGAAGAAATTGGACGGGATGAGGTATTGGAATGTGGTGGCGTCATCGGATGGACGGAAGCTGGAGACAATGAGTCCGCAGCCGCTCACAGGCGCTCCCAAACCATTGTTGTTGATAGTGTCAAGAGCCCGCTCGGTCTTTCTCTGGAACACATAAGGCCCTGTCCCGTCTTTGCGCTGCTGCTCTGTGAAGGTTTTGACGACATCGGCGATCGCCTGAAGCCATACTTCATCGAATATGCTTGCGTCTCCCGTCACCTTCCAGTACTCGTAGGCGAGTCTGATAGGGTAGCACAGGGAGTCGATTTCCCATTTGCGCTCGTGGAGTCCGGGAATCATCGTCGTGAGATCCGTTTTCCATTCGCCCTCCTTAGGCCCGTCGTAGAAGGCATTGGCGTAAGGGTCAAGGCATATGCACTTGAACTGGCGGCAGATCACTCCGGCAATCATATTCTTAAGCTCCGTGTCGGAATTGGCGAGCTGTACGTATGGCCACACCTGGGCGCCTGAATCCCTAAGCCACATCGCGGCTATGTCTCCGGTGTAGACAAAGGTGTCGTATTTGCCGTCATCGTCCTTGCGGAAATGGACGGTGGTGTCGAGCGTGTTCGGGAAACAGTTTTCGAACATCCAGGCCAGTTTCGGGTTCGTGAGCAGTTTCTTCACCCGTCTGATTTCCTTTTCCACCGCTTTGGAATGGAACAGACGTGATTCCACCGGAGGCCTGTTTGTCACCGAGTATCTGGCAGGGGTGTTCACGGCGGTGTTGTCTCTGACGCACTCGGGTGTCTCCAGGGCGTAGGATGTCGCTGTGCAGAGCAATAGCCCGAGTGAAAGGATGGTGTGTCTTTTCATTGTCATACTACTGATGTTGATGGTATGAAGCGGCTCTGGCAAACATTTCGGCGAATGCGGCCTGTGTCAGCAGCCATTTGCGCTTGTCGGTTCTGTCGCAGGCCCAGTCCCTGTTGAACAGTCCGGTCTCGGCCTCTCTCATATTGTTCCACGCGTATTGGAGATTCCTGCAGATGGCGTCCATATATTCATTGTTCCGGTCGATGGTGTACAGTTCGATGAAACCTCTCACCATTACAGCGTCGAACCAGATGTCTCCGTTCCTGAAACGAGGAAAAACACCGAGACTGTCGCTGGCCTCTCCGCCGCTCAGGAAGTAGTTGAATGCTGACTTCGCAATGTTCTCGGCATCAGTCAGATAGGAATCCTCTCCGGTGATTTTGTAGAGGAGTGAGGCTGCCTGAAGCATCTGCCCGCTGTTGTAGGCGAATTTGGTTTTGTTGACCTCGCCTTTCAGGTTGATGTTGTCGAAGTAAAGGAAGTCGGTGGTGTCCTGAAGGTTTTCCTTTGTCCAGCCGTACAGCTCCTTCCCTTTTTCAAGATAGCGGCTGTCCGATGTGGCTTTGAACAGTTTGAGTGCGAACACGGCTCCCGGAGCGTTTGAGCAGGTGTTTTTTGAGTGTTTCTTCTGTTCGCACCAATATATGCCGCCTCCCAGCGCATCGTCGGTCCCGCTTTCGATGAAGGCCCAGATCGTCTTTGCCTTGTCGAGGTATGACGCATCCGACGAAGCGAGGAACAGGTCGGTGAAATCTATGCCTAACCAGATGTTGTCATCATAGAACCTGTCGCTTTGCGGGGCGTTGTTTATGTAGGACGAATATGCGGCAGGGGTGCGGGCCTCGTCATAATAATTCCCGAGACCTGGAATCACGCGGGTTTCAATCTCGGAAAGGACCGCCGGATCGCCTGTGGCCTCATAGATGGCCGCCATCGCGGAAAGGGTGCCTGAATACGGCCAGAGGTATGAATATTCGTTCGGCCGTTCCTGCGAGGCAAGGTAGGTCGCCTCGTAGCCTTTGTCGTGGGGGTAGTTCTCCCGCAGCAGAAAAGTCGAGTCCGTGCCGTAGTGTGAATATACCGAGTCCATAGTCTCGTTGGCTTTGGCCAGGAATGAATCGTAGGCCGCATTGTCTTTCGGTCCGCACTGCGTGAGCAGCAGTGGAAGCGACAGGGCTGTGATAAGGAATTTTGTTGTCATCGTTTTTGTTATAAGGTTGTTGTCTTGTACGCGGCCGGCTTTTAGCGAAGCGCTTTCCTGATGGCAGGGTGGATAAGGGATTCCATAACGGCGTAGCCCTCTTTCTGAGGGTGTACACCGTCTGAGGTATACTCCGGATTCAACGAACGCTCCACACCGCTTACCATCGCGCTGTAGTAGTCCACGTAAGGGATTCTGTGAGCGGACGCATAGGATTTGATCCTGTCGTTCAGGGCTGAGATTCTTTCGGCCGCGTCGGTGATGCCGCGGTTCCAGCTGAATCCGGAAGCAGGCAGGACGGATGTCAGAATTACTTTTATCCCATTGGCCTTCGCAAGTTCCACCATCGAGACGATGTTCCCGAAGGTGATGTCAAGATTGAAGGGGCAGGTGTTTTCAGCAGCGTCGTTTGTTCCGGCATTGATCACGACAAGTGCCGGTTTAAGGTTGATTACGTCCTCTCTGAAGCGCAGAAGGAACTGATACGATGTCTGGCCGCTTATGCCGCGGTCAATGTAGTTGTTCGAAGAGAAGAATCCGGGACTGTTGTTGATCCAGAAATCCGTGATGGAGTCCCCGAGGAACACCACGCGCCGCTCGCCTTTGGCGGGAGACGGCAATTCCTTGTTGGCCTTTGCGTATCTGCCGATGCCGGCGAAATCCCGTTCGTCAGCGCTTGCCGCGGCCGGGCAAAGCAGGACACCGGCCAGAACGGCACACAATAGTTTGTAGAAATGTTTGCTCATAATGAAATTAATTGATGTAGCTGTTTACAAATATAACACAGAATATGTCTAAGCGGTTGTGCATTCCTGCCGAATTTCGATACTACCGTGACATCGGTCTTTATGACGGTATCCGCGACAAACGCGGCGTAGTCGGGTACAAAGGCCGTGCCGTCCCCAGGGGTGTCACGCCAGTGACTGGGGGTTGATTAAAGAGAGAGGGTGACTAAAAATTGCATAATTCGTCGCGGCGCGACCGAAGGGGTGTCGGGGAAACCATTCCCCGCGCCCCGAGGGGCTGTCACGCCAGTGACTGGGGTTGATTAAAGAGAGGGAGGCCGGGTCAAAAGAGATTTTGATCCGGTTTTCTTATGTCCGCTATTTCCTG
>CAYWIW010000030.1:0-31493 GCA_964458425.1 uncultured Muribaculaceae bacterium
AGGAAATAGCGGACATAAGAAAACCGGATCAAAATCTCTTTTGACCCGGCCTCCTCTTTCCTTTATTCAACCCCCAGTCACTGTCGTGACAGCCCCTGGGGGCGCGGGGAAAGGTTTCCCCGAAACCCCTTCTGTCGCGTTGCGACGAATTCTGCAATTTTTAGTCACCCCCTTTTTCCTTTATTCAACCCCCAGTCACTGGCGTGACAGCCCCTGGGGGCGCGGGGAAAGGTTTCCCCGAAACCCCTTCTGTCGCGTTGCGACGAATTCTGCAATTTTTAGTCACCCCCTTTTTCCTTTATTCAACCCCCAGTCACTGGCGTGACAGCCCCTGGGGGCGCGGGGAAAGGTTTCCCCGAAACCCCTTCTGTCGCGTTGCGACGAATTCTGCAATTTTTAGTCACCCCCTTTTTCCTTTATTCAACCCCCAGTCACTGGCGTGACAGCCCCTGGGGGCGCGGGGAAAGGTTTCCCCGAAACCCCTTCTGTCGCGTTGCGACGTGTCCGGTAAACTACAGTTCCTGAAGGAACCTTGCCATCGAGCCAAGGAAATCGGCCCGATATTCACGGATAGGGTCGCTGCCGTACTTGACATTGCGGAATCCGTAGCCGTGGCCGCCGCCCGGGAAGGCGTGCATCTCGCAAGGCACTCCGTTCTCGACAAGCGCGTTGAAATAGCGGACCTCGTTCTCCGGAGGCACGCCTTTGTCGTTGGTGCTGAATATGATGAATGTCTTTGGCGTGTCGGCGCTGACCTGCCTGTCCAATGAATATCTCTCCTTCAGGCTCTCGTATTTCCTCTTGCCTGAGTCCCAGGTCTCGAAATCCTTTCCTTTCCTGTCGTACCATCCCTTTTCTGTCCCGATCAGATTGTTGAAGCTGCCCTCGTGACCGACACCGGGTTCCGAAGAGATGACAGGATAGACGAGAATCGAGAAGTCCGGCCTTGTGACCGCATCGACGTATTGTGTGGAAGCCGTCGCGGCAAGGTGCCCTCCGGCTGAGAATCCCATCACCCCGATCTGCTTGACCCCCCACTCCTCCGAATGATGTCGGCAGTAGCGGAATACGTTCTGCACATCGTACAAAGGCACATTCCAGTGTCCGTAAGGAAGCCTGTATTTCACGACAGCGGCGCTGATTCCCTGGCTGTTAAGCCATTCGGCGACGTACTGCCCCTCGTGGACGAAGGCGGTGAACCAGTAGGCCCCGCCCGGGCAGATGATCACCATCTTTCCGTTAGGGTTCTTGGCAAGATAAAGCTCGAACCTTGCGCTGTCGCCTGTGTACTTGAGATTCAGATCCTTGGTCAGCTCTTCCGGCTTTGTGCACCCGTTCGACTCTCCAGGCCCGAGTGTCACACCCTCTATACCCTTGTCAACATTCTGGCCTTCCGGGTACAGATGGATGACTTTATCCGGCTTATGGGTAAACTGCACAGGAGCGGTGTTCTGTGCCTCCTTCTTTCCGTCCACTGTCTCAAGTTGTTGGCCAAGCCATCTTTCAAGCGCGGCGGAGAACTCAGGACGGCACGAACCGAGGTTGTCCTTGTAGATTTTCGGGTCGAGGCCAAGGCTCAGGTCGGTGAATCCCCAGCCGTGTCCGCCCTTCGGGTAGATGTGAAGCTCTGTCGGAACATTGTTCCTGACAAGGGCCTGATAGTACTTCACGGAACTTGTCACCGGCACGGTGCGGTCGTAGGCGCTGACACCAATAAAGGTCGGAGGAGTTGTCGGGGTGACATTCCTGTAGGTGGTGTATCTCTTTTTAAGCCCTTCATATTCAGATAGTCCGTCGTACCACTGCGCAAATGTCCTGTTTTCTCTTTCCGCCCAGTCCTTGGCGTGGCCGAGCAGGTTGTTGACTGTTCCGTGGTTTGTCGCTTCCTCGTCCATCAGGATTACCGGATAGATGAGTACGGAGAAATCCGGTCTTGTCGTCGAGTCGGTGTACATTGTAGCCGCCGTGCTTGCGAGGTGTCCTCCTGCGGAGAATCCCATCACACCGATTTGTCTGACGCCCCACTCCTCTGAATGATGTCTGCAATAGCGGAATGCGTTGTGTACGTCCTGAAGCGGAACCTCATAGTGGCCGTTCGGAAGGCGGTACTTCACCACTGCGCAAGCGATGCCTCTGTCGTTCAGCCATTTGGCGACGTAAGTTCCTTCGTTCCAGGATGATACATTGAGATAACCTCCTCCCGGACAGGTTATGACCATCTGGCCGTTAGGCTTTTCCGGGAAATACAGTTCAATCCTGGCGCTGTCGGTGACATTTGAGATGGATCCCCATTTGCCTGCCTTTTCCGGCCCTTCCAGTCCGTTGGACACCAGCGGTCCCTGGGTTACGGCCACTCCGTCCTCGACTATCCCTTGGTTCGAGCCTTGTCCGTCAGGGTAAAGATAGACTGTCTTCGTCGGAGCATATTCGATGCCCGGCTTGGTCAGGGACTTCAGTTTCTCCTCGACCGGCGATGTCCTTGCGAGTGGATTGACATTGACCGCCGAACCATCCAGAACCAGCTGGCTTCTCTTGATTTTCCTCTGTGCTGAGGCGTCCGCTCCGGCGCAGAAGACCGCCGCCGTCACGGCAATCAGAAGAATCGTTTTTTTCATATTCATACTTTTTAATGGTTGCCTTATGAGAATGTGTTTTGAATATGCAAATATAATGAAAAGATGATGAGGGTGGCTAAAAATGCCGGAATTCGTCGCGCGGCGGCCGAAAAGGCCTTTCCCGTGTACGTACGGAGCTGTCACACAGTGGCGGATAAAAAGACAAAGGGGGCGAATAAAAACGCCGTTTTTATTCGCCCCCTTTAAGGATGACTGTTGAAATCCAACTATTCAGGGTTTACCTCACAATACTCGAGCAAATCTCCCGGCTGACAGTCCAATGCCTTGCAGAGCGCGTCGAGTGTGCTGAACCGGACACCCTTGGCCTTGCCCGTCTTAAGAATCGACAGGTTTACCGCCGAAAGACCGATCTTTTCCGCCAGCTCGGCGGAAGTCATCTTCCGCCTGGCCAGCATCACATCGACATTTACTACTATCGGCATAATGATTATTCTTCAGCTGTTTCTACCTGAGACTGCTCTTCCGGCTTAACCTCCTTGCCTTTCAGATATTCCGGCAGATTCATTCCGGCCATATTGAACAGATCCTGAAGCGGAGGTATGGAACCCATCAGACCGGAGATGAAGTTGGCGGTAGATGTCTTGCCGTCCTTGCCTGAGCCGTTCCCGTCCCAGACAGTGACCTTGTCGATCTTTATGCCCTTGACAGCCTCGACCTGAGTCTTGACAAGTTCAGGAAGCCTGTCGGCTATAAGCATAAGCACGGCTTTCTGAGGGTCTCCTGCGGCAGCCTTGACCAATTCGTTGAAACCGTCAGCCTGTTTTGACAGGATCTCCAAAGTACCGCGTGCCTTTGCGTCCATCTTCGCGAAGATCGCGTCAGCCTCACCCTGAGCCATACGGCGCATCTTTTCAGCCTCGGCCTCAGCCTCGATGATGAGTTTCTCCTTGTCTACCTGCGCTGGTACGACAATGTTGGCCTGCTGCGTAGCTTTCTCTCTCTCGGCGCGAGCAAGCTCTGCGTCACGCTCGCTCTGGTAGGCCTCCTGGAGGGCCTTGGCGGCCTGTACCTTCTCGGCTGCCACAGCTATGCGGGCGGCCTCGGCCTCTTTTTCGCGTCTCAAGGCGTCGGAATTGGCGATGTCAATCCTTGAGGTGTTCTCACCCTGGACTGCAAGGGCGTTCGCCGCCGCTGTCTTGATACGGGTGTCCCTCAGAGTCTCGGCGATTCTGATGTCCTTGTCCCTGTCTGCCTCGGCCTTACCGATCTCACCGTAGCGGTTCTGCTCGGCAACGCTCTTCTTGGCGTCGTTGATGGCCTTTGCGGCGGCTTCCTTACCAAGAGCCTCGATGTAGCCTGATTCGTCACGTATGTCGGTGACGTTCACGTTGATGAGCTTAAGACCTATCTTGCGAAGCTCTGCCTCGACGTTCTGGCTTACAGCCACGAGGAACTTGTCGCGGTCGGAGTTGATCTCTTCGATGTCCATCGTGGCGATGACCAGACGGAGCTGTCCGAAGAGAATGTCGGTGGCGATGTTCTGGATGTTGTCGATGGAGAGTCCGAGAAGCCTTTCCGCGGCGTTTGTCATACTGTCCTGCTCTGTGGAGATTCCGACGGTGAAGCGGCAAGGCACGTCTACTCGGATGTTCTGCTTGGAAAGTGCGTTGGTAAGGTTGCACTCGATGGAAATAGGCTTCAGGTCAAGGAACGCATAGTCCTGGAACACAGGCCAGATGAAGGCCGCGCCTCCGTGGATGCACCGGGCGGAAGAAATCGATCCGCTCTTGTTTTTGCCGGTCTTACCGTAGATTACCATCACCTTGTCCGAAGGACAGCGGCGGTAGCGCTTGAGAATCGCCGAAAATGTCACGAATATGACTGCGACGAGGATTAGGATAAGAGAAAGTTCCATATTCAATGATAATTAATGGTTTTTATGAATTTTTTTGAATAATGTGGCCTGCGCTTCAGACCATCGTGTTGTCAGATTATGGTGGAGGTAAGCTCTTCCACCAGCAAGGTGTAGTCGTTGATGACTTCGATGACTCTGATGGACCTGCCGTTCGGGATTGTCTCTCCGTCGGTGACAGCGTCATATTCCCTGATGGCGTTGTTGATGGTGATCTGTATCTTTCCTTCACCCTTGCGCTCGCCGGGGATGGTGAGATAGACCCTCCCTTCGCATCCGACAGCCGACTTGCGTATGTCGATGTTGCCGGTCTGCTGCATTCCGCTAAGCCATTTGAATATCCACATAACGATGGCGACAAGCAATATGCCAACAATGGCCGAGACGAAGATAAGCAGCGCGCCGGATTCAATCTTCTCCCTCAGCAGGACAGCGGTCCATCCGAAACCGAGACAAAAATTCACGAAGTTTCTGAATGTGAGTAGGTTCATAGATGGGTCGGCTTCGAAGGCTCCGTCCGATGTGTCAAGATCGAAGTCGGTGTCGTGTCCTCCGAACCCAAGGAATGTCATAACCGTCTGGATGACGAAAATAAGAGTAGCGGAAAGTGTTACTGCCCAAAGCACCTGCATTGCCGTGCTGAGTGATGTCCACCAGGTAATCATATTCTATAAGTTTTGTAGTTAATCGTGTCCGGAAATACCACCGGCTTTGCTTCTTTTGCAAATATATTAATTTGTTTATGAAAAACAATAATTTTTTCAAAAAATACGTAAATTTTTTATCGGCGCATCTCCCGCTGCGGAAAATGTATGGGAGGGTGGGCGGCGAATGTGCGTCTCTTCCCGAAGAATCACTATATTTGTATTTTGTGATTTGGGTGGAACAAAGACATTCCTGCGCCCGGATACGGCGTGAAGTCTTTGGAAAAAAGTCTTGGAAGCGCGTTGTCCCGGTGCTTTGAGACTGGCTTTGGATTGCGGGACAGGGTTTCGTTAATCTGCGTGGGCATATTCAAAAACTGACGATGGAAGAGGAAAAGAATGAGACTTTGGCTCCGATGATGGAGAGTGGCGTGCACGCCGGGTTTCCGTCTCCGGCGCAGGACTACATCAATTCGTTCATAGATTTGAACAAGGAGCTGGTGAGGCATCCGGCGGCGACTTTTTTCGCTCGGGTGGTCGGTGATTCGATGGTTGACGCCGATGTGAACGAAGGTGACGTCCTTGTGGTTGACAAGTCGATAGAGCCGGGGGAGGGGGATATGGCCGTCTGCTTCATCGACGGTGAGTTCGCCCTTAAGTTCATCTCTTTTACCGACCCCTCGGACGGGAAGGCGGTCAAGGCCTCCAGGCCGGGTGTGTCCTATGATATGCTTGACCATAGGAAGATGTGGCTCCTGCCGGCGAACGAGAACTATCCCCCGATAGAAGTGACTGAGTCCAACGACTTTACTGTCTGGGGAGTTGTCACCTATGTCATCAAGAAGGTGTGTACGCGTTAGTTGACTGCAATAATTTCTTTGTCTCCTGCGAGAGGGCTTTCCAGCCGGAACTGGAAGGCCGTCCGGTTGTTGTCCTGTCCAATAATGACGGTTGTGTCGTGGCGAGAAGCAACGAGAGCAAGGCTATGGGCATCAAGATGGGAACCCCGTTCTTCAAGGTGCGTTATCTTGTGGAGCAGGGTAAGCTCGTGGTCCGCTCGTCCAACTATACGCTTTACGGCGACCTTTCTTCACGCGTGATGTCGATTCTTGCCGAGTCCGCCCCTCGTCTGGAGGTTTATTCAATCGATGAGGCTTTTATGGATATGGACGGTGTCCCGCCCGAGCGTCTTCCGGGAATATGCTCGGAACTCGTCACGCGCATCCGCCGCTGGACCGGCATCCCGGTGAGCATAGGCATCGCGCACACGAAGACTCTCGCCAAGGTTGCCAATCATTTTGCCAAGAAATATAAAGGCTACAGGGGAGTCTGCATCATAGATTCCGATGAGAAAATCCGCAAGGCCTTGGCTTTGACACCGATAAGTGATGTTTGGGGAATTGGCCGCCGCGGCGCTCCGAAACTTGAGGCCGCCGGGGTCAGGACAGCTTTGGACTTTGTCGGCAGGCCGTCCGGATGGGTGCGGGGGATGATGGGAATAGGAGGAGTCAGGACTTGGGGCGAGCTTCAGGGAAGGAGGATGGTCGGGGACGAGCGTGTGGATAAGCGCAAGAGCATCTGTACTTCCAGGTCGTTTGACAAGATGGTGACCGATTTGGAGGAGATGACGCTCAGGGTATCTGACTTTGCCGGGAAATGTGCCGAGAAACTCCGTTCGGACGGTACGGCGGCATATTCAGTGGCTGTTTTCATCCAGACCAACCGCTTCCGGGATGACCTGCCGCAGTATTTTCCGAACGCCAGTGTGAGGCTTGATGTCCCGGCGAGCAGCACGCCCGAGATCGTCGCTGCCGCATTGAAGGCCTTGCGGATGGTGTTCCGCAATGGCTTTGAATATAAGAAAGCCGGTGTCGTGGTTTACGACATCGTGGATTCTGACGCCGTTCAGGCGACTCTTTTCAATTTTGACAGAGATAGCCGGGAGCGTGACGACAGAATCTCCCGGCTGATGGATCAGGTCAACACCTCCGGACGGAATCTTCTGCGACTTGCCACGCAGCGCCCGGGTCACTACTCTGACGGCATCCGTCGGGAATTCACCTCCCGCCTCTACTCGACCGAATGGTCTGATTTGCTAGAAGTCAAGTGATTGCCCCCTCTTCTCCTTTATTTCGTCACGATGCGCTCCCTTGGCATAAACCCGGCTCGGCATAGCTGACGCAGGTGGGTTGAGCGATAAATAAAACTATTCTGAATTATTTGGAATAATTGAGAGGGGAAAAGTGATTCACCTCAACAAACTTCTCAAATAATCCAGAACAGTTTCTAAACCAGTCCTTTTCCTTATAAGGAGGCTGTAATATTCAGACTGCGGCTATGCCTTGTCCATCATTGTGAAGATTCGCTCCCTTACTTCATCGATGGTTCCGATTCCGTCGATTTCCTCGTACTTCCCGGCCTTCTTATAGAACTCGATAAGCGGCTCGGTCTTCTCGTGGTATGTCTTGATGCGGTTGTTGATTGTCTCGTCCTTGGCATCGTCCGCGCGTCCCTCGATGGCCGCCCTGTGCTTGATGCGCTCCATAATCGTCCCGTCAGGAATCATAATCGAGACGATTGAGGTGACCGCCTCCCCGTTTTTCTCAAGCATCTTGTCAAGAGCCTCGGCCTGGGCGATTGTGCGAGGGAATCCGTCAAGAAGGAAGCCGGAGACTCCGGTCACAGTCTTGAACTTGTTCTCGATCATACCTTCCACAACCTCGTCCGGAACCAACTCTCCGGCATCGATCAGAGCCTTGGCCTTAAGCCCGAGTTCAGTGCCTTTGGCGATTTCGCCGCGTAGAAGCTCGCCGGTGGAAATGTGGCAAAGATTGTACTTTTCAACCATTGCGGTGGCCTGGGTGCCTTTGCCGGCGCCCGGAGGGCCGAATAGAATAAAATATTTCATATCAGTGTCTAATACATAAATGTCTTTCAGGTTCCTGCCTATCTCGTTGTAGTCTAATCCGAATCCGACTATGAAGTCATCCGGAATCTCCATCGCCACATAATCCAGCCTTACATCCTTGGTGTAGGATGTGGGTTTGAGCAGCATAGTGCAGAACTTTGTTTCGGCGGCGCCTTTCCCTTCAAGAATCCTCTTTAGCTCCACAATGGTGTTGCCGCTGTCAACGATGTCTTCCACGACGATGACCCGCTTGCCCTCTATGCTTCTTGTAAGTCCCATTACTTCGCGCACTTCCCCGGTTGTCCTGGTGCCGCTGTAGGAAGAGAGTTTTATGCAGATCAGCTCGCAGTTGAAAGTGAGCCTTTTCATCAGCTCGGATGTGAACATCAGCGAGCCGTTAAGTACACATAGAAGTACAGGGCAGTCCGTGCACCCGTCGAAGTCTTTGTTGATTCTTGCGGCTACGTTGTCGATGGCTTTCTCAAGCCGCTCGTTTGGAATGAACGGTTTGAAAGACTTGTCATATAGTCTGACGTTGCTCATTGTGGTTCGTTGTTTATAGTAAAGAACAAAAGTAGGCATTATTCCTTAAAAAACAGAAAAATCTTCTATGCGTTTCTTTTTTCTTTTCTTTTTTCTGTTTCTTTGCCATAACTTGCAGACCGGACTTGAATATATTTGAGATGCGTTTTGATATGAAGAACTTCATTGTGGCACTGTGTGTCTTGCTGTCCCTCCCTGCCCACGTGGCGGCGAGTGTCCGGTCCGATGACAGGATGAGGGCGATTCTCTATCTTTGCGGCGCGGATTCCGAAGAGGAACTTGATGAGCAGGAAGTACAGAGATTCTCCGCCTTTCTCTCGCACCCTTTGGAAATCAACCTTGCCTCCGGAAGCCGGATTGCCTCAAGCGGGCTTATGAGCCAGTACCAGGTCGCGAGCCTGTTGGACTACCGGTCTCGGAATGGAGATGTCCTGTCTGTTTCTGAACTTGCTCTTATAGATGGTTTCGGAAATGACTTTGCTGATGCTCTAAAACCCTTTGTGTCATTCGTTTCCGTCAGCCTCCCCGGAGCTGTCGCCACGGATTCCAACCGCGTTTCACAGGAAGCCTTGACACGTGTCGCAGCCAAGGGAGATGCTTTCAGCTACGGAGCCAGGTACAGGATGGGATGTGGTGACAACTTCGAGTTTTCATCATCAGCCGGAACGAAATACTCGGACAAAGACCTCTTCCCGCCATCTTCCTGGTCTGTCAATATGACGCTATACGGAAGAAGGCGGCCGGGAAAGGTGATGGTAGGGGACTTCAACACCCGGTTCGGCCAAGGGCTTGTGCTATGGAGCGGAATGTCTTTGTCAGGTCTGACCGTCTCCTCGTCGTTTTACAGGCGGCCCACCGGGCTGTCACCATCCAGATCGTGGTCCGGAATCGGAAGCCATAGGGGAGTGGCGGCTGATTTCGTTACAGGGAGAACTGTCCTGACCGCGTTTGTCTCTTTCCCCGGGCTGCGCCGCTGGTGCGAGAGCGGAAAAGAGGCGGAGATTTCGCTTATGGCCGGCGCAAACATCACCCGGCATTCCAGAAACGGTCAATTCTCCCTGACCGGTTACGGTCTGACCTCGCCGATGAATGCCAGGACATCGCTTTCTGGAGGCAAGGTGTCAGGCGATTTCCGCTATTCCTGGCGTGGAGTCGATTTCTTCGGAGAGGCGGCTTGGGATTTTTCCGGAAAGTGTCCCGGGGTGGTTCTGGGCTGTGTGGCGGCACTTGGAGATGAATGGAAACTGTCATCAGCCGCGCATTGCTATTCCTCCGGATTCAGTTCTGAACAAACCGGTGGAATACGAAGCTGGACAAAGACTTCTGATGAATATGGCCTTGCTTTCGGCGTTGAAAGGTCTGGAGCCTTTGTCTCTTTGGATCTTGCGGCCAGATGCTCTGAACGCTCCGTCAGACAGGCCAGGATTAATCTGACATTCCCTTTTCAGATGACAGACAGGCTCGTCACCACCGTGAGGATCACAGAACGCGTCCGGCCTTACGAGCCGGTTCTGAAATACCGCACCGGAGCCAGACTGGATATGGACTGGTCAAGCGCCGGGTTGTCTGCCCGTTACGGGCCGTCCGACAAACCATCGTGGAGGCTCAGGACAAGAGCCGAAGGTCTTTTGTGCCGCTCTTTGGCCGGTCTGGCCTATTTGGACGGAGGACGAAAGACTGACGGATACAGTGTCTGGATGCGGGGGACAGTATTCATCGTGGATAATTGGGATGACCGTATCTATTCCTATGAGCGGGATGCCCCGGGTAACTTCACCGTTCCGGCATATTACGGGCGAGGATGGAGCCTGTCCGCTTTCGCCGGTTGCAAGATCCGTCTTGGCAAAAGAACATACAAGGCACTGAAACTGTATCTCAGAGCCTCGTATATCGGATATTCATTTATGGAAAGGCCGAAGCCTTCGGTCTCGGAAGTGAAGGTTCAGGCCGTTATGACCTTATGAGCCTTTATCGCGGGATCCTCAGTTTCATCCCCGGCTTGATGTTACTCCCTATTCCGTTGAATTTCATAATCTTCTCGGCTGTCATACCAGGATAGCGCTTCGCGATTGTATAGAGCGAGTCACCCGCTTTCACGGTGTAGGTGGTGTAATTCAGCTCGTTGGAGGATGCGGACTGGGATGTGGATGATGTTGGTGAGGAGCCTCCCTTGTAGATGCGGATTCTCTGTCCGATGCTGAGGTTCGTCGTCCTGAGATGGTTCCACTTCTTCAGCTGGTTCACGGTCACGTGGTATCTTGCCGCGATTTTTCCGAGTGTGTCACCTTTCTTGACCTTGTATGTCACTGTACCGCCGGAATATGTCCCGCTGGCTTGTCCCGTGTCCACAAGTGTCTGAGGGTTAAGGTACTCGGAAGCCTTGTAGGTGTAGATCGAGTCCTCGTGGGCGATGAAGCCGCTTGTGTAGTTGTATGGAATCCTGAGTATGTATGTCTTGCTTTCTCCCGGTATGATGTCTTTGATGTACTGTGGATTGAGGTTTCTCAACTCTTCGACAGAGATTCCTACCAGGTCGCTTATCTGCTTGAAGTGCAGATTTTTACGAATCTCGAATGTGTCCAGCTGGACGGGCATCCGCATTTCGGCGGGAGCAAGTCCGTACTCCTTGCTGTAGTGGATGGCGTACATAGCTCCGACGAACGCCGGGACATAGCCTCTTGTTTCGCGCGGAAGATACTCATAGACAGACCAGAAGTCACGCCTGCCTCCGTTCCTGCGGATTGCCTTGTTGATGTTTCCGGAACCGCAGTTGTAGGAAGAAATGGCAAGATTCCAGTCACCGAATACATTGTATGAGTCGGTCAGGTAGCGTGCGGCCGCGTCCGCCGATTTAAACGGGTCGAGTCTCTCGTCAACGTAGGAGTTAATCTCCAGGCCGTAGGTCTTCGCTGTCCTGAACATAAACTGCCACATCCCCTTGGCTCCCGCCCTGGACACTGCGACCGGGTTCAGGGCCGATTCGATGATGGCCATATACTTCAGTTCGTCAGGAAGGTTGTACTTGCTGAAAGTCTCTTCGAAAATCGGCATATAGTACTTGCAAAGCCCGAGGATTGTCCCCATCTTGGTCGGCATCTTCTCTGAATACAACACCATATAGTTGCGGACCTTGTCGTTGTAGGGAAGCGTGATGAATGAGTTCATCCTCTCCAGCCTGGATTTCATCACATCATCCGGAACGTCGGATGTGAACCGCACCGAATCCATATCATAGCCGTCGCCTTCCTCGCTTTTTCTTACCTGGCGATGCAAGTACCAGATACTCAGCAGGCTGTCTGTCACTTCCTGCGTGTAGTCCTCGGGATTTATACCGGCTGCGGTCCGGTTTTGGTTCTCTTTATAGACATCAATCATCTCACTCGCTATGCTGTCTTTCAGCAAACTCTCCTTTTGCAGCCTGTCAACGGTCTTGCGCAATGAGTCGATCTGCTGCCTGAGTTCTTGATTCTCTTCCCTCAGCCTTTTCTTGGACACCTGTGCGTATGTGTCCGTCTGGAACAGGAGAAATATGACCGCGATGGCGGACAGCGTGGCGTGTGTGGTTATTCTCATCCTTGATGCATTATTGTTAAAATCTCAGACCTACTTTGATTCCGATGGCGTTGTCTCCGAACGCTCCGCTGCCGAAAGACATAGCCGGAAGCCTGCTCGGACTCGGGGACACGACGGCATACTCGCTGTATGGCGGAATATATTCATTGTACGGCGAAATGACGGTCGGGGTGACTTTCAGTGTGAGGTCGTCGCTCATCTCAAAGTCCTGCATATAGGCGAACACGTTGGCGTCGATTACCTGGATGAGGTAGCTTCCGACCAGGGCCACTACCGAATAGTCCCTGTAGCGTCTGTATACGTTCCTGAAATACAGCGCCCTTTCCGCCGTGTAGTTGCCGCTGTAGCCGCTTTCCGGATTGGTGGCCTCGTTGTGGATTCGCTTGAACCGTTTGTAGTTCTTGCTGTTGAGGGCATAGAAATGATAGGAACCGATCATCATCCCCCAGTAGACCGGAATCTTCCAGAACTCTCCGTTGTACGCCTGTCCGAGTCCCGGCAGGAGGATTGAATATATCGTGGCCTTCCCCGGCTGGTTCTTCACGTCCCGCTTGTAGTTGTAGACACCGTCCATCAGGGTGGCCCAGTAGATCAGGCCGGCGCTGGCGAACATATAGGTGGCCATATCCTTGGACCGCGTGTCCAGCTCGAACTCCATATCCGGATCAAGGGACATCGCGATGTCATAGCCTTTCTTTGAATGCCTGTACTTGCTGTTGTAGTGGATTCCAAGACCTATTGTCGTACCGAGCCCTCCGTAGATTATCGGAAGTTTCCAGTACTGCCTGTTGTAGATCTGCTCGGAGCCGATGAACACGGTTGAACCGGCGAACATCGTCCCGATTCTCAAGGTCGTGTCCTTGTGCGACACTCCTCTGAAAAATTCCCGGAAAGACCACATCTTGTCGATGGAGTCTCTTGCCGCGGTGGTGTCGCTGGGGTCATTGTAGGTCTGGTTGAACGCCTCCTCCCTGAACTGCGCCTCCGCAGCGATGGAAAAGGCCGTCAGGCAGACAAGAGCCACAGATATCCTGAGAATCAGATCCTTCATTGTCATTTGTCAGATGTTCGAATCCTCAAGCGCCTTGAGGAACCTGCTCACTTCCTCGTCTGAGTTGAACTTGATGGTCATCGTTCCTTTGCCGGAGGCCGAGCGTTTCAGGCTGATGCTGTTATCAAAAAACTTGCCGATGTGCTCGAGCACCCTGTAATACTCGTCAGGAAGATCCTGCTGCTTTGGCGAGGATTTGCCGTCTTCGCTCTTGGAGAGCTTGCGGACTTTCTCCTCGAGCTGCCGTACCGAAAGCTCTTCCTTTATCACAAGGTCGCATAGAAGCTCTTGAATATGTGGGTCTTCCACTCCGAGAATCACTTTGGCGTGGCCGATGCTCAGAAGTCCTGTCTTCAAGTCGTGCTGGACTTGGGTAGGAAGCTTGAGCAGCCTGAGGTAATTGGCCACCGACGCGCGTTTCTTTCCGACGCGGCGCGCCATCATCTCCTGGGTGAGGTTGCACTCGTCCATCAGTCTCTGGTAGCTCATCGCAACCTCTATCGGGTCGAGATCCTGCCTTTGGATGTTCTCCACTATGGCCATCTCCAGCATTCCCTGGTCGTCGGCCGCGCGGATGTAGGCCGGGATTATGTCCATCCCGGCGCGTCTGCAAGCCTTGAAGCGGCGCTCGCCGCTGATGATCTGGTAGCGTCCGTTCTTGAGTTTCCTGACTGAGATCGGCTGGATAAGCCCGAATGTCCTGATTGAATCCGCAAGCTCCTCCAGAGCCTCGTTGTCGAAGGCCATACGAGGCTGGTAAGGATTCGGCTCTATCAGATCCACCGGAATCCGCAGCACGTCACCGTAGTCCTGCTCGGATTTCGAGCCGGCGATCTCCTTGTTTATGTAACCGACCGGTTTCCTTTCCGGCCCGCTTGTCTGAATGTCCCCCAAAAGGGCGCTGAGTCCCTTGCCCAGCCTGCTTTCCTGCTTGTTGTTGCTCATTGTTCCTTATCTCCCGCTCGTCGGCAATTCTTGGCGGTAAATCCGTACCGCACTGGAAATGAACTGCCAATCCGCGACTTTTTACGTTACTCCTACCTTGAATCCATTCCCTCGGGGAAAGTGCTTGCCTCACCGGGGTGGTGGCGGGAATATATTCATTTCTCGTTCTTCTCAAGCACTTCCTTGGCGAGGTTCATATAGTTGGTTGTGCCGTTGCTGACCACGTCATAAAGGATAATCGGCTTTCCGTGGGACGGTGCCTCGCTAAGACGTATGCTCCTCTGGATCACGGTGTTGAAGACCATATCCTGAAAGTGTTCCTTAAGCTCGTTCACGACCTGGGCGTGAACCTTTGTCCTGCCGTCGAACATCGTCACGACGAAGCCTTCGATGGTAAGCGACGGATTCACTCCGTTCTGGACCAGCCGGATTGTCTGGAGCAGTTTTCCAAGCCCTTCCAGCGCGAAAAACTCCGGCTGGACCGGAATCATCACCGAGTCCGACGCCGAGAGGGCGTTGATTGTGATCAGTCCAAGGGATGGGGAACAGTCGATGATGATGTAGTCGTAGTTGTCACGGATCGGCGCAAGCCTCCTCTTCAGTATGGTCTCCCTGTCCTCGGTGTCGATCATCTCGATTTCCGCTCCGACAAGGTTTATGTGGGACGGAATCATCTGAAGGTCGGGAATCTCCGTCTGAATCAAGGCGTCCCTGATGTCAATCGTGCCGATCATCACCTCGTAGACGGTTCTTTTCTCGTCATTGTCCGGCGAGAAGTTCAACCCTGAAGTCGTGTTTGCCTGCGGATCCGCATCAATGATGAGAACCTTCTTTTCAAGCACCGCAAGCGAGGCGGCAAGGTTGATGGCGGTCGTGGTCTTGCCCACTCCGCCTTTCTGATTGGCTATTGCTATGACTTTTCCCATATCCTGTATGTCTGATATATTCAAATTTCAAAGTTACTTAAAAAATCCGGAATATCTGAGAGGCTGTCCGAATTTAGAGAATGTTTTGAATCAGAAGCTGTTTAAAACTGCTCCCCGGAATCAGTCATTCAAGGGTTTTCAGGGCGGTTCCTTCAGGCGAGGAGGCCTTTGACCATCGGTGTTCCGGAGTTAAGCAAATGCATTTCGGAACGGGTTCTTTTGGCGAGGAGGGTCTTTATCGGAGGTGAATGACCGATGACGAGGTAGATGACGGACGGCAAGAGGCACGGATGATGAGAGGGAATATTCTTAAACAGATTCCAAGTCTGCCGATGGGAAAACCGCTCGTTCATTTTCCGCATCTTTCTGTCAGACAGCACTGTCAGAGCGCAGGTCAGGAGTGCCGGCATTACGCCGGATCAACATCCAGGGCTATGTGTCCGAAGTATTTCTTCTCTTTTTCAAAGCGCGCCACAGCGGCCGCGAGAGTCTCCTTGTTTCTGCCGAGAGAACGGTCTTTGGGCAACAGGACTCTGATTTGCCGGATGTTCTGGCCGGAGACCTTGTCTATGGCAGGGGAGTATGGCCCGATGACAGAAGGCCCGGACTGGACTCCAGGCGCAAGAACGGACTTGACACCGAGCGCTGTCCTGACCGCATCCGCAAGCTCTCGGCTGAGGAGATCCGCCCGGGGCTGGTTGTAGTCCTTTACGATGATTCCGACTACCCGTGAATATGGAGGATAGCCGAAAAGCTTTCTTTCCGAGAGGAACCTCTCGACTGTCCCGCTTTCGTCCAGCTTCCCGTCTATGCTTTGATAGACAGGATGTTCCGGCTGTGATGTCTGGATGACGAAAAGACCTTTCTCTTCTCGTCGTCCGCAACGTCCGCGGAATTGTTCCAGAAGCTGAAGCCCCCTCTCGTCAGCCCGGTAGTCCTCCTGGCCGAGAATCGAGTCGGCCTGAAGCACGGCCACGAGTGTCAAACCGCTGAAATCGAAGCCTTTGGCAACCATTCTCGTACCGATAAGTATGTCGATTTCACGTTTGGAGAACCTCTTGATCACATCCTTCTCCAG
Source organism: uncultured Muribaculaceae bacterium (assembly GCA_964458425.1). Lineage (GTDB taxonomy): Bacteria > Bacteroidota > Bacteroidia > Bacteroidales > UBA932 > Cryptobacteroides. The sequence goes on from CAYWIW010000030.1 coordinate 16,157, forward strand.
TTTCCGGCTCTGTGCCGTGTCGCTGTCCAGCCGGGCGATACGCGCGCCGGAAAAGAGAGCGGCGGCCTCTTCCTCTATCTTCTGCGTGCCGGCTCCAAGAGGCTTTATGGGACTGCCGCAGGCGTGGCACTTACCGGTATATTCATAAACCCTTCCGCAGTAGTGGCAGACAAGTCTTTCGGTGCCGTCGGAGCGCCGGTGCAGGCTCAGGCTGACGTTGCAGTGCCGGCATTTCGGAATGTCGCCGCAGCCCTGGCACTGCACTGCCGGTGAATATGACCTCCTTTCCCTGAGAATCAGCACCTGCTTGTGTTGCCCGAGGCATCTGTTGATGTGAGCTATGAGTTTTCTGGAGAAGTTTCCGACCATTCCGTTCTTGCGGCGTTCGGCTATGGTGTCGACAATCTCGATGTCCGAGTCCTCGGCTTCGTAGAATCGTTTGTCCAGAGTCACAAGCCCGTAACGTCCGACGCTGCAATTGTAGAGTGACTCAAGGGACGGTGTGGCTGAGCCGAGAATCACATCGGCACCGAAAATCCTCGCCATCATTATCGCAGTCTCGCGGCCGTTGTATCTCGGAGCAGGGGAGTCCTGCTTATAGGAAGTGTCGTGTTCCTCGTCAACTATGACCAGTCCTAAATTTCTGTGTGGCAGGAATATGGCACTTCTGGTCCCGAGGACGATATGGCCGTGGCCCCGGTCTGATTCCTTGCCTGTGCCGCCGTTTGCCGCGGTCGACGAGCGCCTGAGGACCGTGGCGGCTTCCCGCTTTCGGGTAGAAGTCTCGCCTGAATGGAAGACCAGAAGCGCATCCGGGAAGGCCTCGCCGATTCTTTCCTCCAGCTGTCTGCTCAAGGCTATTTCCGGAACGAGATAAAGCACGTTCCTGCCCTTGGCCAGCGCCTCCTTGGCCAGCTTCAGATAGATCTCCGTCTTCCCTGAACCCGTCACCCCCCGTAGCAGCGCCGGCTTTCCAAGACTGAACACCTCCTTGATCCTTGAATATGCCTCTTCCTGTGCCGCGGACAGAACGATCTCGTTTCCCGCCTTGAACCAGTCAGTTTGCCGAACCTTGCCGAAAGCCGTAGCCTCCGCCGCGTTTTCGGCTGTGTATGAGCCGTTTCTCTCAGAGTGCTTGCCGTCTTCTGCGGTGTAGGTGCCGCTTTCAGCGGAGTGCTTGCTGTCTTCTGTGGCGTACGTGCCGTTATCTGCGTAGAGTTTGCCGTCTTCAGCGGTGTGCGTGCCGTTTTCTGCGGAGAGCTTGCTGTCTTCTGCGGTGTAGGTGTTGCTTTCAGCGGAGTGCTTGCCGTCTTCTGTGGCGTAGGTGCTGCTTCTCTCAGAGTGCTTGCCGTCTTCTGTGGTGAAGGTGTTGCTTTCAGCGGAGTGCTTGTCGTTTTCTGCGGTGTAGGTGACGTTCTCTGCGCAGTGCTTGCTGTCTTCTGCGGTGTGCGTGCCGTTCAAAGCGTCGGCCATCTCCCCGGTCAATTCCCTCAGCTCAATCTCCAACGCCTTTTTCTCCGCAAGATACCTCTCGCGGGTTTCGGCCTTTCTGGCCTTTAGAGCCATCTCCTCTTTCTTCTCTATCCTTTCTTTAAGCCTATGAGCCTTTTCCTCTATCCTGGCCCGCTTCTTTTCCTCTTTATCAGCCTGAGCCGCCTCACGCCTCGCCTGCACGGCCTCTTCCGTAACTTTCTGCGCAGGGTATGCGGCCTTATACACCTCGCCGACGGTGCACAGATAGTATTCAGCTATCTTTCTCCACAGAGCGATTTCCTCTGACGAAACAGGTGGCAGCCCGTCCGCCATCCCGGTAATCGGCTTTACTCTGTCCATAATCCCCATCGCTTCGACCCGCTCACCGGCATCCACAGCGCTTACCACTCCGACATATTCCTTTCCCCCGAAGTCCACTCTGAGCCTGTCGCCTATCTCTATTTCAGGATTCCACACTTGTTCTTCCGGGCTTGTATCCAGTCTTCCCGGCCACTGTCTCCGGCTCAGGGTCTTTGTCATATTCTCTTCCGGCTCAGCGCTTTCAGCCAGTTTCATCTCTCCCGTTCCCAGAGGCGGTCTTTGCCCCCGGCATCTGACGGCACTGTCTTCGTCCACAAAATAGAACGGTTCCCACTCCAGCCGGAGCGGAAGGATGACCTGTATGAATATCCTGCCTGTCATAGCGGCGAATTTAGCCAAAAACATCCACTCGACGAAGAAATCTTCAATTTCTTGTCGAAAAAATTTGCAGACAAAAGAAAAATGTCTATCTTTGCAATCCCGAAAGGAAATGGTGTCGTAGCTCAGATGGTAGAGCAATGGACTGAAAATCCATGTGTCGGCAGTTCGATTCTTCCCGACACCACTTAAAAGGGGCTTGCTAAAGTATTAGTCAAGCCCTTTTTTCGTATAGTAGCCATTTCTGGTTGGTGAACCTGCTCATATGGGCTCATGGGGAAAAAGGGGTTCACGGGGAAAACCCTGTGTTCAGAAATGAAATAAAGTGAGTACCTTTCCTATATTCTTATTTATCCAATCCCGCTCACTGTGCGAAAGTCCGTTGTTGACCTAGGGAACCCCATCGTTGCTCAGATCTGAATTTCCCCGGTTTCCTTCTTGGCAGCCTTTGTAAATCGCCGGCTTAAATTTGAAATCGCTGGCTTATAAGCTATGGCATTTAACGGGCTTGCCGGGTTTATTGCCAGGTCGGCAACAGCTGACGTAAATCAGCCAATCTTATTCAGCAGGTTATTCTATTTTGCAAAAGTCGGGAACGGTGCTGTTGCCCGCAGGGCGTTATGTGGCGTGTTGTTGTGTCCGATTCGATTGCGCTGATGTGAACCGGACACGGTGAAGTGCCTTCCTCAGGCTTCTGGCGATGGTCGGTGCTCCCGACAATTTGCTATATTTGATGTAGTTTGATTAAGATTCTTTGAGAATCAAACCATTAAGAAGAACTTGCATGAGAATGGGCAATGGATAAAAAATTGCTAACTTGTTTTGTTACACTATATTCCTCATGCTTTTCAAATAACTCTTTTCTAAGTGCAAAGATACGATTTTTCTTCAATTATAAGAATCCGTATCCTAAAAACTATCTATGTGATAAAGAAAATGACATAACATATTCGTAGCCGAGTTCACCAAACCACAGGCAAAGGTAACTCGTGTTCTTTTCGTCCATGCAAGGTCAAGCCCTACGGGTGTCGTGGAAAAATCATCCTCGCCCCGTAGGGCTTCTGTATTTTTCCACACAACCTTGCCTGACGAGAACACGACCTTTTAGAGCCTGTAGTTTGGGAACTCCGGCCCCGAATAGCCGGACTAACAAGAAATATATAATGTTAGGGAACTATATACGAGTTGACTAACATTTCCATTGGTACATTATCAGCACCATAGAACACCAATTCTATTGGTGCCAAATGCTTCAGGGCTACTATGAATTGTGCGTTATGACAATTCTCATAATAGTTAGTCAACATCTATATAGTTACCTAATGTTATGTCAAAAGTAAAGAAGTACACGATTGAAACACTCCTACCTCTGAATGTTTCATACGACAGTGATCACGGATTGACGCAGGAAGATGTCGATATGGTCAATTCTCTTGTAGAGGTAATAGAAAGTACTCGTTCAGAGCATACTCCGAAGATTGGTGATAGAGTTGTCTATACTCAGAATGGTGGCGAGTATCATCCTCATGGCTTGATAGAGAAAAAACATGATGACAAATTCTATGTCTGCCTCGATCCGTTTATCCCGTTTGTATGGGAAAGCGACACAGCTATCAAAGTGGATGTTAGCGGTGGCCCGTTCTATCACGCAGATGCCGATAAATTCAAGTTCATAGGCTGGGCTGAAGCCGATTTCAAGGAATGGGGACACTGTGGAGCAACAGCAAACGGAACGGTCAGATTCAAGGCTAAAGTTCCTCTATGGGCTTATTCCGAGCCAAATCCTCTATACGGAGATTTCACAACCAAGGACTGGAAGAAAATCACTTTGCGTAAGCGTAAAGAGGGTAATCTATACGACTCGATGCAGATTGCGTTCCGTAATGAGGATGAATTGCAGGAGTATATCAAAGACCACAACGGAACGATATTCACCTGTTCCGACCCCACCTTATTCGTCCTATGGTGCTACAAGCATCAGTTTGAGTTCCTCCCACTTGATGAATGGAACAAGATAGATGCCGAGGCTGTAGAGCGTAGGTTGTCATACCAACCTGAACAGGTCAAGATAATAAAGGATAGTCAGAAGCATATCACGACCTACTATCGCATCAAACCGGAATCAGATAATACTAACCTTTAACACTAATCATCATGCAGACAACATCAGCAACATCAACAGGTCATACAGACCTGCTATCAGGTATCTTGAAGGTACAAGTAAGAAACGAAGAGAAGATTACGGAGCGAGACCGTATCTATTGTCAGAACCAGCAGGACGAGCTTTACAAGACGCTCGATCAGATTGATGGCTGGTACAAGATTTTCAAGGCAGAAGCCGACAAGTACGAAGGTCGTATCAAGTTTAAGTATGAGGAGAACGGCAGTAATACCGTCCGCAGTTAATACGACCACTACAACAAGGATAAGGAGGACTATACGCATCACGAGTTCAAGCCGTTCCAGATTATGAATGACCTCGTAAGTAAGAATCATGATGCGGTACAAAACTTTATCAACCGTATTATCGGGTATTTCAACAACACCTATAATGTGTCGGTTGAATCTCCAAAGATTGACGAGAAGACTCTCCCGATGGGCTTTCGTCCTGTCTATAACACCTATGTAGATGTGGTTATCGAACATCTAGGAGGCAAGAGTTTCCGTGATACTGCGGAAGATGAATTGATTAAACGCTTCCTGCAAACAGTCAGACCTTCTTGTTGGAGCAAAGTTAAGCCCGAACTGAAGAAGGATAGAATCATCTTCCCCGATATTGTTACTTGGGATTCGATTCACTATCAGTATTACAAGGAATATGACTTAGAATATGAGTCTGACCGCAAGGTAAGCCAGTTCTGCGAAGGTATTGCTTTCGGTGCAGATGATGTACTCTGCGGCAGTATAGATATGATTATCGGTCTCGACACCCGTAATGTAGACATATCACGATGGTATGACCTGACCACCACCAATGCCCTGAGCATAAAGTTCTATGCCAATGGTCGCATCGATGTCAAGTTCAAGGACAGTGCAACGGCAGAGAGCTGTTTCAAGCGACTGCGACTAAGTGAAATCAAACTAAGAGATGAAAACTGATGACCACACGATATGTATGACACTCCGTAGGTACTGCCTGCGGGGTGTCTTTCGTTTTTATCCACTTCAATCATTATAGCTATGTATGCCATCATACCACAACAGATACCGCAAGGCAAGCGTGCAGAGATCAACGAAAAGATTCTGTTTGCCATCAACTCCGGGAAGGATATGATTCCTGCGGAGAGTATATACAACTGCTATACAGGTATCGGAGGACTGCACAACCTCAAGCAGTCGGACTTCGCCGGCTACCACGAGTATGCCGAGGCAAAGAAGGAGTTCGAGATGGGACAGTTCTTCACACCGCACGAGGTATGTCGGGATATGGTAGATGTACTCTCTCCCACATCATCGGAGATGATTCTCGATATGTGTTGCGGTATGGGTAACTTCTTCAACCATCTGCCGAATCAACACAACGCCTACGGCTTTGACATTGACAGCAAGGCTGTGGCAGTGGCAAGGTATCTCTATCCCGATGCACATATCGAGAAGTGCGACATACAGCAGTACCACTCCGAGCAACGCTTCGATGCCATCATCGGTAATCCTCCCTTCAATCTGAAGTTCGATTTCCGACTTTCACAGGAGTACTACATTGACAAAGCATACCATCTGCTCAATCCCGCAGGCTTCCTTATGGTCATCGTTCCTGCCTCCTTTATGCAGAATGAGTTCTGGGAGAAGAGCCGTGTCTCAAGAGTAAACGAGGACTTCTCCTTCATCGGACAGACAAGGTTAGCACCTCACGCCTTCACATCGGTAGGTGTAGATAACTTCAACACCAAGATAATGGTCTTCCTGCGTCGCTCACAACATATCGAGATGACCCCATACAATGCAGAGGAGTTCGTCTCTATGGCAGAACTTAAGGAGAGAGTGAAGAAAGCCCGCGAGATGAAGCACCGCCTGCGTCTTGAACTTATGCGAGAGACCAACCGCATAGACAAGGAGGAGTTGGAACACTTCGAGTACAAGCTCGCCAAGTATATGTACGAGTTGAAGGCTCACGAGAGGCTCAACAAGCATATCGACAAGGCTGTGGCTCTTGTTACCAAGTTCCGTAATCAGAAGCCACCTGAGAATGCCACCAACGAGCAGATGAAGGAGTGGGAACGCAAGAAGCTGACCACTGCAAAGGTGCTTGCCACCATACGCAAGTATATCACCTCGCAGAATGTCGTGCCACGCAAGGAGGTGGCATTGGTAAAGACCTCCTACGGCTTCAAGCTCAAGCAGTATGCACCACGCCTGCTCGACAAGGTGGAGCATAAGGTGGCTAACATCAATGATCTCATATTGGATAGTACCGTACTGCCTATTCCCGAGGTAGCAACCGAAGAGAATCTACGACAGATACGCATTGCCAAGAGGCTTATCCGCCGTAAGCGTTGGCTCTACGACATACAGGACCAACCCTTCTCGGAGATGGAAACGGACGATGCCCTTGCCGAGTATCTTGACAATGCCACCTTCGTAAACAAGGATGGCGAGGTATGCGAGTTCACACAGTTGCAGAAGCACGACCTGAACCTTGTACTTCAGAAGCGATACGCTCTGCTCAATTGGCAGCAAGGCTCAGGCAAGACAGCCGCTGTATATCACAGAGCCAAGTATCTGCTCAAATATGGTAAGGTACGCAATGTGGTGATACTTGCCCCTGCCATTGCAACCAATATGACCTGGACTCCGTTCCTCGCCGTCAACAGGGAGCGATACAGAGTGATACGCACATACAAGGATCTTGAAGATGTGCCGAGAGGTATCTTCCTGTTGTTATCCACCTCTATGGTCGGCAAGCTCAAACGCGAACTTATGCGGTTTGTGAAACTATCGTCAAGGAAACTATGCCTTGTATTCGATGAGTCGGATGAGATTACCAACCCCTCATCACAACGCACAAGGCATATCCTGGCAGTGTTCCGCAGGCTCAAATACAAGATTCTCGACACGGGAACAGCCACCCGTAACAATATCGCAGAACTATACAGCCAGCTCGAGTTGCTATACAACAACTCGGTCAATATGACCTGCTGGTGCGATAGCATCTATCACGAGAATCGGGATAAGGAGATAGAGTGCGAGAGGAACCTCCACTGCGGAGAGCCGTTCCCTGCGTTCAGAGGTCATGTGCTATTCCGTGCCTGCCACTGTCCGGGTAAGGCAACGGTATTCGGCATAGAGAAGCAGAATCAGGATGTCTATAACAAGGAGGAACTCTTCGACCTTATAGGCAAGACCATCATCACCCGTAAATTTCGAGACTTTGCAGGAGAGAAATACAAGATACGGACACATACCGTAAGCCCCTCAGAGGGTGAACACGAGGTCTATCGTGTCATCATCGAGGAGTTCTGCCGTATATGCGAACTCTACTACAACAACACGGGTGATACGAAGAAAGATGCAGGACTGAGGCTTATGCGACAAATTAAGCTGCTTATCAAGGCTTGCTCCGTACCTCACCTCATATCGGGATATTATGGCGATGACTATCCGAGCAAGACACGATACATAGAATCATTGATACGCAAGATACAGGGCAAGGTTGCCATCGGCTGTACGACTCTTGCCGCCTTTGACCTCTATGAGAGTTATATCCGTGAACGTTTCCCCGACAGACCGATATATGTCGTGAAGGGAGATGTGGCATTCAAGAAGCGTCAAAGCATCGTGACGGAGTTCGACTCCACCATCAACGGCATACTGATATGCACGCAGCGGAGCCTGAGCAGTTCGGTAAACATACCTACCTGCAACGATGTGATACTGGAGTCACTGCAATGGAACATACCCAAGATGGAGCAGTTCTACTTCCGCTTCATACGCCTCGACTCCAAGGAGATGAAGGATGTGCATTATGTCACATACGAAGACTCCGTTGAGCAGAACCTGATGGCATTGGTACTCACCAAAGAGCGTCTCAACGAGTTCATCAAGACGGGCGAAGTAAAGGAACAGTCGGAAATCTTCGAGGAGTTCGACATCACCATGTCCGTAATCGACAGCCTGCTGATACGCTCTACGGACAGTGAGGGTAAGATACATATCAGCTGGGGAAGCCAGCGAGTAATGAGTTAAACAGAAAGTCTATGGAAAATATGGATTTAAGCAATGCCGAGGTTGCCGTAACCACTCAGCACATCTTGGACGGGAAAGAGTACAAGGACTACCGGGTGCAGATGTCCGACTACAGCGATATGGGAGAAATCCTCTGTGCCTGTTCCGACCTCTTTCCCGAAGAAACAGATCTGGAGTACAGATACGCCAGATGGGAGAACATACCCGAAAGGCTGATAAACCGTGAGTGGATATGTCCCAACTTCTTCGAGATACGCGATGCCATGGAAAGGCTCGATGAGAACGAAAGGGAGTATTTCGTCACTTGGAGTGAACACTTCGGATATGACATCACCACCGATGACCCGCATATGATGGTATCGCACTATCAGGATATATACGGTAACACCATACAGGAAACCGAAGAAGAACTTGCCGACATCACGGAAGATGCTTTGGTATATACGGGCATATCGAGTAACTTCTGCGACATGGTTGCTCTTCAGTATGAGATATTCGATGATAACTACAACTAAAAACAAAGGATATATGGAAATAAGTATCAAAGGACCTGTAATGCCGATTGACCCATACTCGCAGTTGGCATTTGTGGAGATACTAAACATCATACTCATTGCAAAGCACATTATGGATGTGAACAGGTATCTCATGGCAAGGAATGTAAACCCTCAGTTCGGCTCGCTGTCGGGATATTTCCGATGGTCATTTGCCGATGAAAGGTTCACGCTGTGGCAACGCACGGACTACAATTCCGACATGTGTTTCAATCATCGGGTGATGGATGTGCCGTTCTGTATGCTTGCAGCAAAGGATAAAGAGAACGATGAGAGAGTATTAAACTAACCATCAAAGATTATGGAAACAACAATCAAGGTATCCAACAGAGAGATAGCAATACGAGCTTTCGAGCATCTGAGGCACGAGCATAAGACCGAATCTGCACTGCGACTGGCTCATTACCTGCTGCACTATGACCGCATATCACTCGGCATCGGTGAAGTGGATTGGGAGATAGATATGGCTATCCAGAAGTTCGGTGGCAATCCACGAACAGGATACCGATATACGGCACATTTCAGTTTCAATGGTGAAACTGAGATGGAGAAAGAGAGATACGAAGAGATATTCAACGGTAATGAGTAACCGAAGGGCGGCCACAAGGTCGCTCCTCGCATTTATAGACATATGTACGGGAAAATGAATCCTGCCGTACACAGGTAACGGCAAATGAATGAGACAAAGAAAACACTCACAATGGAGTTCATAGAAAGCATAATGGACGAGAACTACACCCTCGTATGGGTGGACTATCGGGAAAGTTTCGATGAGAACCGAGACCTACTGCAACAGTGCCTTGAGAAGCAGAGTTGCGAGGAACTATGGTCAAAGGTCGAGGATTGGTACGAGGAAGCCGAAGAGCAGGCAACACAGGAGATTATCAAGGGACTGAAGAGCCACTGCATCGACTTCCACGACTTCGAGGAGGATGAAGTAAACGCCTTCTTCGATGAACACGATGATGAGATAAGGGACGAGATACGCGAGCGTGACGACTCCACAACGGTAAACGACCTTATCAAGAACACCAACGACATACCTGTACGGGAGGAGATGCTATCCAACTACGACTGCATCAACTCCTGCTGGTGGGAGTCGCAAGGTGGTTTTCGATACAAGGAGAGCTACTTCGGGGATATGATAGACACCCTCCGCCTCAACCCTGCAAAGGTAAAGAAAGCATTGACCGAGAAAGGCTATACGGTATATGGCAGATTTCCGAACAAGAAGTATCGTGGCGGTAAGGAACAGGTGTCCTACGAGGACTTCTGCCAGGAGCTGGAGAACTCCTGCTGCGGTGCCAACCTGCTTACCTATATCGGGCTTGTAAACCTCCGTGACCTCTACGATGCCGACTTCAAAATCAAGGAGGTCATTATCCCCAATGGCAATACTTGCGGACTGTTCAGTTCGATGTATGGCGGTGGCAGTCTGATAGAGATGGAACTCAAGAGCGATGTCAGAATCCGATTAGATAAGGCACGCAAGGACGGCTACGGCTTCCGCCTGCGACTTGACAATGAACGCTCCGAGTATGACTGCTCCATCAAGCATGTCTATGGCGTATGCGACTCCTTCTTTGGCAAGCAGGTAAGCATAGTTCCGGCAAACTAATCAGTATTAACCATAAAAACATCAATGTATGAAGAAGATTGAAGTAAAGGTAAGATACCTCTTCGAGGGTACTTACACCGTAGCGGCAGATGACCGCAATGAAGCACGCACAATGGTAACAAGAGATTGCGGGTTGGTATTGGGTGGAAACATCCACACCACACTCGATGATTACGAGGTGGATTGGGAGTTCGATGTTCACCCCGATATACAGATTCTATCCTACATGGAATTGGAGAAGAAACAAAAGCCGAAGCATCTGAAGTTGGACTTCTCCGACAGGATAGAGACACTCCGTAAGGACATCATTGATACCATACGGCAGTTGCTCTACTCGCATGGACTGACAGAGATAACCTTCCCCGAAGAGCAGGATGATCCTATATGGGTGATATGGTTCGATAACAATGCGGATCCATTTGAGTGCAAGGTAACAGGTATTCAAGTGACGGACAACAGTATGACGGTAGTAGCCCACGAGAAGGAGGCAAACTTTGAGGCTACCTGTCACACTCCGTTTGAACTCGGAGCATCCAACATAGATTGGTTGCAACAGATGTATGATGCCGTATGGCAGCAGTTGGAAGAGAACAGAGATAATAACGCTTAAAGATTACGACTATGAGATTAGACCCTGTAAATGCAGTATCGAGCTTCCACTACTATATGTGGAACGCCTGGGGCGAGGAAGAGTGCAAGATTACCTTCGGAGGTGCTTATAAACACTTCTGGGAGAAATGGAACTCCCTTGCAAGTAAATCAATACTCGGAGCGGCAGAACGATTCTATGCCGAACTCTCGGACAACAATCGTGAGATGCTGGTAAATCGTGCTGTGGCACTCTATGATGGCAAGGCCACAAGAGAGGAGCCACACGATGAAGATGTATATGTTTGTGATGCTTGCGGTTCAAGAAAAATTGAGATTCAGGTTTGGGTAAATGCCAATACCAATGAGTATCTAAGTGATGTAGATGATGACGATACGGACTGTAAATGGTGTGCAGACTGTGAACAGAGTCAGAATTTCTGCTCCCTGAGTGATTACAAGCAGCGTATGCAAGACTGGTGGAAAAATCTTGACTTCATTACATTGGAGAGCATTACAGGATTGCGTGAGGCTGTCCACTCAGCGGAAGATGGCTCACAAGCCTTTATAGATGCATGCAACGATTGGTGGAATGGCCAAGACTATGACACACAGCGGGAACTCTATAACAATTCACAATCATAATGCTTACTATTATGGCTGAGAATGAAATCATCGAAAGAATATGCGGCTCGTGTAACTGCGATGAAGCGACAGCAAAGGAGTATCTGAATGATGAGATACGCCATCTCAGAGAGCTGCAAGAGGTAAACGACCTGCAAGAGAGCGACATTGAACTCTCTTGCAGTGGCCTCGGCATTGAGTCCGAGTGTATGGAGTATTTCACAATGGTATTAACCTACTAACATCTACTACTATGGCTTACTTTAAGAATATACATTCATTGGCGGAACTCAAGAAGGAGTATCGCCGATTGGCATTGGAGAACCACCCCGACAAAGGTGGTAGCACAGAGGTGATGCAGCAAATCAATGTGGAGTTTGAACGACTCCACGAGATTTGGAAGAACGATACCACTGTATCGGCAAATGCTTCAGGTTATGAAAACGACTATGCAGGAGCATCGGCAAAAGAGTATGCCGACTTCGTATATAACGAGTATCGTTGGAAAGGTCGCAACTATCAAGGACAGCACGCACCTGAGATTGTAGAACTGGTGCGTAACTGGATGAAGGAGACCTATCCTAAGTATAAGTTCTCCGTATCAAGGCACAACTATAACTCTATCCATATCTATCTTGTCAAAGCCGACTTCGAGGCATTCAAGAAGGATAAGGGCATTGTGTTCCACCACGATGTGAACCACTACCATATTGATAGTGACGACACCCTCACCGACAGAGCCAAAGAGGTGATGAAGAATGTCTGCGACTTTGTAATGTCGTACAACTTCGATGACAGCGATCCGATGACCGATTACTTCTGTACTAACTTCTATCTTCATTTGGGTGTTGGCACCTACAAGAAACCATACAAGGTAGAACTGCCTAAATTGGATTGCAAAGGCAAGAACCCCGATGTATTCAAGCATCCCGAAGGTGCTGCACACAAGGCGATACGCCAGGCATTGGGCGGTGCATACTTCAGTTTTCACAACAGCCAGCGACTGCAAGGCAAGATGGTACTCGGCGAGGATTCCTACGGACATAGTGGCGACAAATACTTCTGGCCACTGTCATATTCCAGTGCCAAGACCGCACAGAAACGAATGGAAAAATTAGAGAAAGCAGGCATCCGTTGCAAACTCACAGGCTACAATGGTGGCTGTATTGAGTACCTCGGCTACACACCCGAAACCGAAGTCCTACTGGAGAAAGAGCGTCAGGAGGTTATTGTAGCACATCAAAAGTGGCAGGCGAAACAAGTACAGATGGCATAAAAAAGAAGAACATGGCACAGGAGAAGATGGATAGCTGGTGGGAATATGCCCGCGAACTGGCAAAAGCAGAGCGTGAACTCAAGATTATAAAATGGGTATATATATAGAATATAAGGAAGATAATGGAGAGCGTGTAGTGCTATATCATTACGACCTGCCGAGAGAACTACATGAGCGTTATCGCTGGCTAATCAGATGGCGAGAGGCCAAGCTCCTGTGGCAATACCCCAAGAAGAATCTCCATACTTACTACTCCTACTATAATAAGCGCACCGGATTAAATACAAATTTCAACTCCTTGCTATAAAAGCTCACATCTGCCAAAGCACAGATTACATTGCTGAACGCAAGGAACAAGAGTATTTGCAATATCAGCGTCAAAACAACATGTTTTTTGACGAACAGACTGATGAACAACTAATGAAGTTCAGAAAGAAATTAAGCAAGAAGCGACAACAATATAAGGAACTTACAACAAAAATATATAAGAAGTAGAACAGCATAAGGAACCTAAATAATTGGTAAAAACGCACTTTCATAGCTGCGAAAAGCTGATTTTGAGAAAAATCGCTTAACTTTGCAGAAAATTTCAACTTATATCGTATATGAAGCATTTTTTGTCTATTCTCTTTTTAGTAATATGTTTGGCTTCTTGTAATAGCCACTCTGCTCATTGGGATACTTTGTCCCAGGTTGAGTCGTACATAGAAGAGAAGCCTGATAGTGCTTTAGTTTTATTGGAGCAAATAAATACGGCTGAGTTATCTGGCAAAGAGGAGAAAGCGAAACACGCCTTACTCTACTCTATGGCATTAGACAAGAACTTCGTTGACAAGACGGACTTTGAGGTTCTGCAACCTGCAATCGATTATTATGAGGATAGCGGCTCTGCGACAGATAAACTTCGCACATACTATTATCAAGGTCGCATATATCAGAATATGGGCAATGATGCTCTGGCGATGGACTGTTTTGTAAATGCAATTGTCGCAGGCAATGAGTCAGATGATATATTAACAATCGCGAGAACTCATTTTGCTCAAAGCAAAATATATTATTCGTTATTTGACTGGGATAATTTCATTGAATGTAATAAAAATGCTGCTGATTATTTCAAAGAAGCAGGCGTTCTCAACAGTTATGCTAATTGCCTAATTAGAATAATAAATGGCTATACATTAAAAAAAGAACCAGAGAATGCCTTACACTATATTGAAGAATGCAAACGTTTACTTAGCTCCATAAGCCAAAATAGGTTATCTGATTTCTATTCAGCATATTTGACCTATCTGATTGATTACGGTAGAGAGGAAGAGATAATAGATGTTATCACAGAATATATACAAACTATCTCTGAGTCAAGAATCGATTGGCTTACTATTTCAAATGCATATTTGAGAGTTCAAAAGTATAATGAGATATTATCAGTTCTGTCTCAATACACTAAAGGTATAGATATACATAAGGATCGAAAATATTATGCTGTCATATCAGATGCATACCAGAATCTTGGCGAGTATAAAAAATCTCTTGAAGCCTATGAGGAATATATTGTATTATCAGATAGTATTGATTTTGCCGTGTATGCGCAAGACACCAAGTTCGTTAAAGAAAGACATAACTTGGAATTGGAGACTCTTAAAGAAAGAGAAGCAAAAAATCGTGTTTTTCTATTTGCAACAATCTTCATTATATTGCTCATTACAATCCTTATATGGATTCGTGCGCGGTTAAAAGTCAACAGAATGGAGAAAGCTTTTGCCGAACAAGAAATGGAGAGGTATCGATTAATGTACGAACAGATGGAAGAAGAGCGAGATAATTTGACTAACCTATTAGCACAAAATGATGAATTGGAACCGGATGTCAAGACAGCTGTAGGCAAGAGATTAGAATTGTTAAATAAATTCTTTACAGCATATATAACTAATAATATCGAGATTGACAGAAAAGCCAATAAGGAGATGGAGGAACTGTTGGCCAATAAAGATACATTTATGGAATCCACTAAACTTGCTTTTGCCGGAAGCCATCCTAAGTTCATCAGATATCTCGAAGAAAGAGGCTTGACTGAATGGGAAATCAATTATTGCTGCTTATATGCACTTGGTCTTAAAGGTAAAGAAGTCGGCACATATATCAGGATGCGCTCCCACTATAACAATAGTAGTGAGGTTCGTGAAAAACTGGGAATTAATGAGCACGAAACAAATCTGGGAATATACATCAGAAAACTATTAAAGAGTTTCGAGTAGTTTTATATATACAAACATTAGTGTCCGGAGAAAAAATCTCCGGTATTGTTTAACAAATTAAATTTTA
>CAYWIW010000031.1:0-29904 GCA_964458425.1 uncultured Muribaculaceae bacterium
CAGGACTATCTTAAAGAAATTTTACTTAATGCCAAATTTTGATGCGGTTGCCCTGATTGATTGCTACGTCACATTTTTTCCAGTTATCCACAGGAATGGAGATGCCACAGAGAACGTAATGGGACGTGTTACCGGGTATTTGTGGCGTGCCGGACTCGTCAACATAACAGAAGTAAACCATATAATTACCGACATCAGGGCATAAAAAAAAGCGACTAGTATCAAGGCATTAGCCTATGATTGAGACGCTTGGCGACTCCTCCTAGACGCACTACAAAGTTAAGTATATTTTGTAAATCGCCAAAATTATTTTACTGATATTTATTTTGAAAACCCCAATCGGATATGCTGAAGCACTGATTATTGCCTGAAGCTATTGCAATGATATAGAAGTATCGCAGTGATGAACACAAGGAGTTGTTCCCGATGATACACCACCCTGATTTGCAAAGATATATGAAAGGACTTCGGGATTTCGGAGGATATGGATAGATTGATAGAGAAAAAGAAAGAACTCAAGATAGTATCACTCAATGTGCTATGTTTTTTTTATAGGCATATTTGATATTGTCACAAATTTACTATATTTTTGTGACAAAAAAATGAGCCGTATGGATAGTGTAACATCTAAAGTAGAGCATCAAATCATAGCATTGGAGAAAGGAAGTATCTTTTTCCCCGATGATTTTGTTGATTTGGGCACATCTGACGCTGTTAGGCAAGCTCTGACAAGGCTATGTAAGGAGGGGCTGATAATAAGGGTTGCCCAAGGTATATATTGTTATCCCGAAGTTGAGGAAAAATTGGGTTTGGGGATTTTGCTTCCATCGTTTGAGCAAATAGCGGAAGCAATGGCGAAACGAGATTATGCCCGGATAGTTCCGACAGGAACTTACGCACTTAATGTACTTGGACTTTCAACACAAGTGCCTATGAACTACGTTTATCTAACCGATGGTTCAAAGAGACACGTTGAAATTTCCAATGGCCGAGGCATCACATTTAAGAATACTGCCCCAAAAAACTTAGCTTTCAAAAGCAGGTTGGCGATGCTTATTACATTTGCTCTCAAGTCATTGAAGAAAGAGAATGTTGAAGACTGGCAGATAAGACGAATTGGTGAATTATTACAAAATGAGCCAAAAGAATCAGTTATGGCAGACTTTAAGTTAATGCCTGTATGGATTAGAAATATAATTAAACAAGCGTATGAATAACTACTTTTCACTTACAATAGAGGAACAGAGACAAGTATTACAAGCTGCGGAAGGACGAATAGGATTGCCTTCACAAGCTATTGAAAAAGACTTGTGGGTTACAACGATATTGCAGATAGTCTTTACTCTTCCATTTGCGGACAAGCTGATATTCAAAGGTGGAACATCATTGAGCAAAGTCGGAAAACATATCAGTCGTTTTTCTGAGGATATAGATCTGGCGGTTGACCGCTCTTTATTTGGATTTGAGGGCGATTTGACAAAGAAACAGATTAAGAAGCTCCGCAAAGAATCATCTATATTTGTTCGTGAAGAGTTTTATAACGCTTTGTCTGACGCCATCAAGCAATATGGATTAGACACATTATGTACGATTGAAGCCGAGCAAGATGGTGAGGGCGATAATACATATCCTGAGCCAAGAAAAATATGGATAATATACAAGAGTGTCATTGAAGGTGAGTTGGACTATTTGAAGCCAGTAATTATGTTGGAGATCGGTGCTCGCTCCCTATCGGAGCCATATGCAACGAATAAGGTCAAGAGCCTTGTGGAAGAGAACCTCCCGGCTATTCAAACTAGCGTTGTTGATTCTGAGATTACAACAGCAGTTGCAGGGAAAACATTCTTGGAAAAGGTGTTCTTATTGCATGAATTATTCTCTGTTGCGGGACATGGTGCTAATGTGAATAGAAAATCACGCCATTTGTACGACCTCTATCAGATGATGGATAAGAACTTTGCAAAAGATGCTGTTAAGGATGATGAGTTGTGGGAAAATATCAGACACCATAGAGAGATGTTTACATCTGTTAAAGATATGAACTACACGCCTGATGTTCGCAAAAGAATAGTGCTTATTCCTCGTGAAGATATTATATCCGTATGGGAAAAGGACTATGCGGAAATGTTGGTGAATATGATTTATGGCTCCAACAAGCCGACTTTCAATCAGATTATGGAGAAGATGCAGGTTCTGCAAGACAGGTTTAGACAATAATCGTAATAAGTATCTGACAACTAAGTGTCTGACAATAAGATGAGGTGAGATACAGCCCTTAGAGGCTGTGGAGAGCGGTGTCCAGCCACTTGAGCCGGGCGCTGTAGAAGCTGATCAGATAATCTACCTCTGCCTCATAGGAACCTAACGACGGAAATTTCACCCAGTCAACGGAGTCACCGATCGGCCATACAGCGAAATTGCGCTTCTGCGCCGGGCCGAGGATGAACGCCTGTTCTTCGATGTACTGCGGAATGGCTTTCAGCTCCGGATATATGGCCTCCCACCTTTCCACGACTTTCTTTGTGAAAGCCGGATCCTGAAACAACCGGTGATACCAGCCGCTGCCTTTCTCGCCTACAGAGTTGTAGTCCTTGATATAAAAGCCTTCCGGCCCGTTGCCGACTCTGGAGTCGAAATAGCCGCAGTTGCCAAGTGTCAGGTCGAAATCCCACAGATGGTACATCTCCAGCCTGTCGCCTTTACGTTTTGTGATGAACGAACTTTTGCGCAGGTTGCCGTCAACATTTTTGGTAAGCTCCTGGACTATATAGTAATCAATGAATGAATCAACATCTATATATGCCGCATATCCTTTTTCGGGATCCTTGAAGAAAGAACCCGAGAGAGCGGATTCGAAATCAGAGAAAAACTTCTTGCCGTATTCAGTCTGCGCCTTGTTGGGATTCTCAGGTTCGCTGAACATCATCGGAACCCTCAGTGAAGTCCACCAGCAGACATCGCCGTCCTGAGCTTCCTCAATCTCGAAATAGTAGTCCCCTGTGAGAGCCTCTCCTGAGGTCGCGTCTTCAGCCACGACATCTATGTCAACCCTTGAGGACGACACCTTTTTGTGTTCGCAGAATGAATATACCCCCTGGTATTTGCCGTTCAGATAGACCTCCACGCTCCTCATCCTCGGAGTCCAGCTGAACCCGCAGATTTCAGACAGCCTCATCGCCACAGCGTTGCGTAGAAGAGTACGGTCAGAGTAATTCGCCAGAAGACACCACTCTTTGTCAGCCGGCATACCAAGGACTGAAGCCTTTTTGTCCAGCTTGACCTTCCACGGCTTCTTGGGCCAGCTCCAGGTTGAATTTCCACGTCCGCGGATGCCCATCGCGGCCTTGAAGACAGTCTCCTCACTGTAAAGATGTTCCGTGTCGGATATCTCTATCGTGCCAGGCACATAATTCTTTTTGTCGGCTATGGCGGCTCCGCCATCGGTCGTTATCCTGACCACAGGAAGGTTCTGTTTTCTTGCCAGCTCCTCTTCCTTCTCTGTGGCCCGGCTGCGGAAAGCCAGTTTGTTCCTGTTGCTGAGCTGGATGTAGAGTGACTTCAGGTCATAATAGGCGTAAACCACCAGCGCTTTGTCATCGCTGAGGGAAGCGTCCACCCTCACCGCTTTGGTCACGCCGCCCACAGTCCAGTACGCACCGTTGGCCGAGACTGCCTTAGGAGAGGATGAAGTGCAGTCTTCTATAATGAAGTCCGATGCGGGAACGGTAATGGATGAGCCGTCCTCGAACCGTATTTCACACGAGGCGTCTTTCTGTGCGGCCGAGTCGTACAGCTTTCCGGAGGCGTATGCCTCAAGCAGTTCAGTCAGGCTTGCGCAGCCGCCGGCGGGAGCGTCTGGGTTTTCGCTTTTATCGCACGAGGCGACCGTGACCAGTAATGGAAGGAGATATTTGAGCAAGGATTTCATATGCTGGTAATCGTTATGTAGTCTGCTATGGCGATGCAGGATAAATTCCTGTCCTATATCTAATTTCTCTCGTCAGGCAGTCTGGCTGTCTGACGAGAGAAAACGAAAAGAAACCAATAATTACTGTGAGAATGTGTGTATGATGTTATAAAAGAAATAGATTCTTAGATTACGGAGAAGCTGACCGGAGTGCCGGAAGCCGAATCTCCAGCTATCCAGAGCCGGAAGTCTCCGCTTTCCACGACATACTCCATATCAATGTTCCAGAACGCCAGCTCGGAAACCGGAAGTTCAAATCTGACGGTCTTGCTTTCGCCCGGAGCGAGTTCGACCCTTTCAAAGCGCTTGAGCTCCTTGACCGGACGAACCACACTGCCCACGCAGTCCTGAATATATAGCTGCGCGACTTCCGTTGCAGTGGCCTTCCCGGTGTTGCTGAGTTCCACGCTGACCTTGATTGTGCCGTTCTTGTCCAGACTGGACTGTTCGAGAACCGGGACACCATATTCGAAACTGGTGTAGGACAGGCCGTAACCGAACGGGAAGAGGGGACCGTAGCCCGAGTCAAGGTAGTAGGATCTGCATCCCAGCGAGGTCTGTCCCGCTCCGACTGGAATATCTTCCAGAAGGACTTCCGTTCCGTCATTAGGACGTCCGGTGTTGTTGTGGTTATAGTAGAACGGTGCCTGTCCGGCATCCCTGAGCATTGTCATAGGAAGCTTTCCGGAAGGGGAGACCTTGCCCTTGATGATGTCGGCGATCGCCGGGCCGCCCATAGTGCCTGGATGGAAGCAGTAAAGCAAGGCGTCGCATTCGTCAAGGTCTTGTTCGATGGTGAGCGGTCTTCCGGCAATCACCACCACCACGGTTGGTTTGCCTGCTTTCGCGGCTTCTGCGATCAGCTCGCTTTGCGCCCCTTGGAGGTTGAGGTTGGAAAGAGAGTGGGCTTCACCGGAGAGGATGGCTTCCTCTCCAACAAATACAACGACCGCATCGGCTTTTGCGGCAGCGGAGCGGACTTTCCCGAAAGAGGACTTGTCTTTGTCGCGGCTATATTCAAGCCCGGGCTCCCAAATCACATTGTATTCTTCCCTCAGTGCGGCTAGAGGAGTCACTGTGTGTTCGCTCTGTCCGTCGAATGACCAAGTCCCCATCTGCTCGTAAGGAGCGTCTGCGAGAGGACCGGTCACGAGTATCGTCTTCGCCTTGTCAAGAGGAAGGACGTGGCCTTTGTTCTGCAACAGGATGGCAGACTCGACAGCGCATTGTCTGGCGGCGGCAAGGTGCTCAGGGGCGTAATCAACGGCGGCGGAGGCATTCTCGTCCACGTAAGGATTGTCAAACAGGCCGAGGTCGAATTTGAGTTTGAGAATATTCCGGACCGCGCGGTCGATTTCGGATTCCGAAACCTTGCCGTCCTTGACAAGCTGTTCGAGATGGTTGATGAAGCCGTATGACATCATATCCATATCCACGCCTGCGTTCACGGCCTGTTCTGTAGCGTGCTCTGTGTCGCGGGAGAAGCCGTGGGCAATCATTTCCGAAGCCGAGCTCCAGTCTGTCACCACCATTCCCTTCCAGCCCCATTCGTCCCTGAGCAGGTCTTTCAGAAGCCATTTGTTCCCGGTTGAAGGCACGCCGTCGATTTCGTTGAACGATGTCATCAGCGTGGCCGCGCCTGCGTCGGCGGCTTCCTTGAACGCTGGCAGATAAGTGTTTCTGAGCGAGCGTTCCGAAATCATCGTGGAGTTGTAGTCGCGTCCGCCCTCGGCTGCGCCGTAGCCTACGAAGTGCTTGATGCACGCCGCTATGGATGTCGGGTCGCTGAGATCGCTTCCCTGATATCCTCTGACCATAGCCACGCCCATCTGTGAGTCAAGGTACGGGTCTTCGCCGGAACCTTCCGCAACCCTTCCCCAGCGCGGGTCACGAGCGATGTCGAGCATCGGTGAGAAAGTCCATCTTACTCCGGCCGCGCTTGCCTCGACGGCTGAGACCCTCGCACCCTTCTCAACAACGGCAGGGTCGAATGTGGCTGCCTGGCCAAGAGGGATAGGGAACATCGTCCTGAATCCGTGGATGACATCCCGGCTCACGATTATGGGGATTCCGAGCCTGCTCTGCTCCACGGCGGCTTTCTGCACCTGGTTGATGGCGACCGGATCCACGCAATTGAGAATCGAGCCGATTTCGCCCTTGGACGCCTGTTCCGCAAGTTCCGCTCCTCCGGAAAGCTGGTTCATCTGTCCGATTTTCTCTCTGAGTGTCATCCGGGAAAGAAGTTCCTCGACTTTCTTGTCGGTCTCGCTCGTGCCGTAAGAGCAAGATGCCGCAAGAATGGCCGCGGCTCCGAACATTATGGTTTTAAAAATACTTTTCATAACTTGTTATTGTTTCTGGAATACTCTGACATAGTCGATTTCGTAAGTGGCCGGGAGAGCGTTCCAGTCAACTCCCTTGTAGCCTCCCCAGTCACCGCCCCAAGCAAGGTTGAGGATGATGTTGAATGGTTTGTTGAACGGCCATGTATTGGCGTTGCGTCCTTGTGGATAATCGTCAGGATTATAGTAGAACAATTGAACGCCGTCAACAGTTGTCCTGATGTATTCTTCTGTCCATTCAAGGGCGTATGTGTGGAATTCTTCCATCACGCCGGAAATGATGCGTCTTGCCGTCTTCTGGGTGTTGATTACGTGATAATATGATTTGCAATGGATTGAGGATGAGACTTCGTTAGGGTCGCATCCTACGTGTTCCATAATGTCGATTTCTCCTCCGTCCGGCCAGCCTGACCATACAGTCGGCATCATCCAATATGCCGGCCACGTTCCTTTCCCGGCAGGGAGCTTGAGTCTGGCCTCGAAATAACCGTAGGTCCATCCTTCCTTGGAGTTGATGCGGGCTGAATATGTCCTGTCACCGTCCTTGATGGCGCGTATCTTGAGTGTGCCGCCGCTAACCTCGGCTGTCACGATGTCGCCTTTGCGTCCGGCTATGTAGGTCTGAAGCTCGTTGTTTACCCATCCTGGTTCCTGAACTTCGTACCACCACTTTGATTCCAGCGGCAGCCCGTTCTTTGTCTCGTTGAACTCGTCCTGCCAGACAAGCGTGTAGCCCGCGGGGGTAGGAATCTCCGGCTCAGTCCATTTGGCGGTGTCGGACTTGAAGAAATCCTTTCCTTCTTTGAAGCCAGTCCAGACCATTATCTCGGAAAGGGACGCATTGCCTCTGGCGTCGAAATATTCAAGATTGACGAGAGTCGAGATGTCGAGTGATTTGAGAGCGTTGTCCGAGCAGTCAAGATGGGTCAGGGAACTCAGGCCTTTCAGGTCGATTCCGGTAAGTGAGTTGCCTGAACAGTCGAGGTACCTGATTGACGGGAAAAGCTCCGACAGAGTGCCGAGATCCTTGATTCCGAGTCCCTTGGCCTCTATCCTGTCGATTCCGCCCGCTTCCTTTGTGCTCAGGATGCCATCTTTGTCCGTGTCGTAAGCGTCAAGAAGGCAGGACATAAATGCCGGATCCGACACCTTGACAGGAATCACCTTGTAGTTCTGGCGGACAGGGACTGAGATCTTTCCGGTCTCGTAGCGGATGACAAGCGAACTTTCCCTCGCTTCACCCGTATTGTTCTCCGAAAGCTTTACAGTAAGGTTTGTCTCGCCCTTTACACCTCCGGACGGGGATACGGTGATCCATTCCTTGTCCTCGGCGTACACGTTCCAGCTGCAGTCTGAAGTTACGGCGATTGTCAACACAGTCTCTTCACTGCTTTTGCTGATGCTCTCAGGCGTGACTGTCACTTTGCCGGTAGTCTCCTCTGAGGGAGTGCCGGTCTTCTGACAGGAGCAAAGCAATGAGAGTGCGCAGGTGATCGCAATGATTGATGCCATCTTGATGTTCATATTCTATTGGAAATCAGTCTTGTATTGTTAAAAGAAAGCAAGGGCGGGCATACGATTTCCCCGCCCTTGCGATAAAGATTTAATCCTTGTGTTCCTGGATAGTGATGCCGCTGATCACGACTTCCGATCCGCTGACGGCACCGCCGAAGTCAAACACGAGTTTGAGATCGGGAATGTCCGTGCCCTTGACACCGCACTTGGTATAGACATAGTCTTCGTATGCCTTGAGCGCAATGGAAGGCTCGTACAGGAGTTCGTTCACATCCTCAGAACCGTTGTTGTAGCAAGGCTTGACGGTGACGTGCGGATGATTCTCCGTAGAAGACAGAGTCACCTGGAAATCATAAGTCTTGTCGGCACTGATAACGATACCGGTATTGTTGAATATGAACTGTCCCTGCCACTGCGTGCCACCGATACCGTCGGGCATTACGAGCTTGTACTCGTTGTCACCTGCAGTGTACACAGGATCAGCTATCTGAGCCCAGTCACTGTTGGCAAACCAGAACGAGACACCGGAAGTCACTGCTTTCTTCCACATATTGGCGTCGCTGGACGGGTCCAGAGACTTTTCTGTGGGAGCGGCACCGATGACGTGGTCTTCCTGGTGCTCGCAGATGATGATTTTGCTGACATTCAGCGTAGAGCCTGCTACGCCGCCGGCCACATCCAATGTGAGCCTGAGGCTCTCAATGTCGATACCGTCCACATCGGCAAGCTGGTACACAAACTCCTCGTCTGCAGCAATCACATGACGGTCAGCGCAATAGAATGTATTGTCGTCACCCTCTTTGCTGAGTTTGATGGTCACGCCCGGATGGTCGTCGGAGGAGAGGAGCACTATCTGGAAGTCATATTTCTTGCCGGCAGAGGTAGAGAGACCTGTCGACTCGAAATGAACCTGGCCCTTCCACTGGTCACCGCCCATACCCTCGGGCATAGTGATGGTATAAGTGCCGTCACCGTTGTTCACAAAGGTGTTATCGGGAACAGTCATTCCGTTCCAGTCTCCGCC
This sequence comes from uncultured Muribaculaceae bacterium, assembly GCA_964458425.1. Lineage (GTDB taxonomy): Bacteria > Bacteroidota > Bacteroidia > Bacteroidales > UBA932 > Cryptobacteroides. The sequence goes on from CAYWIW010000031.1 coordinate 8,849, forward strand.
GGAGAACCAGAATGCCATATTGGGTGTCGCCTGTGGCCACATATTGGCACTGATAGACGCATCCCAAGCGGCAGGCTTCGGCTCCGGCTCCTCGACCGCATTCTTTGCCTTGAGAATCATCTGCCAGTAGCAACCCTCGTTCAAGAACACGACTTTGAGAGTGTTTGCGGTAAGCTCTGCAACCTTGAGAGTCGGAGTTGTGTACATTACATCGGAAGGCACGTAGATCATAGGAGTGTTTTCTGCAAGGGTAATGGTCTCTCCATCAAATTTGTAGCTTGATGTGACAGTTTCCCAAGGAACTGAATTGTCAGGTTCCGCACCGGTGTTCGGGCCGATCTTCGTAACGCCCCAGTTGACATAGAGAAGACCGTCAGGTCCCGGATTGTAGACATATTTGCCATCAGGATAGAAAGTAATCTCGTCATCATACATACCGGAGGCGGCTTTATCGTTAACCGGTGCTGACCACCATCCCGCCGGATTCTCGGCAGACTCGCCACAGCCGAGATGTCCCGGAGTTTCGGAGTCCATTATCCACACTTTGCCTTCAGTACCCTTGCCGGCGAGAAGCTCATCGACAGAGACGGTCTGTCCGGCCGGCACGAAGTTGTAGAGCCAGGAGATGGTGCCGTCTCCGTTAGGAGCGTTTGCGGCAGACATCTTAACTTCTTTGCTGCTAAGCTCGGTGATGAGGAAGCGAGGATTGTCATAGATGCTCTGGTTAGGAATGTAAGAAAGGTTCTTTCCTTTCGGAAGTACGAGCCAGATTTCTTCAATTCCAGATTCATTCCAGTTGTTCTCGATAGTGTATGTGCTTTCGTATGCCGGGATGTCGACAAGGAAGTCATTGCCGTCCGGAGATGCGCCGAGCGCTGTGAATCCGGCGTTTACATAAACTTTTCCGTCCGGGCCAGGGTTGAAGAGGTATTTGCCGTCTTCTGTAAATGTCATAGTGTCATTGTAAAGGCTCCAGTCGGCTTTCTCATTTGCGCCGCAGGACCACCAGCTGGCAGGGTCGGATGTGTTCGGACCACAGCCGAAATGCCCGGCGACACTGGAGTTCCATACCCATTCCCTTGAGAGTCTCTTCATATATGGAGCCGGATTGAACGGATCCCGGTAAGAGTTCTCCATCTCGAAAGTCTTTACTATTGAACCTATTGACACGCCGTGGGCGTTGTAGGCCTTGACTTCCACCGAGTGTGTTCCCGCGTCGCGGAATCTGAGTGTGATTCCGTTCTGGGTATATGCGTAGCGGGTGTTTTCCGTTTTGTCAACCTTCTGGTCTCCGAAAATCCACATAGGGACGACTCCCGGAGTCTGCATAGTGAACGTAACGTAGTTGGTCTCCTGATTGACTTCGATTTTCACGTCGAGTCCGCTTGCGTCAGGGAGCTTGGTCGCATCAGGCGTGACAACATCGGGATAGCAACCGATTGCCGCCGCAGACGCCGCGATGGCGACTAAATATTTCAATATATTTTTCATACTACAGTCTTATTATTTGTAACCTTTTGACAGGTGGCCTTTTAGTAGTTGTTTTGTGTAAGAGGGTGATCAGTGTTGGCTGTCTTGTCAATCTCAGCCTGAGGTATTGGCCAATACTTCTTGTTTTCGGTCCAGTCAACAGGGGAACTGCCGTCGAACCTACGCTTTTCGGCTGTGAGCGTCTGTGCGGCCTTTCCAGTGCGCACGAGATCCCAGTAGCGCTTGCCTTCTCCCACAAACTCCTTGCGGCGCTCTGCGAGAATATCGTCGATAGTGTAGCCGGTACCGTCGCTATGACGGGTGCTGCGGAGCAGGTCGATGTACTTGTTGCCCGCCGCACCTGCGAGTTCGGCAGCATTGAGGAGAGTCTCGGCATAGCGGTAGACCCTCTTGTTGTTGCCGTAGTTCATAGTGTTGGCTGCTTTGTAACCGTGGTTGTAGTTGGTACGAGCCATATACTTGTGAAGGAAGTAACCTGTTGATTGCCAGCGTCCACCGTTGATGCCGTTACCATATTCGCCTACAACTTCGAGGTGATTGTAGATACCTGCCTTGCGGGTGTCGTCAGCTCCGTACTGCTCCCAGGCGGCTGCCGTAACAGGACTGAATCCCCAGCCTTCATCATATTTGCCGTCTACCACCTGAGGGATGCCGATGAGAGTAGAATAGACATTACCGCCTGTCGCGATAGGGGCACCCCAGTCACGTACACCGCCTTCTGAGATGTAGTTGATCTCCCAGATTGATTCGTTGCCCCATTCGCCTGCTTCATCCCAGATGCTTCCAAAGTCTTCTACGAGAGCATACTGGTTGGAATTGATGATTTCTTCCATGTATGCAAGTGCCTGAGGATAACGTGCCTGGTCGTTCTGATACATTACAACTTCGGCGTAGAGCATATAAGCCATAGCTTTGGTTACACGTCCATAGTTCTCCGGAGTCTGCTTCATAGGAAGTACGTCCATAGCGATAGCTTCTTCGAGGCGGGTTGCAATCTTTTCGTAAACTTCATCAGCAGGAAGCTGAGCGGCGGTATAAGGGGTGGTAAGATTCTCATCATAGTAAGGGACATTCCCCCAGAATTTCCAGAGAATCGTATAGTAGAAAGCCTTCAGGACAGTAGCTTCAGCCTTGTAGAGGGCTTTTGTCTCTTCTGACATTCCCGGTACACCGTCCACGTTTTCAAGTACATGGCAGCAACGGTTGATACCTGAATATGAAGTGGTCCAAGGTACGTCCACAATCTCAGTAGGAGTCTGTGTATAGTAATGGATCTTTACAAGTTGTGGCTGGTCACCATCGTTTGAGCCGCCGCAGTAAATGTCATCAGCCATAAGGTCGGACATCATCTGGAAGTCGGTATACTGGTAGAAGTAGTCATACCATTTGAGGGGGTCGTATGCTGCTACAAGAGCTTCATACATACGAGATTCATTTCGATAGTACTCAGACTGTGGCTCTGATGAATTGTGCTTTACCGTGACGAAATCCTTGGTACAAGAAGACATCAGAAGCAGAGCAAGAGTGCCGCTTATTGCAATTATAATCTTTTTCATAATATCATCCTGTTGATTAGAGAGTGAGGTTAACACCGATAGAGAATGTACGGTTCTGCGGGTAAACACCGCGGTCGATACCGAGTTCTGTGCCGAATCCGTTACCACCTGTCACTTCAGGATCGCAACCTGAGTATGAGGTAAGAGTGAAGAGGTTTTCAGCCTGTGCATAAATTCTGAGACGCTGGATGAAAATCTTTCTGGTAAGGTTCTGTGGAAGTGTATAACCGAGCTGGACGTTGCGGGCGCGCAGGAATGAGGCGTTCTCGACCCAGTAGTCTGACACACGGTAGTTCTCGTTCGCGGATGTGAACTCGAATTTAGGTGCGGAGTCGGTAGAGCCGGCGCCGGTCCAACGATTGAGGATGGTCTTTGGAAGGTTGATGTAGTAGAGGTCGGTACGGCGTGTGACATTGAATGTCTGCGCTCCGGCCTGACCCTGGAGGAGCATACTGAAATCAAATCCTTTCCACTCGAAACCGAGATTGAGTCCGAAAGTCCAGTCAGGGACACCCTTTCCAAGATATGTTCTGTCGGCGTCAGTGATCTGTCCGTCACCGTTGATATCTTCGAAACGGAAGTCGCCAGGGGTCGCCTTAGGCTGGATCATATTGCCTTCCGCATTGACATATGCGGCGACTTCATCGGCGGTCTGGAATACGCCGGCGGTCTTGTAGCCGTAGAAGTAAGGGAACGGCATTCCGACCTCGCCGCGGGTGAGCTGGCCGATCTTGTGGCTGGAGCCGTAGAGTGCGGTCGCGTCATCGCCGAGGTATGTCAGCTTGTTCTTGTTGTAAGTGGCGTTCGCAGAAATGTTGTAGCTGAAATCGCCTACAGTGTTTCTCCAACCGATTTCGAACTCGATACCTTTGTTGACCATATCGCCGAGGTTGCCCATAGGGGATGAGTCTCCCGCATAGCCAGGTACCGGCATTGAAAGAAGCATACCCGCAGTCTTCTTGTTGTAGTAGTCAACGGTGGCCGTGAGGCGGCTGTTGAAGAAGGCGGCGTCGATACCGATGTCAGTCTGTCTTGACTCCTCCCATCCTACGTTAGGGTTGGCGAGTCCGGAAGGCTTCGCACCGATCGCGATGACTTCCGAGCCGTTTGAGCCTGAGCCGAAGATGTAGTTGTTGCCGGAGTTCATATAGACCGCATAAGTGAAGTCGCCGATGGCGTCGTTACCGTTTACTCCATAGGAAGCGCGGAGCTTAAGCGCGGAGATGTCGTTGACACCCTGCATCCAAGGCTCGTTCTTGATGTTCCATCCGAGTGACACTGAAGGGAATGTTCCCCACTTGTTGTTGTCTCCGAAGCGGCTTGACGCGTCACGGCGTACCGTGACCTCGGCCATATAGCGCTCACCGTAGTTGTAGGATACGCGGGCGAAGTAGGAAGCGAGTCTGTAAGGGATTGAGTTCCAGGAACCCCAGCCGTTGCGGTCGCCGTTGATGGTCTGGCCGACGGTGTTGTTGACGGAGATCTTGTACGGATCGTAAGGATACATCAGGCCGTTGGCGGATGCCCCGACGTTGGATGAGCTGGATGAAAGCGCCGACTGTCCGAGGAGAGCTGAAACGGTGTGCTCGCCGAAGCTCTTGTTGTAGGAAAGAGTGTTCTCCACCTGCCAGGCGAATGAGCGGTTCATTGATTGCCAGGCGCTTGTGGCGTAGTTGGTCTTGGTGGTCACGATTTCGTTTCCGCCCTTGTCATAGGTGATGGTGTCGGAAGTTGTCTCGTAGCGGTAGTTCTTGGATGAAAGGAAATAAGGCTCGCTGTGGCCGTGGCTTCCCCAGAATGCCATATCCACACCCACGGAGGAGCGGAACTTGAGACCGTCGATGATCTGGAGCTCGATATTGCCGTTGGCGACGAGTTTGTCGGTGAAGTATTTCTCGCCGGGCTGCTCGAGCATCGCGAGAGGGTTGTTCTGCTCGTTGTAGACAGAACCGTCCACAATCGTGTAGGCTCTGCCTTGGGCGTCGCGGATGATGTAGTCGTAGCCCGCCGGATAGAGGGTCTTGTAGGATGCTTCCGTCGCCTCGTCGGCAAAGATTGTCTCAAGCGGAGACATTCCGATGGCCGAGCCGAGTGGAGAACCATACTCGGTGTTGGTCGCGATGCCTGTGGAATTGATGTGGGCGTAAGATGCGCTTGTCTGCACAGTGGCTTTGTTGAGCCAGTTACGCTCGCTGGATTTGTCGAAGAGCGTGGCGTTCAGGCTCTGGCGAAGTGTGAAACGGTCATAGTTCGCCCTGCCGTAGTCGCCACCGATTGTACCCTCGCGGGTCAGATAGCCTGCGGAAGTCGAGTACTGTACCCTGTCATTTCCACCGCTGATGTTGATGTCGTGCTTCATCACCGGAGCGTTGTCATTGAATACAGCGCTTACCCAGTCTGTACCTTGTCCGAAAGAGTACGGGTCATCGTAGCGAGGAGCCTGTCCGTTGTTGACGAAGCCCTCGTTCATCATAATGGCGTACTCCGTGGCGTTGAGAACCTGCGGTTTACGCCAAGGGTTCTGCCATCCGTAGGAGAAATCATAATTGACGGTGGTCTTGCCCTTGGAACCCTGGCGTGTGGTCACGAGGATGACACCGTTGGCCGCGCGTGCGCCGTAGACGGCACCGGAAGCCGCGTCCTTGAGGATTTCGATACGCTCGATGTCATTTGGATTGATGTAGTCGATGCCTCCGACCGGCATTCCGTCCACTATGTATAGAGGTTCAGAATTGTTGATTGTGCCGATACCGCGGATACGGATCTGTGAACCCGCGTCCGGAGCACCGGATGTGGACGTTACTGTCACACCGGAGGTCATACCTTGGAGAAGGTTGTCCACGCGGGTGGCTGCGGTTTTCTTAAGGTCATCAGAAGTGATTGAAGAAATCGCGGCTGTCACGACGCTTTTTTTCTGTACGCCGTAGCCGATGACAACCACATCGTCGAGCATTTCGGTGTCTTCTTCCAGAACGATGTCGATGTGGCCTTTCCCTGCGACAGGGACTTTGACAGTCTTGTAACCGATGGAGGATACTGTGAGGACGGCGTCAGATGGTACCGCCTCAAGGGCGAACGTACCGTCAAGATTGACAACTGTCCCGATGCTGGTTCCCTCGATTACCACGGATGCGCCGAGAACAGGCTGCCCGGCAGGATCCGTGACTGTACCTTTCACTTGCTGAGCGAACGCGCTTGCGCAACTCAGACAGAGGATCGCAACTGTGATTGCGATGCGATGGATCAGGTGTTTCATTGTGCAGTTATTATAATGTAGTTTTGTGTTGCCGACATCTTACGTTTGTACGTCTACAATCACAAAATTAAAAAATAACCGCAAGCCCCCGACCCCTTGGCTGGCCGTTGGAAGCAAAAAGTAGATGTGAAATGATTTTAACCTCTGATAAACAGTTGGTTGAGTAGTGTTAAAAAGTAGGTCTTCAAAGCAGTATTATTTGACGCAGGAAGATAAGGAACCTATCCTCATGACCTGACTTTCGAAGTCTTCCTTGCCGTTCAGGGCATCCGATTTTGTCTGGCTCCTGTAGTTGTAGATCGTGGTCGGGGAGTACCTGAGAAGTCTGGCTATCTGGGCCGGCTGGTCGATTCCGAGCCTCATCAGCGCATAGATTCTGAGCTGGGTGTTGAGAGTCTCTCCCTTCTTAAGGACTATCCGGGCGGATGGGACGAGCAAAGCGTTGAAGTCTTCGACAAATGTCGGGTACAGTTTTATGAAAGCCGAGTCGAAAGCCGAGTAAAAGTCCTTAAGCTCGCTTTCCATCTGTGAGCGTCCGAGAAAATGCTTCAGCTTGTCAAGATACGATGAACTCATTGCAAGGAAAAGGGCGAGGAACTCTTCCTTGGCGGCATTCGCCTCGGTAAGCTGCGAGATTGTGTAGCGGAGTTTGCGCTGATACGACTGACGCTGGACAAACAGCACGGACAGACCGGCGGCAAGTATGGACAGGATTATGAGCAGGACTGTCCTTATGCGGAGGTCGTGGTTTGTGAGACTCTCGTAGCGGCTCTCGATTTCCGGCAGTCTCCGGGCAATCTGCATAGGCCTTAGCCTCGAATTGTAGAATAGGGCGTCGTCGAGCGCTTTCTGAGTGTATCTGAACGACCTGTTGATGTCGCTGTCGAAGAGAGCTATCGCTATGCATTGCAGGGAGGCGTTGTCCATAGTTGCGTTACGCACATCGCAGATTGCCGATTCCGTGTAGTAGTGTACGGCTTTCTCCTCGTCACCCATCGCCGTATAGAGGTCTCCCATATAATATGATGCGATGGCGTAATCGTGGCTCTCCGGAGAAATCTGTGCCAGAAGGTTGGCTCCGACTTCCTCCGCTCCGGAGAAATTCTTCTTTTCTATAAGCTCCTGGATAAGCAGCATCCCCCTGACAGGGTTTGTCTCTGGAAGACGCTCTATGAGCTGTCCCCGATACCATCCAGCCCTCTTGTCGAGTTCGTCTCCCTTGCCCGGCCGGATATATTCCCGGAAATCCTTGCAGAACCGATACCTGATCTGGTAGTAAAGGTAGAGCTGGTCTTCGCTTGTGAACGAGGTGGAGTCTATTGACGACAGAAGGTCAGAGCATTCCAGGAAATAGCCTGACGAGCAGTACAGCATCGCCTTGAGCAGGCTGGTCTCGATGGTCTCGTCCTTCGATGAGGCATACAGCTCCCGCTTCTCAAGGGCGCTGAGGGCCTTGTCGAACTGGTAGTCGTATGTCAGGGTGAATATCTTGTCGTAGATGTCGTAAAGCAGTTCGTCCGACGCGGCCGACTGTATCTCAAGCTCGGCGACTTTGATGTAATCCTCCCGTGTGCGGACAAATTGCTGGGCTTCGGCGATGGCGTTGTCCAGTTTCAGAAGTCCTGCCTCGTAAGATGGCCTGCCGCAGGCACTCAGGAATATGCCGACGGCTACTCCGGCGGCTATTCTCATAGCAGTGCTGATTACTCTATTCCCCATATCAATTACAGGCAAGATGTCGGCGGCGGGACTATTCCCGAGGCGAGGATTCGTTTTCCCCGTCAGAGGCAGGAGTCTCCGTCGACCCGTCGCTTTGTTCCTGCGCTCCGTCCTTGTATTTGAAGCGGCGGATCTTGTGGGTGGCGGTCTTCTCGAACTCCTCCTTCATCGCCTCGACCTCACCGATCTTGGATTGCTTGCTGACGTGTTTGTTGACATATTCAAGGACAGACTGCTTCATCGACTGGAGATTCTCGAAGAACTTGTCCTCGCGCTCCTGGTTCCAGTCCAGCACATTGTCATCGAACTTGACGAGGGCGACAAGTTTTCCGTTCCTTTCGACTACAAGTGACTCGTTCACTCCGTCGAAAGTGTTGATTACCTGCTCGATCTCCTCCGGATAGATGTTCTCTCCCGAAGGGCCGACAATCATATTCCCAAGCCTTCCCTTGATGTAGTAACGGCCCTTGGAGTCCTGACAGGCGAGGTCGTGTGTCCGGAACCAGCCGTCGTCGGTCAGCACGGAGCGGGTCCTTTCCGGATCCCTGTAGTAGCCGAGCATCACGTTGTCACCCTTGGCCACTATCTCGCCCTCCCCGGTCTCAGGGTTGACGTTCTGGAGCCTGACCTCCACATTATAGGCCGGCACTCCGATGGAACCGACCACTGTCTTGCCCACGCAGGCGTTGGTTATCAGCGGAGCTGTCTCTGTCAGACCGTAGCCGATGGCATAAGGAAATCCCGCCTTCTTGAGGAAGTCCTCCACAACGGGATCCAGTTTGGAGCCTCCGATTCCGAAGAACCTCAGTTTACCGCCGAACGAATTGTACAGTTTCTTTCCGATGAGCCAGTACAGGATGCCCGGCGTGTGGTTCTTCATCCACGAAAGCACGCGGCTTTTCTCGATGGTCGGCACCACACTGCTCTTGTAGACCTTCTCGATGATGAGAGGCACCGAGCACATTATCGTAGGGCGGACTTTTTTCATCGCCTGCATCAGGATGCTCGGAGTCGGCGGTTTCTGAATATAATAGACGCTTCCTCCGACATACAGCGGGTAAAGTACGCTGAAAGCCATCTCGTAGGTGTGTGACATAGGCAGGATGGAGAGCCAGCGGTCTTTCCTTCCGGTCTTCTGGGCGTGATATGCGGCGATGATGTTCTGGCAGAAGTTTCTGTGGCTGAGCATCACTCCCTTGGCCTTACCGGATGTCCCCGAAGTGTAGATGATCGAGGCAAGGTCGTCGGCCTGTGGATCCACTCCGTGGCCCTCGCAGGTGAACGCCTTGTCATCTTTCTTGATGAAGTCGAAGGTCTCGATGTCTATGACAAGCGTCAGTTTGTCGATGACCTCCTTGCTGAGCTTCTTCAACAGCCTTTTGGACACGAAGATAGCCTTGCATCCCGAGTGGTTGATGATGTTGGTCACCTCGCTTTCGGATGAGTCCGGAAGAATCGGGACAGTGACCCTGCCGAAAGGGACGCACGAGAACATTGCGACTGTCCAGTTGGGCATATTCGCTGAAAGGATGGCCACTTTGTCCCTGGCGCTTATCCCGAAACGGTTGAACCGGTGGGACAGCTCCAGGCATTTGTGCTTGAAGCTCTCGTAGGTGTATTCCTGTCCTCCTTCCACAAACCGCGAGAGCGGCAGTCTGGCGAATTTGGCGGTGGCATATTCAAATAGCTTGGCCAGGGTGGTTATGTAGTTCTCCCTGTTTGGGCTGAAAATAGGCATAATAATATATTTATGTGTAAGTTTTGAATGTCAATGTGTGATGTAGTCCTCCGGGTACTTTCCCTTGAGGTGCATCTTCTCGTAGATTGCCTGGATTCTGTCGGTGTCCGCCCTTGCGTCGTCGGTCAGTTCGATTATCTCCCCGACACCGACACGCTTGGTCCCCCAGTCAAAGTAGCCGAGGTAGACAGGGCATCCTACCTCTTTGGCTATCAGATGGTAGCCGGTCTTCCATTTCTTGACCGGCTTTCTGGTGCCCTCCGGGGCTATGGCAAGGTGGAACCTGTCCACTTTCTCCATCTCTCCGATGAGGCTTTTCACCATCGCCGCGGCGCTTCCCCTGTCGACAGGAATGCATCCTACCTTGCGGAGGAACACACCGACAGGCCAGAAGAAAAACTCCTTCTTGATCATAACGTGCGCCGTCGCGTCGAACTGGGTGTAGAACAGGTAGGAGATGACAAAGTCCCAGACCGAAGTGTGCGGCACACCAAGTATGATGCACTTGCTCTCCGGGGCGGGGCCTCCTACGGTCTCCCAGCCCATCTTCTTCAGCAACCAGCCGCAAAATTTTGCCCAGTGTGACATAATCTTTGAATGTTAGATGTTTACGTCCTCGAGTTCTTCCTCTGACCTGAGGTTTGCCCTGATGAAGTTCTGGCGGTCTATGGTGTTGTCCCCCATATAGAACTCCATTATGTCGGCAATCGACTCCTCGTCGGAAAGCTTCACGAGATCCAGCCGCATATTCTCTCCGATGAAATCCACGAACTCGTCCGATGAAATCTCTCCGAGACCTTTGAAGCGGGTGATCTGCACGGCGGTCTTCAGTTCCTTGACCGCGGCGTCCTTCTCCTCCGGAGAATAGCAGTAGCGCCTCTCCTTCTTGTTCGCCACGCGGAAAAGAGGGGTCTGAAGAATATGCACGTGTCCCCGCCTTATGAGGTCAGGATAGTATTTCATAAAGAAGGTAAGGACAAGCATCCTGATGTGCATCCCGTCGTCATCGGCGTCGGTGGCGACTATGATGTTGTTGTAGCGCAGGTTGTCAAGGTCGTCCTCCACGCCGAGAGCCGAAATGAGCAGGTTCAGCTCCTCGTTCTCCGCCACCTTCTTGTGGCTTTCCTTGTAGCAGTTGATAGGCTTTCCCCGCAGGCTGAACACGGCCTGGCAGTTGGCGTTACGCACCTTGGTGATGGTTCCGCTCGCGGAGTCACCCTCGGTGATGAATATGCTTGTCTGTTCCGCGAGACCCTGCTTGTCCTTGGACAGCTTGTCTCCGTAGTGGTAGCGGCAGTCGCGCAGCTTGCGGTTATAGACGTTGGCTTTCTTGTTCCTTTCCCTTGTCTTTTTCTGGATTCCGGAGATTTCCTCGCGCTCGGCCTGTGACTCCTTGATCTTGTTCTCGATGATGGGTACAAGATCCTTGTTGATTCTCAGGTAGTTGTCCAGATTCTTGGCTACGAAGTCGTTGATGTAGGATCTGATGGTAGGGCCTCGGTCAATCTCAATCGAGCCGTCCGGGTTCTGCACTTTCTTTCCGTTCTCGTCGGTCTTCTCCTTCTCCCACATATATGTGGAGCCGAGCTTTGTCTTGGTCTGTCCCTCGAAGTTCGGTTCCTGAATCTGGATGCTTATGGCTCCGATGATTCCTTGGCGGCAATCTTCTGGAGCGTAGTTTTTCTTGTAGAATTCCTTGAGGGTCTTGGCGATAGCCTCTCTGAATGCTGCCAGATGCGTGCCTCCGTCGCGGGTGTTCTGGCCGTTGACGAACGAGGCGATGTTCTCGCCGTAGGAATTGCCGTGCGTCAGCACGACCTCCACGTCCTCGCCCACGAGGTGGACAGGAGCGTAGAGCGGGGTCTCGGAGAGAGTGTCGTTCACAAGGTCCAGAAGGCCGTTGTTGGATTTGTAGGTGACTCCGTTCAGGACAAGGGCAAGGCCTTTCTTCAGGTAAGAATAGTTCTTGACCATAGTCTCCACATAGTCCGTGTTGAACTCGAAGCCGCCGAACATTGCGCTGTCCGGTGTGAAGACCACGAGTGTGCCGTTCTTCTCGTGGACATTATCCTTCCTTCCGCTGTCCACAAGGCGGCCCCGCTCGTACATCGCCCAGGAGCTTTCGCCGTCGCGGAACGACTCGACATAGTACTTCTCCGACAACGCGTTCACGGCCTTTGTACCCACGCCGTTCAGACCGACGGATTTCTTGAAGGCCTTGTCGTCGAACTTTCCTCCCGTGTTCAGCTGGCTTGTGGCCTTGATAACGGAGTTAAGCGGGATTCCTCGTCCGAAGTCCCTGACCGTCACCTGTTTGCCTTCGATGTTTATAATCACCTGCCGTCCGAATCCCGCTGAGAACTCGTCGATGCAGTTGTCCACAATCTCCTTAAGAAGCACGTAGATTCCGTCTCCCGGATTGGAGCCGTTACCCAGTCTTCCGATGTACATTCCCGGACGGCGGCGGATGTGCTCAACCCCTTCCAGGGTTTTTATGTTGTCGTCTGTGTAGTCGTTGTTCTGTTGTACGTTCGCCATTTAGTCTAATCGCATAATCGTACAAAATTACAAATTTCCGTCGTGATTTGAAAAACTATCTTTATTGTGGTAACTTTGCCTGTGGAAAGGTATTTGCAGCTCAGCTGTGTTTTATCATCTTCTTAATTGGAACGATATGAGCATATTCAATAATCTGGCCCTTTTGCTTGCGATGTCCGGCCTGTTCTTTTGCAGCGGGGGGAACCTTCTCGCCCAAGGTTCCGGAAAGGACAACACGTTCGAGGGGATTGTCCGTCTGGACAAGACCGTACACGATTTCGGGGATATTATGGTTTCCGACGGGCCGGTGACCGCCACTTTCACGGCTACGAATGTCAGCGGCAAGTCACTGCTTATATATAATGTGGCGACATCCTGCGGATGCACGTCGGTCGAATGGACGAGAAAACCGATAGAGCCGGGGCAGGCGGGGACAATCAAGGCCACGTTCAAGAACGACGAGAAGGGCTATCCGTTCGACAAGTCGCTTACTGTTTACTTTTCCGGCGCGAAGAGACCGGTCATCCTGCGTCTCCGCGGCGTGAGCCACGACAAAGAGTTCACCCTTGAGGAGATTTACACAACTCGTTTCGGCAACCTTGGCTTCAAGAAAGTGGACATCAAAGGCGGAAACCTTTCCCAGGGACAGCAGAAAAGCGGAGATGTCCTTGTGGCTAATCTTGGCGGCAAGCCCTTGAAACTCAGCTTTTCCAACGTGAGTCAGGGACTTTCTCTGAAGGTGTCGCCGAATCCTGTTCCGGCCGGTTCGACCGCCAAAGTCTCCTACACTGTGACCGCCGACAGGCAGCATTGGGGAAAGAATTACTACTATGCCACGCCGGTGGTGGACGGACGCTCCTACAAGGCCGTGGTAAAGCCGTCTCCGGAAGGGGAGACGAAGGCCGCCGGCGCCGAGGCCATTGTCGCCGACCCGAATCCGGAGCTCGGGGCCGGAAAGAGCCGGATCGGAATATTCACTTTCACCAAGGAGAACTTCTCCGGGCTTACCGACAGGGAGCGAGGCGCCGGGGCGAATCCTGTGGCCGATGAGAGCACGTACTCTTTCGGCAAGGTGAAGGCAGGCGAAAAGGTGGACTGTGTTTTCAGCTTCACCAACAAGGGCAAGTCTCCTTTCCGTGTCTACAAAGTGGATTCCGAGAGCCTGCGAGTGAAGGCACAGTCGTTCGCGGATGTCCCGGCAGGAGGAAGAGGCGATTTGAAGGTGACGTTCGACACCAAGGGGTTCCCGGCGGGGGAGTGCCTTATCGTCCTGACATTGACCACGAACTCCCCGCTGCGTCCCATCATCAACCTTTATCTCACCGGTTGGGTGACAGCTTAGGAATATGTTTGTATCTGTTATAATTGACGCTTTGCGCGGAACTGTGCTGGTCTCAGGACTGGTAGTCGTGATGATGATGATCATCGAGTCTTTCAACGTTGAGTCGAACGGCAGGATATTCAGTTCCCTTAAGAAATCGGGATTTGCCCAGGTCTTCGTGTCGGCCCTTCTCGGCGCTGTCCCGGGTTGTGTCGGAGGCTTCGCGGTAGTCTCGCTCTACACGCACAGGATGTTGAGCTTCGGCGCGCTGGTTGCTATGATGATTGCGACGGCCGGTGACGAGTCGTTTATGATGATGGCCTTGTTCCCGGGAAAGGCTGCCGCGCTTTTCCTCATTCTTTTTGTCATCGCTGTCGTGGCCGGATTGCTGATTGACAGGCTCTACGCCAAAGGCAAGCCTCTGCCGACAAGGTTGGAGGATTCCTTTGAGCTGCACGGGAACGGATGCGAGCATAACGGCGGACACCAGCACGAGGAGGGGAGACATTTTGGCAAGCTCAGGGTACTGATGTTCGCCGGAGTCGTCATATTCATAGCCGCCCTTCTTCTCGGTCTTTTGGAGGAAGGCGGCGAGGCCGAGGGACTTGCTGTCTTCGATGAGGAGTGGACTTTCTGGCTTTTCGGCGCGCTGAGCCTTGTCGTGATCGGCGCCCTGCTTTTCGCCTCCGACCATTTCGTTGAGGAACATCTTTGGGAACACATTGTGCGCAAGCATCTTCCGAGCATTTTCGGCTGGACTTTCGGCGTTCTTCTGGTCATAGGAATCCTGTTCAATTTCATTGACATCTCCGCTTGGGTGAGCGACAACACAGCCCTTATGATCCTGCTTGCCATCGCCGTCGGACTGATTCCGGAGTCCGGCCCGCATCTTGTCTTCGTGACTTTGTTCGCGAGCGGTGTCATCCCGTTTCCTGTCCTTCTGGCCAACTCCATTGTGCAGGACGGCCACGCCTCGCTTCCGCTTCTTGCCGACAGCAAGTCATCGTTCGTGAAGGCCAAGGCGATAAAAGTCGGAATCGCTCTTGTCGTTTTTGTGGTCTGGGGTTTGATATTGTGAATTTAAGATATATATTTGCATATTGTTTCCGGACTTCCGGAACGAAATGTTTTGATGACTATTTTTATTTTTTGAATTATGGCTTACAAGATTTCAGAAACTGATTGCGTAGCTTGCGGTACTTGCGCAGGCGAGTGCCCTCAGGGTGCTATCCACGAGGGTGACGTTTACACCATCGACCCTAACGCCTGCATCGACTGCGGCACTTGCGCCGATGCCTGCCCTATGGGCGCCATCAAGCCTGCTGAGTAATCAGTCCTCTTCTCCGGCTCTGACGAGCCTGACAGAAAACCAGTTCCGGGATTTTGGTATCGTGCAAAATCCCGGAATTGTTTTTTCTCACGCTTATCTGTCAGGCATTCACGTTTCTGCACCGCTTTATTCTTCCATATTCCGATGGTGCAAATAGCATTAGATAATCGACTTCCCCTGTTGCATAAGCTACATTCGTTTACCGTTCTCAAATCGGTCAATACCTTCCGGAGATAATCAGACGGTTAATTTATGGCTATAATAAATAGTTGTTTGTTGATTTTTGTGTTTGAGTTTTGTGGTTTTTCTACGATAATTACATTTATGGTTTGTTGTGCAAGATTTTATTAATACCTTGTGTACTACACAATAGATAAAATGTACTCGCCGCATTTGGCAAAAGCAACGTGGAACGGACAAGGCTGAATGATGTGTATGATTATTTTGCCAAACAGGTAAAAGATGTTCCGGCTCCCGGTATGTTGCTTTCGGGATATGTCAAATCACGGTTGGATAAAGACGAGGCAGGAGATTTGAAGAAATTCATTTTAAGTTTTCTGAAAGCATCTGATTTCAATATAGAAGATGTGGTATTACGCGAAGAGGAACAACTGATTACCCCTGAATTGGAACAACTGATTCAGAATGCCCCTATCGATAAGGAAGCAAAGGTTGAAATGCTTAAAAAAGGAAGAATCACAAATACGGGACTGACCTTCAAGCATAAGGCAGGCGACAAAGTATATGATTTGGCGGAAGAATACGAGTCCAATGGTACAATGAGGTTCTTGAGAATGGCAGTGATACTGAATTACCTGTTAAAGACCAATCGGTTTGCGTCTATCGATGAAGTGGAGGCAAGCATTCACTATGAACTGTTGGCTTATTATATAAAAGTATTATTGGCAAACAGCGACGGAACGTCACAGATGCTCCTGACCACACACGACATCAATCTTCTCAATGAGGATTTCATTCGCCGTGATACGATATGGTTCACCGACAAAGACGAACTTGGCGAAACAAAAATAGCACGCCTGTCTTCTTTGGGACTGCATAAGAATCTTTCCCCGTATAATGCCTATAAGCGGGGAAAATTGGTAAAGTTGCCGTTCTTGGGTAGCCAGTATATTAACCTGAATGACTAATGATATGGCGCGGACAGTAACAAAAAGTATCGCCATATACAACTTTAGCGGTTTCTAAGATATAGCTATTCAATCTTCGTTCAATCTGTGTTTCCAAGTTTTTCGAGTGATTTTATCACGGATTATTTGGTTATTCCAAACAATTTTACTACCTTTACATCAATAGAACCTGCCAAGCCTCTTCACAATGCTCAAATCGGCGGGTCTTTTTTATTATATATGAAAAACAAGTTTCGCCAAACCGTATTCTTCTCCGGAACAGATAGTTCAAGTACTAAAATCAAGGGGGATGCTTATAAAAGATGAGCATAGGGTGGAGAATTATCTGATGAACATTGGTTATCATCGTTTGTCTGCATACATTTTACCCATTCTATAAAAATCCTAAGAGTGATTTGGTACTAAAAGAGGGAACAACTTTTGAGCAAGTCCTAACTCTCTATCGCTTTGACAAGAAACTACGCATACTCCTTTTCAATGAAATAGAGAAAATTGAGGTTGCCATTCGCAGCGTATTGGCATACGGGATGCCATTTAACGAGTATAATAATTCATTGATTTTCCGTGGATAAGATATGAAGGGATACGCCGTCCCGGAATTATATTCCTGCATAATGTGCCTGTCTCACCGCGCCGGACTACTATGCCATCTCGGCAAAGAGACGTCTGATGGCGGAGAAGACCGGTGATGTGGCGAAGGAGTCGGAAGGGCGGAGGTAGAAATCGGTGGCGAGGCGGGGAAGGGGAATGTTGAGCCGATGGAGGCTGGAAGGTACGGCTGGAAGCGGTACAATTGCCACGATGTCAGGGTTTTGGGCGGCGAGGCTGACGATAGGCTCTGCAGAGGCCGAGATGACCGCCGTCTTGGCGAGGGTGTCCGGCCCCAGAATCTTTGAATATGCTTCCAGAACGGCCAGCCTGACGTTGCAAGGCAAATCCTGAAACGACAGGATTTTTGAATATGACGGATTGGAACTTACCGCGACTGCCGGAATCTCTACAGCGAAGCTTCCGCCGTCGTCAAGGCGTAGTTCGGAAGTGTGTGGTTTGCCGCTGATCAGAAGATCGGCTTCTTCAGCCGAATCCGCACCCGTTATGACAAAAGAGACTGAGTCGCTGAATGCCAGTAGCTTGGAGAGAACGCCAGGCAGGATGTAGTCTGCGATGGTCCGGTCGGAGGCTATACTCAGACGCTTTTTTGCTGTAAGTTGGCCTTCGGAACCGAACATCTTCTCCGCCGAGGAGTACCAGTAGAGGATTCTACGGGCATATTCCATTAACACATTGCCTGCCGGAGTGAGCGTGATCGAGCCTCTGGTTCTTGTGAACAATTCGGTTCCGGTGGACTTCTCCAATTCCGAAATATGGTGGCTGACAGCCGGTTGGGTGATGCCAAGAGCTTTGGCGGCTATCGTGAAGCTGCCTTTTTCCGCCAATGTCATAAAGACCTTCAGTCTGAAATCCTCGAACATAATGAATGATTTTGAATCTGTTTAAAAATATGTCCTCTCGTCATCTGACATTTACCACCGGTAAACACCCGCTTCGCAGGAAGTGGCCGTCCCGGAAATCCCGTATGGCCGGTTCGGAAAACAAATCCGACAGCTTCTTGCCGACACAAATTTAACACTTTTATTCATTTATTTTACCGATGTTGACATATTCAATAATTATTTATCGAAAAACAAGAATATTATTTGGCAAAACGAGAAATTTAGTGTAAGTTTGCGACATCATTGCCCAGATTAGTTATGCCGATAATAGTTAATGTAGACGTGATGCTCGCAAAGCGCAAGATGACATCTAACACGCTTGCGGAAAGAATAGGAATCACTCCTGCCAACCTTTCCATTCTCAAGACCGGAAAGGCGAAAGCGGTGCGTTTTTCGACCTTGTGTGCAATCTGCAAGGCTCTGAACTGCCAGCCCGGAGACATCCTTGAATATGTTGAAGAAGAATAAGGTCTTAATGATATGTTAGTTATGAAAAGATTTCTGATTTTGATCTCTGCGTTTGTGCTGACAGCTTCGGCATTCTCGGCGCAGGCTCAGATGCAGCAGCTGCCCAATGACCCTGAAGTCAAGGTCGGCAAGCTTGAGAACGGTCTGACGTATTACATCAGGCACAATGACAAACCGGCGGGCAGGGCCGAGTTCTATCTTGCCACCAATGCCGGTGCCATTCAGGAGGCACCTGACCAGGACGGTCTCGCCCACTTTCTGGAGCATATGTGCTTTAACGGAACCAAGAACTTTCCCGAAAAAGGCATACTGGACTGGCTTCAGAGCATAGGAGCGTCTTTCGGTGGAAATGTCAACGCCGCCACCGGCATTGACCAGACCACTTATATGCTCAACAACATCCCTCTTGTCAGGGAGACCGTGGTCGATTCCTGCCTCCTGATTCTGCACGACTATTCCCATTTTGTCACCAATGATCCTGTCGAGATTGACAAGGAACGTCCGGTGATCATCGAGGAAAGACGCAGCCGCAGGAACGCTTCCTGGAGAACTTTCGAAAGGTCGCTTCCGTACCTTTACGGTGACACCAAGTACGCCACTTGTACCTTGATAGGAAGCAAGGAGAACCTTGAGACTTTCAAGCCGGAGAGCCTCGTCAACTTCTACCGTACCTGGTACCGTCCTGACCTTCAGGCTGTAATCGTGGTCGGTGACATCAATGTCGATGCTGTCGAGTCCAAGATAAAGGCCATCTTCGCCGACATCCCGGCCCCGGTCAACCCTAAGGCCAAGGAGAAGATTCAGTTCAAGGAGTTCAATGAGCCGCGTGTCGCCGTCATCACCGATCCCGAGACCACATCTTCATCCGTAGAGCTGATTTGGGAAAGCGAGGCCCGTGACGAGGCCCTTAACTCCACGGCGGCCGGACTGATGGTCGATCTGGTCGAGAGTGTCGTCCAGTCTGTTATGAGCGAGCGTTTCAACGAGATTACCTCCAAGGCTGACGCACCGTATCTGCACGGCAGCTACGGTTTCGGAAAACTCTGCGAGGTCATTGAAGGCTCGGACGCCAACGTCGGGCTGAAAGAAGACAATATTCTCGGCGGTTTCAAAGCGTTTGTCACTGAGCTTGAGAGGATGAAGAGGCACGGTCTGACCGAAGGCGAAGTCTCAAGGGCCAAGGACAACATCATAGCCGTGTATGAGAAAGCCGCCAACGGAGCCGAGAGCCGGAAGAACAGCGAGTTCGTCAATCCGTTGATAAACCATTTCTTCGGAAACCACGCCTATATGGTTCCGTCAGTCAGGCTTGAGCTTGTGAAGAACATCTTCACCCAGCTGAACGCCCAGCTGATCAATCAGGTTCTGGCGCAGACTTTCGCCGGGGAGAACAGTCTTGTGGTACTCTACAACGGCCCGGAGAAGGAAGGAATCGCCACGCCTACCGCCGAGCAGCTTCTTCAGGTCATCGATGAGGTGAAGAAGTCTGAAGTGGAGGCCCCGGTCGAGGAAACCGCCAACGAGCCTTTGATGGATCCTTCAATCTTGAAGGGCGGCAAAGTCAAGAAGACCACCCAGGGCATCTATGGCTCTACCGAGTGGATTCTTTCAAACGGAGTGAAGGTCGTTGTCCTGCCTACCGACCATAAAAAGGATCAGATTCTCTTCTCCCTCTACAAGAACGGTGGCCAGAGCCTGATTTCCACGGAGGATCTTCCTTCTTTCGACGATAACATATTCAGTGTTTTCCAGCGCTCTCAGGGATTGTCCAGGTTCAAGGGAACAGAGCTTTCCAAGATGCTTTCCGGAAAGATGGTGAGCGTGTCTCCGTACATCGACGAGCTGTACAACGGGATTTCCGGCAATTCTTCGGTCAAGGATCTTGAGACTGCCTTCCAGCTCCTTTACCTTAATTATGTGGAGCCTCGTTTCGATCAGGAAGAGTTCGATAATGCCGTCGCTCAGATAAAGGCCGTGCTTCCGAACCTTGAGAACACTCCTAACTTTGCTTTCCAGAAGAGGTTCAGCAAGGTGCTTTACAATGACGATCCAAGGAGCGAGGTGATTTCTATGGAGAAGCTCGGCAAGGCCAGCCTTCAGGCCATAGAGAGGAATTACCGCAGGCTCTTCGCTGACGCGGCCGGGGCTGTGATGGTGATTGTCGGAGATGTCGACACCGAAACCCTCAAGCCGTTAGTCGAGAAATATGTCGGCTCGCTTCCTAAGGGAAAGAAGGCGTCCAAATGGGCCGACTTGCAGCCGAAGCTTGTCAAAGGCAAGGTTGTGGATGTGTTCGACCAGAAGATGGAGACCCCTCTAACGACTGTGCTTCAGGTTTACAGCGACTATCGTCCGTTCTCTGTCAAGGACAGGACTTTAGCCGGTGCCGTCAGCTACATCCTTGACCAGGTTTACACCGAGACTCTCCGTGAGGATGAGGGCGGCACCTACGGCGCTTCCACCGCCACGGACGCTCGCAAGGAACCTGGCGGAAGGTATATTCTTCAGGTTTATTTCAACTGCAAGCCGGCTCTTGCTGAGAAGTTGAGGTCTCTGGCCAGGGAAGGGCTGCGCAAACTGGCCGAGGAAGGCCCTACGGACGAGCAGTTCACAAGGACAATCGAGAATCTCAAGAAGAATGTCCCTGAGAACAGGATTAACAACTCGTACTGGCTCTCCAACATCCTGCGCTATTTCCGCAGCGGCTACGACAACGACAAGGAATGGGAGGCCGCGATAAATTCCATTA
Source organism: uncultured Muribaculaceae bacterium (assembly GCA_964458425.1). Classification (GTDB taxonomy): domain Bacteria; phylum Bacteroidota; class Bacteroidia; order Bacteroidales; family UBA932; genus Cryptobacteroides. The sequence continues at coordinate 29,656 of CAYWIW010000031.1, forward strand.
CCAGGGATGACATCCGTGAGGCTGCCGCAAGATTCTATAACTCAGGTAATTTCGCCGAAGTGGTGATGATGCCGGGTGAGACTTCCGAGGCTGAGTAGTTCTGTGGATTTTGCTTGGCGCTCCGCCAAGGTTGTATATTAAAGGGGAGGGTGACCCAAAAGTACAAGGGTTGCCCTCTTTGTTTTTACAAAACACCCAACCTCCCATCCACAAACAAGGTCTGAAAAATGGCCTTCGGTATGGCTGGCA
>CAYWIW010000032.1:0-25413 GCA_964458425.1 uncultured Muribaculaceae bacterium
AATACGAGATTGAGAAGATGAACGAGAGAGACATCAGGGCGCAGCGGAAGTACGCGGAGCGTATCAGCCGCGAAGAAGAAAAAGCCTCGATAGCCAAGAAAATGTTTGAGGCCGGCATCCCGATTGACGTGATTGTCAGCTGCACCGGCATAGACCAGGCTGCCGCCGAGGCCTTGTCCGAACGCTCTTGACCGGCATTCCCATTATGCCTTGCGAGTTGCGGCCGCACTTATGCGCTTCAGACTTTTCTTAAGAGAACACTGAGCTTACATTCGCGGAGGCTTGCCCGATGCGTATGGATATGACCGTCGCAGACTTGCCGGAAACGATATAGTGGGTGACTAAAAATTGCAGGATTCGTCGCAACGCGGCCGAAGAGGTTCCGGGGAAACCTTTCCCCGCGCCCCCAGGGGCTGTCACGCAAGTGACTGGGGGTTGATTAATAGAGAGGGGTGACTAAAAATTGCAATTTTTAGTCACCTCCCCCCCTTTAGGTGATATCCTGTACCGGCATTATTATTCCGCCGGCTTCAGCGTGCTGTAAACATTAGTGACATCGTCATCATCCTCAAGAAGTCCAGTGAGTTTGTCAAGAGTCTCGCGCTGCTCAGGGGTTACATCCTTGAGATCCACGTTAGGAATTCTCTCGAATCCTCCGGACACGAGTTCGTGACCGTTGTCCTCTATGTACTTCTGGATGGCTCCGTAGGATTCGTAGGCTCCGTAGATCACCACGTTCTTGGTGATGTTCTCGTCCTTGTCCTCCTGCTCCTCGATGAAAACCTCCGGGTCATCATCGCACTCGCACAGAGCGAGCTGAAGCTCATCGATGTCCATTCCTTCCTGATACTTGATGCGGAACACGCACTTGTGGTCGAACATAAAGCTCACGCTTCCGCTCGTTCCGAGAGAGCCTCCGCACTTTGTGAAGTAGCTCCTGACGTTGGCAACCGTCCTGGTGTTGTTGTCAGTGGCCGTCTCCACAAGATAGGCGATTCCGTGAGGGCCGTAGCCTTCGAAAACCACCTCTTTGAAATCGCCCTGGTTTTTCTCCAAGGCCCTTTTGATGGCCTTCTCGACATTGTCCTTCGGCATATTCTCACTTCTGGCCTCGGCCATAAGCGCTCTCAGTCTGGAGTTTCCGACCACGTCGGGACCGCCCTGCTTGACAGCGATGGTGATTTCCTTGCCGATTTTGGTGAAGGTCTTGGCCATATGCCCCCACCGCTTCATTTTTCTTTCCTTTCGGAATTCAAACGCTCTTCCCATAATCAACTAACCTTATTTGGTCTGGCTCTCGATGCGTGTGATGTACTTGTCGATGTCGTAGCCTTCCGGTGAGTTGGCGTACTGGTCCTTGATTTTCTTGTAGAACGTGAGGGCCTTCGCGTTGTCACCAAGCTCTTCGCAGGTCACTCCGGCCTTGAGAAGATACGAGGCCGCGAACATATTGTCCGCAATCGCTGCCGCTTTCTCGAAGCATCCGAGAGCCTCGCTGTACTTTTCAAGACCTACATAAGCGTCTCCGATACAGGCTGTGGCGCGGGCTGAAAGGATAGCGTCCTTGCCCTTGTACTTCTTGAGGTAGTCGATGGCCGACTGGTAGTTTCCGAGCTGAAGCTCGCAGATTCCGGCGTAGAGATAGACATCCTTGCCTCCTTTCGCTCCGAAGTCCTCGATTACCTGCTTGAATCCAAGAGCGTTGCCGTCTCCGTTGAGGGCAAGCTCGAACTCCCCGGCACGGAAGCTCTCCTCCGCCGGGAACATCTGAGCGGCGGCTTCCTCGCCCTTAGGCTGGGCGTAGAACTTCTGATAGGCGGCCAGTCCGACGGCGATGACCACGAGGGCTGTCAGAATGCCATATACTGCCTTTTTGTTCTCACGGAAGAACTGGTCGGTCTTGGACACGGTCTCGGCGACCTTTTCCTCACGCACCTGATCTTTCTCTAACTCTTTTTCAAATGCATCTTGCTTTGCCATTTCTATAAAGTTTTTTGTTATTATCTGACAATAAGACCACAAAAGTAGAAAAAAATGTTTAATCCTGCAATATTGGCGCGCCTATCTGTTCTTAGACCGAAAATGACTATCTTTGTCATCAAGTCAGAATTCAGGTCAGATGCCGACTCTAAAGAAAATAGCGGTGCAGAATTTCCGGAACATCGAGTTTCAGGAATTGTCTTTCTCTCCCAACATCAATTGCATCTCAGGCAATAACGGGGAGGGCAAGACTAACCTTATGGATGCCGTCTGGTACCTTTCTATGACCAAAAGCGCGTTCGCCACGTCGGACAGGTTCAACTTCAGGCACGGCACGGATCTCTTCGCTATTTCAGGTACATATTCAATGAACACCGGCCCGGACACCCGTTTCTCGGTCCAGGTGGACGGGAAAGGGGAGAAGAAGGTGCGGAGGGACGACAAGGCATATTCAAGGATTTCCGGGCATATCGGTGTGCTGCCGATAGTGATGGTCTCGCCGTCGGACACATCGCTTGTCAGCGAAAGCGGCGACGACAGGAGGCGTTTCGTCAATTCGGTGCTGTCCCAGATGGACAGGGAGTACCTTTCGGCGATGCAGCAGTACAACCGTCTCCTTTTCCAGCGCAACAAGATGCTCAAGGACGGTGTCTTCGACGAGGCGCTTCTGGATGTCTTCGATGAAAGGATGGATGAATATGCCGCCTCGGTCTATGCCAGGCGCAAGGCCTTTGTGGATGAGCTTATACCGTTGGTCGCCGAGCATTACGCTGTCCTTTCCGGCGGACGCGAGACTGTCTCTGTCGATTACAGGTCGGATTTGTCAAAAGGTTCTCTGGCAGGGCTGCTTAAGGCTTCAAGGGATAAGGACAGGGCGTTCAAATACACCACAGCCGGAATCCAGCGGGATGACTTTCTCTTCGGGATGAACGGTTTCCCGATCCGGCGCTGCGGCTCGCAGGGACAGCAGAAATCGTTTCTGGTCTCTCTCAAGTTCGCCCAGTACGAGCTTATGAAGCGCGCTTACGGCTTTCCGCCGATGCTTCTGCTGGACGATGTCTTCGACAAGCTGGATATGGGCAGAATCGCCAATCTGTTGGGGATGGTGGCCGGGAGCGACTTCGGCCAGATATTCATAACGGACAGCAACAAGGTGCGGATGTCGGGGATTGTGGACGGATTGACGGCGGACAGGGCGTATTTCGAGGCGGTGGCCGGAGAGTTCAGGGAGATTTGACGATGCCGGAATTTAAGAAGATAAAAGGTACACCTCGCAAGGAGGCTCTTGGAATGGGACAGCTTATCCCATTGTACATCAGGGCTTTGAAGCTTAGTGCCGGCCTTAACACTCAGAGGGTTTTCGCCGCCTGGGACTCCGTGTCGGGTGTGTCTGGACAGACTTTGAGGAAGTTCTACCGGGACGGGAGGCTTTATGTGACTATCTCTTCCTCTATGCTACGAAGTCATCTGGAGTTCCAGAAACCGGCTTTGATCCAGGCGATGAACCGATTCCTGGAGAACGACGAGTTATTTGTCAAGGACTATGATAAGGTCGGCTTTGTGAAGGATTTGATTCTGAAGTGATTGTTTATGTATGACCCTGCTTTTGCGAATCGTTCCCAAGCCGCTGTGCTTTATTATTTCAGTAAGTTATGGATAGAATGATCAGAATCGTTATCGACAGCGCCATTCCGTTCATCAAGGGAGTGCTTGAGCCTTATGCGGAAGTCGTCTACAAGGATGGATCCGCTATCTCTCGCCAGGATGTGATGAACGCTGACGCCCTGATTGTCAGGACACGGACAAAGTGTGGTCCCGCTTTGCTTGACGGGACGCCGGTCAGGTTCATCGCGACTGCCACCATTGGAATGGACCACATTGACCTGCAATATTGCAACGAACACGGGATTATTGTCCGTAACTCCGCCGGTTGCAATGCGGGAGGGGTTATGAACTATGTCTTTTCGGCCCTTTACGGAGTCGCTGCAAGGAAGGCCATCAGGCTTGAGGGTGACAAGCTCGGCATCATTGGGGTCGGCAATGTCGGGCGGCGTGTCGATTCTGTGGCAAGTTCCCTCGGCTTCAAGGTCTTGAAAAACGATCCCCCGCGTATGGCTGAGGAGGGGAACGAGGGATTCTGTCCGTTGGACTATCTTCTGGCCAATGCCGACATAGTGACGATGCACGTCCCGCTCAATGAGACAACGAGAGGGATGGCTGATGACAGGTTCTTCGCTTTGATGAAGCCGGGTGCGATTTTCATCAACGCTTCCAGAGGTGAGGTAGTCGACGAGGCAGCCCTGAAGCGGGCGATTCCGCGGCTTGGTCAGGTGATTATCGACACCTGGAACAACGAACCTTGTATCGACAGGGAGCTTCTGGATATGGTTGACATAGCCACTCCTCACATCGCCGGCTATTCCTATCAGGGGAAGCAGAACGGCACGTCGATGGCAGTCCGGGCCTTGGCGCGCTTTTTTGGCATAGAACCTCTGTATGAGTTCTTTCCGAAGACCGAAATCGTTGACCTTGAGTCGATACGCCTTGACCTCAAAGGCAAGTCTCAAGGCGAGATAGCCTCCGTACTCCAGTACAACTATCCGATTTTCACCGATGACTTTATGTTCCGTATGTCTCCCGAGAACTTCGAGTCGCTGCGTACCAATTACCATTACCGCCGGGAGTTCTATGTCTACTGATTCCGTTTCTGGATGTCCGTCTTCCGGTTTCCCCATTGCCTAATCTGTCACGGCAGTGGCAGCGTATGTGGTTTAGAGTTCTGAAACGTAAAAAAATCGATAATTCTGTGAAAAATACTTTGAGGATTCATAATTATCACTATCTTTGCGGTGTATTAATAAACTATTACACTAACAAGATATGATAGAAATCAAAGATCTGGCATTCAGCTACGGGAAAACTCCCGTCCTGAAGAACATAACGACGACGCTCGAGGAAGGTCGCATATACGGCCTTCTTGGAGAGAACGGGGTGGGCAAGACCACTTTCCTGACGCTTTTGTGCGGACTTAAGAGAGTCGAATCGGGCAGCATCGTCACAGATGGTGAAAACCCTTTTGACAGAACGCCGTCCCTGCTGCGGAATCAGTTCTTCCTTCCTGACGATGTTTTGCCTGTGGCTGTACAGGCCGAGGTGTTCGCCAGGGACAGAGGACAGTTCTGGCCAGGGTACGACCATTCACGGTTCCTGGAGATAATGGACGGTTTCGAGAACGATCCTTCCAGAAAGATGAACCAGATGTCCTCCGGCCAGCTGAAGAAGACGTACATCTCTCTGGCCCTTGCCTGTGGCTGCAAGTACATCTTTATGGACGAGCCTACCAACGGGTTGGACATACCGTCCAAGACCCAGTTCAGAAGCGCCATAATGAAGTACACTTCTGATGATTCCACCATCGTGATCTCAACCCATCAGGTGCGTGATCTCGAAAACATCATCGACCCTATCATAATCCTTGACCGCCAGGATGTGCTTCTGAACGCCACGGTCGAGGAAATCACCGGACGGCTGTTCTTTGACTATGGCACGCATCTGTGCGAAGGTTCGCTTTACAGCGAGCAGCTTCCGGGAGGATTTGTCCAGGTCTATCTCAACACGACCGGGGAGGACAGCAAGATTAACGTCGAGGCTCTCTTCAACGCTGTCCACAAGAACAAAGAGACAATCAAGAATATGTTTGGCAGATAATAAGGAGGAACGAGATGAACAATAATTTCAATTTCGGAAGATTCGGGAAATATTTCGTCCACGACCTGCTAGGTCAATGGAGGAACATAGGTATGCTGATGCTTATCTGTGCCTTGTTCCCGTTCATATTCTATGTGTTATATATGGTTTTCTCCATAGTGTTCGGCGGTGACGCGGTAGATGTCTTTACAAAGGGTGTTGAGGTGGACGGCCCGTCACTTCCGACCAGAACCATAGTGTTCGGTTTCGTGGCGGCTGTTTTCACGATAGTGTTCCCGTCGAGGGCGTATGGCGAGATTACCGACAAGGCGAAAGGACGCGAATGGCTGATGCTTCCGGCTTCAAGGTTGGAGAAATTCACTTCGATGATGCTTGTTTCCATTGTCGTCATTCCTATCGTGTTTTTCACGGCCTATCTTGCAAGCGACTTCCTTGTCTGCCTGTTTGACGGTTCCTGCGGAAAGTCTATCCTGTCGTGCAGGTTCTACGACACCTTCGGTGATTCAGACTTTGTCATTTCGATAAACGGCTTTTTGATTATCGTGGCCACTGTAGTTGAATGGGTAAGCATATTCCTGCTTGGAGGCCTGATATTCAAGAAATGGAAGGTCGTAGGTACATTCATTGTCAACTCGGCCATCGGTATGCTCTTTATTATCGTGTTGGGCATCTTCGCCCCGAGTATGGCGGAGTGGATTGAGGAGTGTTTTGAAAGCTGGGTGATGAGAAACGCCTGCTATATGGACATATGGCTTAATGGCTTCATCAACTTCTGGCTGTTTCTGATAGTGGCGGTCTGCGGAACGCTGTCCTGGTTCAGAATCAAGAGATTGCAGCATTAAAGACAAATCGGATATGGAGTTCAATTCAAATAAGGCTATCTACTTGCAGATTAGTGATATAATCTGTGAGAGGATTCTTTCCGGAGAACTTAGGGGCAACGAGAGGATTCCGTCTGTCAGGGAATATGGTGCCTCGATCGGGGTGAATCCCAACACGGTGATGCGGACCTACGAGAAGCTCACGAACGAAGGCGTCATCTACAACAAGCGGGGCATCGGTTACTTCGTCAGCGAGAACGCGCGTGACATAGTGCTCGAGAACGAAAGAAAGGCATTTCTTGAAGTGGAACTGCCGGCCGTTCTGAAAAAGATGGAACTGCTTGGACTCGACCCTAAGGAATCATTCGGCAAAAACAACTGATTTTATGAATATTATGAAAACATACAAGAGCATTCTCACAGCAGTCATCCTGGCGTTAGTGTGCGTCAGTCTCTCATCCTGCTATTTCCGGATAGGCAAAGAGCAGAGGGAGCGGATAAAGGCGGCGATGGATTCGGTCTATTGCGAAAGAGTCGAATGTGTGACGGAGACAGCTGATTCAGTGACCTTCTGTGATTCGCTAACAGTCGCTGAATAGGCAGGACAGTTTCTTAGGCTTGTGTCGGGTGAGTGTCCGGGTCAACAATCCGCGGCCTTCACCGGCAAGCCTAAGCTGATGTTTTGAAGGCAAATGATTTCAAGCCGCTTCTGAGGCGACCGCTCAGTCTTCCTGGTTGGCATATTCATCAATATGCCTTGCCCTCCATTCGTTTGGCGTGCATCCTACAACGGCTTTGAACTGCTGCCTGAAGTTTGACTTGTCGCTGAATCCTGAAGCGAAGCCAATGTGGCAGGCAGGTGTGTCCGGATGTTTGAGCAGAAGTTCTTTTGCTTCGTTGATACGTAATTCCTTTCTCCAAGTAACGAACTTTTTCTTGAGCACGCTGGAGCAATAGAACGAGAGTTCCTTGCTGGTGATTCCGAGTTCGTTCAGAATCTCGTCAGTGGACTCGTAATTCTCCAGATGCTTCCTGTCTTTGACCCATTCGTTTAGTTTTTTCCCTACTCTCTCGATTGTCTTTCTGTTGTTGATGCCGCTTTTGATTTCGGAAACGTTGCTTTTGTGAATCCTTATCAGCTTCTTCGTGATGCTGGCTATCAGAGGGTGTTTTTTGCCGAGTCCTTTCATATGCGGTTGTGTCAATTGGATATTGTTAAATAAGGTGATGACCGGGGATTTTTTCCGGCCATCACCTTATGAAATTCAGTGGAGGGGACTACCAGCCCAGCACGTAGGCGAAAATCAGCGGCGCAACGATGGTGGCGTCGCTCTCCACGATGAAGCGCGGAGTGGTAGGGGAAAGCTTGCCCCAGGTGATCTTCTCGTTCGGAACGGCACCGGAATATGAGCCGTAGGATGTTGTGCTGTCGGAAATCTGGCAGAAATATGACCAGAGCGGCGTGCCCTTCCAGCCAAGATCCTGCTCCATCATAGGAACGACGCAGATAGGGAAGTCACCGGCTGTGCCTCCGCCGATCTGGAAGAAGCCGACACCGGCTCCGGTGGCGTTGGCCTTGTACCAGTCAACAAGGAACATCATCACTTCGATGCCTGTCTTGACGAGATTGGTCGGGAACTCTCCGCGGATGCAGTGAGCCGTGAATATGTTTCCTGTGGTGCAGTCTTCCCACGCCGGGCAGATGATAGGGATGTTCTTCTCGCAGGCCGCCATCACCCAGCTGTCCTTAGGGTCGATTTCGTAGTACTGCTCCAGAACGCCGCTGCGGAGAATCTGGTAGATGTATTCATAAGGGAAATACCTCTTCCCCTCGTTCTGGGCCTTTGTCCACACATCGACGAGCGCTCCCTCAAGGCGGCGGAATGCCTCCTCCTCAGGGATGCAGGTGTCGGTCACGCGGTTGTAGTGATTCTCAAGAAGTTCCTGCTCCTGCTCCGGTGTGAGATCGCGGTAGTGCGGGATTCTGTAGTAGTGTGAGTGGGCCACGAGGTTCATTATGTCCTCCTCGAGGTTGTTGGCTGAGCAGCAGACGAACGAGAACTTGTCCTGACGGATCATCTCCGCGAGGGAAAGTCCGATTTCGGCGGTGCTCATCGCACCTGCCATAGCAAGGAACATCTTTCCACCCTTGTCGAGAAGGTCGCAGTAGGCCTTCGCGGCGTCAACCACACACGCTGAGTTGAAGTGGCGGTAGTTGTGGGTGATGAATTGTGAAATAGGTCCTTTTTCCATTTTTTTTGATCTAATGTTAAAAGTATTTTCAATATGCTATCTCGTGTCAGAAAAACTCCTCTGAACGTACAATAGTGTGCGAATTTAAAAATTTTAGATTACTTTTGCAATTGTTGTATGTTAATGAATCAATCAATATGCTGAAAATAGACGATTTCGCATCCTTCCGTAGGGTAGCCACTCCGTTTTATTACTATGACATAGACCTGTTCCAGGACACCGTGGCCAAGGTGGCGGAACTTTCATCCCGCTACGGGATCAAGGTCCATTACTCCGTAAAGGCCAATTCCGACAGCCGTCTGAATGACATAATAAGCTCTAAGGGTTTCGGGGCTGACTGTGTCAGCGGTGACGAGATTGATTTCGCTGTAGGCTGCGGCTATGAACCGAAGAACATCTTCTTCGCCGGAGTAGGGAAGACCGACAGGGAAATCTGCCAGGCCTTTCAGGTAGGCATCGGCGCTTTCGTGGTCGAGTCTCTTGAGGAGATAGAGATAATCGGAGATCTGGCCGGAAGGCTTGGCCGCAGGGCTTCGATAAGCCTCAGAATCAATCCGAACATAGACGCACACACCCATCATTACATTACCACCGGTCTTTATGAGGACAAGTTCGGAATCTCCGACAGAAGCTTTGACGAGGCGGTCGCTCTCGTGAACTCCTGTCCTTACATAGACTTCTATGGCTTGCAGTTCCACATCGGCTCACAGATTCTCGAAGTCGAGGATGTGGTGAAGCTGGAGTGTTCCAAAGTCAATGACATTGTGGCACGCTTTGAGGCCAATGGTATGACTGTCAAGAATATCGACCTCGGAGGCGGTTTGGGTGTGGACTACGATGAGCCGGATGTCAATCAGATTCCGGACTTCGCCACCTGGTTCGAGACCATCGACAGGAATCTCAAGCGCCGTCCGGACCAGGTCGTTCACGTCGAACCAGGTCGTTCCATTGTGGCGCAGTGCGGGTCTTTGATAACTGAGGTCCTGTTTGTAAAGAAGGGTGAGAACCGTCGTTTCCTTATGGTTGACGCAGGAATGAATGACCTGATACGTCCTGCCCTTTACGGCTCTTACCACAAGATTGAAAACCTTTCGGCGCATTACGAGGACAACGATTCCCGTGAGAACCGTGTCTATGATGTGGTCGGTCCTGTCTGCGAGTCCGCCGACACTTTCGGTAAGGAGCGTTTGCTGGCCAAGAGCCACAGGGGCGACAGAATCGCTATCAGGAGCGCCGGAGCCTACGGTCAGGTTATGGCCTCCCGCTACAATATGCGGCCTTTCGCTCCGTCGGTATATTCAGACCGTCTCGCCGAGGCTCCTCGCCGCAAGGGATATTTCGTCGGATAGGCTGTCTTACACTGTAGAGAGTATGACCCAAAGCTGCGGCCGACTCTCCCGAAAACAAAACAGGGACTTGACTAATACTCTTTAGTCAGTCCCTGTTTCAGTTTTCCTCTTTGCGTTACAGCGTGACAGCCTTGGGGAGAATATGTGTCTAATCATTAATTGCGGCGAGAAGGTCATAGACCTGGTCGAAGTCGCTGAAATTGACTCTGTGGTTGTCCAGATAGGCGTTAATCTGTTCTGACTTGTCTTTGAAAAACCTCAGCAACAGTTTTTTTGTCGGTGCGTAAGCGACATTCTTTCTGTAGAGATAAGGTATGTTTTTTACCGTATAGGACGGTTTCCCGTTCAGGTCGTAGATCATCCCGCCTGTGCCCTCGACTTTTTTCGCTTCCTTGATGTTCGTTGTGCTTGACTCCATTCCGAAAGCCCCTTTCTTGCTGTCAGCGAACACGAGTCTCCTGCTCGCGCACAGATATACGTCGTCAACATTGAGCGCCAGGGCCAGATAATAGTTCTGATGTCTGATAAACATCATCTTTCCGATTTGAACCCTGTCTATTGAAGAGTTGTCGGTTATTCCCATCACCTTTCCGTTCACATCAATGTAACGCAAAGTCTGATCGAGCGTGCTGATGTTGAACTTTCCGGTCGAGAACTGTCCGTCCTTGTAGATTACCCTTCCGTTCTCAAATTCGGGAATATAATATTTCACACTGTCCGGAAGCTCTTTTTCGAAAGACCCTTGCAATGACTGGGCGGAAGATGTAAAAAAGCCCGACAGAAATATGGCCGCAATAATAAAAAACTTCTTCATAGTCTTTCTTCTTTTTTCTGTAAAACAAAGAATGAGGGGATTTGCATCCCCTCATTCTTAATTAGTTATGGATTACTGCTCCCAACCAGGGTTCTGGGTGATAGTAACGCCTTTGTCCGCATACTGTGTGATGACATCGGAGCAGATAGGCTCAAGATAGTTTCTCACATCGACATTGCGTTCGTCTCGGTCCTTGATTGAAACTGGAACAAGGAATCCGCGCATATTCTTATAGTTGGAAGTACCGTCTTCATTCATTTTGAAGAAAGTGCGTTCTCCAAGAATCATAGTACCGTCAGCATTGTATCCCAGAAGTGGAATAACACTCACCTTTTCGGAATTGGCCTCTGTAAGGAGATTATAGCCTTGGTTGTTGAGCGTTTTCTTGAGGTTGGTGGTCTGAGCTTCACGACCAAGCCCTTCCGCTTCCGTTTCGGAAAGAGTGGCTGCAAGGTCAAGCTCAACATACCCTCCGACAAGAATGTCCGGATTGTTCTTTCCGAGCATCAGCTCCAGCTGACCCCAACGACGGATGTCAAGAACCCTGTACTGCTCGAGGAAGAACTCCATACGGCGCTCGCGGCGGATTTCCCAGATAAGAGGAGTGACAGCTCCGGTGGTTTTGTAGCCAAGGGTAGTCTGCTGCACGGCTCCTGTCCTTTCCGGGTCTTCCGGCAGGGCTGCGAGCCTGAGATCCGCGGTCTGCTTCACACCCTTGGATATTGCCTCATCGTCAAGAGGACGCTTTCTGATTGCGTTGATTGACTTGTCGATGTCTTCCTGTGTAACAGCGGCCCCGCCGAATTTGTCGGCAAGCTCAGCCTTGGCTTCAATCCAGTTAAGCACTGTCTCGGCGTAACGTACGCAAGGGAAACCATTCTCGTTCGTGCAGCTACCATAGTATGTAGGAAGGGTTTTCCCATTGTATGAATATTTAGGGCCCTCACGGTCAATGAATTTCTCGCAATAGAGACCGGTGGCGCTTGCCTTAGGCTCGTCCCAGAAAGTTGCCTCGAAACGAGGGTCTCTTGTCTTGACCATATCCTGAAGTCTGAAGCTCTTTACATTCTCAACTTCCGAATTTGAGTAAGGCTTTCCGTCCTGGCATATCCAGGCTTTCAGGGTGCTCAGGTTTCCGGAGCATACCTGGCTTTCATTTCCATTGGCGTAAGAAGCTATACAGTGCTGTGCTGAATTGTTGATGGACTTGTTGTAAGAGCGGTAAAGGATGATTTCATTGCTGGCCGGTCTGCTGTAAAGAGTACCGAAGAGCGTGCGGAAATCAGTGTCGAACGAGTATGCTCCGCTGTTGATGATCTGTCCGGCATAATCGCGGGCTGCCTCAAGGAACATTTTTGACTTGGAGTCAACATCCGAGCAAGTCTTCATCGCTTCATCGTTCTTGTGATAGATGTACCACGTACCCTCGAAAAGAAGGCAGCGGGATGCGATTGTGGCAACCACGGCTTTGTTCACATAGTCTACTCCATCGTCATTGCGGACATTCTTCATAGCGAAATCGAAATCCTCCTTGACTTTGGTCATAACCTCCGAGCGTGGTGTTCTCTGTGCGTACATTGCGTCGTTGTCGGTGACCTCTACCACTGCATCATAGTAAGGAACATCTCCGAACGACTGTACGAAGCGGCTGTATTCCCATCCCCTGAAGAAGCGGGCGACTCCTGTCCAGTGGTTGAAAGCCTCGTCATTCAGCTTTCCATTGTCGTGCATAGTGGCCAGCCTGTCAATCAGGAGATTCCATTTGCGGATGTAGGCAAAGTTCCAAGGGCCTGAGCCACGGCGCGCAAGCCAGTATCCACGGTATGGAAGTTCTGCCCTGTACCAGTTGTCTGACGGCAGGGATATGAGGATGTTGGCCTGAGTTCCAGTAGTAGTGCGGTCATCGCTGTACTCGCCTGAAGAGTAGACACCCGGCGCATAAACTTGGCCCCAGTTGTCTGAATACCCTGTGAAATAGGAACCGTATGTTCCGTTTACAAACAGGCGGACATTGTTCTCGTTTGACCAGTAGTTGTTGTCATTCATTGTGGTCTTCGACTCCCTGTCAAGAAAATCCGCACAGGAAGAAAATGCGAGAACCAAGATGCTGGCCGAAAATATTTTAAATATATTTTTCATAATTATTGTGTACAATTAGAATGTTACCTGAAGACCGACTGACGCAGCCTTGAATGCAGGGGAACCTACACCGGCACGGCTTGAATTATAGTTAGAAGAGTTGAAAGATGAATATCCTGCAACTTCTTCAGGATCAAGAGGAAGCCCTCTGAGGTGGTCGAAAGTGAAGAAGTTCTCAAGTGAAACGTACACTCTTGCCCTTGAGATGCTGGCTTTCCTTGTGATGTTCTGCGGAAGCGTGTATCCCAATGTGATGTTCTTGATGCGGAGATATGCCATATTCAGCATATACCTGTCGTTAGCCACCATATTGAAGATGCTGCTGCCGCTGCAGTTCGCCGCGCGAGGATAGAAAGCGTCGTAGTTGGCTGGAACGGTGGTTTTGCTTCCATCCTCGTTCACGATAGTAAAGGACTCGTGCCAGAAATCACCTGCGAAAGTCTGGGCCATCGCACCGTCACTGGTGTTGAATCCAGGGAGGGTCATAGAAGATGAACCGAGCATATTGCGCTTGCCGATTCCCTGGAAGAAGATTGAGAAGTCAAATCCCTTCCAGTCGGCGTCGATTCTCAAACTGTACTCGTAACGTGGAGTCGTGTTACCGATTACGGTAAGGTCCCCGTGGTCGTCAACAAGGTTATTTCCGTTGTCGATGACACCGTCGCCGTTAAGATCCTGGAACTTGACGTCGCCAGGGCCGGAGATAAGGCTTCCAGAGGCGATTTTTCCCTGAGTGGCATAGTTCTTGCCGGCGGCGTACTGGTAGTACTTTCCGTACTTGTCAGTCAATTCGATGAGGTTTCCGTCCGCGTCGCGGGCAAAATCATCGTTCTGGAACAGGCGGTCAACCTTGTAACCCCAGATCTCACCGTATGTCTTTCCGTTGTACCATCCTGAAAGTGTCTTTGCGGAGCCATAGTCAGTGATCGTTGTCTTTGCGTCAGCTATAGAAGCGGTCGCAGACAGGTTGAGGCCATTGGAGAACGAACGTCCCCAGTTGATGGAAAGTTCCCAACCGTCAGTGCGGAGTGAACCGAAGTTCCCGTTAGGGGCGCTTGCTCCGACGTTGTAGCTGACTCCCTCCATTCCGACAATCATATTATTGGTATTCCTTCTGTACCAGTCGAATGTCACGTTGACCTGATTGAAGAGAGAGAGGTCAAGACCAATGTCGTAAGTCTCGATGTCCTGCCAGGTGATGTCTGGTGAAACCGCGCCAGGGGTCACGAATGACTGGTCCTTGACTCCTGAATGCATCCAGTAAGTCGTGGCGGCAGCCATTGTAGGGATGTAGAGAGAGGAGCTGACGCTTTGGTCGCCGATTGTACCCCAGGAAGCGCGGAGCTTGAGGGATGAAAGCACATTGGTAAGCGGCTGCATCCAAGGCTCCTGGGTCACGCGCCATCCAGCTGATACTGAAGGGAACCATCTCCACTGTAGATCTGTCGGGAATTTAGATGATCCGTCGTAGCGGAGGGATGTCTCGAAAAGATATTTCTCTCTGAAGTTGTAGTTGATACGTCCGAAGAAACCGGCTGTGGAATTCCAGGAAGCTGAACCTCCTGATGTCTGGGTGCCGGTGGCAAGGTCAAACTGAGGATTGCTGATGTCAATAAGATCCATCTTCTTTCCCCATACACCTGTGTAGTCATAGCTTATAGCCTGGAATCCGGCCATGAACTTGAATATGTGTGTGTCGTAGAGATTCAAGTCATAGGTGGAAGAGATGTTCAGGGTTTGACGCTGTGAAGTGAATGAATCCTGATAAATTGAATTGTATGAATTGGTGTAGCTGTTTACGTTCAACTTCTTGGCGACAATTTCCTTACCGAGTCCGTTGATTTTGTTCCACTCGTTTGAAATGAGCCTGGTGTTACCGTCATCGCCAAGGGCGTTGACCGGGGCTTCCCACGTGTTACCTGCCATATAGGTGATACCCGGATTGCGCTCCTGAGTGTTGTTGACCGCATAAGTGTAGTCGATGTCGATGTCCCAGTTCTTCACAGGGGTGATGGTCGTTCCCAAATTCACGCTTGTGTAGTAGGTGTCGACGGTGGCCTGATTGGCGGTCTCGAACTCATAGGTGGCGTTTCTTACATAATCACCGTACTCGTTGGTCTTCTCCATCGGATAGGTAGGTCCCCAGCGGAATACATAATACCAGACATCCGCCGTGGTGGAACTTGTCGCGAAAGCCCAGGATTTGGTGGACTTGGTGAACATCAATCCGGAATGGATGTTGAGCCAGTCGTTGATCTGAGTGCTGATTCTGGCGTTGGCGTTGTAGCGCTTGAACCAGTCATTGTCAGTCACTTTCAGCATACCGTTCTGGTTGAGGTATCCAAGGCTGATGTTGTAGTTGGTCTTGCCCTTGTTTCCGGCGACAGAGATGTTGTGTGTCTGTGACGGAGCGTTCTCTCTGACAAGATAGTCGTAGGCGTTGAACGTGCGGATACCAATCTTTTGCCCGGTACCGTTGACATACCAGTCTCGGCCGTATGTGAACGGATCTCCGACACCGATGGTGTCACCGTACTTCTTTTGCCAAGCGACGGCGGAGTTGTAACCCGCGCGGTCAATAAGCCAGAAAGCTCCCACCGGAGTGAATGTCCCGACACGCTCGGCTGCCTCCACGGTGTATAGCAGACCGTCAACACCGGCCATCTCGTAGTTCTTGGCCTTGTTCTGGAAAGAAACGTTTCCTGAATATGTCACAGAGACCTTGTCGGCTTCCTTGGAACCCTTCTTGGACGTGATCAGGATTACTCCGAACGCAGCCTTCGCTCCGTAGATGGAAGCGGATGCGGCGTCCTTGAGGACGGAGATGCTCTCGATGTCGTCAGGATTGACGAGGTTCAGAGAAGGAATCTCCACGTTGTCAAGAAGGATTAGAGGAGACGATGAGCCGTTGTATGATCCCACCTGTCCGCGGATTCTGAGAATCGGGTCAGAACCGACTTCGTTACTACCGACTCTTACGTTAAGACCGGCGGCGGCACCCTGAAGTCCGCGGCCTACATCTGCGATAGGGCGGCTTTCAAGAGCCTTTCCTACATTGACTGAAGCTACCGCTCCGGTCAGGTTCTCCTTTTTCTGGGAACCGAAACCGACCACGACAGCTTCGCTGAGGGCTTCCGCATCCTCTTTGAGGACAACCTTCATTCCGTTCTTTGCATTGATTGTCACGGTAGCGTAGCCGAGACAGCCTACCTCTACCTTCGTGCCTTCGGCGACGTTGAGTGAGAAGGTTCCGTCAACCGCTGTGACAGCTCCGGTGGTGGTGCCTGGAATCATCACGCTGGCTCCCGGAATCGGGTTGCCGTTGACATCGACGATCGTTCCTTTGACTGGCTGCTGCTGAGCGGCCGCCGCAGGCAGTAATCCGGATTCTGAGTCAGCCGCCGCGGCGCTGAATGACAGCGTTCCCGCGAGCATCATCATCAGAAAGGCGTTTACTCTGTAAGTGCGATTCTTTTTCATTTTAAAAGGTTTTGTATTACTGATTGTAATTGTGTGTTATCTAATCTGTGTGTCATAAGTCTTCGCTTCCGGTACGTTCCGGAATGAAAGTTTGCCGCAAATATAACGTTTTATCGAAAAATATCACTAAAAATTAAACGTTTTTTTTTAAAATGTGGCGGCAGGTGTGCTTCAAAAGGTGTTTATCGGTTTATAGGGCGGTGTCTTGAGCGGAGAAAAGCCTTCAACCGCTCCTCTAACTCAAGATGTTCGGAAGCGGGTACGGCGAATCCGGCGAATCTGGCCCACAGGTAATCCACCGTCTGGGCTGAAGGGTGGATCATATCCGCGGCGTAGAAACGGTAGTCGCGAAGTTCGTCCAAGACAATCTCGTAGGCGGGGAAATAGGCGCATCTCTCGGGAAATCTTGTCACGACCTCGTCGATTGCGAGGAGAAGGGCGCTTTTACTGAGCTGGTTGCCGTGCGCTCCATCCTTGAAATGGCGTATCGGTGAGACGGTGAAGATGAACTCCTTGGCCGGATGCCGGGACAGCATATTCATAAGCAGTGCGGCGGTCTCCCTGACGGAGAGTCTCCGGCGAGTGAATTCCTTCGCATCGACCTTGAGGCAGTTGGAGACCGTCTCGCCAGTCCGGGAATACTCATAAATCCAGGAAGTTCCGAGAGTTATGATGACTTTCCCCGCTTCCCTCCATCCTGCGGACGCATCCGCCAAAGACTTGTTGGCGTTGTCCAGAAACTCCTGAACGGAGCGCCTGGCGAATGAAGTGTGGTGGCTGAACGAGCAGAACAGTTCTGAACCGGCTCCCATCCGCACGCATTCGCTTTCGGAGAAAGGGATTCCGGAGGTTAGGCGGGCTATGGAGTTGCATACCGAGACCGGATTGTATAGCGTTCCGAATGGATTGACCGTGATGTCAAACCCCAAGTCCGCCATCTTCTGCCCGATGTTGTCGGCGAAGCAGCTTCCAAGAATGAATATCTTGTCTTTCAGCGAGATGCTGACAGGACTATGCCCGGTCTCCACCGGTGTCTGTAGTTTCAGGACTTCCATAACGGATGCGAAATTACAAAATAATTGAGTATTTTTGCACGGTCGCCGCGTGAAGTGTCTTTCGCCGTCGGGCGCCGACAAGGCAAAAACGGCGGATGCCGGAGTAGCGGCCATAGACTTTTTCGGCGGATGTCCGTCTGCCTGTGAAAGATTGGATATGAACAAAGGCATAACCGTAATAGCATTCCTTATGGCCTCGGCTATTGCCGGTCAGGCACAGCATAAGGCCGCCTTTACTTACGGGGCGGATTTCCACTACTGCTTCGACAACCGGGAATTCGACCGGTCCGGCAATCGTTTCGAGACTTCGGGGACAATCCACGCCGCCAGGCTTACTCCATCAGTGGGCTTCAAGGTCTCCGGAGGGCGTATGACCCACAGTCTGACTCTCGGAATCGATGTGCTGAAGAATATGGGAGAGGCTCCGGTGTCGGAGGGGGACAGGAATCTTCAGAATTCGGGGCTTTTCCGAGAGATGACATTCTGGTACGGGCTTGAACGTCGGAAAGGGCGTGACAGATTCAGCCTCCTGGCGGGAATATTCCCTCGCGACCGTTCCTTTTTCGGCTCCGGATGGCCGGCCCGGGCATCCGATCCCGTGAAAACCGATCCGGTTTCCACGTTATTCATCTCTGAAGCCAACCTGTTTTATGATAATAATTTAGAGGGACTCCTGCTGAAATACGAGACGGGCCGCGGCTACTGTGAGGCCGGTCTGGACTGGATGGGAATGATCGGGAGCGGAAGACGGGAACGCTTCCAAATCTTCACCTACGGCAATTATGCTCTTGCGGGCGACTTCCTGAGGGTCGGCTGGGCGGCCGCGATGTATCATTTCGCCAACACCCTTGAATACAGGGGAGTGGTTGACAATGTCCTTGTTGCGCCTTTTGTGACCCTGATGTTCGGCGGAAGCGGTTTACGGTGTTCCGCCAGGTTCAGCTATATCCAGGGAGTGCATCAGGACAGGATAAACGAGACCGGGCTTGAACCGGCGGCGGGCGGGTCGCTGACGCTGAACGTTGGCTACAGGAAGCTCGGTGTCCTGAATGACTCGTACTATGGCGCGGGACAGATGCCCTACTGGTCGACCATCGACGGAGGCGGGAATATGCTCGGTCAGGATCTGTACCCCGGCAACCCTTTCTACCGCATAAACGCCAAAGGGGAGCGGAGTCCCGGTTTCTATGACAGGGCTGAACTCTATTGGCAGCCTTGGATCTCCGACTTTGTGAGCCTCAGGCTTTCGGCTGTGTTCCATTTCACCGGAGACGGCTACGAAGGGTGCCAGCAGAAACTCACACTCCTGTTCGACCTCGGACGCACCTTGGAGGGGAAGAAATCCGTGAAGGAGCCAAGGGGAACCTCCCGAGGACAACGTGATATTGAAGTATTTCTATAAGGTATGAAAAGAGTTTTTTCGTCTTTCATCGCAGTGGCCGCGGCCTTCTTTCTGCTGGCCGGATGCGGCTCGGGTCCCAAAGACGGGGACTATGTCATTCAGCTACTGACAACAAATGATGTCCACGGAACCTATTTCGATTCCACTTACGTGGGGGACGGGGTCAAAGCGTCGCTTTATGCCGTCAAGGCCGTCGTTGACAGCGTCCGTGCCGCGGACGGTGCTGACAATGTGCTGTTTGTGGATGCCGGTGACTGCCTTCAGGGCGACAACGCCGCATACTATTTCAACTATGTGGACACCGTTTCACCGCACATCTATCCAAGGCTTGCCGCCTGTATGGGCTACGATGCCGTCACCGTGGGCAACCACGACATCGAGACCGGGCACAGTGTCTACGACAGGGTCGCCGCGGAGCTGGAGTCATACGGGATTCCTTTCCTTGCCGGCAACGCGATACGCAACGACAACGGAAAGCCGTACTTCCCTATGTACCGTATTCTCAGGAAGGGCGGGCTGAAGGTCGCTGTCTTGGGATTCACAAACGCCAATATGAAGAACTGGCTTTCGGAGAGACTTTGGAGCGGAATGACGTTCGAGAGCCTTTTGCCTCTGGTTCAGGAGGATGTCGACAAGGTCGCCGCCAAGGAAAAACCTGATGTGGTCATTGTGTCGGTTCATTCCGGAACCGGCCCCGGGGACGGAACGATGCTGGAAGGGCAGGCACTCGACCTTTATAAAAGCCTCCGTGGAGTGGATTTTGTTGTCTGCTCGCACGACCACCGTCCGTTTGTGACAAGCTGCGACAGCATCGGACTGATCAATTCGGGAAGCCACTGCCGTTTCGTCGGTCACGGGACCTTGCGTATGACGGTGGAAGGCGGCCGTGTCGTCAAGCGGGAGTATTCCACCGGGCTGATTCCTGTCGATCCTCATAAGGTTGACGCCGGTATGGAAAAGACCTTCTACGAGGACTATCAGGCTGTCCGTGTCTTCACCACCCAGGAAGTCGGAGAATTGAGGACCGACATACGTACAAGGGATGCCTACAAGGGTATGTGTGACTATGTCAACCTCGTCCACACGCTTTCCCTCGGCTGCGCCCCGGCTCAGGTGTCCATTGCCGCTCCTTTGACCTACGATGGCTCCGTCAAGGGAGGAACGCTGATCTACAAGGATTTGTTTACAATCTATCCGTTTGAGAATCAGTTGTATGTAATCACTATGACCGGAAAGGAAATCAAAGACTACCTTGAGGCTTCCTACGACCGGTGGATTGTCACCGCCTCCGGGCCGTCCGACCGGGTGCTTAACATCACGCGAAGGGATGACCCACGCACCGGACAGAAGGGCTGGTCGTTCATCGAAAGATCCTATAATTTCGATTCTGCCGCCGGTATCGACTACACAGTGGATGTGACCAAGCCGCGCGGCTCGAGGGTGACGGTCTCATCGATGGCGGACGGCTCTCCTTTCGATCCCGGCACTTCCTATAATGTGGCTATGACATCATACCGCGCCAGCGGAGGCGGAGGGCTTCTTGCCGAGATCGGGATTGATACGGACAGAATCTCCGAAAGGACGGTTGAGTATTATCCTGAAATCCGGGAAATCCTCTATGAATATCTCAAGAAGAACCGTGTCATCGATCCGGCCGTGATAGGCGATCCCGCGGTAATAGGCCGCTGGTCGTTCGTTCCGGAGAATATAGCCGTTCCGGCGATCGGACGGGATATGAAGCTTCTGTTCGGGGAAATTGCGGAATAGATTTCTAATCTTCCGACAGATTTTGATTATCTTTGTAGACTGAATCAATAGGTAAACCGGATATGTTCGATAACTTACAGGAGAGACTTGAGAGGTCCTTCAAGATTCTGAAGGGCGAAGGTAAGATCACCGAGATCAATGTGGCGGAGACTCTGAAAGACATCCGCAGGGCGTTGCTGGACGCCGATGTCAGCTTCCGCGTGGCAAAGGATTTCTGCGACAGGGTGAAGGCCAAGGCTATGGGACAGAACGTCCTTACAGCCGTGAAGCCGCAACAGATGATGGTCAAGATCGTCCACGATGAGCTGGCTGAGTTTATGGGCAGCGCATCGCAGGAGATAAACATAAAGGGCAATCCGGGCATTGTGCTGGTCGCCGGTCTGAACGGTTCCGGTAAGACCACATTCTCCGCCAAGCTGGCGAATAACATCAAGAGCAAGAGGGGGATGAAGGTGCTGCTGGCGGCCTGTGACACTTTCCGTCCGGCTGCCATCGAGCAGTTGAAAGTGCTTGGAGAGGGAATCCAGGTGCCGGTCTACACCGAGGAGGGAGTCAAGGACCCGATCCGTATCGCTAAAAACGCCATAGACAAGGCCAGGACGGAAGGATATTCTGTAGTGATCATAGACACCGCCGGACGTCTCGCCGTTGACCAGGAGCTGATGGACGAGATTTCAGCGCTTCACGGAGCGGTCAAGCCGACCGAATCGTTGTTCGTGGTGGACGCGATGACGGGTCAGGATGCCGTCGAGACTGCCAAGGTCTTCAATGAAAGGCTTGATTTCGATGGAGTTGTGCTTACAAAGATGGACGGTGACACCAGAGGCGGAGCTGCTCTTTCAATCAAGTACGTTACCGGAAAGCCTATCAAATTCATCTCTTCCGGAGAGAAGATGGAGGCGATGGATGTGTTCTATCCTGAACGTATCGCCGACAGAATCCTTGGAATGGGTGACGTGGTCTCCCTTGTGGAAAAAGCTCAGGAGCAGTTCGATGAGAAGCAGGCTCGCGAGACGAGGAAGAAACTGGCCAAGGACAAGTTCGGACTTATGGATTTCTATAACCAGATCCAGCAGGTCAAGAAGATGGGAAACATCAAGGATCTGGCCGGGATGATTCCAGGAGTCGGCAAGGCGATAAAGGACATCGACATTGACAACGACGAGGCTTTCAAGGGCATAGAGGCAATCATCCTCTCGATGACTCCGGAGGAAAGGGATAACCCTGAAATCATAAACGGAAGCCGCCGCAAGAGAATCGCGGACGGCAGCGGCACTAACGTGGCGGAAGTCAACAAGCTTCTCAAGCAGTTCGAGACCACCCGAAAGATGATGAAGAGCGCGCTGAACGGCGGACTGGCCCAACGGCTGCGCGGCTTCAGAAGGTAGGTCCGTAGTTCAATTCGACTCAAACTCCGTCGTCCGCATTTTGAAGATGGCGGAGCCGGAGTTGATGTTAAAGCTGTTCGATGCTGTGACCGACAGCATCGAGGGTATTCAGACCGCTATCGGTAAGTAGAGTGTGTTCCATTATTGTACCTCATTTAACATACAAAGCCAATGAATAAATGAAGCCGAATCCCGAATACGAGCGCTTCACCCAAGAACTTTACCAACAATCGGTTAATTTGGATGCGAAATGGAATACAGATGCTCACACAATTGATATTGGAAGGACGTAGGATTGCGCTTGTGAGGGCAATCTTGAAAATGCAATGACAGGTTAAGTACCCTCATATAATTCACTATGGTCGATTGTATTGAGGTCTCCCTTACGAACTATGACAAATTCGTTCTCAAATGGTTTATCTTCTGAAATGCGCTTGGTTCGGAAGGTCTGGTACTTTATTTTGAGTAAGTTTTTTACCCTTGAATCCTCGAACATTGCTGCCGCAGACCCAAAGTAAAAATGTTCGTGAGTATCCTTGATCTCCACGTGAATGATAGTGCGATTCTGTTTTAACATATGATTTTGCTTAATGCAAATATAGTTCATTTCCACTATTCTTCAAAGATTGTTGATTTTCTGTTTTGTAATCAAAAACAATAATTATATATTTGTAGAGCGAGATGGCCGCCAAATACGTTGAGTTTTGTCTCGTTTTGATTTATGTGTCAGATTATAATGCTATATTTGCAATGAGTAAAACACCACAACTACCAAACGGAACAAAACAGCCAACCCGTTTTGTTGAAAAGTTTGCACATTTTATTAGATGGTTTATGGATGCAGTTTCGCCTTTTTTTGAGCAAGGAAAGAAAGTCCTTACTGTTGATGCATTAATCGTGGAAGCTAAAAAAATCTGCGAGCTGATGGATAATATACCCCAACCTGATCTTTACGGGGTCACGGATGGTAAAGCAATTGGGACGAAAATTGAACACAGATTTCAGGCTTATCTGTCAGAGCGTTATGAATTTTCATCTGGAAGTTCTGCGAAAGGGCTTGATCTGCCGTCCGTGTCCACGGATATCAAGACAACCTCTATTACCCAGCCGCAGTCAAGTTGTCCTTTTAAAGACAGCAAGCAGAAAATCTTTGGTCTGGGCTATAGTCTTATTGTCTTTGTATATGAGAAAATTGACGATAATGAGACTCAAACGGGTATATTGCGTTTTGTTTCTTGCTCTTTCATAGATGCAAAAAGAACGGCGGATTATCAAACAACAACCGGCATCCGCGCTATTATTGATAATAAAGGCAATGAGGACGATATTTTTGCATTCTTAAATGATAAGAATATCCCTGCTGATGAAGTTACCTTGGCTAATCTCGCAAAAGATATTCTAAAGAATCCTCCGGAGATAGGATACCTGACAATATCCAATGCTCTTCAGTGGCGACTTCAGTATGGCCGAATTGTTAACTTGAAAGAAACTGTAGACGGAATCACCACTATCATTTAGTATGCGTGCTGACGTATTTCTTAGTACTTTAGATGGTTTTAGCATAGAAGAAGCGAACAAGCGGATCTATGCTCGGAGCGGTATTGTCAATTTTCTCCCACAAACGCTTTCCGTAGATGATACAAAGGCTCCAAGTAATGCAGGTGTGATGAAGGAAGAATTTGGTGACTGGCAAACGAGTTATCAACTCGCACGTGCCGTATGTCTTTTAATAAAGGATTCTGGTTTCACCCCCGAAGTAGTAGTCGAACCTACTTGTGGAAAAGGTGCATTCATCTTGGCTGCATTAGATGTTTTCGATTCTGTCAAGGTAATCTATGGTGTGGAATTATATCAACCATATCTTGATGATCTGAAAAAGAATCTTTTGGAAATCAGTTTGAATAACAACAGAACGATGCCCCGAATTGTTCTGTCGCATGCAAATGTCTTCGACTATGATTTTTCCGAGATAGCAAAAACTCATGCTGATGAGAGTGTCTTGGTTGTTGGCAATCCTCCATGGGTGACCAACAGTAAACTGTCAAGCTTAAATAGCAGCAATCTGCCTCAGAAGACCAATTTTAAACAATCAAAAGGACTTGACGCAATTACTGGAAAAGGTAATTTTGACATCGCTGAATGCATAAGCCTCATGTTAATGAGGGTATTTTCCGGCAACCAGGGCAAATTTGCTTTTCTCGTAAAAAACATTGTTCCTAAGAATATTATTTCCGAACAGACAAAAGCCAAACTCGGAATCTCTAATGTGTGCCAATGGAACATTGATGCCAATAAAGAGTTCGGAGTCAGTGCTTCTGCATCGCTTATGACTTGTGATTTTGGTGGGCAGTATTCAACACGATGTGCTGTTTATGATTTTTATACCGGAGATTATCTTTATGATTTCGGATGGTCAGGCAATAGCTTTGTCTCCAATATCAAGGCGTACGTCGAGACTCAAGACTTTGATGGCGTTTGCCCCTTTGAGTGGTGGTCAGGAGTTAAGCATGATTGTTCTAAGGTAATGGAGCTTCGCGAAAGTCCTTCTGGTCATCTTATAAATGGTCTTGGTGAGATTGTCGATATTGAAGACGACTTAATTTACCCATTGCTCAAGAGTTCAAGCATTGGAGCTGAGCATATTACACAAACGTCGAGATTTGTTGTCATTACTCAGCACACTGCTTCAGAGAATACCGATTATATCCGGGCAAAGTATCCAAAAGCATACGCATACCTTGATTCGCATGCTCTGGAATTAGATGGCCGAAAGAGTATAGTATATAAAAAGCGGCCTCGCTTCTCTATCTTCGGAATAGGGGCATATTCCTTTGCACCATATAAGATAGCTGTTTCTGGGCTTTACAAGCATACGTGTTTCTCGTTGATTTCACCAATCTGCAATAAGCCTGTTATTTTAGATGATACTTGTTATTTGATTGGATTTGAGTCGAAAACAATTGCACAGATAACACTTAGAATTCTTAATGGACGATACGCCCAGAGTTTATTACATTCCCTTATGTTCGCTGATGCGAAGAGGATTATAAATAAAGATCTGCTAATGCGCTTAGACATAAAAGCTATAGCTGATAGGTACTCTCCTGAATCATTAGCGATTTCCTCTAATGATTTTCTCGAATATAGGGCTATGTTAGCGGAAGGAGTTCTTTTTTAGTCAATTTCGGGATATGATTAAAACAGGAGGCCGGGTCAAAAGAGATTTTGATCCGGTTTTCTTATGTCCGCTATTTCCT
>CAYWIW010000033.1:0-17307 GCA_964458425.1 uncultured Muribaculaceae bacterium
CATTTTCGTTCTCGGTACTTGTTGTACTTCCTTCAGTCTTTTCAATGAACTTGTTTGCATTCCTGCTCGAATCGTTTGTGTTTCGTTCCGAACGGGAATGCAAAGGTAGGCATTATTTTTAAACTTGCAAACTTTTTCGCAAAAATTTTTAACTTTTTTTATTCATTTTTATTCTCGCCTGAAGTTCCCAAGTACGTATCCTGTCCTTATACAGGTTGTTAGCGTTCACTTTCTCGATGTCAAGCGAAGCATCGGAATTATCCTCCCAACGGCGGCAATTATAGACAACATCATAGATTCGGCCTATCTGATACTCGCGGCTGACCCGCAGACCGACCGCATAGTCCTCTCCGTATTTGGTGGTCGGGAAGTTTATCTGGCGGAGCATAGGAACGTAGAATCCACGAGGCGCGCCGAGACCGTTGATGCGAAGAGCGTTGTTGCGTCCGTTATCCGGAGTCCACTCGCGATGGTCGATGATGCCCGGAGGCAGAGTCTCCATCTGGAAGTTTGTCATTCTATAGGTGCCGACCACCATAGCGCAGTTCTGCGCATAGAATGCGTCAACGAATTTCTGCACGGTGTTCTCGTCGTAATAGACATCATCCGAATCCAGCTGGATGGCGAATTTGCCGCACTTAGGATGATGCAGGGCAGCGTTCCAGTTGCCACCTATGGCGTGATAGCTCTTGTCCTGGGCGATATAGACAAGCTTAGGGTCATCGATGAACTTCTTGATCACATCGACGCTTCCGTCAGTCGAGTTGTCATCGACCACAATGACATTATATTTAAAGGAGGTCTTCTGGCTCAAGGCCGATGCAAGTGCGTCGCCGATTGTGCGTACCCTGTTCTTGCAAGGGATGACAACCGAGGCCTCATATTCAAATGTGTCATCAGAAAACTCGATATGCTTGAACTCCGGCTCAAGATAGCCTCCCACATCCTTAAGATGCCTAGTGCAGGCTTTCTCCATCTCGATCTGCACGGCGCGGTTCTTCGGATCGACATAGTCGAACAGCTTCTCTCCCGACTTGCGGGTGTCAGTCTCGATCTCGTAGTAGAGATATTCATTGATGTGGACAAGGCTTCCTTTCTGCGAAACCTTGAGGCGCAGGTCGTAAAGGCCTGCATATTCATAGTCGGTGTCCATTCTGGCGACAGCTTCCTTCAAGGCTTCGGTGCGGTAGATCATCACTGAGCCGAAGTCGAAGTCATCGCGCAGGGCACCTTCCTGGCAGTCAATCACCGGAGCGAATGAGCGGTTGCCGTCCACTTCGTTGAAATGGTCGGCGTAAACCATCGCGGCCGAAGAGTCATCGGCGATGGACAGGAAGCGCTCAAGGGCGAAATTGCCGAAGCTAAGTTCCGTTGTTTTGGTATATACCATAGTAAAAGGAGCGGTGGCAAGCTCCGCGATTCTCTTGACACAAGCGGTGCTCTTGAATATGGAAGCATCGATGAACTCGACCTTGGCGACCTCGGATTCAGCGTGGAGGTTGTCGGCGGTCACCTTAACCTGCTCGTCGCTCACAAAAGGGATAAAGCAATCTATTCTGTTCATATTAATAAGGAATATTAATTTTAGCGGGTACAAAAATACATAAAATATCGGTAATTTTTGATACATTTGTCAAATAATCACAGAAGCGACGGGCAATCGCCGCCGAAACCCTAAAAGGACTTTATCATAGGCAATTGCCTGCCTGAAAAATTTATGTATATGACAATAAGAAAAACGATGATTCTGGTGGCTGCATTATTAGCCTCAGCCACGATGACAGCAGCGCAGGAGACACCCAGGTGGCTCAGGAAAAGCGCCATCTCTCCTGACGGAAGCAAAGTCGCCTTTTGCTACAAGGGCGACATCTTCACAGTAGGGACAAGCGGGGGGAGAGCCTTGCAGATTACCGCCAACGACGCCTACGATTCGGATCCGATGTGGACTCCGGACGGAAAGAAAATAGTGTTCTCCTCCTACAGGGCAGGTTCCAAGGACATATTCATCACTTCAGCCGAGGGCGGCGCGCCAAAAAGACTGACCGACTTCCCTGGAAACGAGACCCCGCTTTGCGTTCTGGACGAAGGAAGGGTGCTGTTTCAGGCCAGCATCCAGCAGGATGCGACCTACGGAGGATTTCCCGGAAGGCCTCAGGTATGGCAGGTTGATGAAAACGGGGGGAGGCCGCGTCTGGTCACCTCGCTGCCTATTATGTCGATGAGCGTCAACAATGCCGGCGAAGTGATCTACGAAGACTACAAGGGCTACGAAGACCCTCTCCGCAAGCACCACAAGTCATCGGTCACAAGGGATGTATGGCTCTACAGACCGGCGGGGGCACAGGGAGAACGCTTCCGCGTCACAGGAGACGGAACGTTCACCAAACTGTCATCATTCGCCGGAGAGGACCGCAACCCTGTCTTCTCGGCTGACGGCAAGACCTACTACTATCTTTCGGAGGCCGACGGGACGCTGAACGTTTACAAATCCGCCACGGATACCCCGGCCAAGGCCGTACAGCTCACCAAGTTCAAGGACAATCCGGTAAGGTTCCTTTCAGTGTCCGGCAACGGAGTTCTCTGTTTCTCGTGGAACGGCGATCTCTATACTATGGCGGACGGCAAGAAGCCGGAAAGGCTTGACATCACGGTAGCGAAGGACGAGACGGAGAACGATGTCGAGTATCTCACCTTCTCGGCGGGAGCGACATCGATGGCCGTGTCGCCTGGCGGCAAAGAGATAGCCGTAGTGATAAGAGGCGATGTGTTCGTGACCTCCTCGGACTACAAGACAACGAAAAGAATCACCAACACTCCTGAGCAGGAGCGCAATGTAAGCTTCTCCAAAGACGGGCGGGAGCTTTACTATTCCTCGGAGAGGAACGGTCACTGGGGAATATACAAGACCACCCTCACCGACAAGAGAGAAAAGATGTTCACCTATGGGACCAAGTTCAGCGAAGAGCTTGTGACAGCCGGAAACGAGACCTGCTTCCAGCCGGTAGTCTCTCCTGACGGCAAATGGATCGCTTTCCTGCGAGACAGGACCGAGCTGGTCATCAAGTCCACCAAAGACGGCAAGGAGAAATCCCTGCTCAAGGATGTGAATTATTCCTATGCTGACGGAGACCAGAATTTCGAGTGGAGTCCGGACAGCAAATACCTGCTGAGCGGCTATCAGATAAACGGTGGATGGAACAACTCGGATGTCGCGCTGATCGACATCGAAAGCGGTGAGGTGACCAACCTTACGCAGAGCGGCTACTCCGACGGGAATTTCAAGTGGGCGCTCAAAGGCAAGGCTATGGTCTGGGAATCCGACAAGGACGGCTTCCGAAGCCACGGAAGCTGGGGAGCCGAGAGCGACATCTACATAATGTTCTTCGACGGGAAGGAGATGACCAGGTTCTATCAGGACAAGGAGGATGCCGAGATAGCCAAGGCCCTCGAGGACGGAGACAAGTCGGAAAAGAAGATCGACAAGGAGGAGAAAAAGGAGAAGAAGGATTCGGTGAAACAAGCCGAAAAGCCCGAAAAGCTCGTCCTTGACCTGACTGACAGGGAGTTCAGAACCGCCCGCCTTACCCGATTCTCAGGAAGGCTTGGAGACTTCTATCTTACCCAGGACGGGACCAAGCTGTTCTACACTACAAGGCTGGAGAAGGGTTATGACCTCTGCCAGATGGATGTCAAGAAAGGTGATGTGAAAGTAATCAAGAAAGGTGTAAGGGGGTCTCTTATTCCGTCAGCAGACGACAAGAGCCTCTATGTCTTCACCGGTGCGTCAATAACCAAGATAGCCATCGCCAGCGGAGCGATGAGTACAATCTCATTCTCAGGAGATTACGAGTTCAAGCCTAAAGCCGAGAGAGATTACATTTTCAGCCACGTCTGGAAACAGGTGAACGAGAAGTTCTACGATCCGGCCATCCACGGAATCGACTGGAAACGATACGGAGAGAACTATGAACAGTTTATGCCATACATCTCCAACAACTTTGATTTCCAAGACCTTCTGTCCGAAATGCTCGGTGAGCTGAACGGTTCTCACACCGGAGCAAGGTTCAGCTTAAGGTCGAAACTAAATATGGGCTGGCTCGGAGCCATCTATGACTATGACTACGAAGGCGACGGACTCAGAATCGCAGAAGTGCTTCCAGGTGGCGCGCTTAATCTGGCCGACTCGGAAATAAAGGCCGGGGACATCGTCAAGGCCATTGACGGACAACCTGTCAAGGCCGGTGAAAGCTGGTTCGGTCTTCTCAGGAACAAGGCCGGAAAGAAGGTTTCCATCGTAGTGACGAAAGGGAAGAAGGATGTCGAGATGTTTGTCGAGCCCGGCTACACGGAGGTCAACCTGATGTACCGCAGGTGGGTAAGGCATAGAGAGGAGATGACAGACAGGCTTTCCGGCGGCAAGGTAGGCTACACGCACGTTCAGGGAATGGATTCTCCAAGCTTCAGGACGGTATATTCAAAACTGCTCGGCAAGTACAGGGCGGCGGATGCCGCAGTGGTGGACACCAGGCACAACGGAGGCGGCTGGCTGCACGACGACCTTGCCACCTTCCTGAGCGGCAAGGAATATATCCGGTTCACACCAAGAGGACAGTATATCGGCAGTGAGCCGTACAACAAATGGAGAAAGCCGTCCTGCGTGCTTATGTGCGAGGACAACTATTCCGACGCGTGCGGATTCCCTTACACGTACAGGACCCTTGGAATAGGGAAGCTCATCGGTATGCCTGTTCCCGGAACTATGACCGCCGTTTGGTGGGAAACCCAGATCAACGGTATGGTGTTCGGAATCCCGCAGGTCGGCTCGTTCGGTGTCAAGGAAGGCAGATATCTTGAGAACCTGCAGATAGAACCAGACATAAAGATAGACAACGACCCGGCTTCTGTCCTTAGGGGCGAAGACAGGCAGCTGGAGGCGGCAGTCAAGGAAATGATGGAAACAAAATAACAACTTCGTACTATCTATGGACAGGAAAGTCGTCATAATACCGACTTATAACGAAAAGGAAAACATTGAGGCTATCGTCAGGAAGGTGTTTTCCCTTGACGGAGGCTACAATGTGCTGATTATTGATGACGGTTCGCCTGACGGGACCGCCGGAATTGTGAAAAAGCTTCAGACTGAATGGCCTGAAAGGCTCTTTATGATTGAAAGAGCCGGGAAGCTCGGTCTCGGGACAGCCTATCTGACAGGATTCAAGTGGGCGCTGGAGAACGGCTACGACTACATCTTCGAGATGGACGCAGACTTTTCCCACAACCCGGAGGATCTTCCAAGACTGCACAAGGCTTGCGCCGGATGCGGCGGTGTCGCGGTTGGGTCACGCTATTGTGACGGAATCAGCGTCGTAAACTGGCCGATAGGCAGGATCCTGATGTCGTATTTCGCCTCAATCTACGTGAAGACAATCCTTGGGATGAAAATCCACGACTGCACGGCGGGCTTCAAGTGCTACAGCCGCAAGGCCTTGGAAACCATAGACCTCGATGACGTGAGGATGAAAGGCTACGGATTCCAGGTAGAAATGAAATACACGGCCTGGAAGTTAGGATTCAAGCTGGTGGAAGTCCCTATCATATTCGTGAACCGCAAACTCGGGACCTCAAAAATGAGCGGAGGCATATTCGGTGAGGCATTTTGGGGTGTCATCAAGTTGAAATTCAGGAAATTCCATCAAAAAGGGCAGAATGAGTAGAATCTTGCTTACCAACGCATTGATTGTGACGGGGGCTTCCTCAAAAAAGGGAGCCCTTGCCATTGACGGGGAACGCATCGCGGGAATATGGCCGCGGCAGTCAGGCGATTCGGATGACACGGAGGCGATAGCGGCTTTTCCGGAGGCCGAAATCATTGACCTTGAGGGCAAGGCGCTGATGGCCGGAGGGATAGATGTCCACGTTCATTTCCGGGAACCGGGATTGGAACTTAAGGCCGACATAGAGAGTGAGTCAAAGGCGGCCTTGCTCGGAGGTGTCACGTCTTTCATAGATATGCCGAACACAATACCGCCGACCACAACTCTGGAAGCCGCGCAAGAAAAGATTGGAAGAGCCGACGGACGTTCCTGGGCAAACTACGGTTTCCACATCGGAGCCACGAACGACAACTTACGGTCCATCAACGAACACCTTGCCGCCGGTCTCGGCAAAGGGTTCGGCGGAATCAAGGTCTTTATGGGATCCTCAACCGGGAATATGCTTGTAGACAACGAAGACACGCTTCGTAAGATATTCGATATCAAGAAGAAGCCTATTCTCATCCATAGCGAGGACGAGGAAATCGTCAAGGCCAATCTTGAGTCCGCCAAGGCCGGGTTCGGGGAGGACATTCCTTTCAGCCTCCATCCGGAGATCCGGAGCCGCAAGGCGTGCATCCGCTCTACCGCAAAGGCTCTCGCGATGGCCATTGAACAAGGCACACGGCTTCACGTCCTGCACGTTTCCACAGCTGAGGAAGTCGGGATGATCCGGGCGGCCAAAACCCATAATCCGTTGATAACAGCGGAGACATCCGCCAACTATCTTTGGTTCTGTGATGAGGGTTACAAGACTATGAAAGGTCTGGTGAAATGCAACCCCTCAATCAAGACGGCAGCTGACCGGGAGACTCTTAGAAAAGGTCTGGCGGAGGGTGTGATCGACACTCTTGGCTCGGATCACGCTCCGCACCTGCTTTCTGAAAAGGACAGGCCATACGTCAAGTGTCCGTCAGGGATTCCTTCCGTTCAGCATTCTCTGTCGGTGGCTCTAACGGTTGCCAAGGCGTTCAACGAGGGGAAAGAAGAGGGAAAGGACACCTTGCTCACGTTGTCCAGAATAACTTCGGCGTTTTCGGAGAAGCCCGCCGAGATAATGGGAATCGAAGGCCGGGGCTGTCTGAAAGCCGGCTACTTCGCGGATCTCGTGGTCGTTGATGTCGATCGGGAGTATTCAGTAAAGGATGTCGCCTACAAGTGCGGCTGGTCTCCGTACGACGGTGCCACTCTTAGCGGTCCCGTAGAGATGGTCTTCCTGAACGGCACTCTCGTTGTCCGCGCCGGTAAACTCCTCGCTTCCACCCCCACCGGCCACGCCCTTGAGTTTGGTGCCCCCGGATGCTAAGAACCTCTTGGCCGCCGAGCCTGCTGAAGCCAGCAGAGCCTGGAAAGCAACCAAAGTAACAAGCGCTCCGACCCTCTCCAGGCTTTACCGGACATTCGCTGAGAGACTTGAACAGATGCTCAATTTATGTCCGCCTTGCGTCTTGAAGATTGCCCGCAGTACTGGGAAAGGACTATGCCAAGGACGGCGACAAAGACACCAAGCCACTGGAAGACAGAGAGATGCTCACGGCCTATCACCTCTGCGACCAAGGCTGTGGCAACACACATCATCGCAAGGAACACGCTGGACTTGCCGACACCAAGTCTCTTTATGGCCATAGCCCAAAGAGAGAAGGCAAGGCTTGAACAGAGAACAGCCAGACAAAGAATAGGCTCAAGAACACCCCAGGAAAGCAGCCTGCTGTCAAAGCTCTCAATCCCCTTTGTCAGAAAGAACGGAAGGAAATAGACCGACCCTATTAGAAACTGGTACATCACTATCACCTGTGGCCTGTAGCCATCGGAAAGGAGCTTGGTCATCGATGCATGGCCGACTTCCGAGAAAACGGCAATCATCAGCAGGATTATTCCCAAAAGAAAATTGTCGGGAGTTCCAGCCTCACCGCCCTGCTTCAGGAGAACAAAGCTGATGCCGACAAGGGTGACGGCGATACCGATGCCATTGAGGAAAGAAAGACGCTCCTTGAAGAATATGGCTCCGGCTCCGACCGAGAAGATGGGCACAGAGGCGACAATCATAGCGCTGATCGTCGGCGAACCGGTCTCCTTTATGCCGTAGGTCTCGCAAAGGAAATAAATCAAAGGTTCAAAAAGGGCAAGAAGTGCGAATTTCCAGATGTCTTTCGGGGCTATAAGCCTGAACTGTTTCGTGAGAATGTTGAACAGACAGAGTACCAGACCGGCCACGAATATACGTATCGGGACAAAGTAGAAAATCGGAACATCCTGGGAGATAAGACTGTCACTCCAGATGTACGACATTCCCCAAAGCACGATAGCCACTACGGACAGCAGATAAATCACCGCCTTGTTGTCACATAGACTCTTAGACACGCTCATACAAAAAACACATTACCTTTCACTTTCGCGAAGATAATCAATTTTTGGTTACAGAAAGAAATAATATTCAATTATTCATTAACATTTCGACAGGCGGAGAGAAATCCGCTTGCGATCGAGGTCAACGTCCAGGACACTCACGCTTACCCTTTGGTGCAGCTTGACTTTACGCCCCCGCATCTGGGAGATGTGAATCAGGCCGTTCTCGTGGATACCGATGTCCACGAAAGCGCCGAAAGCCGTCACATTCGTGACTATTCCCGGCAGTTCCATCCCGGCTTTCAGGTCGTCAATCTCGTGGATGTCATCAGCGAAACTGAACTCCTGCGCGCTCTCACGCGGGTCACGGCCCGGTTTCGCAAGTTCCTTGAGAATGTCATTGATTGTAGGAAGCCCGAACTCGCCCTCTACATAAACAGAAGGGTCGATTCTGGCGATAAGCGCCTCATTACCGACAAGTTCGCGGGTGGTCACACCGAGATCCGAGGCCATTCTGTCCACAA
Source organism: uncultured Muribaculaceae bacterium (assembly GCA_964458425.1). Taxonomy (GTDB): domain Bacteria; phylum Bacteroidota; class Bacteroidia; order Bacteroidales; family UBA932; genus Cryptobacteroides. Next base: position 8,684 of record CAYWIW010000033.1, read on the forward strand.
TGTGGTAGCACTCTGGGTGGACGGCGGAATTGTCCAAAGGGTTGGCGGCATCGTGAATACGCAGGAAGCCGGCGCACTGTTCAAAAGCCTTCGGCCCAAGCTTCGGAACTTTCCTCAGCTGCGCGCGGGATGTGAACCCCTTGACAGTGGAGCGATAGGCGACAATGTTGGAGGCCAACGCCGGGCCGATACCGGACACATAACTCAAAAGATAGGGGCTGGCCGTGTTCAGGTTGACACCCACACTGTTCACGCAGATAATCACAGTGTTGTCCAGTTTCTCGCGGAGAAGGTTCTGATCCACATCGTGCTGGTACTGGCCTACGCCCAATGACTTAGGGTCAATCTTGACCAATTCGGCAAGCGGATCCATCAGCCTGCGCCCGATCGACACGGCGCCGCGTACGGTCACGTCCTCGTCCGGGAACTCCTTTCTCGCCACCTCGGACGCGGAATAAATCGAAGCACCGTCCTCGCTGACTGTATAGACCCTGACATTCTCCGGGATTCCGACACGCTTGATGAAGTCCTCGGTCTCGCGGGAGGCCGTGCCATTGCCGATGGCGATGACTTCGACGGAATATTCATCAATCATCGAGGAGACCGCCATTATCGACTTGATCTTCTCGCTCTGGGGAGGATGCGGGAAGATTATCTCGTGGTGAAGCAGATTGCCGTTCTCGTCAAGACAGGCTATCTTGCATCCGTTACGGAAACCGGGGTCTATCGCCATTGTACGCTTCTGCCCGACCGGAGGGGACAACAGCAGCTGCGTGAGATTGTCTCCGAAGACGTTGACCGACTCTATGTCAGCCTTTTCCTTGGCTTCCTTCAATATCTCGTTGGTGAGCGACGGCTCGAGAAGGCGCTTGTAGGCATCATCGACCGCAAGGCGGATCTGTTCCGCAAGTCTGGCTCCCGGATAGCGGTGTTCCTGGCAGAAGTCATAATAGATCTTGTTGCCGCATTTCTCCGGATCGGCGTCCAGTCCCACGGAAAGGATGCCCTCGTTCCCGGCCCGGAGTATCGCGAGCAGATTATGTGACGGAATCCTTTGCAAAGGCATAGAGAAATCGAAATAAGTCCTGTATTTGGAGGCTTCGGGATTGCCCGACGCGGACTTCGTGACCTTGGACTCAATCCTGCGTGTCCTGAATATGTGCCTGAGATTCTCCCTGACGGTCTGGGACTCAGAAAGCCTTTCGGCAATGATGTCCCTCGCGCCGGCAAGAGCCTCCTCGACTGAAGCGACTTTGTCACCGACGTACTTGCGGGCCTCGGCCTCGGGATCGGTGGTCTCGACCTTCCACATCCTGTCCGCAAGAGGCTCAAGCCCTTTCTCCCTCGCCATAGTGGCTCTGGTACGCCGCTTAGGGCGATAAGGCAGATACAAATCCTCCAACTCGCTGGAAACCACGCAATTCTCAATCCTCGCCTTAAGTTCGTCCGTCAATTTCCCCTGATCGGAAATCGTGGAAAGAATCCCCTCCTTCCTTTTTTCCATCTCCGAGAAGACATCGTTCCAATGCTTTATCTGTGCGACAGCCATATCATCCAGCCCACCCGTCTTCTCCTTTCTGTAACGGCTTATGAAAGGGATGGTGTTCCCGTCCTCGAAAAGCTGGACGCAATTCTCCACCTGCCAGTCCTTGACCGACAGCGTCCGGGCAATATATTGAATGTAAATATCTTTCATATTCATTTGTTATCATCTACAGCAAGCGCTCCATCACCTGCATAAACTCTTTATCCGGCACCCTGGGGGCCACCGCCCCACTTCTTTCCGCATCGGTCAGTCCTGGGAGACCACCTTAAGCTCGTCCCTGTACGCAGAGAAAATCTTTGATTTGGAGACGAAGCCCACATAAGTCCTGTCACGCCTTACCACAGGAAGGTTCCAGGCAGACGTCACCTCGAACTTCTTCATCACGGAATCCATCTTCTCGTCCTCATAGACATATTCCTCCGCGCTTCTCATAAAATTGAAGACGTGGAGGGTCTCGTACTCATCTGTACGGAACATATCCTTGCGGATGTCCTCCAACGAGACAAAACCCTGAAAGCGGTCCACCGAGTCCAGAACCGGGAATATGTTTCTGGCGGATTCGGAGACGACTTCCACAAGGCGGCCGAGGGTGTCGTCTATCTTCACCGTGGAGAAATCCGTCTCAATCACGTCAGAGACCTTGAGAAGCGTGAGCACAGCCTGGTCGCTGTCGTGCGTCAGCAGCTCACCTTTCTGAGCTATACGTTTGGTGTAGATTGAGTATTTCTCAACTATTCTCGTGGTACCGAAAGAAATTGTGGACGTGAGAATCAAAGGAAGGAACAGCTCGTAGCCTCCGGAAATCTCGGCGATAAGGAAGATCGCTGTCATCGGGGCCTGCATCACACCGGCCATCAGACCGGCCATCCCCACCAAGACAAAATTCTGCTCGGGGACGCTCACTGTGGAACCGACGAAAAGCAGGTTGAACGTTCTGGCCACCACGAAACCGGCTATGGCTCCCACAAACAGCGTGGGGCCGAAAGTTCCTCCCACTCCCCCTCCGGCGTTGGTCAGAGTCATCGAGAAGACCTTAAGCAGAAGAATCAGCAGGAAAAACAACGGTACAGACCAAGGGCTGTCCGTCAGAAAGGCAAGCGGAGTCTGCCCGTCGATTGAAAGTTCCTTCCCGTTCAGAAGCACTCCCAACGACTCATAGCCCTCGCCGTAAAGCGGCGGAAAAAGGAAAATCAAAGCACCAAGCCCGACAGCGCAGATGCCCCACTTGAGGAACACGTTCTCCATCTTCCCTATCCTGTCCTCAAGCTTCAAGGTCATACGGATGAAATAGACCGAGCAGGCTCCGCAGAACAGTCCGAGGATTACGTAAAAGGGAATATTCTTGAGCGTGAACGGGGTAAGGGTACACTCGAACGGTGTGGAATACCCCAGAAGCGTGTAGGAGACTACGGTGGCGGAGACTGTGGAAAGCAGCAAAGGCATCATCGAGGTCATCGAGATGTTGAAGAGCAGGATCTCCAGCACGAAAAGCACTCCGGCGAGAGGGGCATTGAATATTCCGGCGACAGCGGCGGCCGCGCCACAGCCGAGCAACACTGTCATACTCCTGTAGGACAAGCCCATATAGCGGGCGAAATTAGAGCCTATCGCCGCTCCTGTGTATACTATCGGGGCCTCGGCTCCGACAGACCCTCCGAATCCGATGGTGACCGAACTTGCGGCCACGGATGACCACATATTGTGCGGCTTGATTCTGGACTCGTGCCTTGAGACCGCCTGAAGGGCTTTTGTCACACCGTGGCCGATTCTGTCCTTGATTACATATTTGCAGAACAGCATTGCCAGAAGCATTCCGACCCCCGGCAGGACAAGGTAGTAAAGCGCTCCGTCAAGAACCCCGCCGAAAGCGTCGTTAAGCCCGCCCTGAATCACGGATATCAAGGTCTTGAGCAGCACGGCGGCCAGCCCGACCACGATTCCGACCACAAGGCTGAGCACCAGAAGCTGGTTCCTTTCGGGCCAACGGGATATGGGATTGAACTTTGGCATATTCGTACAAATTTAATTATTTTTGCGGATAGTGTAAGAAACTGTCGATTTTTATTTGAGGTTTGAGGTGTCCCTTCCCGGACGCGCGGGCAGAGAATCTCAGACAGCGGATTTTAACATTTATGAGGCAATGAAAAAAGTGATTGTGTCAATCGTCGCTTCCTTGTTGGCCGCCATTCTCGGAATCATCGGGCTTAACCTTTTGAAGGAAGCCAGTCCCAGAGAAAGAGTCAAGGCCGAAAGCGGAAGCAGGATAATCGTCGAGGAGCTGAGCTTCTACCACGGTAACGACAAGATATTCGGGAAAGTCTTCAAACCGGCCGACGAGAACGGGTTCTTTCCCGACTCGCTTGGCCCGCGGCCGGTGATAGTCTTCTTTCACGAACCGCTGAAGACCGCCTACCCGGAAAACCTTGTGAAATCCCTGGTTCCCGAAGGTCTGGTAGGATACACCACCGCTTTCCACGAGAAAGAAAAGGATGTGGAGTTTATGGTCAAGAAGATCCGCAAAGAGAGATTCGCCGACAAAGATAGAGTTTATCTGATATGCGACACCTTCTCCTCGGACGCGGTGGTCAGGGCCGCCCGCAGCTTGGGCAAGAATGTCTGCGGCCTGATACTCATCGCTCCGGAGCTTGATGACAAGACATCCTCGCTTGTGCCGAAACTTGGTTACGAGGTGTTGACGATAGAGGCGGCAGACAAAGCTTCAGCAAAGACGATGACCATTGATTATCTTGAACTTATGGGGGCTTTAAAATGAAAAGGACAAGATTCGGGATAGTAGGGACAGGCCGCATCAGCGACTGGGTTCTCAAAGGGGCGGTCATTGATCCCCGGTTCGAGGCCGCCGCCGTATGCTCAAGAAGCGAAGAGAAAGGCCGGGCGTTCGCAGCGTCGCACGGAATAGGGAAAGTCTATACGGACATCAGGGAGATGGCCGCCGATCCTGAGATTGACGCCGTCTATATCGGAACACCCAACGACACTCACAAAGCGCTGGCGGTTCTGTGTCTCGACCACGGGAAGCACGTGCTATGCGAGAAGCCCTTGGCAGCCAATGCACAGGAAGTCAAGGAAATGATTGCCGCTGCGAAAGCCAACGGAGTGATGCTGATGGAGGCTATGATTTCGACATTGTGTCCAAATTTCGTTGCGGCAAGGGAAAGGATGAAGAGCCTGGGAAACGTGCGGCACTATTTCGCTTCGTTCTGCCAGTATTCCTCAAAATACGACCTCGTCAAGAGAATCATAGCTGGAGAGGATGACTCCCCTGTGCCGAGTTCGCTGAACCCGAGGTGCTGCGGAGGCGCGCTGATGGACATCGGAATCTACACGGTCTTCCCTATGGTGGCGCTTTTCGGACGGCCTGAAGGAATCAAGGCGGAAGTGACGACTTGCGAGGTGCCGGTGCGCTCCGGCAAGGACGGCGGCCATCACGGGCAAAACGGATGGGAAAGAATCGACCTGCAAGGGAGTGTGGTTTTTGAATATGCCGGGATGAGTGCCTCGGTAATATATTCAAAAATCGCGGATTCGAGACTTCGGACGGAGATTTCCTGCGAAGGAGGGATTGTCTCGCTGGATCAGGTTCACATCTGCCGGGAAGCCAGTATGACTTTGCGGGGAGCGCCGACCTCCGGACGTGCGTCAGGACCGCAGGCCATCGACATCTCCGTACCCAACGACCCCGATGAATACCTCTGCGAATTCAGGGAATTCATTGACGTGCTGGAAGATGGCCGCATCGAATCATCTGTCAACAGCCTTGAGACCTCATTGGCCACCGCCGAGATTCTCGACGAGATACGCCGTCGGGCCGGGGTTGTCTTTCCTGCCGACCTGACAGACTGACCGGATGCTTGGCAGCCCTCCGGGCTATTGTCCTCCGAGCCTTCCGAAAAAGGTCAGCACATCCTCCCAAGTCTTGAAAGAGTCAGAGCCGAAACGGATCAAAGTGCCCATATAATCAGCCGCCCCACCGGTTTCCGGCTCCGCGTCGATCAGATAATCGCCCAGAAGCAGATTCTTGTGGTTTGCTATCGTGACACGGTCCCAGACCGGAACCCCGAGATTGGTCTCACACCAGAGGAACACCTCTCGGCAAAGCTCCGGGTTGTTGTACGGCACACCGGCCACGATGTGGACTTCGTAGTCAGCGGCAAGTGCGGCCACAGCCTTCGGAAACCCGCTGGAATGATTCACTATCCTGTCACTCAAAGAAATGAATATGACCGGTTTTCGGACATTCCTTTGCCTGTCGTCTATTCTCTGGATAACAGGCAGCAGCGAATGCAGTATGGCTTCATCATTGAGATAATGCTCGCCGTCGAACCTTATCGCCTGCGGATAGTGTTCAAGGAAAAGGTCGAATGTGTGGACAAGGGTATCCCGGATTCCGAACAGGCCGAAAACCTTGTCCCGATCCTCCGACGAACGTTCGAAGCAATGAGAGCTGACTTCACGGAAATGCTCCAGAAGAGTTTTAGTGACAAGGAACGAAGTCTCGCCGTCCTGTCTGGGATTGTGGAACTCCTGCCGTCCCAAACCATTGTTCTTCAGCAATGTGTCCGCCAACCGGAAGGCGGGGTTCACTAAAATTCTGTCCACCCCGTAAAGCATCTCCGCATACATCGCCCCCATTGAAGTGCCGATGATGAGGTCGGGCTTCTCCGACTCCAGCATATTCCTCAACAGTTCCATCGCGGCATCCGGCTCCACCGGAAGATCCGGAGCGGCCACAACAGCCTGAGGCATCAGCAATCCCAACGTCCTGACACTACCGTTCCGCCCGCTTGAGGCGAACCCGTGTACATAAAGCACCTTCTTCCCGGCCATCAGGCCCGGCCTCGCATATTCGTAAAGTTCCATAATACAAAGATAAATCGTATTTTTGTGATATATTAGGAGTACAAGATTAAAATAGATAATTACGAAATTCTTTACTGTAATAGGCGACAATAAAGAGTAAGCATATGGATATTATCCACCATTCATTACCTAAAAATTGAGAAACTATTGGAGCCACCCATATGGCGCCTATACAAAACTTCCAAAAATCTCAAAGATAAAAAAAGAGATTATAATAGTGGTTATCAATAAAAAACTCCAAGATTTGAGTTGATATATTTAAAGAGACTTCTGCTTGTCATACTAATAATAATTGTTGTTAAGTTATTGCTTCATAATCCTATATGAAGTATGCAAATCCCATCTTCAAGGTGGCGATAGGCATTTTATCAAAATTTGCCTACAAGTTTGATTCTTTACATAATCCTCACTCTTGCTTGCAACTCTTTCATTTTCTGCATAAGTGCATCAAACTCTAATGATTCACCATAAATGAAGAACCGTCTCATATCGGCATAGTCATCTTGCCACGCCTCCATAGCCGATTCTGGTATCGTAAAGTTGATGGTTGATGGGGAATGTAGATCATAGTTTACATATCTCAAAGCATAATAAGCCTTACGATGCTCAACAATGGTATCATAAAGTTTTCGATTCGACAAGGCTTCTACACCATATTCTGTGTCCATCAGTTTCTCCAAGTCATACAGATGTCGTGACATTCGGACGCTCCGTGGCTTTTCTTTCTGGAATTCTTCTGCCAAAAGAAATAGTTTTTCAAGGAATGTGCGAGTAGGAACTACTGTCCTGACAAGGCTTTCAGCATCGGTATCTTCGCCATCAAAACTTTCACCTATTAGAGAGCGAATCTGCCGCAACTCCGTAGGTTCATCCATTGAAAGACAACTTATCTCAATCTTTACACGAGGCGGAATGTAGTTGATCGTATCTTCAAGAATCGAGGGATAGTGTAATAGGATTACAGTAGGATCCTTGTCTGAATCTATAGGTTGCCATTCTCCATTTTTATCCTGCACTTGAGAAACATTCTCTATACTATAACCAGAGACTACCATTTCTTTCAAGCGAGCATCTAACTGTGAAGAAAGGGTTTCGTGAATATATGCTCGTGCCATTTTGCGTAATTTCTCACGCTGACTTTTACCTGTCTTCTCAATACCAAAGAATGAATGACTGATTGCCAAGTCAATGTCTTCAGAGAAACGCTCTATGATATTGAAACCTTTTGACAACGATGTTCCGCCTTTGAAGATTAAAGAATCACGGCAATCTGTTCGGAATAATGCCTTCAATGTAACGGTTACCCACCAGTCCTTTTCTATGGCTACCTGATTAACGCCAAGATGACCAACCTCCGTTTGCTGTAACATAGCCAAACGGTCCACTATCTCATTATTTAACCACAGTTTTCCCATAATCTAATTCTATTTTAAGCGGTTAGCATTGGTTTTATAATTCGTTTCATCCACGCAGGCATCATATCAACATCTTTAGCAAGTGTCTCCTTGTCAGTTTCTTTTAACACCAATTGTTGGATTATATTTAGTTCTTCTTCTCCTACATTATCTTTTTTCAGAGCCTTAAGAGCTTGAACAAGTAGAGTAATAAGGCGAGTCCCATAACAGAAGTTCTTGGGTACACCTCGCTTTAATACTACTTTCCTATTGGATAGGTTTACAGTTCTTTCGCTTCCTGTAGTAAGGTATGTGTAATTTATTGGCACTTGAGTTGATAGTCCCAAAGCATTCAGAGCTGTCATACCTGATGGCAACACCTCTGCATTATCTCTAGCAGCAATTGCCTGTACCACCTTGTCAACTGAGGGCAGTACAACACCAAATTTGCTTTTCCTCGGTTTTGAATATATCCCATGCGCAATTTTCACAAGTACACCTTCAGTCGTCAACTCAGACAAAATGCTTCCCACAAACTCCGTGTGGTATTCAGGGAAATCTGAACGAAACAGTATACAATCCTCTGGCATCGCTTCTATACGCTGCCTAAGAGTAATACCATCTATTGAATATTCATTAGCCATATCACCTTTGAAATTTTGATGATTTTTCAAATGTAAAGATACAAAAAGGATTCAAATAAATGATGAATTGCCAATATATTTATTCGGTTTACTCATATACTATCGCATTGCTGTCCGGAGAAATTTTACCATAAAGTAAGTTGCCTGTTTGAGTCATCC
>CAYWIW010000034.1:0-16706 GCA_964458425.1 uncultured Muribaculaceae bacterium
CTCCCGTGCATTCACTGTCCTTCCACTCGCGGAAAATTTTTGCTAAAGTAGCACTTTTGCAAAAAATATGCAAGGGAATTTTTCTTATATTGTTGATTCTCGGGAACTAAAACGTTTAGTTCCCGATTTTTTTCTTTGATTTTCCTCAATCATTTTTGTTCACGGCGATAATGGCCGTAATGAAGTGGGTTTCAGAGAACTTTCCAGCCGTCGATTCGGCGGGTCAATGTGGAGAAGTTCACGCCTATCCTGAAGATTTTCCGCTTGCCGTCGGCGAATGGCCTCGCATAGCCTTTCTCCTCAATCTGGGCAAGAGCCTCATCGGCTGAGGAGTCGGTCTTGATTTCGATGACATAGACGTAGTCGTCAGTCTGTACAAGTACGTCGATACGCCCGTCGGAAGTAGTCCTTTCCACTTCGACATATTCCCCCATCAACTCCAGAATGATGTACATCGCATACTGGAAATCCTTCTCGCAGTCAGCCTGTATCTGATAGGATGTCCTGGAGAACAGCGCGTCAAGGCGCTCCATCAGTTCACGAGGGCGGCCTTCGCGGACATCGCGGGTCATCCTGCTGATGAGGGTCATCGGTGCTTCCGTCTCTACCGGGGCATAGAATCGCATCAGGTAGTTTAGGAAACCGTGTCTGACCTCGAGATTCGGGAATCCGAGATGGTAAAGCTGGAAGTCGGGATCGTAGCCCTTGATTGTGAGGTAGCCGCTCTGGTAGAGCAAAGGGACAGGATTCAGGAAGGCCGAGTCAATGTCAGAAAGAAGGGAAGTGTCGGCCTCCTGATCCGAGAGCCTCGTGATGTCGTAGGACGTGCGCCGCATCACCTCCACGAGAAATGATGGAGTGCCTGTCTCGAACCAGTACTCAAGAAAATCTTTTTTCTTTAAAGTGCTCAGAAGACTGAACGGGTTGTAGATCCCCTCTGCTTTTTGATGAAAACGATACCCGTCGTACATCTGAGCTAACTTCCTGTAGCACTCTTCTTGAGAAATCCCGTTGACTTCGGCTAAAGCCTTTACGCTTTCGCCAAAATACTCTTTCAGATTAGTCTCGGATACGCCGCAGATGTCTGTATATTCTGTTTCCATTGAGATGTCCTGCAGGTTGTTCAGACCGCTGAACACGCTCATTTTCCCTATCTTGGTGACACCGGTGAGAAAACCGAACCTTATGAAGGCGTCTTTGGACTTAATCACTCCATAGAACCCTTGCAGGGTCTCTCTGAAACGCTCTCGAAGCTCCGGACGGCCGATGTTGTCGATGATCGGCTTGTCGTATTCGTCAATCAGGATGACAACCTGCCGTCCGGTCGCATTGAAAGCATTGTCTATTATGTCCTTGAAGCGGGAATCCGGTGCGGTGCTCCGTGCCTCAAATCCATAGCGGCGCTCAAAGGCGGCGAGATGCAGATCAAGGATGTCGTCAACCGCGTCCGCCGAGGAATAATTCTTGCCTCCGAAGTCGAAATGCAGCACCGGGTACTCATTCCATTCCTTCTCAAGCGATGCGATTGCCAACCCGTCAAAGAGATCCTTCTTCCCTTGGAAATATGCCTCCATCGTCGAGAGCAGAAGGCTCTTGCCGAACCTCCGCGGACGGCTCAGGAAGTAATACTTGCCCGTGTCGGCCAACCTGAAGATATGCCCGGTCTTGTCGACATAGACATAACCGTTCCTCCTGATGTCCTCAAAGTTCTGTAATCCAATAGGGTAAAGCATAATCTCCGTTTTTGCGCACCAAGCACAAAGTTAATAACTTTTTTTCACAAACCTTCTGGAAGAGGCTTAGCTTCTTCTCTTCTTTTTCTTGCTGTCAGTGTAACCGTAGCCATAGCCGTAGCCATAGCCGTAACCGTACCCGTAGCCGTACCCGTAGCCGTAGCCGTGATGGTGGAAGTCGGCTCCGTTGAGAAGCAGGGACATATTCGTAAGCTTGTGCTCCTGGTACATAGACTCGATGTCTGGAAGCTGACGGCGGTCAAGCCGGCCGGCTCTGACAACGAACAGCGTGAGGTCCGCCACACGGTTGGCAATCGTGGTGTCTGCCACCAGACCTACAGGGACAGAATCCACAATGATGACATCGTAGCGATTGCGTAGTTCAGCGAACATCTCGTCAAGTCTCTCATCCATCAGAAGCTCTGCGGGATTAGGGGCTATCGAGCCGGACGGGACGAGGTTGAGACCTTCAGCGCCGACGTTGTCAAGAATGATGTCATCAAGCCGTATGTCAGTGTCCGCCAGGAAGTTGGTCACACCCAAGGCGTGGCGGTCACGTTTGCCGAAGTGAGCGGTCAGTGTTCCTTTGCGGATGTCAAGATCCACGAGGACAACCCTCTTCTTGGCCGTGATGAAACTCTTGGCGAGATTGCTTGAGATGAAGGTCTTTCCGTCACCGGAGCAGAATGATGTACACATTATCACCTGGGCCTTCTTGTCTTTTCTGGACAGGAAGGACATATTCGTGCGCACGATCTTGAACGCCTCCGAAGCAAGGCTTTCGTTGTCTTTGTCCTGTTCCGGGATGACTCCGAGGAAAGGAGCGGTGACCTTGCCCTGAATGTCTTTCCTCGTGCGGATTTTCGTGTCAAGGAACATTATCATCAGGAACACAACACCCGGAACCGCAAGGCCAAGGAGGATTCCAAGAAGCAGGATCTTGTTCCTGTTCGGGGAGATTGGCCCGTTTGGCCCGTAGGCTCCGTCTATGACCCTTGCGTTGTTGTCTACCATAGCCTGCGACAGGGCGTTTTCCTCGCGCTTGTTCAACAGGAAGAGGTAGAGTGATTCCTTGATTTTCTGCTGGCGCTCGATTGAAAGCATCTGACGCTCCTTGGTCGGGATGGAAGAGACTCTGGACTGAGCCTGCGACTCGCGTGACTGGGCGTCGTTGCGACGGACATTGATGCTGACTATCATATTGTCCACTGCCCTGATTATGGATTGTTTCATCGCGCGCAGGGACGTGTTAAGCTCCTCAACCACAGGGTTTTTCTCACTACTGTCCTCGATGAGTTTGTCCCGGCGCAGCTTGACCGAGTTGTACTGGGTGATCTGGCTCTCGATGTTCATATCGCTGATGCCGGTATTCGCCGGGATCAGGTCAATCTCCCTTGTGGGGTCCGTCAGATAATCCTTGATGTAGTTGGCCAGACGAAGCTGTGTCTCAAGCTCCATCACGTCAGTGTTGTACTTCTGGCTCTCTCCAACATACATTCCCGCCGTAGTTCCGATGTCCACTATCCGATTCTCTCTCTTGAACGACTCCAGGTTGGACTCAACGCCGCCAAGCTCCCGCTCGATGATGATGAGACGCTCGTTGATGAATTCAGCCGTGTTGATGGCGACCTGGTTCTTGTCGTTGATGGCCTCCTCGTTGTAAACGGAGATCAGCATATTCAGAACATCCTCCGCCCTTGCCCCCGAACGATCCTTCAGAGAGAGGGTAAGAATAGACGCCTCATCCTCTTCCTGCCTGATTCCAAGACTTGAGATGAAGCTGCCGACGACAGAAGACATAGGATTCTTAGTGATGTTGACGCGCTCGCCGGCCCAGGACGAAGTGTAGTAGTTGGTAGGAGCGATCACGATTCTGACACCTTCGATGCTGACCGTGTCCTTCATCGGCACCGTCCATTTCCTGTCACTGTCATCACCTCCGAAATCGGACACAATCACATTGGCGCTGTCAAGCGGAGTGACGGTCATTGTCAGGGACATCTCCGGAGTCGTGTCCATAAACCTGACGGAGACCGGGGACTTCTTGTAAAGCTCGGTCATCTGAAGACCTTCCTTGACCTTGTAGTCCACATCGGCGCCTACACGGCTCACGACCTCGCGCATAAGCTTCTTGGAACGGAACTGAAGAATCTCGTTGGCGACGTTGACCTTGTTGATGTAGTTGTCGTAGCGGTCAAGTCCGGCTGAAGAAATCTTGTTGGAAGGATCCTTGATGATTACCGTAGCCGAGCGGAAATATGTCTTCGGGGTTCTGGCGTACTGCAACCAGGCCAATCCTCCGAAGACCAGCACGGAAACGACGAACCACTTCCATTTTGAAAGGAGATAGGCAAGGATGTCCAAGACATTGACTTCCTGCTCGTTTCTCCCGTTGGCATTGTTGTTGGTCTGCATATTCCTGTAATTGTTTTTATCTGTTGGTTATCGTGGATGTGGCCCAGATGACTGAGCTGACCGTAGTGATCGCCGACATAAACATCGTGGCCAGCTGTATTGTCCTGTCCTCCCTGTCCTTCTTGCCGTACTTAGGCTGGACATAGATGATGTCGTTCTGCTGGAGGAAGAAGCACGGAGACTGAAGGATGTCGCTGTCGCGGACATCGTGGAAGAAGATCCGCTTGCTTCCGTCCACCTCCCGGATGACGGCCACACGGTCAAGCCTTGCCTTGGAGGTCAGATCCCCCGCGTTGGCAATCGCCTCCAAAAGAGTGATCCTGCCGTTCTCGACGGTGAACGTCCCGTTATTGGAGACCGCCCCCCAGACCGTGTACTTGAAGTTAAGGAACTCCATATTCACGAGCGGAGCCTTGATGTAGTTGCCATCGATGATCTCGTTCTTGATTTTCTCCGAGGCCTGGCTCAGTGTAAGTCCCTCAAGATGAATCTTGCCGAGAATCGGGAACTCAATGTCTCCCTTTGAGTCAACCTTGTAGCCTTTCTCGTCAGGCGTTGAAGACGATGAAGCCGTTCCGTCAGACGAGACCCTGAACGAGCCGCTCTGGATGTTGAACGGAATGGCGAGCTCAGGCTGCTTGCAGCTTACCGTGATGCTTAGCCTGTCATTGGACTGGATCACGGCCTCGTGTGCGGCGTCGAAAGGATAGTCCCTGTCCGGAACCATATCATTGAGATAGACGTACTTCTTTGCCGAACCGCAGGACACCGCGGCAAAAGCAAGCATAATCAGAAACAAATACCTGTTTTTCATTTTATAAGTGATTTGAAATTATTATAGCATATCAAGGCTGACTCATCGTCCGGCAGGCATTCAAGCCTTCCGACAGGAACCAGCTCAACAATTCTTGCGACCGTGTCATAAAGCCCGGACTGCAACGCTGCGTCGCAATGGACGGCGGAGCAGCTCGGAAGAAGCGAGACAAATGCCTCAAACTCATCCTGTTCCGAGAATATGTCAGCGTCGCTCTGGACAAGTCTCGCTATCCCTCCTACCGGGTAGGATTCGTTGCGGTAGCACGGGGTCTTGCCGCTCCACGGAGTACCGGACGCAATGACTTGGCCGTCCACTATGCGGACGGCGGGATTGTCATCGTTGAGAAGGTGCGAACCGGGGATATTCCTGAGCCACATCCTTGCGTGGGTGCTTTTTCCGGTGCCGCTCCTGCCGAGGAAAAGAAAGGCTCTTCCGTCCGCGACGACCGCGGAAGCGTGAATCGAGATTCCGTCCCGAAGAATTACGGCCTGAGCGAAAGCTATGCGGAGCATTGAGGAAAGAATAAGACCGCAATCCGGAGCCGCCGGATCAACAAAGGCGGTTATCTCTGAAAACGAACGGTCGGCTATGAATATTCCGGTGTCCCGCAGATTCGTTCCGCCTCTTGCGGCTTCTGCTGGTTCCTTGTGGTAAGTCAGTTCCAGACAGTATTTTCCATCCTCTGTCAGACCGAGTCTGGTGCGGCCCATATCATTCTCGTCCTCCTCGACGATCTTTGCGTCATCGGGGACTCCCAAAGTCTCCGGGCGGAGTGTAAGGCGGAACAGGTCTTCCGGCCCTGCGTCAAGCTTGTCTTCCCGGAAAGCCGGGAACGACGGCAGCAGAGCCTCAATGTCAAAGCATTCCGGCGCAGCCACCGAGAACCTTAGCCCGGCCACTCTATAGGCAATGGCCTTCATTCCTTTCCTCCTTTGCAAGTTACCGAATACCATAGACTTCCAAACTGTCCCTTGACCAGTTTCACAACGTTCCAGAAAGCCTCGGCAGGAGCGAATCTCAAAGAGAACCCCGCCCTGCGGACAATCATCCCGACAGTGGCGAGTTTGCCGCCGTTACTGTGACGGCATCCCGATCGGTATTGCCCGAAATTGCCGCCCTCCTCGACTATCCGCTCCAGCGGCTTGCACGACACTAGTTTATCAGGATAAGGCAATTCTTCTTTCGGAAGACCAATCACACCAACCAGAAACGAATGCAGCAGCCGACTCCATTTAAGAATCCCCGCCCGGCGGTAGAGACTGAGAATCCGTCCGCCTATTTCCCTTGAATTGTCTTCCTTGCCGATACTGTGGTAAACCATAGCCAGATCGCAGATCTGGCGCAATCCGACCCCTTTTCCTATCGAGTGCTTAAGAATATGGGCGTTAAGCATAAGTGCGTTGAGTTCGGGTGACGGCACGGACAGCCCGTCCGCCAAAGCCGACGGGATTGTCCCCGGATCCTCGCTCAGTCCGGCGAGCCAGCGCCTTAGGCAAGGGGAGTCAAGATCCGCTATTTCAGGATGATGCTCGACATCAATTCCTTGCCATTCGTAGCTATGGCTTCCGTCTGGCATTAGGCTTGTCCTGACATCGCCTGCGCGAACCATTTCGACCGCTCTATGGAATTGGTTTCCGGGGAAATATAAGTCAATGTCCCCGCATTCCCTGTGGGACTGGACAGGATAAAGGACGGAGATTCCCTGGCCTTTCTGAAGCACAGGAGTCAAGCCTCCGCCGACGAACATTCCGGCCAGGGCTTTCAGCGCGGCATTCATTCTCTCATTGCCTCTCTCGATTCCGTCCACCACGGCCAGCCACTTGGCAAAGAGCCGCTCAGATGGCTGCATTCCGTCAGGAAGCCGGCATATCCCGTCGAAGACAATTCCCGTGACGGTCTGCCTTACCGACATTCTGAACACCAGTTCCCATTCTTCGTCGGTCAGCCGTGTGAAGTCCTCCACAAATTGAGCGCTTCCCCACAAACCTGCCCGGAGAAGAATCAGAAAAGCATCCCGTACTCTTTCCATTTTTCAAGAAGTCTGTGGACATCAGCACTGGCCACGGAAGCCTCGACGTCATATTCACCGCACAGCCAGTCGGCCATTTCGTCCGCGGTGAACTCCGTGCCGGCGAACCGCTCCCACAATCCGGCCGCGGTCTCGTTCAGGCTGATGACATCCGTCAGGTTGGCCTTGCCGTCCACCACCCTGACTATCACACTCTTGCTTCCTATTCTGCGAAGTCGCAACGAAGGATTCAGTCTCATATTCGTAAATCAGAATTTCTTTCCGCTCAAGATTGACCAGACAGTCTTGAAGATGATTTTCGTGTCCATTTCCAATGAGCGTGTCCGGAGATACTCAAGGTCGTAGTCAAGTCTTTTGAGCATTTTTTCCAAGGTGTCCGTGTAGCCATTGTGAAGAGTGGCGTAGGAGAACAGTCCGGGGCGAAGCTCGTACAGTCTCTCGTATTCAGGATTGACCTCCATAATCTTGTCGATGTAGTATTTCCTTTCCGGTCTCGGCCCCACAAAGCTCATATCACCCTTGGCCACATTCCACAGTTGCGGCAACTCGTCAAGGTGGTGTTCCCTGATAAACTTGCCGACCTTGGTGAGCCTCTTGTCGCCGTCGCTGCACAACGCGGGTTTCCCGTCCGATTCGCTTGTCACCTTCATAGACCGGAACTTATACAGCGTGAACGGCTTCCCGTTCCGACCAATACGCTCCTGCTTGAATATGGCCGGCCCTTTGTCGTCGCATTTCACCGCCAGGTAAATCGCAAGGAACAAAGGCGAGAACACAATCATTCCGCCACAGCTGGCAGTGCAGTCAAACACTCTTTTCAGATTATCTTCAAAGGCGCTCATCTTGCTCTTCTCCACGGATTCCGCAGCGGTCAGACTGTCGTTTTGTGGCATAGTGCTTCCACTTGTCATAACTTTTGGCATTAAACGTTTAATTCAAATCAGATTCCTTGATTGCCGAGTAGTTCATAGTATAAATCCAGGCAGGAGGTGATCATCGCCTCTTTGGTGAACACGTCCCGGAAACGCCTTGACGCTCCCTTGCTGTAAGACTCCCAGACCTGCCTGTCCTTGGTGACGCTCTTGATGGCTTCGGCGATTGCCTTGCCGTCGCAAGGTTCGACATTGATTCCGGAGACACCGTCCTCATTGACCCAGGAGACTCCCGACCCCGGAATTCTCGTCGCCACAACCGGCCTGCCTTCGGACATTGCCTCTATCTGGACTATCCCGAAAGCCTCGGTCTTCATCACGCTGCTCAGGCAGAAGAGGTCACAGGCTCCGTAGTAGGCAGGGAGATCCTCATCCGGAATCCGGCCAAGCATTTTGACCCTGTTCCCGAGTCCTTCCGAATCAATCTGATTCTGAAGGCTTTCCCGCAGAGGCCCTTCTCCGCCTATCAGAACCATATAGCTGTCGTCGAGATGTCTGGCGGACTCTATGAGGTAACGGAATCCCTTATACTCAACAAGCCTTCCGAGGGAGAAGACAATCCGTCGTCCGGGATATTCATTTCTTAGCGTATGCACTTTGCCGCTGTCGCTCCGGTTCGGGAGTATTCCGATGGGGATAAATCGTGTCTTGCTTTGAACCTTTTGAAGATAAGGCGATTGCGCAAGATAGACGGGAGATGTCCCCACGATGGCATCCGCCCTTTTTATCAACCAGTTCTGAATCGGAAGGTAGAATCTGAGCAGCAGTCTCTGCGAAAGTATGTCGCTGTGCCAATGAAGCACCACCTTGCCTTTGTAGCCGGAAAGCATCAGGGCCAGCGCCGCCATCGGATCAGGATGATGGATGTGGATGATGTCGTAGCCGGCAGCCATTCGACGAAGTTCGGAAATCATTGACGGTGCGATGGTTGTCTCCGCTTTCTTTGTCCACGTCCTGCGGCACAGGATTCTTCCGTCCGGGTTCAGTCTTATGACTTTGGATTCCGAGCCATCCGCCGTGGAACACATCATATCGCATTCCACTCCTGACTCCGAAAGCCCCGTCGTGATGTCGAACATCACCTTTTCAACCCCGCCCAAAACAGGGTAGAATTTCCCAAGCTGGAGTATTCTCATTGAGGTTATGTTGTTGATAATGTGTGATTATTCCTTCACGATGTCGCACGCCAATTATTACATTATGAAACAGGTAATTATGGATGCATCCTTACGGAATATATTATCTTCCTCGCTTTAGGCAGTCCTCGTAGAGCCGTAGGTAGTCTGCGTAACGGTCTTCCTTGCGGAAGTGGGCGATGGCATATTCACGACAAGGGATTCTGTAATGACTTTTACCTTTGAATTCAATCCGGGAGATCGCCTGCCGCAACGCTCGGATGTCGCCCTGAGGAACGACGACGCCGGTTTCTGATGTAATTGACTCGACGCTCCCGCCGGTGTTGTAGGTGACCACCGGAGTGCCGCAGGAAATGGATTCGAGGTTGACTGTCGGATAATTGTCCTGCCAGGTTGGGTTAACAAACACCTCCGCCGCCGAATATAGCTCCGCCAGCTGCCGCACATTCTCCGTCCTTGCGATAGGGATAATACCTTTTGGAAGTTTTCCGGCCTGTTCCGGCTTCACTCCCACCATCACAAGTACTTCGTCATCATTCAATTGCTTCGAAAGCGAGATGAAATCGTCCCATCCCTTTTCCCTGCACCAGATACTGGCAAGTCCAAGAATGATGCGCCGTCCACCGATGCCATATTTCTGTCTTACGGCAGAGCAGGAATCTGACGGGGCGAATACGCTTGTGTCTATCCCGTTGTGTATCACCTTGAAGTTGTAGTCCTTGAGGAAGGATTCCCTCATTTCGTTCCTGATCCACTCAGAGACAGGTACAATCGTCATCAGATTCACAGGGATTGAACAGAACGCTTCCCGCTTGTCCCTGAAGTTGCGCGCTGAGCGGTCTATGAATATGCTTGAAGGGAACTGACGCTTCTGAGGGCAGTGGTGACAACCGGATTTCCAACGGCCGCAACCGATTCCCATATAGTGATAGCAATGCCCGGTGTAAAGCCAGCAATCGTGAACCGTCCAGACCACGGGCTTGCCAGCCTTGCTAAGGTAGTCGAACAGAATCTGATAGTTAAGGAAGTAGCCGTGGATGTTGTGGATGTGTATTATGTCCGGATTGATTTCCCGAATCCTTCCGACCAATTCTCTGGTCGCTTCATCGGAGGCCAGTCCGTGCCTGTCGAAAAGCCTTGTCTGAAGTCCGTGGGCTGCAACGCTGAAACGATTGCCCACTGGCACAATGCGGGAAGTGCATTCACGGATTCCGTCGCGGCCTTTGCTATAGGCCACATAGCTCTCCCAGCCGGCGCTCATAGCCAGCTCACCTATCTCCTGCATTATCCTGCCGGTAGATGTGTTTGACCTTAGTACCGGGTTTATCTGCAATAATTTAGGCACGATTCAAACGTTCGCTTACCAAATCTTCAAAAAGCTCTATCCAGCTTCCCATAACCTTTTCTTCGGAAAACTTTTCCCTTATCCTCTGGGCTTCATCTCCCATTTTCCTTCGAAGCGTGTCATCCCTCATCAGGGCCATCATAGCCTCGGCGAGCCCCGGAATGTCTCCTTCCGGAACAAGAAGGCCGTTACGTCCGTTGTCTATGATGTCCTTGGGGCCGCACTTAAAGTCAAATGTCACCGGAGGCAAACCACACGTCATTGCCTCAATCATAACCATAGGCAATCCTTCAAAGTGCGAGCTCATCACCAAAAGAGAGCTCGACGCATATTCATTCCAAATGCCATTAGTCGGGCTGTTGATGCGGGTGCTGTCGGACAGTCCATAGTTGTTGATTATCCTATTCAACACTTCCTTCCATTCCCCTTGGCCGAAGATGTCCAGCCGCCAGTCGGAATAGTCAGACTCCTTCTTGACTATTCTCCAAGCCTCTATCAGTCTGTCGAACCCTTTCTGATAGTCAAGCCTTCCGACTGCGATGACACGATGAGCCGTGCAGTCAGACCTCTCCGCCTCCGCGGCGATCGCCGCATTGGGAATTACCTTGATGTTATGCAAATCACCCCAGTACCCTTTATCCTCTTCCGTAAGCACGACAAATCTGTCAAACCTCCGGACGATTCTCTCATCCAGCCTTGTCCTTATTCTGTCTGCCAGCCCTAAAAGTCCTTTTCTGCCATACTGAAGCCTGAAGAATTTGTTGAAATGCAGTTCCAGAACCTTTCTACTGCCGTCCTTGATTGACGGAATGAACGATGACTCGGAAGGATAGAGTGAGTCAACAATGTCCGGACGCTCCCGCGACAGTACTTCCGTGAGCGCTTCCCGATGCTTCCTTCTGCGTCTCAAGTACTCCAAAGTCTTGAGAATCGGATTCTTCCCGTTGTCATCCGTGTAGTTAATCCCGAGGTCAATAATCCTGACACCTTCAGGAAACGGATAGAATGTAGGTTTCCCGTGTTGGTCTGTGGTCACAATCGACACATCCCATCCCATCTTCTCCCTAAGGTACCGCACCTTGTTCAGCAGCACCCTCTCCATCCCCCCGGGATTGTACAGGGAACACATACAGTAGAGGATTTTCATTCTTTTATAGCATTGGTCTCCCATTCTTCTTTACGAAGACATAAAAATAGTGCGAAGACCAGAAAAATATCTGTTGACACCTTACACCAAATAATGAAGCCAAGTGCCAAAACCGTACAGAATAACGTTCTGTGCTTTGCAAATCGCTTCATACAGGTCGTGCCAACTTTTATGAAATAGCAGATGAAGGCAATAAGCCCGAACACTCCGAAATAAAACAGAAATCTTAAATAGCCGATATCTGTATGCTGATAGAATCCTTTCCATTTGACTCCAGTATAATAAGGATCCGTGTCATAAGGGTTTTCAAAATATCCATCCCCAATGAACCAAGTCTTCAGATTGTCCGGGAACACAATCATGCTCTTTAATATCTCATTAGAGTGTACTTCCCATTTTCCTTTTTCCACAAGGTTGAAAAAGCCTTCAAATCCAAATCTTATGTTTGCTCGAACAGCCGGATTCAAGTTATATAGAGTGGCGGTGATTATTATCGTTATAACCAGAGTTACGACGAACCATTTCCACAGATAACCGACATTCGCGCCAATCTCATTTCTGTTGACAGCCGATACGATCATTAGGTATCCCAAAGCGATTATAACACCTATCGTTGTTGTCCTTGCAATCATATTGCCAACAATAGCGATTATAATAAAAGCTCCGAAATACAAAAACGCCAATTTTTTTTTATTGTCATCCTTTACGATGCTTATAAGCCTATCCGCTGTCATGATAAGAATTGCGCAAAACCTTGTTCCGGCCACATCGAGACTGCATCCTACACCATACATCCTATGCTCGTTCTTCCCCATAAAACCGGAACTGCCCACAATTGAATCGACCACTTCTTTTACAATTGGGATTCTGTCAACCCCGACAGCGATAAGGCATTGAATTGCGCATAAGGCTATCAAATAATCGCAAATCGTATTAACGGATACATTTCCATTAACTTGTCTAATAAATGACACTACGACATTAGCGGCGCAAAGCCAAACAAGCATCGACACAATGTATGTTGAATAGGTATAATCCGAAGTGTTGTTGTAACAGGTTGCCGCCAAACCGATTACTGAAACGAGTCCAGCTAAAATAGCGATGGCCGTCATATCTTTGTTTATTTCCGTCCGATGTCCTTTGGCCAACTGAAATCCCAAAACAATCAGACCTATTCCGGCCATAATCATTTTCGTATTAATCCCAGGCAATGATATCGGTTCAAAAGGAAAGAAGTATAAACTGGTAACTACCAGAACGGCAAAAACCGAGATAATCTTTTTCATTGTGATCTGCCTTACTTGTATATAATACCGTAAACCAATCTATAAACCAGTTTATAGTGTAACCATATTATCCAATACTGATGCCCAAGAGCACATACTTCAAGGAAACGTCGTCTGAAGCTGACTTCTCTTTTCTTGCAGATGCATTTATTCACCTCTGGATACCAGCTTTCCCACAATCTATATTTGTCATAGTTATCCGTTATCAAGAATGGATACTTTACATCAAGTTTGAATAATTCGATTTCATTATCAAATGAATCATTGTACTTATTCCGAAGAAACGTCTCTATTCTTGACACGTTATGCTTGAGTTCATCCAGATGCCGGTAAGAATAAGTATTGCTGAAAGCGTTAGTATTCAGTTTAACATAGTGATAATAGGCATTGGGGATGTAGCATACTTTCTTTGCATAGGCAAATAACATCATCATTGTCATATCCTCACCCATACCGTAGCCCGAAGGAAACCTGATGCCATTCTCTTTATACAAAGACCTGTGTACCAACTTATTCCATACGTTGTATTTCATTCTTCCGGTCAGCATTGCCTTAAGCGCATCATCAGGAGCAGAATAGAAAGGCTGCTTCATATACCTTTCGTTTTTCTCAAATGAAAGGTACCAATCACACCATATTATGTCAGCATTTTCAGTGACTGCTTTGTCATAAAGATCAGAAAGCATCGTAGGATTAACATAATCATCACTGTCACAGTGGAATATATAGTCTCCTGTAGCAGCTTCAATCCCTGTGTTTCTTGCCGCTGGCAATCCCTTATTAACTGTATGCTCAATAATCTTTACTTGCCGCTTTTGATACTTTGCGATACATCCTTTAAGAATAGCTACGCTGTCATCTTGAGTACAATCATTCACAAATATATACTCAACATCTTCCAAAGTCTGAATAAAAAGGCTTTCCGCACACCTTTTTATGAATTTGGATACATTATAGATTGGAATTATAACTGAGACTTTGGGCATATTAATGTGCCATTATTTTTTTTATCTTCACAAGAATACTAATAAAACCTGCCCCGAATACTCTTGACAGCCAATTCTTAAACCTTACTGATTTTGACACCCACGATTCTGCGTAATGGTGGATTGTCCTTGTGTTTGACGTGATTCTAACCTCTCTTGTATCATAGTCAATTGGACAAAAATAATCCTTGGGATAGATAAAGAATCCGCAGCAATCCTGTATCTCATTGCAATTGCGCAGCCCGTTTGCCATTAATTCTTCTGTTGTGATTTGAACAATGTTTTTCAAACATTGACTGCCATCGGGATTCAAGAAGTGGGATGCTTCATATAGTTTTATCATTCTTTCCAGAAAAACATTTCCTGGCTCCGAAGTAAATCCCAGTCCTGGATTCACGGTTATATAATCCTTCCCTTGGCTTTCTACCCCGAAATAAGCCCCTTTTATGATTAAGTCATCTAAACCCTTAATAACCTCAACATCTGTGTCAAAATATACACCACCATAATTGTATAGAATCAAATATCGGGCATAATCACTAACAAAAGCATATTTTTTGGCCGCATATGCTTCTTGGGTATAAGGGATTGCTCTAACATCAAAGTTTGATTCATCCCATCTCTTGATTTCATAGTCAGGAAAAAACTTCTTCCAGGATTTGATGCACTTTTTTGCGCTTGCCGGGAGTTCTTTTCCCCCAAACCAACAATAATGGATTACTTTTGGAATCATTGTTTATTCAACTGTTTTATAATGAAAACCATCGTAATACCCAGACCACTTCTGTTTAAGAATGCCCACCTGTCCTTTAATGACTGATAACAACAGATTTATCATCATTGTATAAGAGAAGCAGATTATGCTTAAAACTCTATTGCCGAAAGATGAATCCTTTATCAAGAATCGTTTCCAAAAAATTGTCTTGAACCGACAGTCGCAATAGGCAAGAAGCATTTCTTTACGCTCATTCTTTATGCTTGTCCCAGCATCAAGATGAATTATTCCCGAATCGTAGGATGTCAAGACTGTCAAGCCGCTAATAAACATTTTGTAGAACATTGTTTGGTCTTCGCCCAGTGCGTATGGCATCTCATCGAGCCATAGTTCATCCTTGAATTCTATACCGATGAAATCCTGTTTTTTGCACAGAAAACAAGCACCAGCATTAGTTTGAGATTTCATTGTTGGCAGAGGATGCTTATTATAGGAATAGCCTCCGTTTCTCATTACCTTGTACCCCCATTTATTATCGATATATCGTGGAAATATCCTACCTGATAACGATAGAATTATTTCTTGTTTTATGGTTCTCTCTGCATTCTTGAAGACATCAGGTGCAATTACGTCTCCATTGTTCTGTCTCAAAGCCATCCAAAGATGCTCAACACCATCAGGAGGCAGATAGAGATCATCATCTAAAAAAAGAATATATTCGGTCTCAACCTCCTCATAATTCAATGCTCGTTGAGCCACCATACCCTTTTTTACATATACATAACTCTCTACTCCGACTGTCTCTTTCGGTATTTTGTATCCTTCAGCTATATAGACTACGATTTTCGTAGGCTTAATAGTCTGTAAAAGTAAAGAATCAAGCATCTTCTGGTATTTTTCACCCGCAATACCTAAAGTGCGTATAACCGCTGTATATTCCATTTATGCCAATAATTTTTTCGCTTTATGAAACAACCTGATTAGTTGATACTTTAACATTAGATAGTAAGACGCTGCCCTGAATGGAATCTGTATAATAGTTGGAACTGTCTTCTGTCCCGTATAGGCTGCACTCCAAGCCATGACATCAGTTCTAATAGCTTCTATATCTATTATATCAACCACTTCTCTAACCTTTACATGATTTTCATTATAAGCTACAGATCTTAAAGTCCATACATACATCATAATTGAATACCAATCATATTCCTCTTTGAGTTTAGATGTCGTGAGTGAGTCTGCATATTTATGAAATGCGTAGCACATATTGAAAGAGTCTTCGACATTCTTCAACCCACCTCGTTGAGATGCAGAGTTCTTACATTTCCTATAGCCATAGTATTCTTCAGCGATGTAATAACATCTTTGAACTAAAGGAATCATTCTGACTATAAAATCCATATCCTCCAAGAATTTTTGCTTCTCGTTAAATCGCAGATTATCAGCAAAAGAACTTCTAAATATCAGAAGAGGGCAAAAAAACTCTCCTCTAATAATTTCAGATAAGAATACATCATTCGGAATAAGCTTATCTGCGAAAGGTTTTCTGTATTTTATATAATCAGATTCATAGAGTACAGAGTCACACTCATCTATTGCCTCATAATCGAATCTAATAATATCTGCATCTGTCTTGCTTATAATAGAATCAAGACGAGAGAGGCAATGTGGACTTAACCACAAATCGTCTGAATCCAGAAAAACCACGTATTGCCCTAAAGCAATATCCAATCCTAAATTCCTTGCAGTACTAACTCCGCCGTTTTTTTTGTGAAAGGCCTTTATGCGGTTGTCTTTCCGGGCATATTCGTCGCAAATGACACCAGAGGTGTCAGTGCTGCCGTCATCTATCACTAGGCACTCCCAGTCCTTAAAAGTTTGCATAATGATGCTATCTAAACATTTAGGCAGATACTTCTCTACGTTATATACGGGAACGATTATTGATATTTTAAGCATAGGTGTGTGCGATGTTGTATGAAAGGCTCGTCCAGACTTTATTAATAAGTTGAACTGCTGTGATTTAAAGTTAAACCGAGACTACGACGAGCCTCGAAAAAAGTTGCAAATAATTGAGGATTAAAGGATAAAAAAAAACTTGTAAAGTCCCTGAAAACCAGTAACTTAAAAGTAAAAATTACCCCTAATTTTTGCTAGTTATGATT
>CAYWIW010000035.1:0-16650 GCA_964458425.1 uncultured Muribaculaceae bacterium
GCAAACTTGCCATCGCCTTCATTTTCTTAATTTTCAACTACTGATTCAAATAATTTACCAAAGTAGGCACTGGCTTTAATTTCCCGTGTTTTGTTTTTAGAAAAGTAGACAATTTTAATGCTTTTCGTCCAAATCCTTTGCTGAAGGTATCAAATCCATATTCCGATTTGTTCACCAATCCCGTGTAAATGTCCCGTTTGTTCTATCCGGGGTAAAACGCTTCTCCTACCTTTGCCACCTGATTCGTTAAATGAAAATAGCATTAAGAAATCCCCAAGAAACCAGCCGGGCATATGCCTTTGAAATGTGGATGAACGCACCTATGCCAATGGTGACGTTCTATAAGACACTCAACGTGTCACGCCTTGTGAAAATCAACCGGAAATCGGGCATGAAGTTTAATATGTTGATGTGATGGTGTATCGGCAAAGCCGCAAGGGACGTGAAAGAATTTCATATACTGCCCGTTGGCGGTAAACTGATGCAGTACGATACCATTGAAGTAAACACCATTGTCGCTAACAGAAAAGGCGAGGTAAGTTCGTGTTATATCCCTTTCTGTGATGATTTATCTTTGTTTACCAACACTATCTGCAACTTACCAAACAAGTGGCTGAAAGTTGCGTCAATCACGACTTGACGGAAAGCATTGTTATCGGAACTTCTGCCTTGGCACAATATGAAACAGACGGTGCTGTCGGGTTGTATAGCGGCATTTTTAATAATCCGTTTCTTATTTGGGGCAAATGCAAACGCCGCCTGCTGAAAACGACGCTCACCGCTTCTTTCCAGTTCCACCACACACAAATGGAGGTGGCGCACGCTTCCCGCTTTTTGGACGGGATTCAGAGAGCAATTGACAATTTGCAGTATAAGTAAGTTTGCTATAAATGATATACACAGGTTACGATTTCGATTTGGTTACCGAATTTATAAGTTGTCAATGAACTGCCTGATGAGCCAGCATCCTACTGCAAATATGCCACTTATCTGTGGAAAGTGCGAGTCATTTTACTGAATCAGCCACTCGTATGCTGGAATTATCTTTATCTGTTTTCCCTCCTGCTCAAATTCACCCCTCTCAACATCTGTTATAAGGAACAAGCTATCACAGCGAGTATGCTTAGAGGCGGTAAGCAGACCTCTGATCTCCCTTGCACGAGTTTTCTCCTTGGTCAAATCATAGCTGACCTGATATACCTCCTCAACCTTATCACCCTTGCAGACAACAAAATCCGCTTCATATCCGTCATCATTCTTAAAGTAATATATATCCCGTTCCAAAGGCTTATTCCTTCTGAGAAGTTCTATAAACACAATGGTCTCCAATCTCCAGCCGAGATTCTCACCGACCATAGCATCTTCTCTTCCATCCATAAGAGCAACATCTATAGGATAAACCTTCTCATCGCGCACTCTTAACTTACTCTTGGTAGAATACTTCTGGAGTCCTGTCAACAGATACGCCTCTTTTAGATAACCGATATAATTATCAACAGTGTGATGGGACTTAAACCCGAAAAGTTTAGCCAAATCCTTTTCGACAACCACCGCGGGAGAAATATCCAGCAAGTGATTTGCCAATTGCTCAAATGCCCGTATATATTTTATCTTGTGCCGTTGCTCTATATCGCGTTTGAGTATATTATCGACAAGATTACTTACATATCCCTTCTTACTCTTCTTATGCAGAAGCTCCGGAAAACCTCCCTGTCGCAGATATTCATCAAAGGCCCTCCTTCTAAAAGCCTCAGCCTTAGTTGTTGGCGACTTCATATCTATCTCCTTGCACTTACAATAATCAGCGAAAGAGAAAGGAAACAACTCTATCTTGTCATGTCGTCCGGTCAAATGTGTCGCAAGCTCACCGCTGAGCAGTTTTGCATTAGAGCCTGTAAGGATGACTCGCATTCCCTGTCTGAGAATTCTGTTGACAAACAGATGCCATCCATCGACATTCTGAATCTCATCCAAGAACAGCAACTTGAAATCACCATACATTTTATATAGGACTTCAAGCACTGCATTGAGGTCCTTGGAAGTCATATCCTCGAACCGTTCATCATCGAAGTTAGCATAGGCAAATAACTCACCGTTCTTTTTCAGCACATTATAGCACAATGTAGATTTACCGCATCTTCTGACACCGATTACCACTTGCGCCATATCACTGTCCAGTTCCACCAACTGTTCCTCCGGACGGGAGCATAATGCCTTCGAAGACAGACCAGCAAGTTCCAATTGTTGCTCTGCCAGCACCTGTTCTATGGTTCTCTTATCCAACATAAGCCTTTATATTTGCCTCAAAAGTAATAACTTTTTCCAATAAACTGCCATATCTTGGATAAAAAATTACCTTCAACTGCCATATTTCGGACAGAAACCACCTATTCAACTGCCATATTTGTACCAGCTCAAAGAAGTAGACTGCAGTGCGCGAGAAGTAGACACGAAAAGATTTTTTCATTAATACATATTTTCAAAAGTGGGCACCGGTAAAGTTTTTCCGGCATCTGTTTTTAGAAAAGTAGACAATTCTAATGTTCTTCGTCCAAATCCTTTGTTGAAAGCGGACACTTTGTGTTCAGTCCGAGAACTGAAACAACGACCGGACCATAAAATACATCGAAATCAAGAAAACTCTCCCGACCTTGATTGGATACAAAAAGGGGTGTAAATCTCGTAATCACTTGATTTACACCCGATGTTTCTGGCGGAGAGGGAGGGATTCGAACCCCCGGAGCCTCGCAGCTCAACAGTTTTCAAGACTGCCGTAATCGACCACTCTACCACCTCTCCAGACTTTTCCCGACGAAACGGGAATGCAAATTTAAATAAAATTTTCTGTTAGGCAAGGGGTACACCACAAAATTAGCGTTTTTTTTTGCCCGATTCCGCTGAAATTTCCGGTGGCCATAAAGGTGCGCCTCCTTCAGCGGGCTTACGGAGAGGCAAACGAAGAGCAGGATCCGGAGGCATATTCAGGCATAGGCGTGCATTCCTCCCAGAATGAGATTGACCCCGAAATAGGTGATCAGGACACTGCCGAAAGCCAATATTGTGTATATGTGGAACAGACGGGGACGCGAGAAACTCCTTATAGAGCCGCCGTGGAGCGGAAACGCATAAATCAGCAGCGTCACAAGAGCCCACGTCTCCTTAGGATCCCAAGCCCAATAGCTGCCCCAGGATATATTAGCCCAGATCGCCCCAAGAAAAGTCCCGAAAGCGAGCAGAAACACGGCGGGATAAAGAACCGCCATACTGATGTCCATCAACTTTGCGCTTTCCTCGAATCCCTTTACACAGACACCCATCAGACCGTTAAGCGCCACAAGTCCTAACAGAGTATATGACAGCATCATACTCAGGACGTGGACGGAAAGAAGCGGAGACTGGAGCACAGGCATAAGATGCGTAATCTGAGGATTCGAACCGGAGAGAGAGGCTTGAAGCATTGCGAAACCGGCAAGGATGAATCCAAGCGGAAGCACAAGAGGAAACCTGCGGTAACACAAAAGAATACCGACACACGTCAGCCACGCCATCAGCATCATCACATTGTAGCTACCGGCAAAAGGCCCGTGGCCTGAGACATACCACCTCAAGCCTATTGCAAGAGTCAGGTAAGCCCATAACACGAGAGTCAGAACGGCAAGGACATCACGCAAGAAACGGGGATAAGTCCGCCGTCGGGACATAAGGATTCCCGAGAAGACAAAAACGATGATTCCGGCGGAAATGAAAAACATAAATGGCAGCAAAGGCCTGTAAATGGCGCACCAAAGGCGCTCGGCTCTCACTTTTGCCGGAGAAGGCAAGACTTCTCCCGCCACTTTTTTCTGATAACCCCCTATCCTTACGACTATCCGGAGAACTTCATCCCAGTCCCCGGAGCGTACCGCCTCGTTGATGACATCAAGCACCTTGCGGACAAAGACCCACAAATCATAATCCTCAAGAACAGACGCAGGCAGCTCGTCATTGCAGGAATACCATCGGACAGAGCCGTCAGCATCCTTGACCGGGAATATCCTCAAAGCGTCACCGGAAGCTACAGACCTCATCAGGTATTCCTTCTCCGCCTCGCGAGGCGTACCTCTGTCCTTATCCTTGACCGTAAAAGGGACGACACGCCACCAGTCATAATAAAAAAGCCAGCCTGTCACGACCTGCTCCGGAGAGAAGTCGTTCCAACCGGCCTCTCCATAGGCTTTCAGACTATATTCCCGGCAAAGCGTCGACAACGGGCATATTCTTCCGTTATAATAGACCATAAGGTCTCCGAATGCGGAAGCGACTTCCTCGGAAAGCGTTTTAGGGGTGTCGCCGGGCAATTCACGAGCCTCGGCGGCAGGAGAACCGGACAATCCGAAAAAGAGGAGGAGCGAAGCCGCCAATCTTGACAAGACCGTCCGGTAATGTGAACCTTTCTGGAGAAAGAAGCCGACAAGTGAAAGAAACAGAAGCAAATAGCCCGAATATGTGACACCTGTCCCCCAAGGATCATACGAAACGGCAAGAGTGCTTCCGCCGCCGTCCCGGTCAAAATCCGCCTGATAGAATCTGTAGCCCTTGTATTTGAGGACATTGTTCATTGACACCACGTGGCTGCCACCCTCCGGCAAGACCGTGACCATACTGCTGTAATCCTCGGCGCTCTCAGTTCCTGGATAGTAGGTCACGGCGAACCGGTCGAGACGAATGGTGAAAGGGATTTTATGCTCCAGGCCGTCCTCATCCGCAAAGGCCGAGACAGTCTCGCCGACTTTCATATAGACCCTCCCCCTCTCTCCTGTAATGAAAGTCAGCAACGCTCCACACAAGATAATGACGAAGGAAAGATGAAGGGTGAAGGTAAAGAACCGCTTGTGAACCCTGCGGCGCACCAGCCATACAAGTCCGCTGACCGCGGCCAAACCCCATAAGGCCACGAACCAGGGAGAATGATACACGAGACGGAAAGCCTCTTCCGTCCCGTTGGCCTTCTCCAAGACAGTAGCAGCCGACATCGCCACGATGAGGACTGCTACTGAAATAAAACTGAAATACTTACAGATTTCTTTCATTAAATAGACTCGATGAATTTCACGACCGCCTCACGGTCTTCCTTGGACAGATTGTAAAAATTGACTGTCTCTTCATAGGCATCGCTATCCTTGGAATATGCGTGCCACATAATCGCCTCGACCACGTTTCTTGCCCTGCAATCGTGGAGACGGTCTGATGCGCCCGTGTTCAAAGTGGACAGACCGCGTCCCCAAAGAGGGGTTGTACGGCACCAGGAACCGTGAATGTCGTTCTTCATATACAATCTGTGCTGGATAAAATCCGAATATGGCCAGATTGTCTGGTTGGCATATCTCGGAAGAGGCTTGCCCTCGTTCATCGCAGGAGACCAATAATTGTCATCGCCGGTCTTCCAGGACGGCCTGTGGCAGGAAGCGCAACCCATCTCCGAGAATAAAGCCTTTCCTCTCTGGACATCCTCGTCGTTGAGATTACGCGCGCGCGGGATGGCGAGTCCTCTATGCCAGACCATAAAGTTGTAGAAATCATTCTCAGTCATCTCCGGCACGAAGTTATGATACTGATTGTCAAACTGGTTGGTGGAAGGACTCAGCAAGGCAAGGACAGCCTCGGAAATCTCGGCGTCGGTGACAGTACCGTCTTTGTTGACATCCACATAATATGGAGAAGACTCCCCTTCCGCCCTGATTGCTTCAATCACCGACTTGGTTTCGGACATCTTCTTGGCCCACGCGGCCGTAGTATAGAGGAACGGCCTGTCCGGACGGGAGACATTGGTGATATTCCAGATGGCATTCGCACCCGCGCCATCCTGAAGAGTGCCCCTGGTCATAGCATAGGTGAAACGCTTGACAGGCTTATGCCCGCCTCTGGCGACATACGTTCCGTCCGCAAGGATGCCGTCACCATACTTGCCGCCCTGATAATTGGCATAGAACGCCGAGGCCGCAAAGTCATCCGCTCCCTTATCCCAGAAAGAAGGATTCAACTCAAGATAAGGAGCTTCTGCCCTATATTGCTCACGGATATCCTCGTCCGTGATAGCATCAATCAGCCCGGTTCCCATAATGCCGATGGTGGACTCAAGACGGAATCCGAGAGTAAGTCCTTTACCGGCAGCCGTTTCATAAGGATTCGGGTCAGTGTTGAAGGCATCCTTGGCAATGCTGAGTTCCGGATACTGAAGAGAATAAGACTCTCCGTCAGGAAACTTCATCGGAAGACCGCTCTCCATCTCCGTCACCCGGTTCCATACGAGACTGATTCCGCTCTCGTCAATCGGAGGGAGAAAAGGGGCTTCTGCCATAGTCTGGGGCATTCCGGTGACTTCGGAGACATACGCTCCGTCATTTCCGCCCGGCTGTGTGGCATAATAGACTACAAGAAGGTAACCGTTTCCGAACGACTTCGACGTGTTTGCCTCATACACTGTCTGACGCTTGCCGTGTCCGTAGCCCGGATGGCAGTCAATGCAAGATTTACGGGTGGCCGCCGGGCCAAGTCCCTTGAAAGGAGGGGTATTGAGGGTGACATTCCTCTCGAAGAACAACTCTCCATAATTGAAAGGCAGGCTCAGCCCCTGCTGGGTAACCGCCGGAGCCTCATCCTCATAACAACCTTCGGTAACGTTTTCCGTAGTGCCGAGAACTCCACCCGGATACCACTCTTCAGCCGAAAAGTTTCCGACCGCCTGACCTACATACCTGGCGTCCGATTCCGGAAGAGCCGATGACGGATTGTGCTTCTCGGCACGATCGCAGGACGCAGCCGCAACAGCAGCGACAGCGACAAACAACAAAAATTTTCTTACTATCATAATTCCAACTAACAATTATTGTCATCAGACGGCATCGCCATCTACACAAGAGGTTGCCTATTCCAATGAATATTAATGGAATAAGCAACCGCAAACATATTCCTACAACTTAGAGATCCAATCAGCCGCCTCGTTGATAAGGCCATCCAAGGCATTGATCTTCACAATGCAGTTTTCAGCCTCTTCGGAAGTAGGATTGTCAACGAACGCTCCTTTCGCCATCGCATCCCTGAGAGCCTGAAGCGAAGCTGCCAAGGCTTCCTCAAGACGACCGGCCTTTTCCCAACCCTGATCCTTCAGGAAAGAGGCTATCGACGCCTTGGCAGCGGTTGTCGCTCCAAAAGAGCCGTAAAGGCTGTACTGAATCGAAAGGATATTGTCGATGAAATCCTGATACGATTTCTTTGAATATGGAGACTCGATGTAGTCGGGATCATAATCCTGGCCATTGACATAATGAGCGGTTCCTATCTTTGTATTGGCCACCTCATTGGAGATATTCGAGCAGCCCGCAACAAGAATCGAGGCAACGGTTTCCTGATAATTGCGGTAAGTGCTTCCAGCATTGCCGGTCTGGAGCATATTCTCGCCGTATGTAAGG
Source organism: uncultured Muribaculaceae bacterium (assembly GCA_964458425.1). GTDB lineage: Bacteria > Bacteroidota > Bacteroidia > Bacteroidales > UBA932 > Cryptobacteroides. Next base: position 7,449 of record CAYWIW010000035.1, read on the forward strand.
CCGGAATCCATAGTGGTGTTCAGTTCCAGCTCATCTTCGACAAGCTTCACCCTGTCCTTAGGACACGAAGGATCCCAGGCGGCCTGAAGCTCGAAGCAATAGTTGCGGAGATCCTCGGCGACAGCGGCCGCAAAGATAATCTCGCTCTTGCCGGAGACAGCCCTTCCTGAAAAAGCGTCATCCGTCTCATTTCCGCCAAGGGCTTCGGCAGTGCGGTTCCTGCCGTCACGGAAGAATATGAACTCTATCCCGTGGAAACCGAGAGAAGCCGCTCCGACCTCATCTACCGCTCCCGCGCCTTCCTTGTCAAGATCGGCAATGGTTTCGGCATTGGAAAGGCTCTTGGCCAGCTTGTCCTTGTCAAGAGGCCACGAGTCAATGTGAGGATCGATGCCATAGGCTGTCGCCGCCCCATAAAGGAACGCCTCGCTCAACTCCCAATACTGGCGCGCCTCAAGGAAAGTCGCGCAAATCCCATCAATGTCGGATTGCGAATATGTCTCGGAAGATTTCAGAGCCGTGATCTGGTTGTAGAGTTTTTCCGAGGCATCCGCCAGGTTTCCGTAAGTCTTATATACCACATTCGGGACATACTGCTCGACTACGGCCTTGAGGGCAAGAGCCGTAGCATCGTCATCTCCGAACTGAGGGTCATCTTTTGTACACGCCATAAATGCCGGAAGCACGGCGAATAAAGCAATGGATGCAAGTGAAACTTTTCTCATAATGAAGTCCTTAAATAATTTTCAATGTTTATAAATATGATTATAAAGTAATTACAGACACACTACCGATTAAACCATCCCATAAAACAGATTCCGATGCTGACGGATGGTTCCATATTGTATGGAGATTTTAGGAAACGGTGGGAATACTCAGCCTTGACGGCCACCTGTGGAAGCGGGTAATAGTTAAGCCCCGCCGCGACACGATGCTTCTTGGTCCATTCCGCCGGCTCCTCTCCCAGATCCGGAATGTAGGAATTGTAGTATTCATATCTGCCGAAGACGAAGAGCTGCTGTTCCTTATCCCTGCACCCGAACCAAGGCAGCACATCATAGCCGGCTTCACATCCTACGGCCACAGCGCCCTTGCCGACCGGAGATTTCTTGTAAGGAGCATTATTGGCGGAACGGTTGCGCTTCATCGCGCTTATGACCGTCGCGTCACCGACGTATCCATAGTCCGCATTGCCCCGGGCCACAAACTTTCTTGTCTTATAAAGGAAATCAAACGCTCCGATTGCCGTCCGTCCCTTGACCCCATAATAACGCGAGGACTCAGGGATGACTTCGTAAGGATAAGTGTTATTGAAGGCCTTGCCGTAGAATCCGCTGAGCGAGAGCCTTAGATTCTTTATGGACTCATTGTCAATCCGGGCAGCGAATCCCAATTGGTTGGCAGACTTGAACTCGAACGGCGAGCCCGCCCCACCTTTGATAAAATTCTCGGTGTCAAACATATAGGCATCAAGACCGGCAATCACAAGCGCCTCATACCTCCAATCGCCCGCCTGCCCCCATACACTGATTCCCGTATCGTGCCAAGTAGATGGAAGAATTGTGTATTCTCCTTCCGGACGATAGACCGTAAAGAAATTGAGCGGTTCGTGGGCATTGTTCAGCCCGCCCACAGGCACCACGAGATGCCCCATTCTTACATTCAGTTCAGGGAAGAATGACTTCTGGATCCAGAATTGCTCGAGTTCAACCTCGCCTCCCTTTTCGGTTTCGGTCTCCCATTCCCCGGCCTCTTCAAACTCTTTCTCGACAGCTCCTCCGGTACCCGTGTGCTCGAACTCTATTTCCGACTGCATCGTCCATCCTTTGCCGAAGTCGTATCCGAGATATACCACGAAATGAGGTATGTCGAAACGGCCGTGACTCTCATTCTTATGAGACGCAGCTGAAGAATAACGGTAGACATTGTCGCTGTAGAAATTCCTTGTGAGCGCCACTTCGCCATAGCCCCCCACGGTCAGTCTCCGTTTTGCTCCGTTATCAGAGCATTGCGCTGACGCTGAATAGCTTGCTGATGTTAACGCAAGCAATGACAATAACAATAGCTTTACCATCTTTTAGTTCCATTTCTAATTTCAGGACGCAAAATTAGAGATGGAGCGAAAAAACGGCAATCCCAATTAATTGGTATTTTGAGAAGGATTTACGGCTCTACGCCCAACTCTACGAACCGAGCCGCCGAATTGAGGAAATGCGCTGTGATCCAGAACACTGTCCAACTTTCAGAGTAACCTCCCCTAAGTTTATAGACATCCGACATATCCCCCCTTTGGGCGAAATTCGTATGCTGGAGCTGCTCGCCCTGGCTACCGTACGGGTCAGTCAGCTGGGAGCAAGACCTGTACATCACCTTGGAAATGCGGACAAGCCTGTCGTCTCCGAGGTACTTGCCCATCTTGCAAATTTCCGGAGCGAACAGGACACCGTACACATCAATATGCTGGTTCTGGGCTGAAACGACCGTCCAGCCAGTCGATTTGAACGAATGGTCGGCAAGCCGCCCGGCCGGAAGAGGGATATCCCAGACGACGGTATAGCTCAGGCAAACATCCATCGCGTGCTTAGCCCAAGAAAGGAACTTGGAATCATTGAACCTTTCGTAGCACTCAAGGAAGCCCTGGAAAGCGGCCCAGGCCCCTTCCTTGTCCTCGCAGGTGGCGTCAAGTGTGCCTCCCCAATAGCATCCTGCGGCCATAGTGTGATGCCTTTCGGCGAAAAGACCTGCGGCCTTGCGGGCGGCTTTCTCGTAGCGGTCGCTGCCGAACAGCTTTGAGGAAATCGCAAGCGGAGCTATGTAGAACGCCTCCGCAGTGGAGACCGGATTCCACCGCTCTGACAAAATCCTGTCCGAAGCGCCGTCACACGCCTTTTTAAGGAACTTTTCCCACCCGGCGATGTCGTAGCCACCGTTTTTGCGGGCATATTCAATCGCCTTGGCAAAATTGTACATAGCCTGACCGCACGAAACAGGATCCCCGTCCTTGAATACTCCAGTCCTGATGTCATAGCGGACATTGAAAAGCCCGTCGCCGGTGAACGGATAGGTTGTCAGGAAGTCCATCAGCGACTGCACTTTCTTCCTTGTTACCTCCTGTCCGGCTTTGACAAGGCTTCCCTGCCGCGACTTATCCCAATCGGAAAGCACCTGATAGAAATAGCCGGGAGAATCGGCCTGTCCGCACCAGCCCATAACCAGCTGATGACGCTCCGACCGCGGATCGTACATCCCGTAACCGACCGCCTTTCCGTTTTCTATCCACCTGCTCTCGGCATAGTTCAGTTTGGAGTCCACTATACTCCTGAAAGAGTCGAACCGCTCCGCATCATAAGGCTTATGAAGGTCAAGCGAAGTATACAGGGGCTTCTGGAAGCCTGAGCCTGGGGCTTCTATGGAATAGACATCGACATAGAATTCCTTCTCTACCACCTGTCCCGGAGCAAGGCTGATCCAAGTATCCTTGTAGGACATCGGACTTTTCTGCAAAGCCTTCGCCACACTGCGCCTTCCGTTGTAGCCGATAGGGCCAGAGTACATAACGAACTCTGTGACAGCATCCTTGGCCTCCACTCCGAGCGACCACCACTGATCGTTCAGAACCCCTCCCCTGACTGGTGAGGGCGTGACGTGGAGGGCGCAGGAATGAAGTCTCGCAGGATTCTCAAGCATCACGAAAGGCATAGGATAGCGATGCTCCTCGAATATGGCGAACTCGCCTTCCTTTCCCTCCCAGACGGCGACCGCTTCCGGATTGACAGCCGCTCCGTTGCGGTTGCCGTAATAGACAATACCGGGAGCGACAAGGGAAAGCCCAGTCCCGTTTTCCTGCAGCCTTACCGAAAGTGTGACATTATGCAGGGTCTTCACACCTTTCCACTCAAAACGGCGTACGCACCTGACCAATCCGTCCTCCGTACTAACATAGGAATCCGTGCAGGCAAGGATATTCCCGTCCCCTAAGTCAACGTTCCCCTTGGCTATTGTCCACTTGCCCTCCCTCTCTATGGAAGAAGGCTTTATGTGACGCCAATCTGTCATCCAGTCATTCTCCCAGCCGAGGGCGACTGACCAAAGGCCTTCAGACGGAGTCCAAAGGGTGTCAGCCCCATCGGTAAACGCTATCCTCGGAGAATCATTGCCGCCGAGAGTCAGAAGACGGGTCTGCGCCGGAGAATCAACGGTGGCCAGCAACACGGCGGCCAGTCCAGCAATAAAGGAACCGAAACAAGTTGAAAAGGTATTTGTCATATTCATTTGATTTGTCACACAATAGTTTACATTCATTCCGCCAATCGGGGGCATCCCCCCCTCGCAAATGATAAGCGTCAGCGCGACGCGGTCACTTACCGGATACAAAGATAGGATTATTTTTCAACAACAGCCTAAAGATACGTCCGGGGCGGTCTCATTAAGCGCCATTAAGGATATGCGGCAAGAGCGACGGCCAAACTATTCGCCAGCCATTGTACCGACCCCGGGAACGGACAGACCGGAATGACAAGACACTCTGAATTCCGCAGGGATTCCGCACAACGCGCGGGAATTGGCTGACCTTATACAAAAAAGACAAGGAATCCATTCCGAAGCGTAGTATTTTTCTTTATTTTTGTAAAGCGGAATGAGACCGGACACTAACCGGCGCTGACGCTTTAACAAGATTTTGATATGACTAAGAATTCCATTGCCGTCCTGCTGGCGGCCCTTGTGTTTATCAGCCCGTCTGTTTTCGGGCAAGAAATCTCAGAACCTGATTATTCAGCCTACATCCTCACTCCGAAAGCCCCGGAGACACCGCGTATCAACGGGCCAAAAATCTACGGAGCGAGACCCGGGGCGGATTTCCTTTTCAGGATTCCGGCGACTGGCAGACGGCCGATGACATTCTCGGCCACAGGACTTCCCAAAGGACTCAAACTCGACAGGAAGACCGGCATCATCTCCGGAAAGGCCGTGTCAGAGGGGGAATTCAAAGTAAGTCTAAAGGCCTCAAACAAACTCGGTTCCGATGTCCGGGAGCTGAGGATAGTGATCGGGGACAGGATAGCCCTGACTCCTCCGATGGGCTGGAACTCCTGGAACTGCTGGGGCAACTCTGTCAGCCAGGACAAGATTATGTCCTCGGCCAAGGCGATACTGGACAAGGGGCTTGCGGATTACGGCTGGTCATACGTCAACATAGACGATGGATGGCAAGGCATCCGAGGCGGAAAGGACAATGCGATAATGCCGAACAGCAAGTTCCCGGATATGAAAGGTCTTGTCGATTACCTTCACTCCAACGGGCTTAAAGCCGGCATCTATTCCGGCCCTTGGGTAGGAACCTACGCCGGCCATATCGGCGAGACCTGCAACGATCCCGACGGGAAGTATTTCTGGATCGAGGAAGGAATCTGTGACAGCGTGTACAAAGTTGACAGATCCAGAATGGACAGAGGCAAAGTCTGGCATTTCGGCGAGTACTCCTTTGCGGCCATTGATGCGGCGCAATGGGCGGAATGGGGTTTCGACTATCTGAAATATGACTGGAATCCGAACGATCTCCATTACCTTAAGGAAATGCACGACGCTCTCGCGGCCACAGGCAGGGACATAGTGTACAGCATATCCAATTCTGCGCCATACGCTCTCGCCCCGTATCTAATGCGATACGCCCAGTGCTGGAGGACGACCGGGGACATCAGGGACAAATGGTCAAGCATATTCAAAATCGGCTTTGGCGGAATGGACGGTTGGGCTGCCTGCAAGCGTCCAGGCAACTGGCCTGACGCAGATATGCTCGTGCTCGGCAAAGTCGGCTGGGGTCCCAAAACCCACTTCTCCAGACTTACTCCCAACGAGCAGTACACACATATGACCCTATGGTCCATTCTGTCGTCCCCTCTCCTTATCGGATGCGACCTCGCCGCCTTGGATGACTTCACCCTGAGCCTGTTATGCAACAATGAAGTCATTGATGTCAACCAAGACCCTCTCGGTCTCCAGGCTTCAAGAATCTACGGAGACGAGACTTACGCCACCTATCTCAAACCACTTGAAGACGGAAGCGTTGCCATAGCGCTGTTCAATCTGTCGGAGGAGCCGAAGACAATAGGCTTCATCCCGCGTTCAATCGGTCTTCCGACCCGGCAGACAGTGCGCGACCTATGGAGGCAGAAAGACATCGCCACGGTCGAATTCGATGAAAGATGGGAGACAGAAGTCGCTCCGCACGGATGCGCTTTTGTCAGATTATCCCCAGGCATCACGGGCGAGAAGCTCATCGGCACCATCAGGATGCTGAAAGAGAAGAACTAAGAAGCTGCTAACGGCTTGGACGGTGTGGGAATAGCGTCATCTCAGGATTTATGGCCAGAAAAAGCATTATTATCCGCTTCGTGTGCCTGTTGGCGCTGTGTGCGACGGAAAGAGCGGTCCTGGTTTTCGCCGGGCCTGCAAATCCAAGGACAGTGACGGTGACACAAAGCGACGGGACAAAGCTCAGGGTTCGTGTCCACGGGGACGAGTTCAACGGCTACGTGACCACAGAGGAAGGCTATGCATTGGCGGCTGACAAAGACGGAGACTGGGCCTTCGCCACACTTGGAAAGGACGGACTGCTTCAGCCGACCAGGATCAAGGCGAAGCCGGAAAACCGCCTCACGGAAGCTGAACGCCGGGGTCTCGGCTCCGCCCTGGTCAAGAATCTTGTTCCCGCCGGTCGGACAGAGCTTCAGCAAAGGCTTATGAGCGCCAACCGGACATATTCATTCCGCACTCGTTCCTCCGGCAGGCTCGACAACCTCGCCCCGCCTCTTCTCGACGGCAGTACCTGGAGAGCGGACGGGGAAAAAAGATTGCTCGTGATTCTCGCCGAGTATCCGGATGTCCCGTTCACGGAAGGAAGCAAGGCAGCGTTCAATGAGCTGCTTAATTCAGAGAACTACACAAAGGGCGGTGCCACCGGCAGCGTCAGAAAGTACTTTCAGGACAACTCCAACGGACGATTCAACCCGGATTTCACGGTCGTCGGGCCATACGTGCTTTCTGAAAAACAGAAATGGTACAAGGACAGACCGGAGGAGATGGCCGCTGAAGTCATAAGTCTGGCCGACAAAGACGTTGATTACAGCCAATTCGCCGAAAACGGAGCCGTCAGAGACATATTCATATTTTACTCAGGAGGAGCTGAAAGCAACGGCGACCCTAACGGAATCTGGCCCCACCGTACCTGGATAAACAAGATTTCACTTGACGGAGTAACCATCTCCGGCTATGCCTGCAGCTCAGAGCTTGAATCCGGAGTGGCCGGCAACAACACTCTCACGGCCATCGGCACGTTCTGTCACGAGTTCGGACACATTATCGGCTTGCCGGATCTCTACGACACGGCCCAGTCAAGCTCCACAGTCAATACTCCGGCATCTTTCTCATTGATGGCAATCGGAAGCTACAACAACGGGGGACGCACACCTCCGTCGCTAAGCATTCTCGAGAGATGGATGCTGGGATGGTCCGAACCGGAGAGCCTTGAAAGCTCCGGGGAATACACCTTGCCGGCCATAACAGAAGGCAAAGGCTATCTGATCAAGACCAGAAGGAACGATGATTATTTCCTTCTTGAATGCCGCGGGGCCGGGAAAAATGTCTGGGACACAAAGGAATATCTCGACTTCTGGAAGCTGGGCGCCGACTGGGGGCTACTTGTCTACCACGTCATAAAAGATAGCGACAGCTGGACGCGGAACAAAGTGAACGTCTCACAAGGGAACGAGCGGTTCAAGATTTTCTACTCGAACCCGAAAGGCCGGCAGGAAATTGAGCCACAATACATTCCAGGGCACTGCTTCTTCCCCGGAGAAGGCAATGTTACCTCCATCTACAGCGACAGCCATTCGGGTTTCTCATCTGCGGACGGCAGGGAGACGATTGTGGAGATTCCATCAATAAGGCTTGACAATGCGGAGGGTTCGGTAAAACTGTCTGTTACTGAGCGAAACGCAAGCATAAAAGACATAAAGCCCAAAGTGTTCCAGCACGACATATTGCTCTGCTGGACGGACGAGACCTCTTCGGAATGGACGGTAGACTGGAAGGCTGAAGATGATGAGACTGCGGCGATTTCAACCCAAAAGGTGAATTCCTCGAGCGTGCATATTCCAATGCTGGACACCGACAAGGACTACTCTGTCACGATAACAGGCGACAGCGGCGGCAAGATCACCCTGTCTTTCAGAACCGAGAAAGCCGGCGGGGCGTTTCCAAGGATAGGAGTATTCCAGACGACGATGAAGTCCGAGGATATGCTGCTGATGACGCTTGTGGACTGCGGCGCGATAAGGGATATTGAATGGAAAGTAGACGGAACGAACTCCAAAGCCTACACGAAACTGAGTGCCGGGGAACACTACATTCAGGCGAAACTGACAAGACAGGACGGAGCGGTCGAGTACTTCGGAAGATTCATTAATATCACAGAATAGCGGCAACTGAACATTCAAGATTATGACTATACCTTACAAATCAATCACTTCGCTTTTGCTTACAGCACTGCTGGCTGTCTCTTGCGGAAAGGAGAAAGAGAAGGAGGAACAGCGATACCGCGAGGAGTTCATCGCAAACGAGAATCTTGGAATATACAAGGACGGCAAACCGGTACTTACATTTCTGAAGAACACGCACCAGTATTATTGCAATCCGTCCGAAGGGATACTTCGCATAATCGATAACGAAGGAAAACGTGACGTAACTGTAAAACTAAGCGAAATGCCTACATCAAGCACAGGAGCAGACGGGACGCTGTCCGGTAATATGGGCGTGAACGGCTTCAGTTTCAGCGATCTGAAGGTACTGGAAATGACCGACAGAACAGTCTGGCTTTGGTCCGGCAATGACAGGCTTGGCCTGCTATTGCCCTCATCAGGTTTTTAGGGGAAAACAGAATTCACATACTTACAAGAGAACGGATAAGTCAGCCCGGTCTATGAATAGTTCATAGATATGGGGTTTGTGCCGCGGCTTTGGTGTCGCCTGGACAGAGATAGCCCCGGCCGGCGGCGCTTCCCGGACACAGGCGAGGGTTGCGCCGGAACCCGGGGAGGCGCCGGACAGCAGGTACGGCCGCCCTAGTCCGTACAGCATCCGAGCAGCCTCCGCCGGGCGGGTACAAAAAAAGGGTCCCGATGTCGTTCGACATCGGGACCCTCCG
>CAYWIW010000036.1:0-16457 GCA_964458425.1 uncultured Muribaculaceae bacterium
GGACTATCTTAAAGAAATTTTACTTAATGCCAAATTTTGATGCGGTTGCCCTGCCACTTAAGGCAGTCAAAATCAATGCTTCATCCGCATCTCGCGGATTTTGGGGACGAGAAGGGAGAGAACATATTCATACTCCATAAAATGGGTGCCGTCGTAGATTGTCCAGGTGCCGTCGCCGAACCATTTTCTCCAGGTACGTACCGAGACCACTCCGCTGCGGCGGTAATGGTCGCAGGTGCCGAAAAAGGCGTGGAAGTAGTCTTCGCTTCCGTTCCGGGGAGAGTTGAGCAAGGCGCGGGACAGAACCTTCCTCCATTTTTTCAAAGGCCTGAAGGTGAAATGCAGCCTCTGCCTGTCGCCGGGCTTCGGCCGATAGATACGGTCAAACAAAGCCGTGACACCGGGAATCAATGTCAGCCACGACAGAGCCGCGAAATAACGGGGAGCATTAAGCGACGGAGACACAAAAAGATGAGGATAACCCTTCAGCGCGACGGCGTGGGTGGCTCCCATACTCTCCCCTATCACAAGATCCGGGCAGACCTCGGCGGCCCAGTCCGACAATTGTCTTCCGGCCACCTCAGGGTCAAAATCATAGGTACGGATGACGACCTCGAAATCAGAGCCGAGATTATCCTTAAGAATGGACGGAATCCGGCTGTCTCCGCCCCCGCCCATTCCGTGTACATAAAGAATCACGAACTTTCCGGCGGCATTCATTTCTTATGAGCGTATCGGGGTTCTTTTCCCGCCATCAGACCGCACGTCGCCAGATTGACAAGGATGTAGCCGAGAAAAGCCGCGAGAAAGACGGACGACCAATGGGAGCGTCCCACCAAAGCGATGACGGCAGACAGTACGGCAATCGCGAGGAACGCGGCTCTTTGGGCTATTTCGACCCCGGAGGCTTTCTTCCCTCCACCGAACTTCATCGAGAACATCGGGATCTCGCTCACAAGCAGGACGCACAGCGCCAAGGCCAGCACCGGAACGAAGACCGGGCCATCGCACCAACGGGCCAGGAAACAATCCGGCCTGACAGTCACGAGAGTCGCCAAAGAGCCGCAGACCATCGCCGACGCAGGGGTCGGAAGCCCGATGAAACTGTCGTGCTGGCGCGCGTCAAGATTGAACTTGGCGAGTCTCAACGCCGAGAATGCGGCAAGAAGAAGGGGCAGGCACTTAAGGACAAGGATGTCAGTCCCGCAAACCTGATAAAGCATCACGGCGGGAAGCACCCCGAAACTGACATCATCCGCCAGCGAATCCAGTTCTTTCCCGATTTCCGAATATGCCTTCAGAAGCCTTGCGGCCAGTCCGTCGCAGAAATCAAAGACAGCGGCGCAGATCATCAGGATGAATCCACACTCCAGGCGGCCTCCCAAAGAAACAATTACCCCCAGAACCCCGCAAAGGAGGTTCAAGGAGGTAATCGTGTTGGGAATATGCTTGACGACACTCATTTATTTGATGCCGAGCTTCTTCTTAAGATCTTTGGAGAGAGCGTCCTTGTGGACGAGCACATCCATCGTCTTGGCGCGGACGAAAGAATCTGAGCAATACCAGATTCCGCCATATTTGCTGGTCGTGCCCCAGGAATTCTTCACCATCACGTACTTTGTTCCGTTCTGATCCTTGGCGACACCGAAAATCTGCATTCCGTGGTCATCTGTAGTGGTCTTGTTGTCGTAACCCTCCTGACGGGACTCCTGGGTCACGGAAGCCTCTTTAGGAAGCTCGGCCACAGCCTCTTTCTTCTCGCCGTCCTTGCCTACCCAGCGCTCCTGGTCAGAGCCGGCGGTTGACTTGGCGGTCTCAAGAAGCACGCCTATTCCGTCTCTGGTGAACCCTCTCTCGCTCACGTCAGTACCCCAGGCCAGGGTGTAGCCCTTGTCGATAGCCGTGTAGATAACCTCCATAAACTCGTCAAGAGGGATGTTGTAGGCCGAATCCCATCTCCAGTTGTCCGAAAGCTCAAGGATGTAGGACTTGTAGAAAGGATGGTGGGTGAATGAGGTAAGGGTCACGTAGTCAGACGGAACGAGTCCCAGCTCGTCACGGTAAGAAGCCGGAGTGTAGGTCTTTCCGTTATGCTCGAAAGTCTCCGGAACCTCACCGAGATAGGTGTCGACAATCGCGTCGAAGGCTTTCTTCCAGGTCGTGGAGAGCGTCCTGTTAGGATTGGAAGCGACAGCCTGGACATAGGCCTTTGTGGTGGCGTCAAGCTCTCCGTGTACCGGAAGAGCCTGAATTCCCGGCATAGCGCTCTGAGGCACGATTCCGTAGTCCTCGACAACGTGAAGCACGTCATCAGCCTCGGAACCGGCGGCGAAATTGATGTTGCCGTCTGTGCGGACATATTTCACAGCCCTGTCCTTGTAGGAATGTGAGACCACGAACATCTCGGAGAAATCCGGATAAAGGGTGGTGTCCTTTATGTTATTGATTCTGATAACTTCAGACTCAAGGAATCCGAGCGTTGAAAAGCACCAGCAGGTACCTGAGCGGTACTGGTTCTTGACAGGTGTGACAGGGTTCTCCTTAACGACCGTGAACTTGTACTCGGCCTCAGGCTTGGACGGTTTAGGCTGCGCTCCGGCAACCACAGGGACAATCGCCGCGGCGATGGCGGCATAGATGTAATTCTTCATATTGCTGCGATATTAATAATTCTCTACCTTGATTTGGAAATAGCTTCTCGGATGATTGCAGACAGGGCAGACTTCCGGAGCCTTTTTGCCGATCACGATGTGGCCGCAGTTGGAGCACTCCCAGATCGCATCTTCGTCACGGGAGAAGACGATGCCCTCCTTTATGTTGCCAAGCAGTTTCCTGTAACGCTCCTCGTGCGTCTTCTCAATCGCCCCGACCTTCTCGAAAAGGAAAGCGATCTCATCGAAACCTTCCTCCCTGGCGGTTTTGGCGAAGCCGGCGTACATATCCGTCCACTCATAGTTCTCGCCTGAAGCCGCGTCGGCAAGATTCTCCTCAGTTGAAGGCACTCCGCCTTCGTGCAGGAGCTTGAACCAGATCTTGGCGTGTTCCTTCTCGTTTTTGGCGGTCTCCTCGAACAGTTTGCCTATCTGGACATAACCATCCTTCGCAGCCTTCGAGGCGTAATACAAATACTTCGTGTGAGCCTGGCTTTCCCCGGCGAACGCCGCGCGCAGGTTTTCCTCTGTCTTAGATCCTTTAAGTTCCATAATCTATGAATATTAAACGTTTAGTTCAGCGCCACCCTCCCTTCATCGCCCCGGGACCGGTCCGGCACGGGCTTTCCGCAGGTTCTTCCGGAAGCTTCGGCTCCAACCCTACAAATGTAGTAAATTTACCTTGTAAAGAAAACACTTCGGACACTCTGAATTCAGATTGTTTCCGTTTTTTTGGGCACGAATGATAATTTGGCTATCTTTGAAAAGCGTATGCCCCAAGCCCATTCTTAGTCTGATGCTTACAGATGACCGATTTTGAGACCATACACCTTAACGGAATCCAGCGGCGGGCGGTGATGAAAATCGCCGTCGAGCTTGTGAAGGCTGACAGCAGAATCCACACCAAGGAGGTAGGGTTGCTGGACAGGCTTCAAGGCAGCCTTGGGCTGGGCCAGAAAGAGCTGGATCTTACGCACTATCTTTCCCTGGAAAACGCCGTGGAATGCCTCAAGGGTCTGGAAGACAGGCCGACAGACCGCATCATCAGCCTGTTCAATGAGATAATCAGGGCCGACGATGACATCAGCTTTGAGGAGAATCTTCTGCTGTCCTCCATCTCGATATCCTGCGACACAGCGTCAAGGGAATGGTGCGGAATCCTGTCCGTCAACGCCGCCGAAGCCGAAGCTCCAGACAGGCAGATCGTCTTTCTTGAGAGAGAGGTTTCGGAGACCGCGCGTCTCGTTCTCGGCGACAAGTACGACAACCTCCTCATCTCCAAGGCATTCGGAGACATCGGACTCGATTTCTTCTATCTTCCGGACATTATAGAGGAATTCAGCCGCCGCTTTGAAGACAGCGAAAGGTTCGACCTCCTGAAAAGGTCTATGGAGTACATTGTGCCAGCCGGGGACAAGATAAAACTGAACAACCTGAAGGAATCCCTGGCTTCCCTCGACTCCAGAACCTTCTACCACATCATACTCTCAAGATTCTCCATCGCTCCCGACAGGATTTCCTACCCCGCCTTTCTGCTCGTCAAGGTCAGGGACAGCCAGATGCTCGATGACAGCGACACTACGCGCCGTATGGTGGACTTCCTGTGTCTGGACATCTCATCGGAGGTCAAAAAGCGCATCCTGTCCTTTGTGTCAATGTTCGACAAAAAACGCGACCTGCTTTCCTACAACGGTTATCATAAGTTCCTTTTCGACTACCTCAGCTCGGAATCAAAGACAGCCAATCCCATCACAATCAACGCAAAAGGAGAATTCCTGCTCGAATCCGGGAAAGACGGAGCCATAAGGTTCGAATCCGGCCCGCAAGCCGTAACGCTGTATCTTGCACTTATGCGCCGGGGCGGATGCGGCGTCACTCAGTCCGTCTTCCGCAAGGCGATCGGCTTCCTCGAAAGCCTGGACAACGACGACAGCCTGACCGCTTCCGGCGAACTCGACCTCACAAGGCTCACGAAAGAACTGGCTGGGAAAGGCGAGGAATATGCCGACCTCATCCTTGACGCTATAGCCATCTACGGCACGTTCTCGACCAAGGACAGCAGGCAGAGGAGTTTCCTCGGCTACATCAAGAGAATCCTTCAGCACCGCAGCTCGCTGAAGACCTACATCAACATCGGCTTCTCCTCCGCCCGGAAATTGGCTAACCCGGAACACTTTATGGTCAGCTTCAACCCCGGCCTTAAAGCATACTCTGTTTCTGCAAGTCCAAGCCAGTTCCTCGTCAGCCTCGGCTCCGCCGGACCTTGCCCCCTGACCGACACCGACCTCTGGAAATCCTTGAGGTAATCCGCTTCAGACTCCGGAAACACGCTCAAATCCACCAGCAGATAATGCCGCCTGTGAAACAGTCCGGATACCGTCGTAGAAGGGATGGTTGCCATCACTGTTTTTAATACGGTTTAGTCATTATTTGACGGCCAAATCGTGGATATTGCTCAATTTAACCGAAATATCAACCTTTCGCGCAAGGGCCTGCCGGGGTAATTTTGCGGGCTTAAACCAAAGAAATTACCCAAGATATGATGAAAGAAGAATCAGGTCGTTTCATTTCACTTCTGGCGGCGGCGATATTCGCGACAAGCGCGACCATTCAAGCACAGCAAATCGGGCGCATACTGAGCCTTGACGAGTTGTTTGAGCTTGCCGACAGCGCAAGCCTTACGATTAAGAGCGCCGAGAGCAGTGCGAAGGTGGCTGATGTGGCGGTGAAGGTGTCGAAAAACGGGCTGCTGCCCGACATTAACTTCTCGGCTTCCGCGACTTATAACGGCAATGCGTGGATGGCAGACCGCGATTTCAGCAACGGACAAAATCTCGAATCGCCCCATTTTGGCAACAACTTCGCCTTAGAGGTGGCGCAAGTGGTCTATGCCGGAGGAGCCATCAAGCACGGCATTGAGCGAGCGGAACTACAGGCTCAACTTGCCTCGCTCGATGTGAGCAACCAGCGTCAGAAGGTGCGTTTCCTAATGACAGGCCACTATCTCAACCTCTACAAATTCCGTAATATGATGCGTGTCTATGACCGCAACATCGAGCGTACGGAGCAGGTCATAAAGGATATGAGAGCGCGCGAGGAACAGGGTCTGACGCTCAGCAACGACATTACCCGCTATGAGGTACAGTTGCAGAATCTCCGATACAAGCGCACGGAACTTATGAGCCAAATTGATATTGCCAACAATCAGTTGGTTACTACACTGTCGCTGCCCGAGGGTACGCAGATTATGCCCGACACTTCGCTTCTCGGCCTCTCGCTGCGAGAATATTCGGAGAGTGATTTGATGGCGATTGCAGGTGAACATTCGCCCATATTGAAGATCGGCCGGACAAACATCGCCATCAGCCGCAAGCAGGAGCAGATTGCCCGTTCGGGGATGATTCCAAGGATAAGTGTATTTGCCGGCGACCGCCTGCAGGGTCCTCTGACTATGGAGTTGCCTCCTATAAACAAGAATCTTAACACCTGGTATGTTGGTGCAGGTCTGTCGTTTAACTTCGGGGGCCTCTACAAATCGCCGCGTGAGGTCAACCGTATGCGCCTTGCCACCTCAGAGGCACAAACCCGCTATTCGGAGATGGAGGAGAGTGTAGGTTTGGAGATTCATCAAGCCTATGTGAACTACCGTAATGCCTTTGAGCTACTTCGCACGCAGGAGAAGAGCCTGCAACTTGCCACCGAGAATTATGCCGTAACGGAGAATCGCTACAACAACGACTTGGTGCTGCTTATCGACCTGCTTGACGCCGACAACATCAAGCTCGACGCCGAGATTCAGTATGTCAATTCTCGCATCAACATCATCTATAATTACTATCGCCTGATGTATGTAACAGGCACACTATAACGGACTAAAGAAGAAAAAAATGAATAAGGATTCAGTAAAGAAACTCTGCCGCAATGTCATTATCTGGGGCATTGTCGCCGCAGGAATTATTTGGGTGTGTGGTCACTTTGTCCATCTTGGAGGCGTGGAGTGGACCGACAATGCGCAAGTGCGCCGTAATATCGTACCTATCAACAGCCGGGTTCAGGGCTATATCGAGCGTATCTGTTTCGATGATTTCGAGGAGGTAAAGGCAGGCGACACGCTGGTCGTTATCGACAACTCGGAGTATCTGTTGCGTGTGGCACAGGCAAATGCAGCCTATCAGCGCTCGTTGGTCGATAGTACAGCAATGAAGACCGCCATCTCCACTACCGACAACAACCTTTCGGTCAGCGATGCCGCCATTGAGGAGCTGCGTACCCGTATGGAGCAGGCAGGGCGGGATTATCACCGCTACGAGCAGTTGCTCGGACAGAAGGCAGTTACCCGCCAGCAGTATGAGAACATAAAGGTTAACTATGAGGCAATGAAGTCAAGATACGATATGCTTGTGCGTCAAAAGAAGAGTACCAGCCTCGTGAAAACCGAGCAGACACAGCGTTTGGAACAGCGGAAGGCGGAGATTGAGGCCGCCGCCGCGGCCCACGACCTGGCGAAACTCAACCTGTCATACACAGTAATTACCGCCCCTTGCGACGGCATTGCATCACGCAAGAGCATACAGCTCGGCCAGTTGATCCAGCCCGGCCAGAATCTGCTCTCGTTAGTTGAGAGTGAGCGAGTATGGGTCATTGCCAACTACAAAGAGACACAGACCTCGAATATCGCCGAGGGTATGGAGGTAGAGGTTCGTGTCGACGCTGTTCCCGATGTGGTATATAAGGGCGTCGTTTCCGCCATTGCGAATGCTACGGGCTCGCAGTATTCGGTAGTTCCCGTAGATAATGCCACCGGAAACTTTATCAAGGTTGAGCAGCGTATTCCGGTGCGAATCGACTTTGCCGGCGAAAACTCCGCCGAGGAGTTGAAGCGTCTGCGTTCGGGAATGAATGTCGAGTGCGAAGTAATCTACAAGTAATATGTCAAAGGAGACTCCCGAACAGATAGCCTACGCGCGCCGAATTATGGCGTGCAAGGACTTCGTGCCGTGGGGTATGCGATTCGCGCTGTTCGTCCTGCTCATCGTCGTCTATCAGTTTACGGGTGGAGTATATATGTCCGCTGTAACGCAGATGTCGGGTTCTTCGGCTTGGATGAACGAGGACGTGATGATGGCGGGCTATGCCTCGCTGATTGGTATGACGATGCTCTTCCCCGTTCAGTTCCGCGTGATGTTCCGCTTCGAGAATCGCACGGTGCTGATGTTTTCGACAGTGGTGCTGATGATAGGCACGCTGATATGCGGGTATTGCGACAGTCTGCCCGTTGCGGTTATCACCGCCTACATTTGCGGAGTGTTCAAGATGGCCGCGACATTCTTCTGTATCTCCAACATCCAGCTCTGCATCTCGCCCACACGCGACCTTGCCTACTTCTATCCGTTCCTTTATACCATCATCCTGAGCTGTATCCAACTATCGGGTATCGCCACGGGATACAGCATCTGGGCGTGGAATTGGCAATCGATGCACCTTCTTATGGTTGGCGTGCTGGCGGTGGTTCTCCTTGTTATCCACCTTACAATGCGCCGCCACTACCGCCTCGGCCCCTATCAGTCGTTTAAGGGCATCGACTACTTAGGTGCGGTGCTGTGGAGCGTGTTCCTGCTCTGTGTGCTGTTTATCGGTCTTTATGGAGCGCACTACGATTGGTGGCAGGGCGAGGAGATTCGCATAGCGACCCTCTTTGCTTTGGTCTCACTCGGCTTGGCGATCTACCATTCGGCGACCACCGAACAACCATTTATCCACCTTGCGACTTTCGTACAGCCAAAATTCTTCGTTATCTTGGCGCTCTTTGTCTGCTACTCTATTTTGAGCGGAACGTCGGGACAGATTCAGAATATGTTTACCGAGGGTATTCTGGGCTTCGATATGTTCCACGCCATCTCGCTCAACTGGGGTGTCGTGGCGGGCATTCTGTGCGGAACTCCATTCACATTCTATGCTTTGGCCCGCAAGAAGTGGCGGCCTCGCAATGTGGCGATTGTGGGCTTTGCGTTCTTTACAGTGTATCAGGTGATGCTCTATTATCTGATTGACCCGGGAACAGAGTTCCGTCAGTTGTGGCTGCCGATGTGGTTCAGAGGGGTGGGAACGGCTATCCTGTATGTCGTACTTGCCTATACGCTTGGAAAGAACACCCCGTTTGTTTACTATTTTCAGGCACTGTGCGCAATCGGTTTTATCCGTACGGGTGTGGGTACTCCTGTCTGCCAGTCGGTGTTGTCGTACCTGCTCAGCATCTTCCGTAAAGAGAGCCTGACGCAACTATCTTCTGAGATGTCGCTTGACAACCCTGTTGTGCAGAACTTCTCTTCGCTCTATGGGCAGTTGCAAAAGCAGTCAATGATGGTGGGGATCAAAGAGGTGTTCGGCATTGCCGCCGCGGTGGGCATCATAACCATTATCGGACTAAGCTTCTCTGACTTGCGCGGAAAGTTCAAAGGAGTCATCCCAAAACTGCCAAGCCTATGGCGTATGGTCAAATACGATAAGCGACACTGAATTACGAGGAGCTGACTAAAAAAGCAATTATTAGTCACCCTCCTTCTGTTCTAATGCGTGCGAGTTGCGATACTCTTTGGGCGAGACACCTGTATGCAGCTTGAAGTATTTGCGGAAGGTGAACTGCTCCGGGAAGTTCAGTTCGGCGGCTATCTGCTTGATACTCTTGTTGCGCTGTTCGAGCAATAGTTTGGCGTATGTTGTCGTCACGGTCGCTATCCACTCCGAAGGAGTCTTTCCCGTAGCGGCCTTGATAAGCGTGGTGAAGTGCCCCGAAGAGAGGTTTGCCTCTGACGCATACCACGATACGCTGCGCTTGCTGTGGTAGTTACCGTGTAAGGAAAGAATAAAACGGTAGGCAATAATCTCCTGCTTATTGATGCCGTTAACCTGCGCAGGGTAGTTGCGGATATGGTTGCCCACCACCTCCAGCATAGTCTCGTGGCGAATAAGATGTATTTGATGCAAAAGCAGGGCGCGTTCATCGGCGGGTATATCTTCGGCAAGGCGTCGCTGTTTCTGGAAGATGCGGTTGTCTTGGTGGACAATGTGCGAAATCTCCTCCTCGGATAGCCGCCAGCTGGGATATTCACGCACTTTGAGTGGAATGCCGGTATCGGCGATAAGTTTGAAAATCGGATAAAAGACTTTGAGGTCGTTGACAAAAGAAATAGTGCGGAAATCGGCAGATGGCGCGATGCTGTATATTTGAACAAGCGGTGTGACAATAAAGATGCGTCCTCGTGTCAATCTGAAGTTTTGCTCATTGATTACAACATCGGCATAGCCCTCGGTGCATAGTGCGAAACCGCCCTTGTTCCAATAGTCCAAGAGCGGGGTTTTGCCGCACCGTGTAATCTCTTTACCATCCGCCATATCATCAGTCTTTTTTTTGCTGTCACAAAGATAATCACAGATTGGGATTAGAACTGAAAAATCCCAAGTATGTGACAATAATTTTAAGACACTGATTCGGTATCGGCTGGTATGGCTCACAACCCTCCTGCCGTGCCTGGGCACCGCTATCGGTCTGGTGTTTTCGCTGATATAGATTCCTACGAGGCAGCACCAGACGAACACGATCATTATGACGGCAAAGAGATTGGATTATGCGACAGGTAACAAGTCTGTCCATTAACATTGTAGATTCCGTCAAGATGCTTACACCCACCAAGTTCCAGGTCGCCGAGCAACCGGAACGGGACAGGAAGTCCGGCGCAGGCAGGAATCCAAACGATTGGATTTTTGGGGGGAATACGGGAATATCGGCTTAATTTTGTTGTCTTGACGGAAGATGGTCTGAGGGCGTCCGGACGGCGCAGGATTTCCGGGCTTCCGGCAAAAGTGATTCAAGAGGCTTGTATTGAAAGGTTTATTGGGGTATTCAGAGACATATTCAAAAAGCATTATGGATAAAGGATTTTGTGGCGACACAGGACAGTCAACGGCAAAGGGGCCGGACAGGGCTTTCGTGGAGAGACCGGAGGGGCTATGCGAGGAATCGAAGGAAGTCATTGAGGGACAAGGGAAGAACATAATCCCACAAGCCGAGGAGGAGCCACTCTGGAAGGCGTTTCTTGAAAAGTTCAAGGATCCGATTATCATTATCCTGATGGTCGCGCTGGTTCTCTCTTTAGGGGTTTCGCTATACGAGATGGCATATTCGGGAAGGGACGCTTCCTGCCTTATCGAGCCGTTAGGAGTGCTGGTGGCGATTCTTCTCGCGACCGGAATCGGGTTCATATTCGAGGTCAAGGCGGAGAATGAGTTCAAGATTCTGAACAAGGCCAAGGACGAAAGGCCCGTCAAGGTAATGCGTTGGAAGACAGAGGCTGACAAGGAAAAAGGACGGCTTCCGCAGACCTACGAGATCCGTAAGAGCGATGTATGCGTAGGAGACATCGTCGTACTTGAAAACGGCGACGAGGCGCCTGCCGACGGCTATCTGACAAGCGACAGAAACCTTACTGTGGACGAGTCCATTTTTACCGGGGAGCCGTTCTCAAAGAAAAGGACGCGGAGGGGAAGCGGCACGGAGGAAGCGGCCAAAGAAGAAAGCACCTATCCGGAGGACTTCCTGCTCCGGGGCGCTACTGTGATCGAGGGAAGCGCCACATACAAAGTCTCGGCTACCGGCCCGGACACTGAAGAAGGCAAAGGGGCAAGAATCCTTCAGGAAGAACCCGAGGTTCAGACACCGCTGAACGGCCAGCTGAACCAGCTTGCGAAATGGATATCCTATGCCAGCTACGTCATCGCCTTACTGATTGTAATAGGCCGGATGAGCGTGTTCTTTCTCACAAATGACGCCGGGACATATTCGTTTTTGGATGTCTTCCGGGTGACGCTTAACTCGCTGATGCTCGCCGTGACGCTGATTGTCGTGTCGGTGCCGGAGGGACTGCCGATGAGCGTGACGATAAGCCTTGCGCTCAGTATGCGCAAAATGCTGAAAGAGAAGAATCTGGTACGAAAGCTTCACGCCTGTGAGACGCTCGGGGCGGCTACGGTCATCTGCACAGACAAGACCGGCACGCTGACCGAAAACAAGATGAGCGTGGTGGAGTCCGAGTTCTGGGATGTCGAAGAGGGTTTTGTCGCGGACTGCATCGCCGTGAACTCGACTGCCGTGCTTGACGTTTCCGGATCAGGCGATGTCCGTCCTGTCGGCAACCCGACGGAAGGGGCGCTTCTGATGTGGCTCCGAGGCAAGGGAATCGACTACTCGCAGCGCAGGAACGCCTACAGGATTCTCGACCAGATCGCGTTTTCCACAGAGAGAAAACGGATGAGCACCGAGGCCGTTGACACATCCTGCGGCAATGAATATCTCTTCGTCAAGGGAGCGCCGGAACTTCTGCTGGAATCCTCCGACACCATCAACGGAGGTCACTCGAAGGAGAGTGTACTGGCCACTTTGGCTTCCTGGCAGTCCAAAGGTATGAGAACCCTGGGATTCGCCTACAGGAATATGTCGGAAAGGGATTCAGGGCTTGTCTTCATCGGCATAGTCGGAATTGCGGATCCGATCAGAAGCGACGTCAGGGAGGCGATAGACACCTGCTCGGGACACGCCGGGGTCAGAGTGATTATGGTGACCGGAGACACCTCGCTTACAGCCGTCGAAATAGCCAGGCAGTCGGGAATCATCAAAGATGCGGATCCGGTGACAATCACAGGCCAGGAGTTTGCGGCGATGAGCGATGAACGTCTCAAAAAAGAAGTGATTCCCGGTCTCAAGGTGCTTTCCCGCGCCCGGCCTGAGGACAAGGTCCGCCTCGTAACCCTGCTTCAGGAGATGGGAGAAGTCGTGGCCGTCACAGGTGACGGGACAAATGACGCTCCGGCATTGAAGAAGGCCCAGGTCGGACTTTCAATGGGGGACGGAACGTCAAGGGCCAAGGAGGCAAGCGATGTCACAATCATAGACAACTCATTCTCAAGCATCAACAAAGGCATACTATGGGGACGCTCGCTGTATCTCAACATCAAGAGATTCATCGTATTCCAGATGACGATCAACGTCTGCGCCTGCCTGATAGTGCTTCTCGGAGCGTTTATAGGGCTTGACTCCCCTCTGACCGTGACGCAGATGCTATGGGTCAATCTGATAATGGACACTTTCGCCGCTATGGCTCTATCATCCATTCCGCCGGACCGCAAGGTGATGGAAGACAAGCCACGAGACCAGAAGAGCCACATCATCGACCGGAGGATGGGGGCAAGGATATTCATTTCCGGAATAATCTTCTTCGCGTATCTGGCTCTCCTCTGGCAGCTTCTCTGGCATATGGACGTCAATTCAGTCAAGGATATGCTCCACTGGAATGTGGTCGGCACGTTCTTCACCGATGCGTTCGCCGCACACACGAAAGCCCGCCTCTCGGGCTATGAACTCGGGGTGTTCTTCACCACATTCGTGCTCATTCAATTCTGGAACCTGTTCAACGCCAGGTACTTCAAGACTAACGGAAGTGTCCTTCAGGACCTTGTCGATTTCTTCTTCAACCACAAGAGGTTCAAGGAGTCGGCTTGTCCGGGATGTGTTCTTGTCGCCGGGATTATCCTGCTTGGCCAGTTCCTGATTGTCAATTGTTTCGGGTCATTCTTCGAGGTCTCTCCCATTCCGCTCGGCGACTGGGGATGGATTCTGCTTTGCACTTCGCCTGTGCTGGTTCTTCCGGATCTCTTCCGCTTCTGCAGGGCCAAGCTGCGATAAGCCTACAAGGCAGGCGCTTGCGTCACGGACATTCTGCCCGGCAGACGTTCAGTTCCGTCCGCGGAACCTGCCGGAACACTCCCGGTCAGAGAAGCATCAGCAACTGGCCGGAAAGAACCCGCAGGAACATTTCCATCGGATAGACAGTGGCATAGGCTACCGACGGCTCATCGTCATCCACTGTGGACAGGGCATAGTTAAGGGCGACGGGATTGGCCATAGAGGCGCAAAGCATCCCGACATTCTCCGAATAGTCCGTCCTGAAGAACTTGGCGGCCAAGAATCCTACCAGCAGCACCGGCACAATCGCCAGGGCCACACTCACCGCTATCCACAACAGACCCTCCGGACGGAACACCGTCTCGAAGAAATCCGGGCCGGCTCCAAGCCCGAGGCCCGCAAGGTAGATAGTCAGGCCGAACTGCCTGAGCATAAGATTGGCGCTGTGCGTGGTGTAGGTCGTAAGATGCAACCTCGGGCCGAAAGCGCCCATCAGGATTCCGATGACAATGGGGCCTCCTGCGATTCCCAGCCTGATCGGGACACTGATTCCCGGGATATAGATAGGAAGGCTTCCGAGAACCAGTCCGAGCATCAGGCCGATGAATATGAACAGGAGATTAGGATTGCGCAACTCTTTCTCCTGGTTTCCAAGTACTTCCGCAGCCCTGTCAATAGCTTTTTGCTCTCCCACAATCGTGACCTTGTCTCCAATCTGAAGCCTCAGGTCACGGGACGGAAGCAGGTCGATACCGGCGCGGTTGACCCTCGTGATGTTGATTCTATAGGCATTGCGAAGATGCAGGTCGCCCAGTTTGGCTCCGTTGACGCTTGACTTTGTGACGAAAATGTGACGTGAGACAAGCATCCCGTCCAGATGGTTCCAGTCTATGTCTTTCTTGTTCCAGTCCTTTACGACTTTCTCTCCGAACAGCTGCTCGGCCGCGCCGGCATCCTTTTCCCTCGTCAGCACAAGGACGTGCTCTCCCTCCTCCAGGACAGTGTCACCATCTGGGATAATCACCTGTCCAAGACCTTCCCCGGCATATTTCCAGACCCTGGACACGACGAGTTTGATGTGCGCGTCCTTCATAATGTCGCGGATCGTCTTTCTGAAGACTGCGGGATTGCTGACTCTGAACTCTGTGATGAAGGTCTGGTTGTCGTGAGTTTCCTTGGGCGCTCTGTTCTTTCTGAAGACAAGCGAAAGAACCGCAACGCAGACAATCACGCCCACCACGCCGAAAGGATAGCCCACTGCGCAGGCCGTGGCCATCTGGTTGGAAACTTCCACAGCCGATGGATCCGTCTGTAGCAAAGTCTGTTGCGCCGCTCCAAGCATCGGAGTGTTGGTTGCCGCTCCTGTCAGAAGTCCGGTGGCCACAGGAAGGGATATTCCTGTCACCTTGCTTATCGCCAAAGTCATCGCCGTGCCGATCAGCAGCACCGCGAACGCCAGTATGTTAAGCTTGATACCGCCCTTTTTCAGCGACGGAAAAAAACTCGGGCCGACCTGGATGCCCAAAGTGAAGACGAAGAGCACCAAGCCGAAATTCTGGGCCAGAGCCAGCATCCTCGGATCGACGCGGAGTCCGAAATGACCGGCGAGAATCCCGGCGAAAAAGACAAACGTCACCCCGAGGCTGACACCCTTGAACCTAATCTTGCTGCACAGAAGTCCCGCCACACAGATTAGAGACAAGACAAGAATCGCCTGAATATAAGATTGTTCCGTAAAAATCTGAACAAACCAGTTCATAATGGACACAACTCTCGCAGGCAGACAATTGCTTGCTGAATAAAAAAATATCACGTCCAAGCGGTGATTGCCCATCCGCCCGAGCCACCTGCCCTGAATCCGTCAGCCGGAAAAGAGAAACCGCTCCCCGAAAGCCATTGTCCGGTCAACACAAGGTAAAAAGAAAGCGGCGGTGAATCTCAATAAAGACTGCAAAGATAGTGAGAAATATTCATTAATTTCGCGGGACGGAGGCAAAGAGCGCCATCCCGTCACCTAGTAAAGAATATGCCGGAGGCAAAAAAGAGGAATATTCAGAAATCCGTAAAGCGGAAAGTCCGGTCTGGCACAAAGAGGCGCAGGCCGTCCGGGAAACGTAAGCCTCGCAACGTTACCATCGGGCTTTGGACAGCGGCCGGAATTGTCTTGGCCGCCGTTCTTCTTATGGGCATTCAGCTTGTCCGGAGAGCCGGAACCGGCGGCTACGAGACCGGTGCCAAGGTCCCGGCCGGAGAATGGCGCTACGGAATCGACATCTCGCACCATAACGAGGACGGAATCGTCTGGGACTCCCTTTACGTTATGACCGACAGGAAAGGAAGGACAATCCGTGACGTGCAGGCCGCCAGAGACATAGTGCCGGTAAGTTTCGTGTTCATCAAGGCCACGGAAGGGGTGTCGCTTGTGGACAGGGACTTCAGGAAGAACTGGAAGGCCGCCGGCAGGTCGGGTCTAAGACGGGGAGCATACCACTTTTTCAGGAGTTCGAAGGACGGCAAAGCTCAGGCGGAGCTGTTCATCAAGACCGTAGGAGACTTGAGATTCAATGACTTGCCTCCCGTCTTGGACATCGAGACAATCCACCGTGGAGGTTCCGGAAAAAGGCTGAACGAGGAAGCGCTCGAATGGCTGGCGACCATCGAAAGGCACTATGGGAAAAAGCCGATAGTCTATGCTGGGTCTTCATTCGCAAAGGACTATCTCAGCCCGGAAATCACTGACAACTACCCGGTCTGGATCGCGCACTACGAAAAGGCCAGGCCGTCTTTTGAGGGCTGGACGTGGTGGCAGTTCACCGACCGGGCCGTCGTAAAGGGCGTGCCGGGACTGGTGGATTTGAGCGTGATGAGGAAATAGACGTTTCCTAAGAGACGCATAACCGGCTTCCGGGGGACAATACAAACGGCATTTAACGCTCACCGCCTCTTACGCAGAAGACTGGAAGGATAAAGACCACGGCGATGATGGAAAAGAGCATTCCGGAAATAGTGCCGACAGCAGGTACTGTTTCAAAAAGTGTGTCTGCGTTCCTGGTCATCAACTCAAGATTTTG
>CAYWIW010000037.1:0-14764 GCA_964458425.1 uncultured Muribaculaceae bacterium
GCAAACTTGCCATCGCCTTCATTTTCTTAATTTTCAACTACTGATTCAAATAATTATTTTATGAGAAAGGTTATACTGTTTTTATTGGCACTGATGTCGGTCAGTGCTGCGGCGTACTCGCAAAGCGAAGACATAAAAACTATTATTGTTATAGAAGAAACAACATCCAACACAAATGGCAACCGCGCTCCTGCTAAGGTTCAAGTTGAATGCTTCTATTATTCTTACACGAACTGTCTTGAATTCTTATTCCGATTGAATCTCGGAACTGTTAATGTTGTTCTTGAGAATCAGAATACAGGTGAAATCCAAGACTATGTCGCAAACAGTTCCACTGGAAGAATAATGCTCCCTGTCGAATCGGATTGTGCGTACCGAATGGATATCACGATCGAGAATGGTCGTAGCTACTATGCGGTGTTCTATACTGGAAGCGATGATTTTGAGTGATGAATCTCGATGAATGCTCTGATTTTATTGTAAATTTATGTCTAATTAGTATATTTGCTTAATTTAACCGTTTATTACTCTAATTACTAACTGCTAATGTATTGAACGATGAAAAAAGTAGTTTTGCTTCTGAGTGCTGTATGTCTTCTTTCTGCGTTGTTTGCCATTAATGTCTATGGTGGTATAGAAGATGCCGGTGACATCACTGTCCCTGGAGGTGACCTTGATTCCATAAATCATTGCAGGTGTAAGAATAACGGCTGCTATGGCGGAAATGCAATCTCCTTGAGACCGGCTTGCGCCAAGTCTGATGGGGTTCTTGATTGTTCGGAATACGATGTCAATTGCCCGAAGTAGTTTCTTTTTGTCTTGTATTCGCGTATGAGGAGCTTTGTCCCAATAATGGTACTGTTGCTTGCGGGCTGTATGGCATTTGCTGATGAACTTCCCAAGAATCAGGACATCTTGTCTCCGTCTGTGGTTCAAGGTGAACGTAGCGCTCGCTCTATCGCCAAAAGTGCCGCCCGTGATTTTTCCAGGAATTATGCGGATTATTACGCCCCGTTTCTGATTGTCCGGACTATCAAGTGCGATGGAAGATACAGGGAGGTGCAGAGTGCGGTGGGGGTTTTTGCTTCCCTTGGTTTCAACCAGAATCCTGGCACGAAACTGTATTGGGATGACAAGAATGCTATGGGACGCCTTTTCGTCTGCGACACATTTGTCAGCGAGTATCTGTTCCCGGACAAGAACGCGGCCAACCCGGTCCTAAGGGTTGTCTCCAATGACGTTCCGGGCGGAGAGGATGCGTTTAAGGTCAACTATGTCAGCAACTTTGATGTCTCGGCCTTGGATCGTAAGAGAGCTGTCGAGATCTTCTCACCTCTGAATCCCAAGATGATCGACAGCTACACCTACAAGAAATCCGGCATCGCAAAGGTAGAAGGAAAGGATGTGCGGGTCATCGATTTCAGCTCAAAGTCCGAGGCTGTCTCCCAAAAGGAAAGGGTTCTGTGCTCTGGGCAGTTGTTCATAGACTCTGACGGACGTGTCCGGAAGATTGTGGTGGAGAATATGGATGACAGGTTCACAAGGTATGTCAGGAATTTTTCCGGGATGTCACTCGCCACGCCATACATCTACACCATAACTTATGGGGAGAGAAACGGAAGGATCTACACGTCAGGCATAAGGCAGGATTTGTCCTGGAAGAGACCTGACGGAGCCACCGGTGAGATGTACAGCGCCGAATGGAATCCTGTCCGTAACCCGTTTAAAAACCGCGTGGAGACGAGTTTCGTGATGGCATTCTCGGATCCTAAGATTGTCAAGTCAGGAGGTAAGTACGGAGCATCCTCTCCCGCGGGCAGGATTCTGTGCTATAACGCCTCGCGTGATTACGGCTTCTGGAAGCGAATTCTTTCTAAAGAGATTGATTTAGAGCGGTTTCTGAAAGACACGGGAGCGACGTGGGATGCCCTTTGCGGGCAGGCTCAGACCCGCCAGGAGAGGGAACTCGTCTCACTTTGCAGAGGTGACGCAGAAGAGGTGGCGGAAAAAGATAAATTGGACGGGCGTATTTTCAAAGCGAGGGAAATGTTCAAGACATTGTTCAAAATAGACTATGTTGATGGTTTTTGACACTGCAAATGTTTTATGCTTGATAAAAAATCTTTATTAGCCATTTTATTGTTATCGTCTGCCGGACTTTGGTTTGGATGCGGGAAAAGTGACGACCCGTATGCTGATCTTGAGCATAGGGGTAAGGAAAACGTCACTTTCACCTCTGTTGTGTTCGACACATTAAGACTTGATGCCCAGTACACCTCACTCTCCGGACAATGGCATATGAAAGACAGTCTTCTCTGTTTCGTTGATGAATATGCCGTCGGGGTCAAGGAGTATGACCTTGACGGTATTTTCGTCGGCGAGCATATCCGGCAAGGAAAAGGCCCGGACGAGGTGATCGCCGCCTCGTTCAGCTCCTCGTTCGACAAGACGACCGGGGAGCTCATAATGCAGGACTCGAATTGTTTCATACACAGGTTCTCGAAGGACTACAGGAAACTCTTCTCCTTGAACCAGGCTTGGTTCTCTGCTTTGAGCCTGGATTTCGGGAATAATGGTTGGTCGGATCTCTACAACAATCCTGACCCGGAGACACCGCAGATGTATGATTATAATTACGTGTGTGACAGGATTCAGGCGATTGACTCTGAGGTGATAATGCCCGTCATCACGGAACACGTCCGCTACAATGGCTACGACAAGAGATATAATAAAGGCTTCTGGACCGACTCTTACATTTTCATCCGTTTCCGTCCGGAGACAATTGAAACAAGCAGGGTCATTTTCGGTCATTATCCGCCGGTATACCGTAGGAAAAACATCCCTGTGTTCGCCGGGTACGACTTTTATGCCGAGGAGACAGGCCTTGCTGTCACTTTTGCCGCCGATCCGAGAATATTCCTGATCGATTATGATGGCAATCCCGTGGGGGTCTTCGGATTTCCGGAGGAATGTATTTCTGGTAATTATCCGGAAACCAATTCTTTTGAGGAGTATGAGTCCAAGTACAAGAAGATGCGAAAGGAATATGGCTACTACGACAGGCTTGTAAGATGCGGAGACTATATATTCCGTACCTGCCTTCTGGACGATTCGGCAGGGACTGTCCTTCAAATCTATGATGCGGGCTATGATTTGATAGGCCGTATTCCTGTAGGCGATGGCTTTGAGGTAATCGGTGAGTATAATGGCACATATTACGCCTATGGCAGTCTCGATCTTGATTCGGAACAATTCGTCCTGCTTAGTTTTAAAATATAGGCATTCCTTGTGACACAGAATATGAAAACGAATGAAGCGATAAAGAGAGTCTTCCTTCTGTCGGTGTTTCTGCTTTTTATAAGCAATTTGAGTTTTGGCCAGAAGAAAGATTCAAATCCGTCGGCGAATCCTGAGCTGCGTTTTTTGGAGAAAAGAATCATTGATTATGGCCGCGTTAAATCAAAGGATGTAATTAATGTCGATGTGCCGTTCGAGAATGCAGGGCTTGAGCCATTGTGTATGTTAAGTGTCACAACTACTTGCAATTGTACAAAAGCTCAAACCGACAAACGTGTATATAGGCATAATGAAAAGGGAAAGATTATGATCCGAATCGAAACGGAAGGTAAACACGGGCCGCAAACGGCGGTTATAAGAGTCCACACAAATGCGGATAGGCCGCAGAGTATTGTCAGGATAGATTATTTTGTTGAAGATTAGGATTATGATGGAATATTAATGATTCTTTTTGAGAATTTTTAAACACTAAAAACCACTATGAACTCTGGCCATCGGATAATTGCGGCAGTAGCCGGGCTATCCCTCCTGATTATTGGAAGCTGCCCGGCATTGGCGAGACGTATGTCGCTTCAGGAGGCGATAGAGACGGCGCGGAGCCAGTCGGTGGCGGCGCTGGAGGCGAAGCATTCGTTTGTCTCGACCTACTGGGCGTACCGGTCCTATCAGGCGAGCCGTCTGCCGTCGCTTGTGCTGTACGGAGATCTGATGAACTTCGACCGCTCGCTCACCCTTCTTCAGAGCTACGAGGACGGCTCTTTCCGCTACACCGACACCTACAACCTTCAGAACAGCCTCGGGCTTCAAGTGGTTCAGAATGTGACATTCACCGGCGGACGGATCAGCATCTACTCGGACCTCTCCCGCATAGACCAGTTCGGAACCAACAAGAAACTTACGTGGTACTCCCAGCCTGTGACGGTGCGCTACGTCCAGCCGCTCTTCTCCTACAACCAATTCAAATGGGATAAACTCATTGAGCCTAAGGAATATGAGCGTGGCCGCCGCCGTTACGTCGAGTCGATGGAGCAGGTCACGATCAATGCGGTTCTGGCCTATTTCCAACTTGTGAGGGCTCTGAAGAACCAGGAGGTCGTCAAGTCGAACTATGAGAACACCGAGAAGATGCGCTTCGTGGCGGCGGAGAGAATGAAACTCGGAAGTGTCACGAAGGCGGAGTATCTCCAACTGGAGCTCCGGGCGCTTAACGACAGCATCTCGATAGGCGAGAGTCTCGTGGAGGTGCGTCAGGCTCAGATGTACCTAAACTCGATTTTGGGCTACGATGAGTCCGTGGAGGTTGAACCGGAGGTGGATGACAACCTTCCTGACATTCTGATGGACTACGACCTTGTGATGGAGAAGGCGTTGAAGAACTCGTCTTTCATCCTTGACAATCAGATAGATGAATTGAACGCCGCCTCTAATGTGGCGAAAGCCAAGGCGGACAGGGGCATCTCGATGAGCCTGAACGCCCGCTTCGGATTGTCCCAGACCGGTCAGGGACTGCCCGATGTCTATAAAGACCTTATGAACCAGGAGGTTGTCGGCCTGTCATTCAGCGTCCCGATCTTCGATTGGGGGCTTGGCAAGGGAAAGGTGCAGAAAGCGAAGGCGGCCGAGGAGGTCGTGAAGGCGCAGGCTCTCCAGAGCGAGAATGACTACCGCAGGAAGATCTTCACCGCCGTCGGCCAGTTCAACAACCAGCGGCGGCAGTGTCTGGCCTCGCGCAAGGCGATGGAGATCGCCGCCGAACGGTTCGAACTGATGATGGACAAGTTCAGGCTCGGCTCGGCCACGGTCACAGACCTCACGAACGCCCAGAACGACAACGAGTCGGCTATGTCGAAGTACATCACCGACTACTCCAACTTCTGGAGCTACTACTACACCCTCCGGAAATACACCCTCTATGATTTCATCACGGGAAAGGACATCGACGTCAGCGTCAAGGAAATGGTTGAATAACACAGAATTAATGAATATGCGAAAGAATATGCTTGCGTCCCTTTTCGTCTGCTGTCTCGCTGTGGTGGCGGTGGCCTGCGGAGGAAACCAAAAGACGGAGGAAGGAAAGGATGGAAAACTGGCCAACACTCCTCAGCTCAACGAGGTCACGGTCATCCGGCTGGAGAGGAAAGACTTCGCCCGTCAGCTGCTTTCGAACGGAAAGCTTGTGGCCGCACGGAAAAGCGCCCTGCAATTCGGGACAACCGGCACAATCGGCAGGATTAACGCCAGGAACGGTGAATATGTCCGCGCGGGGGCCGTCATCGCCACGGTTGACCGTCCGGATCTGAGGCTGTCGCTGGAGTCCTCACGGCTCTCGCTCCGGAAGGCCGAGCTCGATCTTTACGATTACCTTGTGGGGCAGGGCTATGCCGCCGGGGACACCGCTTCGGTGCCGTCAGCTCTTCTTGCCACGGCGAAGATGAAGTCAGGCTATTCGGCCGCCAAAAACAGTATGGAACGATCCGCCTACGAGATGGCCGGGACAGTCCTCAAGGCTCCGTTCGCCGGCCGGGTCGCCGACATCAGGCTGAAGCCGTTCGATCAGGCTTCCTCCGGGACATTCTGCACTATTGTGGATGACAGCGTGATGGAAGTCGATTTCTCGGTGATGGAGTCGGAATATTCATTCCTCTCGGTCGGACTTCCTGTCAGGGTGCGGCCGTTCGCCGACGAGACCAAGGAGTATTCAGGTAAAGTCACCGCCGTCAATCCGTTGGTGGACTCCAAAGGTCAGATTTCTGTCACAGCGCAGGTCAGGAACGACGGCTCGCTGATCGACGGGATGAATGTCAGGGTGATCGTGGAAAGGATGATTCCGGGTCAGCTGGTGGTGCCTCGGAGCGCCGTGGTGATCCGGGACAATCTTGACGTGCTCTTCACGTGCACGGACGACGGCAAGGCTCATTGGACCTATGTTACGGTTCTTTATTCCAACGGGGAGTCCTTTGTGGTCGAGGCCAATAAGGACAGGAACGCCGAACTGAACGAGGGGGATCTGGTGATCGTCACCGGCAACCTCAATCTGGCGGACAATTCGGATGTCCTGGTAAAACGGTAGGTGATGCTTAAGCATTTGATTGACCGACCGATAACCGTGACGATGATTACTCTTGTGGTCATCGTGCTGGGCATCGTCAGCATCCGTCTGCTGCCGGTGTCTCTGATTCCTGATGTCGATATCCCGTACATCACCGTGCAGGCCACTTCGGCTGATCTCTCGGCGCGGGAGATGGAGGAGAGGGTGCTGAAGCCGCTGCGTCAGCAGCTTATCCAGATCGACGCTTTGGAGGATGTCGTGAGCGAGGCGAGGGACGGGGGAGGGACGATCCGTCTTTCGTTCAGTCACGGGTCGGACATCGACTATCTCTTCATTGAGGTCAACGAGAAGATTGACCGCTCGATGTCAGCGCTCGGAAACGTTCCACGCCCAAAGGTCTTGAAGGCCAGCGCGACTGACATTCCAGCCTTTTTCGTCAACATCACCTCGGTCGCTGAGCAAGGTACTCCGGCCGCTGAGCCCGCCGAAGCGCCCGGTGCTAAAGAAGTCACTTCGGCAAGCTCAGTGACCGAGGAGGAGAACGACCTCTTTCCCGTAAGCGAGTCATTCTCCCAGATGAGCCGCTTTGTCCGCGACGTGATCAGCAAGCGCGTCGAGCAGCTGCCGGAGGTCGCGATGGTAGATGTCAGCGGCCTGGTCAGCGATGAGATCCTCATCCTTCCCGATGAGTCAAAACTCCTTCAGGCAGGGATGACTATGTCCGATCTTGAGGATTGCGTCAGAAGCTCGAACATCAGGCTCGGCAGCCTGACCATCCGTGACGGAGAGTATCGCTACAGCGTCCGCTTTGACTCCAGGGCATCCTCGGCAGAGGACATAGCCAATCTCTGGTTCAAGAAAGACGGCCGGCTGCTCCGCATAAAGGATGTCGCCCAGGTCGTAGTCCACCCGGCTAAAAGGACCGGTCTTGTCCGCTCGGACGGGGAGGATGCCGTGTGCCTTGCCGTCATCAAGCAGAGCGAGGCGAGGATGTCCGACCTGAAAGACGCGATGAACCGCCTTATGGACAGTTTCCGGAAAGACTATCCGCAGCTGAGGTTCGAGGTCACCAGAGACCAGACCCGCCTGCTTGAATATACCATCGACAACCTGATCCAGAACATCATCGTGGCCCTCCTTTTAGCGAGTGTCATCATATTCTTCTTTATGAGGGACTTCCGCACCCCGGCTCTGGTCGTGCTGACGATGCCGGTGGCGTTGGTCTTCTCGATGCTCTGCTTCTACGCCTGCGGTCTGACCCTCAACATCATCTCCCTCTCCGGCCTTCTCCTTGGAGTCGGAATGATGACCGACAACGCCGTCGTGCTTGTCGATAACATAACAGGCCGGTGGCGGCGGGAGGGTGATCTCCGGTCAGCCGTGCTTGAAGGCACGAAGGAGGTCCGAGGGGCGATGCTCAGCTCGGTGCTGACAACCTGCGCCGTGTTCATTCCGCTGATCTTTCTGAGCGGCATAGCCGGGGCTATGTTCTACGACCAGGCGATGTCGGTGACGATCGTGCTGCTGACCTCCTACATCGTGACCATACTCGTTATTCCTGTCTATTACTATTGGTGGTTCAAGGGATCGGACGGATTCCGTCCCAACCCTCTTTTGGAGAAGATCAACTTCGACGAGCCGATCCGCCGTTGGGATGACCGTGTGATGGGGTGGTTCCTGAGGCACAGGTATGTCGTCTGGGGCTTGTTGGGAGTCTCGGCCATCGGGCTTGTCGCCTGTTTCGTCTGGATGCCGAAAAGCCGTCTGCCGGAGATGACGCAGACGGACTCCATTATGCTCGTTGACTGGAACGAGCACATCTCGGTCGAAAGTAATGCCGACAGAGTCAAAGGCTTGGAGAGAGCGTTGTCCGGAAATGTCGGTCAGATGACGGCTTTGGTCGGATCCCAGCAGTTCATCCTCAGCCACAGCGGGGAGCAGGGACTCTCGGAGGCTTCCGTCTATGTGAACTGCAAGGACGCCGCCGCTCTGCGGAAAGCGCAGGATGCTTTGAAGGACATTATGGACCGGGAATATCCCGAGGCGACATATTCATTCGAGGCCTCCGGGAACATATTCGATATGGTTTTTGCCAGTGACGAGGCTCCGTTGACGGCGCGTCTCCGCCCTGTGAGGGCGAAGGAGGTCGAGGTCGGGCCGCTGAGGACGGTTCTGTCGGAGATCCGGGACGCCGTTCCGGGTGTGGCGGTGGCTGATCCACAGGTCAAGACGGACGCTGTGTTTGTCGCCGATCCTGATCTGCTCGCGCTTTATGATGTGGGCTATTCGGATTTAGTGTCCATCCTTAAGAACTCCCTTAACGAGAACCGTCTCTTCACAATCGTGCAGGGGAGTGTGGCTGTTCCGGTGGTGACCGGATCCAACGCATCCGGGCTTTCCGAGATCCTTGACGGAGTGTCCATAGAGAAGGTGGACTACTATGGAAACATCATGCGTGTCCCCGTCTCGGATCTGATGCGCCAGACTTTCGCCGAGGATCTGAAGGCCATTGTGGCAGGTTCCGAGGGCAACTACTATCCGTTAGATCTCGATGTCCAATCCAAGGACATCAGGCCTGTGATGGCGGCCGTCAGCGAGACCGTGAGGGAGGACGGGAACTTCGAGGTGGGATATTCCGGATCGTATTTCGCCAACAGCCGGATGATCAATGAGATGATTGTCGTGATGCTGGTGGCGCTGATCCTCCTTTACCTGATTCTCGCCTCGCAGTTCGAGTCGCTGGTCCAGCCGTTGATCATTCTGTCTGAGATTGTTGTGGATGTGTTTGCCGCTCTGCTCGTCCTGTGGGCTCTCGGGGTCAGCGTCAATCTGATGTCGATGATCGGACTGGTTGTGATCACGGGCATCGTCATCAACGACTCTATCCTGAAGATCGACACGATCAACCAGATGCGCAAGGCTGGAGAGAGCCTTGAGAGAGCTGTCATAGACGCCTCGTCGCTGAGGGTCAAGGCTATCATAATGACTTCACTGACAACGATCCTCGCCGTCTGCCCGTTCCTTTCGAGAGGAAGTATGGGGGCGGACCTCCAGTACCCGATGTCCCTTGTAATCATCGCCGGTATGGTTGTCGGAACGCTTGTCAGCCTGTTTGTGGTCCCGGCACTGTATTATTCGATTTATAATGGACGGAAGAGAAAATAGGATTTCTCCATTTTCGGTCGTTCTGATTATGGTGGCGCTGTCCCTTGTCGGGATTGCTTCTCTGCCGCGTCTGAACATCCAGTATTCTCCGGCGGCGGTAAGCCGTGAAATCTCAGTGTCCTTTTTCTACCATAATGCTTCAGCTGAGATAGTAGAGTCTGAGGTGACCTCAAAGATAGAGGGGGTGCTGGCCGGAATCCGTAATGTCACGGACATTTCTTCAGAGTCCGCTAAAGGTGAGGGGACTGTCTCGGTCTGCTTTCGAAAAGGCACTGATATGGATGCGGCTCGTTTCGAGGTGGCATCGGCTATCCGCAATATTTATTCGAGTTTCCCCGACGGCGTTTCCTACCCGGATATTTCCCGTACCGGCGGAGGCCGGTCATCCCGGATGTCTTATCTTGTCAAAGGAGAAATACCGTCGCGGGAGATTTCCGATTATGTCAAGGAATATGTACTTGGCAAGTTGGCCGCCATCCCCGGGGTTGACAAGGTGAATGTCTATGGAAGCGTGCCTTTCCAGTGGGTGATAACTTTCGATGCGGATAAGGTTCACTCTCTCGGAATCACTGCCGATGAAATCGCAGCCGCTTTCAACAGTTATTATCGTGAGGATGTCATAGGCTTGACGGAATCCGTGGATGGAATGATGACAGTCCGTCTGAAAGAGGCTTCCGGTGAGGATTTCGGCGCTGTCCCGATAAAGAAAGTCGGAGAACGGGTCTATCATCTGCGGGATGTCGCCTCCTGGCGTTATGAGGAGGCCTTGCCGTCTTTCTATTATCGTGTCAACGGGTTGAACACTGTTACATTGTCGGTTGATATCGCCTCGGATGCCAATCTTCTGACAGTGGCTTCTGCCGTCAGGGAACGGATGGCTGAGCTTCAGAAAGGCTTCCCGGCGGAGATCACCGCCTCCCTGGCCTACGACTCATCTGAATATGTCAGCGCCGAGCTTCATAAGATCTATGTCCGTACCGCCCTTTGCATCCTCATCCTCCTGTTGTTCGTTTTTCTGATCAATAGGTCGTGCAGCTATATGCTTATTATTGTGTTTACCTTGATGGTAAATGTGTTGACGGCTCTGATGCTGTACAGTTTCGCCGGCCTTCAAATCCATATCTACACTTTGGCAGGAATCACAGTCTCGCTCGGAATAATCATCGACACCTCGATCGTGATGATCGACCACTACGCCCATTTCAAAGACCGGAAGGCTTTCCCGTCCATCCTTTCGGCCGCGGCCACGACTGTCGGCGCATTGATGATGGTCCTTCTGCTTCCGGAAAAGGAAAAAGCCAACCTCGTGGACTTCATCTGGGTGATTGTCATTAACTTGGGACTGTCGCTGATCATCTCCTACCTGTTCATCCCGTCGCTGATGGAATATATTCCTGTAAAGACATCCGGTGTCGGATCTGTCCGTTCTTCTCGTGGGGTACGCCGTATTCTGCGTTGGAACAGGTTCTATGCTTCGTACATCAGTTGGGGAGTGAGGCATCGTTGGCTGTACATTGTCTTGTTTGTCGCGGCTTTCGGCATTCCGTTGTGCGTTCTTCCCACACGTTTGTCTGACGCCGCCAAGTCCAAGGCCGGACGTTTCGACAGGTTCATAGACAAGATTGTGACCTGGAAGCCGTATGACCGCAACCGTGCTGTTATCGACAAGGTGGCAAGTTCGTCTTTCGGTTTGTTCTACAGGTCTTTGAACCGCTCCGATTTCTATCGTGAACCAGAAAAAAAACGTTTGTACATCAATGCTGGAATGCCTGAAGGCTGCACGGTGGGTCAACTCAACGAAGTGGTCAAAGCGATGGAGAACTACCTGTCGAAGTTCGATGAAATCTCGGTTTTTACCACTTACGTCCATTCATACGACCAGGCCGTGATTTCGGTGGAGTTCAAACCGGAGTACGAGTATTCCGTCTTCCCCGCCGTACTGAAGTCTGAGGTTACAAGAATGGCCATCAATTTCGGAGGGGCCAGCTGGAAGGTCTATGGAATCGACGATAACAACTTCAACAATAGCATCGTGTCTTCCGGAAAGAGTGAACGTATTTCCCTTAAAGGCTATAACTATCAGGAACTTACCATCTATGCGGAAAAGCTTCTGGAATATCTGTCCGCGAACCGCCGTGTCCAAGGGGCGGAGATATGGTCGGGCGGATGGAGCGGTAGACCTTCTACGGAGTTTGTCCTTGACTATGATTTCGCCCGTATGACACTTTCCGGCATCAATCCTTACGCCTACTACAACGCTCTGGAATCCTTGCTGTATGAACGGGTGATAGGGAATTTCGAATATGATGGCGAAGCCGTAGATGTGGTTCTTCGTTCTTCGGATCTTGACGAGTACGACCTTTGGCACGTTCTGAATTCTCCGATTGATGTGGGGGGCAAGAGAATGACGCTTTCAAGTGTGGGCGGCATCGACAAGAAGCGTACCGGACTCGCTATCAGGAAGAGCAACCAGTCTTATGAACTGGTTGTCTGCTATGATTTCATAGGCAATCGGGAATTAAGCCGTTCTTTGTCCGTGGGGGCTGTCAAGTATATGAACGATGAGATTCTTCCGATAGGTTACAAGGCCGAGGTGCCGGACGGGGGATGGTTCGATACGGCCAAGCGTCAGTATGCCTGGCTTTTGTTCCTCATCATCGCCGTGATCTACGTGATGCTTGCGATGACATTCGAGTCGTTCCGCTACCCGTTCGCCGTGATCTTTATGGTTCCGGTCTCTTTCATCGGCCTCTTCCTCGCCTTCGGTCTGTCGGACTTCTCTTTCGACCAAGGTGGCTTCGCCGCCTTCGTGATGCTCAGCGGCATAGTCGTCAACGCCGGTATCTATCTCATCACCACCTACCAGTCCCTTCTCAGTGAACGTACTCATCCGGTCCCTGAGCCTGTCGAAGGGCCGGTCCCTGTGGTTCGACAAGCTCACCAACCTGCCGCTCACGCCATCCGCCTCTACGTCAAGTCCTACTCCCGTAAGATCAACCCGATCACCCTAACCATAGTCTCCACCATCCTCGGCCTCATCCCGTTCCTCACCGACGGCCCCGAGGAAGTCTTCTGGTTCGACTTCGCCGTCGGCACCATCTCCGGAATGCTCTTCTCCATCATCGCCGTGATCTTCATTCTTCCTATTTTTTGCGTTAAGCATAAAAAGTACATATAATACTGAAAAGAGAATATAATTGACTGATATTTTGACATTCAAAATTTATGATTATATTTGTAACGTTTTTAAATTCAATTGTCTTATGAAATAATTTGTTAACCAAAGGTTGTCTGAAGACAAAATGAGAGTAGTTCTGGGTGGAGAAAATGTCTCAGAGTCATCACAATGTTCTTGCACTTGCCCTGGTGAAGATTCTACAAAAACTACCGGTCTTCATTCAACCGCAACTTTTAATGGTGCGCCTTCTACTCCAGTAAAAGGAAATGATAGACTTTAATCTTGATTTTTTTAGGAGGAAAAAGTCTTTTTTGATTATGCATTTTAAACTTACCAATAATAGTCATATCATCAGATTGTCTATTACGAATTACTAGCCAAAAATGCATAATTTTGTTTATTTGACTCTCACTAAATTCCACATTGAGGGTCATTTATTTTAATATATAGTTTGAAGATAGTACTAAATATGAATAAATATATCGGATTCATCCTTTGTCTAGCAAGTTCCATTTCCTGCAGTAACAGGACTAATATAAGTTCTTTTGAATTCAAAGACTTAGAGAGAGCTCCCGTGCTATCATTGGCAGATATCCTTGAGCCTATAAGATTCATTCCTCTTAAGACAAGGGAAACTTATAATCTTTCAAATATTCTTAAGGTATGTATGTCGGAAGATTCCTTTTATATTCTGACAGTCAATCCTTTTGGAGTATTCCGTTTCTCATTTGACGGGTCGTTGATTTCTACAATATCAGTTGAGGGGCGAGCTGAGGGCGAATATCTGATTCCGACCGACATCGCTTACAGCAGGAAAGACAATGTCTTGTACATTGCGGACATTGCCAAGGGCATCATGAAATTTTCAAGTGATGGTGCATATCTTTCAACTGTCTCTTCAACAACGAACTATAAAAACAGGCAATTCGTAATTTCCGATTCAGGAACAATAATAGAGAATGTATTGAATGTAACTGGGCGTGAACAGGATGCCATAGTAGAGCTAAGCCAGGAAGGCGACACGCTTAACTATGTTCCGAACAAATTCATGTTTGACTGCGTGACTCCTGTTGCCATTCCATACCATCATTCTCTTCGAAAGTATGACGATGAGGTGTTATATAATCCGGCATGCTGCGACACAATATACTCCTACCATTCTGGACAGCTGACTCCAAAATATTCATTCTCTTTTCCTCATCATGTCACAAAGGAAGATTTGAGGGATTTTTACAGCAATATCTCCGACACACAGTTTTTAATGGAATATGCTGAAGATGGCAAGAACCTCTATCTCAGCATCTTTGATGGAAGTTGGGCTTACAAGCACTATGTCCTGAGAAAGTCTGATGGGAATATTTTCAG
This sequence comes from uncultured Muribaculaceae bacterium, assembly GCA_964458425.1. Classification (GTDB taxonomy): domain Bacteria; phylum Bacteroidota; class Bacteroidia; order Bacteroidales; family UBA932; genus Cryptobacteroides. The sequence goes on from CAYWIW010000037.1 coordinate 14,055, forward strand.
GGGGGATTTCAGACTGTCTGATAGTTTTAATACAGAGTTCAGCCCGAGATGGCAGAGTGAAGGATGGCTGATTGATGTTTTTGACCCTTCAACTATAAACTACGCCTACTCAAAGGACATCACTGAAGATGCTCGCCAGAAAGCTTACTCATACCTGCACTCTGTCGGCGTTGCAGGCATCACGATGGAGTCTGACCCTATCATTATGCTTACAAGAGCGAAATAGTACTGGCTTACGTACTTTAAGCTAGCTAGTCATAATAAGGCGATGTAAAATGGTCCCCATTTAAAGTACATAGTTCCGAAATAGTATTAAAAATAAACGAAAATTATTTTGAAAAAATTTATTCTAATCAGAACAAAGCATGGAAATACATACTATTATAATGTTCCCATGCAAAGATTAAAGTATTTACATCCTATTGAGGCTTTTTGGGCGGACAATTTAATAAATCCAAATGAAATATCATTAGATAAATTATATTCTTCGTATGATAAACAATACAATCCCTGGCTTTCCGTATCCGTCTCTACGTTAAATCCTTCTCCCGCAAGATCACTCCGATAACCCTGACAATCATCTCCACCGTTCTCGGACTTCTCCCGTTCCTTACCGACGGTCCGGAGGAGGTTTTCTGGTTTGACTTTGCTGTCGGATAGTGTCCAAAAAAGTGTGTCCGTATAAAGAAAAAGGTCAACAACTTTTAAGA
>CAYWIW010000038.1:0-12437 GCA_964458425.1 uncultured Muribaculaceae bacterium
GGAAATAGCGGACATAAGAAAACCGGATCAAAATCTCTTTTGACCCGGCCTCATTTCTTTCAAAACGGATTCATAATCATTCAAAAAGTACCATAATGTCTCCGGGAGATGCCGCGTTTCGGAGAAAAAGGCTATATTTACTTTATGAAGACCTCTTTGCTGCAATTACTCTCAGTCGCCTGGATGTTGACCGGATGCGCACAGTACAGGCAATTCACCAATCCGGTAATCGGGCGGAACTGGCCGGATCCCACAGCGATCCATAACCCGGTGGACGGACATTACTATTCCATAGCCACAGGAGCCGACAGAACGTTCCTGCGGAGTCATAACCTTTGCGATTGGGAAGAGACGGACATTCACCCGTTCGACAAGGAAACCGTCAGGCGGCTGAAAGAACTCGGCCCGGACATCTGGGCTCCGCAATTCGCCAGAATCGACGGACGCTACCTCATCTACGTCACGGCGAGAAGCAGCGCGGAAGATTCGAGGATAGTGGTGCTGTCATCCCCGACGGTCACGGGGCCGTACAGGTTCGAAAGCATTGTGACCGACTCGAAAGTCACAGGCATAAAAGACACAATAGACCCTTTCGCCTTTGTTGATGACCAGACGGGCAAAGTCTGGCTTGTGTTCGGCAGCGTCGGCGGAATCCATCAGGTGGAGCTGGCGAAAGACGGCCTGTCTGTGGCCGAAGGAGCTGTCTACCGGCACATAGCGGGCCAGGATATCGACAAGGACGAAACGCGGCTCACCGTCTTTGAGGGAAGCTATGTCTACAAAAGGGACGGCTGGTGGTACCTGTTCGCGAGCGCCGGACGCTATGATGACTATTCTTATGCCATCGTGGTGGGAAGGAGCAGAAATGCCGACGGGCCTTTCCTCACCAAGGAGGGCAAGGATATGGCCGACGGGTTCGGAACCGCCATCCTTACCTCAAGCCCGTACGACAGGTTCTTCGGCCCGGGACACAACGGCGAGATCTTCACGGACAGGAACGGGGACTCGTTCATAATCTATCATACGCACATCGGCGACTACGCCACCGGGCGCGGCGGAAAAGGCATCAAGGCAAGATACACCAACCTTCAGAGAATCTACTGGGGAAAGGACGGATGGCCTTGTTTCAAACGAGAAGAAATCAACGGAGACAGAGTCAGAATCAGATAGTTATGTCAGACGCATCATTCGAAAAGACAATAACGCTCGGCGACGCGGTGCGGCTTTCGGGCCCTATGGCGTTCAACATTATGCTCAAACCCGCCGGCTCGCTCTGCAACCTGGACTGCAAATACTGCTACTACCTCGACAAGGCGGACATCTACGGCGGCAAAGAGCCAAGGATGAGCGAGGCGATGCTGGAAAAGGTTGTACAGGAATATATCAACGCTAACGGCGTGCCCGAGGTCACGTTCAACTGGCACGGGGGAGAACCGCTTGTACTCGGTCTGGATTTCTACCGGAAGGCTCTTGAATTCGAGAGGAAATATGCCGGAGACAAGGTCATCCACAACACCATACAGACCAACGGAACTCTTGTGAACCGGGAGTGGGCCAGGTTTTTCCGCGAAAACGATTTCCTCGTAGGAATATCCCTGGACGGGCCAAAGGACATCCACGACAGATACCGCAAGGACAAGGGAGGACTGCCGACTTTTGACAGGGTGATGAACGGGCTGAACATCCTCAAGGGAGAAGGCGTGGAGTTCAACACGATGTCCACTGTCAATCACGCCAGCGAAGGCAGGGGGCTGGAGACCTATTTGTTTCTCAGGGAGGCGGGAAGCGGATTTATGCAGTTTATGCCGGTCGTGGAACACGTTGTCTTCCCTCTGAACGGAGCGGGCAGGCCTGACAAGAAGAAACGCCCTGTCATCGTGGATCCCAAGGCGGACGGAGCCGTCATCGCCCCGTGGTCTGTCAGCGACATAGGCTACGGACGCTTCCTTTGCGACATCTTCGATTTTTGGGTACGGAACGATGTGGGCCGGTGCTTTGTCACGAACTTCGACGCCACTCTGGCCACCTGGGTCGGCGAGATGCCCGGGACCTGCACATTTGCCCAGACCTGTGGCGGCAATTCGGTCATAGAACACAACGGAGACCTCTACCCCTGCGACCATTTTGTCTACAAGGACTACCTTTTGGGCAACATCACCGAAAAGCCGATCTCAGAGATGATGCGCTCTGACAAGCAGACCGCTTTCGGGATAGACAAGAGAAACAAGCTTCCGACCAAGTGCCTGCGCTGCGAATGGCTCTTCGCCTGCAACGGAGAATGCCCTAAACACCGCTTCAACACCTGTGAATCCCGCCAGACAGGCCGCGGAGGGACAAAGATAGAACACGGGCTGAACGCCCTATGCGACGGCTACCGGATGTTCTTCAGCCACGTCGCTCCGTATATGGACTATATGAAAGAGCTTCTCCGCCAGCAACGCTCCCCTTCCTTCGTCATTCCCTGGGCAAGGACCAGGACGATGTCCAAACCATAAGAATCATCAGGGCGGAAAGGATTGGAAAACGGGTTCAGGCGCAATCCTTTTCGTTTTTCATTAAAACGAAAAAGCGAAAAAAACATAATACCATTCGATGGATTATGCATATATTTAGAAGCTGTTAATTACCGACTCTTCCGCCGCCGGGCTCCGCTCAGTGCTCAAGCGACAAGGGTTGCCTCCGAAAGAATGACAACATTATTAACTAATAAAAGTATTGTTTAAATGGTAATGAAAAACTGCATTATCGCGCTGATGGCTTTGATTTTAGCCGCACCAACAGGCTATGCCGCCGGCAGCGATGGCGATGACTCCGGAAAGGAGAAATCGGACACCACATCAAAGGCCGGTTCCAAAAAGGCCAAAGACTTGTACGGGAAAACTTTCATCAAGGACAAGGATTGCGTCACCGCCCGATGCGAAGACGGGTTTATGACTCTGCATAAAGTCAACAAGAAAATCTATATAGAGCTGCCGAAGAGTTATCTGGGAAAAGAGATGCTGATAGCATCGACCATCTCGCAGGTCAGCGATCCCAACCTCGGCTCAACAGGCTACAAGCCGCAGGCTCCTATGCACGTAAGATTCTCTCTGGGAGACAGCACGACTGTCTATATGCAGGAAGTCAACCAGATTCCTGACTTCAACAACCGGGACAGGTTTATGGCCAAAGCCGTAGAGCTGAACGGTATGGATCCGATTATCGGGACATATCCTGTCTTCTGCGAGACACCTGACAAATCCGGAGTGGTGTTCGAGATGACCAGGCTGTTCACCGGCAATGACGAGAGGCTTGCTCCGGTCAAATCCGGAAACAGCGGAGGCGTGTCAATGACCGTCAGCTTCAATTCGGGCTCCTCCACCCTCGGAGACATCAAGGCGTTCAAGGACAACGTGTCCATCAAATCAACCCTGTCATACACCGTTTCCGCCAACCTGCTCGGACTTATACTCCTGAAGAACAAGGATCCGTTCTCTGTTTCCGTGACCAGAACCATTCTGCTGCTGCCGGAAAAAAGGATGAAGCCAAGGATAGCCGACAGCCGTGTGGGTATATTCCTGTCCAACAAACAATCGCTTGTCTCCGGGAAAGCGGGTGTGGACACATATTCAGTGATCCACAGGTGGGACGTGCAGCCATCGGATTCGGCAGCCTTCAGGAGAGGTGAGGTTGTAGAGCCGGCAAAGCACATTGTTTTCTATATGGACGACGCCTTCCCTGCCGAATGGAGGGAGCCGGCGAAGAAGGGAATACTCCGGTGGAACAAGGCATTCGAGGAAATCGGACTGAAGAACGTGATACAGGTCAAGGACTTCCCTACCCCGGAGGAAGACCCTCAATTTGATCCGGACAACCTTAAATATTCCTGCATCAGGTATGTCCCTGCTATGATTTCCAATGCGATGGGGCCATCCTGGGTGGATCCCGTGACCGGAGAGATCATCAACGCCTCGATCATAGTGTTCAATGATGTGATCAAGCTTGCAGAGAACTGGAGATTCTGCCAGACAGCACAGGTGGACGAGAGGGTACGCGGCAAAAGGTTGCCTAAAGACATCCTTGAGGAAAGCATAGAGTACATAATCGCCCACGAGGCAGGTCATTGCCTGGGATTTATGCACAATATGTCGGCTTCCGCCGCTTTCCCGACCGACTCGTTAAGAAGCCGTACCTTCACGGCCAAATACGGAACCACTCCATCGATTATGGATTATGCCAGATTCAATTATGTCGCCCAGCCGGAAGACAAAGGCGTGTCCCTCACCCCTCCTTTCCTCGGAGTCTACGACAAGTTCCTCGTGAAATACGCCTACTCACCGCTTCTTGAGGCAAAAAGCATTGACGAGGAGAACAGAATACTCGAGGGATGGGTTGACAGCCACGCCGGCGATCCTTGCTACAGGTATGGAAGACAACAGGTCATCCAAAGATATGACCCGTCCGCCGTTGAAGAGGATCTTGGAGACGACCCTGTCAGGTCAGGAAGCTACGGGGCGGACAACATCCGTTTCATAATGTCACACCTCAACGAGTGGATCACCGATGAAACCGATCCTGACGGCAGTCTGAGGCAAAGCCGCTACGAGGAACTCGCCAAGCAGTACAACAGGTACCTCAACAACGCCATACTCAACATCGGAGGAATATACCTCAGCACGGTCAAGCCCGGCACTCCAGGCAAGAATGCGACGGCGGTGCCTGTACAGACTCAGAGGGAATCCCTCAAATGGGTCATCGACCAGCTCAAGGAATGTTACTGGGTGAACGACAGAACCATCACCGACTTGTTCCCGCTCAGGGTCGACCTGGCTCCCATATTCCAGTACTACACGGCTCTGGATGTATTCAGCACTTATGCCAATGTCATCCTTTCGTCACACATAAAGGATGCTGACGGAAAAGCCTACACTATGCAGAACTGGCTTGACGACATCTACGCCTGGGTCTGGAAAGGGACTTCCGACAAGAACAACCTGACACAGGGCGAGCGCATCCTCCAGAACATCTATGTCGCCACAGCTATAAAGGGAGCGTCCAAAAGCTCCAGCCTCGTGAAAGTGAAAAACTTAGCCCTGGCCGACAGCCCTTACCTTCCGTCTGTCGAGCAACTCGCCCTTTACGGTCTTGACCCGTCAGGAATGGCCGAAAAGTATCTCGACATCCTCAAAGACTACGAGGCTGAACACGGAAAGGGTTCCGTGGCCGCCGCTATGCTCGGCACCGATTTCGGCAATTACGGCTACAACTGGCAGTACAGAGTCAACACCAGAAGCCTCGATGAGTCCAAAGCTTTGTTCCATTATGACCTTGTCCGAATCGCAAAGTTCTTGAAATCACGCATTTCCGGTGCCAAAGGCGAGACCAAGGCCCACTATTCATCACTGCTGAGACAGATTGAAGCTGAAATAAAGTAAAACGAACCAAATAAATCGATTATGAAAAGAAAAACCGGTCAAGTATGCCTCGGCATACTTGCATTCCTGGTGTCTCTCTCTTTGTCCGGAAGCCAGGCCTTCGCACAGAGGCCTACCTCCAAGGCGATTACCGTGATCGGCAACGTCACGGATGAGAGCGGAGAGCCATTGGCCGGAGTGGCTGTTATGCTGCGAGGCACGAAGACAGGTGTCAGCACGGACGCTGACGGTAACTACACATTGCGTTTCCTTCCGAAAAAGGATCAGGAGAACGTCATAGTCTATAGCTTCATCGGAATGGAGGAACAGACTTTTAAAGTGAAAAGCTCCACCCAGAACGATGTTGTGATGAAAAGCCTTGATTCCGAACTGGATCAGGTTGTGGTGAACGGGTTCTACACTCAGAAGAAAAGCACTTTTACCGGTGCGGCCACCACAATCAAGGGCGAGACCCTCATTGAGCTGTCCCCGACGAACCTCGTGGCCGGAATCGCCGCTATGACTCCCGGTATGGTGATGGTTGAAAACAATTCCGCAGGCTCCAATCCGAACGCGATTCCTTCGCTTCTTATCCGCGGGGCATCCTCGCTCATCACCAATGAAAGCGAGGAAGGAGTGAACAACCCTCTCATCATTCTGGACGGAGTGGAGATCTCGATGGAGGAGCTTTATGACCTTGACATCTTCGACATCGAGCGCGTGGATGTCCTGAAGGATGCTTCCGCCACCATTCTTTACGGAGAGAAAGGTGCCAACGGTGTGATTGTGGTCGAGCGTAAGCGCATCGACAACGCAAAGGCGCGGCTCAGCTACAATTTCGTTCCTCAGTTCAGTGTACCGGACCTGAGTTCGTTCAATTTGACCAACGCAAGCCAGAAACTTGAGCTTGAGAGGCTTGCGGGGCTGTATGCCACCGATGACGGTTCGATGGACAGAGCCTATGCCTACAAGCTCAGGAATGTTCGCCAAGGGGTGAACACCGACTGGATCCACGCACCTTTGAGGGTTCCGTTCAGCCATCAGCATTCCCTGATGTTCAGCGCCAAGGGACAGAGTGTGGACTATAGGGCCAACATCCGCTTCGCCGACAACTATGGAGTTATGAAAGGCGACCGCAGGATGAACTACAGCCTCGGTTTCAACGTGAATTACCACACCCGGGACAAACTGACCCTCTCGTTCAGGACAACCTACTCGCTCTCCGACTCCAAGGATTCGCCATACGGGGATTTTTCGGCATATTCAAAGCTGAACCCTTACGAGAAAATCTATGACGAGGACGGTAATTTCATAAAGAACTATTATTTCGACCCTTACGACACGAACTCGGAAAGAATGGCCAATCCTCTGTACGACGCCACCCTTTCAAGCTTCAGCAAGGCAAGGAGTCAGAACCTGACGAGTTCCCTGACCGGCAAGTGGAACATCACCAAGTACCTTGACATCAGCGGACAGGCCAATATGACCATCAGTTCCGGAAGCAATGACAGCTATGTCTCTCCGGACGCGGCAAGATTTGTGAACACCTCGGACGTGTCACAAAAAGGAAGCTATGCTTTCGGGTCAAGCAAGGGATTCACAACCAGCGGCAAGCTCGTGGCTTCCTACGGTCTTCCGATTGACAAGAAAGGCTCTCTGTTCCGTATCAGCGGAGGAGGCAACATCAAGAAGACCACTTCCAACACATCAAGGGCCGAGGGGCGCGGATTCCTCAAGGACGGTCTCTCCGACCTGTCGTTCGCTTTAGGCTACGCCCCGAACGCAAAGCCTACCGGACGTGAAAGAATAGCCACGGAGGTCGGTTTCTTCGTGAACGGCAACCTTGGGTTCCTCAACAGATACGTTTTTGACGGCTCGTTCAGAACCTCAGGGTCTTCAAGGTTCGGGGCCGACAACAGTTTCGCGCCGTTCTGGTCAGGAGGCTTTGCCTGGAACGCCCACAACGAGTCGTTCCTGAAAGACGTGAAATGGATCGACACCCTCACCCCTCGCCTGAGCATAGGCTACACAGGAACCGTGTCATTCGACTACTACCAGGCAAAGACCATCTATGAATACAAGTCCGATTATGACTACTACACGGGACTCGGCGCCGGGACCAGGACGATGGGCAATCCTGACCTCAAGTGGCAGAAAAAGCTTTCACGCAACATCGGTCTCACGGCGGCGATGTTCGGAAACAGGCTGAATGTGGAATTCAACTGGTACGACAACACGACTTATGACTTGCTGATGCCTATCAACCTGCCATATTCAGTGGGAGTCACCTCGATGAACGTGAACTTCGGACAGATCAACAATGCCGGTGTGGATTTCTCCGTTTCGGGAAGAATCATCGACACAAGAGACTGGTCCTGGGTGATGGTTGTCACCGGAGGACACGTGATGGACAAGATAAAGAACATCTCCACTGCCTTGAAGGGCACCGAGGTCGCCGACGCGTCCGACGCCATCAAACCAAAGCTTCTGTTCACCGAGGGCGGCTCGCAGTTCGACATCTATGCGATGCGTTCCGCAGGAATAGACCCGGCGACGGGACAGGAGATATTCATAAAGAAAGACGGGAGCTACACCTACAACTATGACTCTGACGACAGGGTCGCTGTCGGAAACACCAACCCTATCCTCCGCGGTTCGTGGATCAACACCATCCGCTACAAAGGATTCTCCCTGAGCCTGACCACAAGCTACACGTTCGGCGGAGACTATTACAACAGCACCCTTCAGGGAAAGGTCGAGAACATCAACCCGAAGCAGAATGTGGATGCGAGAGCCTACACGGACAGGTGGAAGCAGCCTGGGGATCTTGTCAGATTCCTTGCGATAAACTCTACCAGGGAGACCGTCAACTCCGAAAGGTTCGTTGAGACGAGAAACGAGATCTATTTCTCAAGCGTGAACGTCGCCTACGAATTCAACACCAGGTTTATGGGCAAGATAGGCCTGAAGAAACTCAGCGTGGGATTCGGCCTTACCGACCTCGGCTATCTTTCAAGCGTGAAGTTCGAGAGAGGCACATCCTACCCGTACTGCCGCGCAATAAACCTGACATTCCGTCCAACATTCTAATGACAAGACAAGATGAAAAGATTATACGTAACGCTGATTTCCCTGTTTGCCGCCCTTGGATTCACATCCTGCGACAAATTCCTGAATGTCAATCCGAAAGGCGAGGTGTTCGATGCCGATATGTACAACTCGGCGGAAGGGTATGAAGATGCCCTGTACGGCATCTACGCACAGCTCGGCACTGACGACTACCTCTACAAGAACTACCTTCACTGGCTTCCGGAAGTGCTCGCCGTCAATGTCCAGACCAGCGATGACGGGCTTCAGAGTATGTCCTACGGCTACTGGACCAAGACAAGCGCGTTCCCTGTCAGAAAAGGCATCTGGGCCAACTCCTACAACATCATCAACCAGCTGAACAACATCATCAGCCACATTGAGAAGGGCGGAGACAACGAATTCCCGTACACCCGCCTGTACAAAGGCGAGGCCTTGGCCCTCAGGGCATTGATCCACTTCGAGCTGCTGCGGCTCTACGGAGCTCCGGTCTGGGCCTCTGAAAGCGAAAAAGCCAGAGCCATCCCGTATGTGACGAAATACTCTTTCGACATCACCAAGTTCAGCTCCCTTGACGAAGCTTACGACCTGGTCATCAATGATTTGAAGACAGCCGAATCCTATCTCTCAGACGATGCCTCACTCTTGACCGCAGAAAGGGACAACAGCAGGAACGGAGGTTTCACCTCGTGCAGAATCATACATATGAACCTATACGCCGTGGAAGCCCTTCTGGCTCGGGTGTACTGGTCAAGGAATGATCTGGCGAAAGCCTCTGAATATGCAGGCAAAGTCATCGGAAGCGGCAAGTTCAGGATGCGCGGCGTCGAGGCGTTCAACCAGCCGGACAACGGAACCCTGGATCTGGACGAGACCATCTTCGGAATATACTCAAAGAAATACGAAGAGGAGAACGCAAGGATGTACGGACTGACAGGAAGCTCATCCTCAAGCACTTTCCGCCTGGCCGACTACAAGAGGCTGTACGAGTCCGGGGCAAGCTCGGCAACGACCGATTTCAGGCTCACGGCGTGGTTCGACGACGGACAGCAACTGCTCAGGAAACTTGTGAACCCGATTTACTACACATCCGAGAATTCAACATATTCAGGAAAATCGATTCTCGGCGGCAACATACTGAGGATTCCGGAAATGTACTACATTATGGCAGAGGCATTGCTGGAGTCGGATCCGGCGAAAGCCACCGAGTATTACAACGCAGTGATCACCACCCGTGGACTTGACCCTCTGGAAGGATCATACGTGACCGCCGACCAGCTGTTCACCGAAAGAAGAAAGGAGTTCTACGGTGAAGGATTTCTCTGGCACGATATGAAGCGCCTCGGAAAGGACATCCAGGTCTCCTTCGGGACAACATTGTCCGGTTCGGATGTCAACACCTACAAGATTCCTTATCCTGTCGGAGAAGACGAAGCCAGAAACGAAAACAACTAAATGACTTTAAGATGAAATATTCAAGAATATTATGCCTCGCGGCCGCGGTCTGCACCGTCAGCGCCTGCGAAGGAACGTGGATAATGTACGACGAGAATCAGAAGGATCATCTTTACTTCGAGATTACGTCAGCCGTAAACCTCTCATTTTCACTTACTGAGGACCAGACTATCAGCCATACTGTTCCTGTAAGGATGATGGGTATGCCGCGCGGCTATGAAAGGACAATCGAACTGAGCCTCCTTGATCCGGAATCAACCCGGACCGAAGACGGCGGCGAAATCGTCAAGGCCGTGGAAGGACAGGATTTCACGCTTTCCAATCTGGTGATTCCTGCCGGAGAAGTCAAAGGCGACATCATCATCACAATCAACCGTACAGAAGCGATGAAGGACAAGATTCACAGCATACGGTTCGGCATTGATGAAAACGCGGACTTCCTCCCTCTGAAAGCGGACAGCACCAGTCTTTCACGGATTCTTTCCCCTGTCTTCGAGATAATGGTTTCCGACGGAGAGCCGCTTTGCCCTTCCTGGTGGGACGCCACATCCGGATCCGGAAGTGACCTTAAAGGATGGACTATGTATTTGGGGAAGTTCTACCCTGCCAAATTCAGGAAAATGCTCGACATCTACCATAACGTCAAGACAAAGAACCCTATCTTCTACGAAGAATGCGTGGAAAGATACGGCGAGAACCTTGACAAGGAAGGCATTGAGAAGAGCTTCTTCGCTTCAGAAAACCCTGCCGCCTGGGCCTCATACGTCCTGATTCCTCTTTGTGAATATTACAAGGCCTGGTATGCGGAGCACCCTGATGACCCGAACGCGGAGCTTATTCAGGTAAAATCAGGCACAGTGGGCAAATACTGGAGGGATCCTGTCGCACTGCTTCGATAAACAACGGATTGAAATGACAATGAAACGATTAATTATTAGAATATTAGCGGTAGCCACTATGCTCAGTGCGACCGCCTGCTTCGGGATAAAGGACGAAAACTTCAAGGAACTGTCCCCGATAACATTCAACGAGGTCTCCGATGTCATTGATGTCAACATCGGCACAGAACTCGTCTATACAGACCTTAAGGTCACAAGCAGCCTGCCGGTGACTTATGAGTGGAGCTACGGACAAAGAAAGCAGAACGGAAGTCTGAAAGATATGATCAACATCACCACAATCTCAGACCAGCCGGACATCCGCTACATTTTCAACAGGGTCGGAACCTATGTGCTCAGACTGAAAGTCGACAATGGCGAAGACATCGAGTTCAAGTATTTCACCTTGAATGTGAATTCCGGAATGGACGAAGGGCTTATGATTCTGTGCGATGACGAAGGCGACGGATCACTGGCGTTCATCAAGAATATGCCGGAAAACGCAGGAGAGGACGGCCAGGAGATTTATCCCGACGTGTTCAGTCTCATCAATCCGGGCCAGAAACTCGTAAAGCCGACCGACCTCTTCATCTCGGCCTACACAAAATCCGGGATTCAGTACCGTTCGCTGCTGATTTCCACAGCCGATGAAAACGGCTCAATATTCAAACTGGAGCCAAAGACATTCGAGTACTACAACAGAATCAGTATGCAGGACAACGGAGGGACCTATTGCAAAGGATTCTCCGGAGAGGCCGCAAGTTCGGCCGCGTATTACACGCTGATGGCCGGGGCGGACGGAAGGACTTTCAGGTACGACCTCTACGGAGATTTCGTGGCTGAGCGCGTCGACGCTTCCTCGACAGCCAGAATAGACAGGAGCGGAAGGCTGCTGTACCGCACATCGGCGACAAGCAAAGTGTATGTCAAGAACGTGCTTTACAACGAGGACATAATGATCCAGCCTGACAACGCCAAAGTCACGACCCTGAGTTTCGATGACTACAAAATCGTGAATTTCAGCCCTATAGCCACCAAGAACATCGTCTATGTGCTTTTGAGGAAAGACGGTGTGGAGAACACCTACTGCATCAAATCCACGACCGGCACCCTCGGCAAGGCCAAGGATGTGGTGAAAGACTTCACTGTCGAAGGCGGCGTGAAAATGGACGGAAACTCCGTGATGATCACATCTGTCAACGCTCCGAACTATGTCTATTACTCCTACGACAACGGCATCTACAGGTGGACACCTACCTCTATGCCTCCGACCGCCCCTAAGATTACAGTGCCTGAAGGAGAACGGATTGTCTCTATGTGTACAAACTTTATGGGAAGTTTCCAGGGCGAGGCCGGAACCTATGAGACACTTCTTTACGTCGCGACCTGGAATCCGGACAGGGCCGGAGACAAAAAAGGCAGCGTCTACGTCTTCCGCTTCTCCGACGACACTCTCGTCAAGAAATACGAAGGTGTCTGCGGAAAACCTGTGAAGGTTCTGTACAAGTACAGAATCTCATAGCTTTCCTGCAAAAGCATCCTCGGACAAAGGAGAGGGAAAAGTCGAGAGAGGGTGACCCAAAAGTACAAGGGTTGCCCTCTTTGTTTTTACAAACGCCCAACC
>CAYWIW010000039.1:0-11720 GCA_964458425.1 uncultured Muribaculaceae bacterium
TACTTGAGCAGGAATTTGAGATAATCCTCCTTGACATCCATATCGCGGACCGTTCCCTTTTTCGCCGCCGGGACAGTCTCCTTCCCTTCTTCTATCCACTGCTGAATCTGCCCCAGTCCGCTCGCAAGCCCCACGGGCAAAGCGTTTTCCCTGGAAACTTTGAGCCCGTTGTACTCAGGCGGATTGTGGGAGGCGGTAATCTGGACGGATGCCTTGAACCCATAATTGGCCGTACCGAAATATACCATGGGAGTAGTGCTCAGCCCGATGTCATATACATCGGCACCGGCGTCGGTGAGCCCCTTTATGAGCCAGTCATGTATTTCCTGCGACGATAGCCTGCAGTCCCTTCCGACCAGGACCTTGTCCGTCCCGAGAAGAGAAGGGATGAAATAACCTATCTTATATACCGTGTATTTGTCGAAATCCTTGTTGTAGACACCTCTTATGTCGTAAGCGTGAAATGCATTGCCCATTTTCAAAAAAAAATTTAAACTACTTGATTTTGGAGCTGTACTGGGTACGGACCTGCCCCTCTGAAATCCTGCGGAGCTTTCTGGCGATTATTTTCTTGCGCACGGGGGCTACAAGATCCACGAACATCACGCCGTCAAGATGGGACAGCTCATGCTGGACCATCCTGCAGGCAAACTTGTCCAAGGTCTCCGTAACCTTATTGAAATTCTCGTCGTAATACTCGATCGTAATCGACTCCGGCCTCTCGACATCGGCGTATATGCCGGGGATGCTGAGGCAGCCCTCATTGTAGGAACAAGTCTCCTTGCTCTCGGAAATTACCGTAGGATTTATTATCGTCCTCCTGAAGTCCTTCAAATAGTCATAGACATCCGCCATTCCCGTGCCGTCCACTATTACGACACGTTTGCCGACACCTATCTGGGGTGCTGCAAGTCCCACGCCGTCGGACGCCGCAAGAGTATCCTTAAGATCCCTTACCAGGGCCTCGACCGCTTCTTTGTCGCCGAGATCTACGGGCAGGGCCTTTTCCCTCAGCACAGCGGAACCATACAGATAAATTGGTTGAATCATATTCTCATCTTTTTTTTCTCGTGACATTTCTGGACATGGAATCGGGAATCTCCGACGGAGCCGGGCCGGCCCCACGTCCGGATGTACGGTCAAGATAGCTCTGCAAAATTATTGCCGCGCTGATCCTGTCCACGGAACTCTTGTCCCTCCGATCCGATGCCTTCATCCCCCCATCGATCATGGCACGATGAGCCAAGACTGATGTAAAGCGCTCATCCTCAAGCGATATGGGGATATCGGGAAAAGCCTTTGCCAGCTGCTTCAGAAATGCGTCCACATCTCTGGCGGCCTCGGACGGGGTGTTGTCCATATTTTTGGGATATCCGACTACGAAACGGACTATCGTTTCATTCTGCGCATAGTTTTTGATAGTTTCTACTATCTTTGCAGAATGCACGGTCTCAAGCGCCGTGGCAAATATGCCAAGAGGATCGCTGACCGCGAGACCCGTCCGCTTTCTGCCGAAATCTATGCCGATTATCCTGTCCATTCGGCAAAGTTAGCAATAAAACAGGAAAGAGTGATGCCGAGAAAAAACAAACAGTCAAAGGAGCCGAGAGTCGTCAAATTCAGGGCGACCCTTGCCGACGATGTAACGCACAGGCAGATAGGAGTCATCAAATTTACCCGCTGGAGGCTTTTCACCGCCGTCCTGACCATTGTCCTTCTGCTGTTCGCAGCCTTCATCCTTCTGGTGGCATACACACCGCTTAAGACATTCGTGCCCGGCTTTCCTGACGCCGAGACGAAAAGGGCGTCGGTCCAGAACAGCATAAAGATAGACTCTCTGGAAAATGTGGTGGCACGCTGGGAATTCTACACGGAAAACCTGAAGCGGGTACTGAACGGCGACGACCCCATGGTGATTGACAGCATAATAAGGAACAGCCGCCAGGGGAAGGACACTCTGGACGCAGCCACGGCACAGGCCAGGGATTCGCTGCTCAGGGAGACGGTAAAAGACGCGGAACAGTTCAGCATAAACCAGAACAGACCCAGAAGCCTGCCGATAGAAGGAATGCATTTCTTCACTCCTCTGCAGGGAGTCATCTCGCAGCCATACGACAAGGCTCTGCACCCTTACGTGGAAATTTCCGCTCCCGCCAACTCCGTCGTCATGTCCGTGCTCGACGGAACGGTGGTCAGTGCCGAATGGAGCGACGAATATCAATACTCCATTATCATACAGCATGATGACGGCATCATCTCGATTTACAGAAGAAGCCAGAAGCTGCTGCATTCCGCAGGTGAAAAAGTCGACGCCGGATCACCCCTGGCACTTGTGGGAAGCACAGGTTCAGCCGAAGGCAGCGGCAAAATCATGTTTGAACTCTGGCACAAAGGGGAAGCGGTGAACCCGACGGATTACATAAGTTTCTGAAATGGAAAAAAGAAAAATCGCCATACTGGGATCCACCGGATCCATCGGAACACAGGCCCTGGACGTGATACGTCAGCACAGGGACATTTTCGAGGCGGAAGTGTTGACCGCCAACAACAACTCGTCCCTGCTGATAGAACAGGCTCTGGAATTCGAGCCCAACGCCGTAGCCATATGCAATGAAAGCAAATACATGGAGGTTGCCGAGGCCCTGTCGCCCAAAGGGATAAAGGTATTCTGCGGCATGGACTCGATCTGCTCCCTCGCAGGAGGAGGCACGGTGGACATGGTGCTTTCCGCCCTCGTGGGATTCAGCGGCCTGAAGCCCGCCATAGCCGCGATCAAGGCCGGAAAACCCCTCGCGCTCGCCAACAAGGAGACTCTTGTGGCGGCAGGTTCAATCGTTATGAAGCTCGCGGCGGACAATCATGTTCCCATCCTGCCCGTCGACTCGGAGCACTCTGCCATATTCCAATGTCTGATGGGGGCCGCCGGCAACAAACTCAAGAAAATCCACCTGACAGCCTCGGGCGGGCCGTTCAGGACATGGACCAGGGACGCCATGGCCAAGGCTACCAAAGCCCAGGCCCTGCACCATCCCAGATGGAACATGGGAGCTAAGATAACCATCGACTCGGCCACAATGATGAACAAAGGCTTCGAGATGATAGAAGCAAGGTGGCTGTTCGACACAAAACCCTCCGACATACATATAGTGGTGCATCCGCAGTCCATCATCCATTCCATGGTGGAATACGAGGACGGCGCGGTCATAGCGCAGCTCGGAGAGCCCGACATGAGGGAGCCCATTCAATTCGCCCTTTCATTTCCGGAGCGTCTGAGCCTGAACAACAGGAAGCTCGACTTCGCCGCCATCGGTTCGATAAGCTTCGAAGAACCGGATCTTGAACGATTCCCCTGCATAAGCCTTGCATACGAAGCCATTGAAAAAGGGGGAAACCTGCCATGCATCATGAACGCCGCCAATGAAATAGCCGTGGCCGCATTTCTGCAGGACAGGCTTTCATATTTCGGAATCTCCGAAACAGTTGCGGAAATGATGGCATCATCCGCATTCATCGCCGCACCGGACATAGAAGACATCTTCTCAACCGATGAAGAAGTGAGAGTCAAGACCAAAGAGCTGTTAAATCTGTAGACAATGGCTGTTCTGATCAAAATTCTGCAAGTCGTCCTTGCGCTGTCCATACTCATTCTGTTCCACGAACTCGGACATTTCACCTTCGCACGGATATTCGGCATAAGAGTGGACAAATTTTTCCTTTTCTTCGACATCAACGGAATCAAGCTGCTGAGCACGAAGACAGGCTGGTTTTCAAAGCTTTTCCCTAAACTGAAAGACAGGGAGACAGAGTACGGAATAGGCTGGCTGCCTCTCGGAGGCTACTGCAAGATAAACGGAATGATCGACGAATCCATGGACACGGAGTACCTGAAACAAGAGGTGAAACCATGGGAATTCCGATCGAAACCGGCATGGCAGAGGCTGCTTGTCATGGCAGGCGGAGTGCTTTTCAATTTCATACTCGCCATAGTCATCTACATTTTCATACTCGGAATCTGGGGAGAGACCTACCTGAGCAACAAAGACACGCAGATCTATGCCAGCGGACTCGCCTACGACATGGGCTTCAGGACCGGAGACAGAATCCTGAGACTGGACGACTATATCCCCGAAGATTTCAGCTCGCTCCAGGCCGACATAGCCCGCAGGCAGGTGCATGAAGCACTTGTACTGCGAGGAAAGGACACCGTGACGATATATCTGGACCAAAGCAGAATCCCGGAAGTCCTCAACACCCCCGGAATGTTCCAGGCCGCCGTCCCGTTCGTGATTGACACGATTCCGCCCACGTCCCCGAACTACGGAGGAGAACTGCGCAAAGACGACAGGATTGTGGAAATATGCGGGCGGAAGATAAGCTTTCTGCAGGAAAGCAGGGAGATACTCTCGGAACACAAGAACGAAGAAGTGCCCATAGGCATCATAAGAGGGGCCGACAGCCTGGAGATGACGATGAAAGTGGACACATCGGGGCTCGCCGGCGTGTATGCCCGGATCCCCGGAGTGACCAAAAAGGATTACGGAGCGCTGTCCGCCATACCGGCAGGATTCAAGATGACATTCTCCACGATAGGAGGATATCTGAAAGACCTGAAGATGGTGGCGACTCCCAGCACAGGGGCATACAAATCCGTCGGAAGTTTCGTGGCCATAGGCCAGGTTTTCCCGGCCAGCTGGGACTGGTACAGCTTCCTTTATCTGCTTGCGCTGCTGTCCGTAATGCTCGGAGTAATGAACCTGATCCCCATACCGGGACTGGACGGCGGACACATAGTGTTCACCCTCTACGAGATGGTGACCGGAAGAAAGCCAAGCGACAAGTTCCTGATAGCGGCCCAGACGGTCGGATTCGTACTGCTCATAGGACTCATGGTGCTGGCCTTCGGCAATGACATAGGACGTCTGATCAATTGACAGAACAAATAAACAACAACCTGTAACAATGAGAAAAATCTTGACAATAGCCGCAGCCGTGATTGCCCTGCTTTCCGCAGCGGGATGCAACAATAACAGGCAGGCTCTACTTCCGAACGTCAGCGGAAAGGCCGGAGAGGTCATCATCGCCATGGACAAAGACAACTGGGAAGGCGATCTCGGTACGGAAGTGCGCAACGTACTCGGCGGAGACACTCCCTATCTCGCCCAGAGGGAGCCTCTTTTCACTCTCGTGAACATTTCCCCGAGCGGCTTTGCCGACCTGTTCAAGATCCACAGGAACATAGTCTTCTTTGACATAGATCCCCAGGTACAGAAACCGGGAGTCGTCTACCGCGCGGACATCTGGGCCCGCCCCCAATGCGTAATCCAGATATCGGCCAACGATTCCGAAAGCATGCTGGAGATTTTCAAAGAGAACAGCACAATGATTCTCAACGCACTGGAGCAGGCGGAAAGAGACAGGATCATCGCCAATTCAAAGCTCTATGAGGAAAAGGGCATAGCAGCCGAAGTACAGAAGATGACAGGCGGCTCTCCGCATTTCCCCAGCGGATACAGGCTGAGGAAAGCTACTGACGACTTCATCTGGATCTCGGACGACAAACAATATACGACGCAGGGAGTATTCGTCTACAAGTATCCCGCAGCCGAATCGGAGAACTTCACCGAGGAGAACATAATAGCGCACATGAACGACGCTCTGAAAGACAACGTCCCCGGAATGTTCGACAACACATGGATGACGATAAGCACCTTCATAACCCCGACAGTGGAATTCCTGCGCTTCAGAGGACGGCAGTTCGCGCAGACACGAGGCTTCTGGGAAGTGCAGAACGACTTCATGGGAGGTCCTTTCGTATCTCACTCGTTCTACAGCCAGGACGGGAAGGACATAATAACCCTGTACGCATGGGTCTATGCCCCGAAGTACGACAAACGGCAGTACCTCAGGCAGGTAGAGTCCATAATCTACTCATTTGAATGGAACACGCCCGAGGAAAAGGACTCCTCAGCCAAAGAAAGCAAGACAAAAGAGAAGGAAAAGTAGGGAAAAATATTTTGACAAAAAGAAATTAATGCATACCTTTGCATTCCCTACAAAACCAAAAAGTTTTCATAGGGACGGACGGTGGGTTCGTATAACGGTTAGTACTCGGGATTTTCATTCCCGCAATAGGAGTTCGATTCTCCTACCCACTACAAATATTAAAAAATAAAAACGATGGCAAATCACGCATCAGCCAAAAAGGCTAATCGCCAAAACGAGAGGCGCAGATTGCATAATAAGTATTATGCAAAATCAACGAGGAACGCTATACGCGCGATTCGTAACACTACAGACAAGAAGGCTGCCGAAGAAGGCGCTCCTAAGGTCTATGCAATGATTGACAAACTCGCGAAGATTGGAGTCATTCACCAGAATAAGGCTGCAAACCTCAAGAGTGGAATTGCGGTTTACATCAACAAACTCGCATAAAGGAATATCGAAAGGCAGTCTCCCGAGGCTGCCTTTTGAGAAAAAAGCCGATAAGGCAATCGGGATGTAGCGCAGTTGGTAGCGCACTACGTTCGGGACGTAGGGGTCGTCCGTTCGAGTCGGATCATCCCGACAAGAGGAGAGAATCGAAAGATTCCCTCCTCTTTACGTATATCCTTACCGAGAGCTTCCTCAGACTCTGTTCGGGTCGATTCCCCTGCTCCAGAAACGGTGAGTGATGTCTTCCAGCGAATAACCTGAGACGCAATGTGAGACCTTGTAGAGCCTCTGGTTGGTCGTTCTGGAGTTCAACGGGCCCAAAGACCCGATGTACGGGCCGACCTTGACATAGTCGAAGGCCTCGAATATTCCGTCCTCGACATCCTTGCGGCCTGAATACAAAGCTGCCGCGATTCCTTTGGAGCGGACGTGGGCGGCCAGTCGCAGAAGACCGGCAAGGTCATTCCCTTCGCCGAGAAACAGGAAGCAGTCCACGCCGAAATTGTCCGCCACAAGCCTGTCTATGATTTCCTCTGTCAGCTCATCTCCGACATCTGTCTTCAAAAACGGCGAATGGCATCCAACGCAATTACCTTGGCAATTGCTGATGTCAACGGCCAAGGTAACTCTGTCAGGTATCTCCTCGATGACCACCGAGGTCATCTCAGGGATGTATTTAATCATACTTTCGGTGTCCCCTCCTTGGACTGTGCGAATCCGTCGTGATTGTAGAAGCGGCGGGCCGCCTCGACCTGGCGCATCTCGCTGAACGATGACACCCTCTTCAAGTAACCTATGACCCTCGTAAGATAGTCCAGATTGTGGCTTCCGCACTTAGGACAGACCTCAAGAGTGTCCTTGCTGATGTAACCGCAGTCGTTGCAGACAGTGTTGCGGCAGTTGAAAGTGAAGTAGTTGGTGCCGTAATGAGCGGCGGTCTTCAGCAGCTGACGGTACTGATCCTTGGAGAGATGCTCCGAGACGTTCATATGCAGGGCCGAGCCTCCATCAAGATGCTTGACATACTCGTTGCCGTGCAACTTGAACTTGTCAATCATCGAAAGCGACTCATCCTCAGGATTATAGAAGTACGAGCTGTACATATTATGCTTCGGTGAGACATAGAAGCCGTCCTTCTGATCCCATTTGTAGTTCTTTCCTGAGAGGTTTTCGCCCGGAACGAACTCGGTGTTGAACATCGTGTCGGAAGTCTTGTCCTTCTTGTTTGAGCGGTTGATTGTCTCAAGAATCACATCGACGAACTCGTTGTATTCCGGATTAGGGCTGATTGCAAGCCCGAGGAACTCGGCGGCGTCGGTGAGACCGTTGACACCGATTGTAAGATACTGCCGTTTCATATCGATGAAACCTGCCTGATAGACATCCAGCATACGAGCCGCAAGGAAATCCTTGATGATCTCGTTGAATGCCTTCTGGTACTTGTGTACCCTCTCGGTCTGCTCGGTCACGGCTGCGCGGATATATTCATAAAGCTGGTTCTTGTCGTAGTCAGACCTTGTCAGGGCTTTGGAGCCATCAACCACAATCCCCTTTCTCTCAATGAAGTAACGTCTTGTGGCAAGCTGGATGAGTCTGTTGAGATTGATTGTCATAACAGACTTTGACCCGGTCGAGACAGAGGCGGTCCCCATTGAATACTGATGCGTGGTGTGATTGTGGGCCTCGTCCGTCTTGTCAAGGTCGGTGATCGAGTTGCGCAAACGGCAGCAGCTTGCGAGACTGTCCGGACTGTCGGACAGGTAGCAGAAGAAACTGTGTCCCTTGGACCACATCTCGGCGGTGAAGTCGGCATATTCCTTGTCGATGAAATCGTCCTTTCCATCGGTCAGGAGAGCCATTGTCTCGACAGGGAATGTGAGGATGTAACGGTTCCTTTCCTCGTTGAACCAGTTCATAAAATGCTTCTGGAGCCAGGAAAGAGTCTCCCACTTCGGCTTGCTGTTGTCCGGGAAACGGAATTCTCCGAAGACTCCCTTGAAATAGCTCTCGTCAAAATAGCTGATGTTCCAGAACACGGTCTGATAGCCTCTGTTGCCCGCCGGCATATTCATCGAATGGACGACCTGCTGGAAGTAGTTGTCGATCACTTTGACAAGCGTCCTTTTCTTGGCGTTCATCTCCACGACATCCTCAAGATGATCGAGATAGTCGTCTCCGTAGTCCTTGCGGATGAAATAGTCAAGGTACATCAGAAACTCAGGAGTCGCCACCGCCCCCATAAACTGGGAAGAAATCGAATATACAAGATTTATGAACTCTCCGCAGAATGACTTGAGATCGGTCGGAGCCACCGAGACACCGCCGAGCTTGATAAGGCCGTCCTCAAGGAACGGGTACATCGTGATCGCCACACAATAAGGATAGCCGGGAGTGCCGCTCTCGTCGTGTTTGTAGAGGACGTGGCTTTCAAGATCCTTTATGTACTGGCTTGCAAGCGAACGGCCATAAAGGGCTTTGATCTTGTCCTTCATAATGTAGCGGTTCTGCTTGATGTTGTTCTCCTTGTATAGTTCCTGGCCGAGGGTCACGATGTTCTTGCGCGTCACGTTGGCGTTGGCGTCGAACTTAGAGCCGGTGGCGGCGTTGGAGGCCGCGATGTAATCCCGGATAAAGTCACGCTTCTTCCTGAGATCCAGACCGGCGTCGAACTTTTCGATGTAGGCCACGGCCACCTTCTTGTTGATGGACATCAGGCTTTCCTCGACCTGTCGCCTGATCTCACGGCTGGTAATCTTGTCGTATATATAGAGATTCTCCGCGATAGAGACAACCACAGCCTCGTGACATTCCTCACCGGCGGTCTTGTAAGCCTCGCGTATGCCGTTCATCAGTTTGACCTTGTCGTACTCCTCATAGGAGCCGTTGGTCTTGCGCACTGTCACATCCATATTCTGTAAATTCTATTTCTTAAGTATTGAGAAGCAGTTTGTCGGCTAAAAACCAGTCAGGCCCTTCAAAAAGAAGCCGAACCAATCTTTACAAAGATAGCAGATTATTTGTCCTTTCAGGCAAAAATATCGCTAAAAGTTATTAACAATTATATAACTATAATGTTAATTCATTCAGAATCCACTAATTACAGGAGAGTGGTTTTTAGAATTTTTAAAAATAAGAACACACGTACTAACCAAGGGGATTCTCGGCTTTCCCGGCAAGGAGGATCGGCGCCGGAGCCGAAAAGTCCCGCAATCAGAACACCCACTTCACGCCGACACACGGACGGCAGGCGAAACCGTCATATCCGGCGAAGTTGGCGGAGAGTTCAACCTCGCCTCCGATGTTGAAGTGCTCCCCGAATCCGTACCATATCTGAGGCTCGGAAAGGAAGACACACTTGCTCTCCCACCAGACATCGGCGAAACCGGAGAAACGAAGCCCCTTTACCCCGAAGAGATCCTGGCATCCCCAAACCGCCGTGAACTGAAGCGGAGCCTTCTGGTAGAGATTTCTGAATTTCTTATAAAGAGCCTTGAGATTAAGGGTATTGTTGAAATCCTTGCTGTGCAGGAAGTAGTCGACACCGGCGAGTATCGAGTGGTTGACACCATAGAAGCCGCCGGAGCCGGGAGCGCCGATTGTACCGAAGCCGCCATTGTACTCGATATGGGCGCTGAAAGCGCCGAGAGCCGAGTCCTGCCAGAAATTGAGGCAGCGGGCTATCTCAAAGTATGTGCTTCCCGGAGAATCGACTGTACCATTATCTGACTTCAACTGATAGTCATAGTCCACGAAGAAGAAGGTGTTTCCCCAATCGTCCGCCTTGAACATTTCAAGAGTGGTCGTGACACATTCACGGTCGAAATCGTAAAAGGCCTGGAGATTGGTCTGAGCCTTTGCCGCCTGAGAAAAGGCAAGCGTCGCGGCCACAACGGCGATGATTGATTTGTTTGACATAAACATCAAGAAATTAGACTTGTTCCCTTGCTATGGTAAATAACTGGAAATATGGACTTTCGTCCCTTGGCCTTCCTCACATCAAAACCCTTTTGCGATGTTTTCGGCAATGGAGCGGATCAGGCGCTCTCTGGACTCGACACTGGCCCAGGCTATATGAGGAGTAAGGCTCAGACGCTCAGGATGGCGTGTGTGCAGAAGCGGATGGTCAGCCGGTAACGGCTCGATGGAATAGACATCCAGAGCAGCTCCGCCGATGACTCCCTCGTCAATGACCTTTGCCAAGGCATCCTCAACCACAATGCCACCTCGCCCCATATTCACAATTATCGCCTTAGGCTTCATCATCCTGAGTTCATCCTCTCCGACAAGACCGGCTGTCCGCCCATTATACGGAGCGTGGACCGAGATGACGTCGGATTCGCGCATCAGACGCTCCAACGGCACCGAAGGATAGTCCCGGTTATGGCCCGTGCCGGATGTAGAATAGTAGATGACGTTCATTCCGAAAGCCTCCCCGATTCTTGCGACCTTAGAGCCTATCGCTCCCAAGCCTATGATTCCCAAGGTCTTGCCGGCCATCTCCACAAATGGCCTTGAATAATCAGTGAACAACCCGCTGCGGGAGTAGGTCCCGGATTTGACAACATCGTCAAAATAGAATCCATTGCCCAGAAGGTTAAGAATATGCATGAATGTTTCCTGGACAACGGAGTCCGTGGAATAGCCGGCGACATTTCTGACGATTATCCCGCGCCTGCTACAGGCTTCGACATCAATGTTATTGATGCCAGTGCCGGACTCGCAGACAAGCCGCAGCTTCGGAGCCGCGTCCAGCAGCCGGTCATTCACCTTTATCTTATTAATAATCAAAACCTCACAATCACCGACTCGATTCACGGCCTCTTCTGGTGTGGAGTTAGGCCACGCTGTCAGATCTCCCTCCTTTTCTATCGGAGCCAACGACGAGGTTCCCATCGTCGCCGCATCCAGAAACACGATTTTCATCTTTTCCGAATTTTTCCGCTAATATAATAAGTTGTTTTGGATTTCCTGAGTGTTCGCCGTATTAAAAGAGGGTTGAAAGAGTGTGACTAAAAATTGAAATAATTCGTCGCAGTGCGACAGAAGGGGTTTCGGGGAAACCCTTCCCCGCGCCCCCAGGGGCTGTCACGCAAGTGACTGGGGGTTGATTAAATAGAGTGGGGTGACTAAAAATTGAAATAATTCGTCGCAGTGCGACAGAAGGGGTCCCGGGGAAACCCTTCCCCGTGCCCCCAGGGGCTGTCACGCAAGTGACTGGGGGTTGATTAAATGGGGGTGACCCAAAAGTACAAGGGTTGCCCTCTTTGTTTTTACAAACACCCAACCTC
>CAYWIW010000040.1:0-11523 GCA_964458425.1 uncultured Muribaculaceae bacterium
TCTCGACCTGGCTTCTTCTGGCAGATGGAGTTTATTTTGATGCGGTTGCCCTGATTGTGGTATGGATAAGGTAGGTATTCTATGAAAAATTGTTAAATTTGCCTTATGTGCTGTTGAAATCGTTTTCGGAAAGCTGTTGTACAGGATTCCGGGCATTTTGATTGGTGACGGCCTGTTGACGAACAAGACTAAATATCACATAATATGGAAATGAAAACCAAAATAAGAGAGAAATTCAAGACTCTCTTCGGATCAGAAGGCGAGGTTTTCGCCTCGGCCGGTCGTATCAACCTCATCGGTGAGCACACTGACTACAACGGAGGATATGTTTTCCCTGGAGCCATCGACTGCGGCATTTTGGCCGAGGTAAAGTTGAACGGCACACAGAAAGTCAAGGCCTTCTCTCTTGACTATGATGAGTATGTAGAGTTCGGACTCAATGAGGAGGACAAGCCTAAGCAGCAGTGGGCCAGCTACATATTCGGAGTTTGCCGTGAGACCGTGAAACGCGGCGGCAAGGTTGAGGGTTTTGACACCGTCTTTGCCGGAGATGTTCCTCTCGGAGCCGGACTTTCTTCGTCGGCTGCGCTTGAAAGCACATTTGCCTATGCTATCAACTACTTGTTCGACAATAAGATAGATAAGTTTGACCTCGCTAAGATCGGTCAGTCAACAGAGCACAATTACTGCGGAGTCAAGTGCGGCATAATGGATCAGTTCGCATCTATTTTCGGAAAGCAGGGCAGCCTCATCCGTCTTAACTGCAAGACTCTTGAATACAAATACTTCCCGTTTGATCCAAAAGGCTACAAACTTGTCCTTGTCGATTCTTGCGTGAAACACGAACTGGCTTCTTCGGCGTATAACAAGAGGAGGGAATCCTGCGAGAACGCCGCCAAGGCCATCAGGAAGAACCATCCTGAGGTCGAGTTCCTCAGCGATGCCAAGAGGGTTTGGCTGGACGAGGTCCGCGAGGAGATTCCGGAAGAGGATTTCCTCAGGGCTGAATATGTCATCGGTGAGGTTCAGAGAGTCCTTGATGTCTGCGACGCTCTTGAGAGAGGTGACTATGAGACCGTCGGTGAGATGATGTACCAGACGCATTTCGGTCTCAGCAAGCTGTACGAGGTCAGCTGCGAGGAGCTTGACTTCCTTAACAAACTCGCCCGCAAGTGCGAGGTGACAGGTTCGCGCGTTATGGGCGGCGGCTTCGGCGGATGCACCATAAACCTTGTGAAGGAAGAGCTTTACGATGCTTTCATAGCCGCGGTCAAGGAGCAGTTCCCGGCCAAGTTCGGTCACGATCCTAAGTTCTACGATGTCGTGATCAGCGATGGAGCCAGAAAGGTTGAATAATTACTATTTACTTAATACGACAAAGGGTCGCACGGGATTGTTCCTCTGCGGCCCTTTAATTTTTTCTGTTGTCCTGTGATGGGGATGGTGAATGAGTACGATGCCGGGAAGTCGCTGGCTGTGATGAAGATACGCTGCGGGACACGGCGGGATTCTTCGGGAGGCCGAGGAATGAGAGACAGGGCGGAAGCTACCGGAAAAAGCGGGCGACCCAGGCCGGGTCGATGCGGGAGAAGCCTGAGGACGGCTTTACCGACGGGTTGCGGCGGATGATGCCGGCGCAGTCCTCATAGACATTGAAACCGATTCTGACCCCGTGCATACGACCGTTCTGCGGGTACGATAGCTCGATGTCATTGTCCGGGCCGTCGGTCCGGTAGAATTTGAACGGAACGTCCATAATGTCCTTGCCCTCACCTTTTTCCGTCATCTCCATCTTGGTGATGTACTTACACATCTCGATGACGCAATCGTCAAGTCCGGCGTCGAGGATGTTGACCTTCTCTATCAGCGTTCCCACGTCTGTCACTCGCCTGAGCGTGTAACCGTCCAATGTCTGTGAAATCTTGTCGAATTGAGCCTCAAGAGCTTTCTCCTGCGCTTCCGGAATGATGCCGTCGGGCATAAGCCAGATCATCAGGCGGTCTGATGGATCGTGGTAAAGCGTCTGCCTCTGGACAAGATTGGCCTTGCCGCAGTGAGGACATTCCCAGATGAAAAGCGATCCGTCTTTCACCTTGGACTTCAGCTCCGGATTGTCTCCGATGTTGATTCTGTTCCAGACATCGATTCCGTGTTTTTCTCCACAGGCCGCGCATACGGCGGTAACCTTCTCAGACATATTCGTTAAACTCTTTTTTCGCTGGCAGGCAATTGCCGGCCGTTTAAATCCGGCTCACGTTCCGAAGGTGATTGCCCACCTATGCCGTTTGATGTCCCCTCTGCCATAAATCCCTCTCTTCGGGTAACTTGCTGACCGCAAGCGTTGTGAATGCTGGTGGAGACCTTATTTGTCAAGCCATTTCCAGGCCTTGTACATCAGCGCGCCCCAGGCGAGGAACAGGACAACATAGACCCAGAACGGCAGTCTCGCCGCAAAATTCGTGCTCTGGGTGTATTTGTCAAACTCGGGGATGTCAGCGTAGTAATAGGCTCCGGCGCCGAAATCCAGCGAGTCCTGAAGCCCGAGGCCGTTGGCCATTATGTAAAGGGCGGCCAGAATGGTCGCCCCTGTCACAATCAAGGTAAGGACCTTGGCTGTCCTTTTCCGGTTTATGCCCATCAGTCAAGTACAGGAATAGGGAAGAACTTGCCTGAAAGGAGGAACCAGACGGCGAAGAATGTCAACACGATGTTGAAAGACTGCCCTATGATGTAGAGCCAGAGAACCTTGCCTCCCTGCATCTGCTTGATGATCTCCTTGAAGTTCGTGTCCAGTCCTATGCTGGTGAACGCCAGCACGAAAGCCCAGTTCTTGTACTGGTCGAGAACCTTGTTGATGGCTCCGACCTGATCGGCTCCGCACAAAGGCTGGATGAGGAACGAGGCCACCATCGAGGCGATGAAGAATCCTAAGATGAATTTCGGGAATCTATACCAGATTTCGCTCGGGCCGACTTTCGCGCCTGTGTTGTCAACCTTGGTGGCGAAGAAGACAGCCACGAAGAATGCGATGAAGCCGATGAGGATGTTCTGGATTGACTTCACGAGAACGGCTGCCTGCTGTGCCTCGGGGCCGAGAGCCGTACCTGCCACCACTACCGCTCCGGTGGAATCCACCGTGCCGCCGATGAGCGAGCCTCCCATTATCTGCGACATTCCGCAGGCCTTGATGATCACCGGTTCAAGCACCATCATAAGGATTGTGAATATGATTGATATGGACACCGTGATCGAGAGGTCGTTCTTCTTGGCGTTGGAGGCCGCCGCCGTGGCGATCGCCGCGCTGGTTCCGCAGACGCTGGTCGCTGTCGCCATCGTGATGACAAGAGGCTTGTTGTTGATTTTCAGCACTCTTGTCCCGAACCACCACATAAACAGAATCACAATCGGGGTCACGATCCAGGCTATTCCAAGGCCGTAAAGACCGAATTTGGCGATGTTGGAGAACAGCACCGAGAATCCCATTATCACAAGACCGCACTTGATGTAGAACTCGGTCTTGATGGCCGGCTTCAGCCAGTCCGGAACTCCTACCGTGTTGGAAATCAGAAGACCGACCAGAAGTGCCCAGAAGGCCCATTCAAGGTAACGGTTGAGGGTATATTCGGCGCTGATGAGACGGACCACAAGAGCGATGACGAACAACCCTATGATCGCCGGAATGTACTTTTTGACGCTTTCTCCCTGTAGTTTGACTCCAAGCGTGAAGAGCGCTCCGAGCGTGACGAATGTCACTAAGAACTTGCGCCAGAACACCCAGGAAAACAATTGCTCCCACAGAGGGACGACTTTTGCGGCTGCCGCGCCGGAGAGGTTCTCCCCAAGAGTCCAGGTAGCGAATTTAACAGCTGAAAAATCAAATGCTTTCGTCAGGACGGCGATGCAGGCGATGACGATCACGATGCCGCCTATCCAGATAGCCTGCCAGTCCTCTTTTCCCCAAAACGCGGGAACAGTCTTGCCTTTTTCCATTTGCAGAAATTAGTATAATATTTTACTATTTTGCAAAGATATAACAACAGACTCGTTTTCGCAAAACTTTTTAATCACCACTCCCTGCCGGGGGCGTACGTTGTCAGGCTATTCCTTGATGCTGACGTTGTCGCAATGCTCGGTGACGAAAGCCTCTCCTTGATGGTCGTATTCATATTCATTGTTGGAAATCACCTTGTTGTCGCGGTAGGTGACGCCGTCCACGCAGTAGAGGTTGAGTATTCTCGGATCGAAAGTGTCGAAAGTGTTGCCTTCGATTGTGATGTTGCTGTGGTAGCGGCTTGTCCCGCGCCGAGGGATTCCGCTTCCTACCGCGATGTAGGCGCTTCCCCATCCTTTGCTGCCGTAGAGGCAATTCTCGAATATGTTGCCTTTGATTGTCACATCCTTGACTCCGGACTGTTCGTACCAGTAGTTCCCGTCGCCTTCAAAGAGAATGGCGGCCCCCGGGACGTGGAAGCGGTTGTTCTCTATGACAACCTTGCCTTTGGAGCCGATCAGAAGACCTCTGGCCCTGTTGTTCCCGAATGTGCATCCCTGAATCAGGACATCAGGGTTGGCGGAGATGTCGGCGAGAACGTCCTTTTCCTCGAAACTCTCCGGAATCGGTTCCTCGAAAGTCACGACGGAGAGCATATCGTTGAATCTGTAGACATCCTTCACTTTCAGCGTGTCGTAAGTCATCATCGTGTTGTGGCAGACAAGCTCCATCTCCATTCCCGCCTCCGCGAAGTCCTTGCCGTAGTTGGACCAAAGCATCAGCTGGTTGTCGGAAATCTTCTTCCGGGCCACGGCGTACCATCCGTGAATATTGGTCGCGTCGTCTTTCTGGTTCAAGAACGTGCAGCCGATCATCCTGATATAGCCTTTGCAGTTCACGAAATGCGTGGCGTCGGCGGTGATGCTTATCATCCGGTTCTTTCCCGGAGACGGTGTCACATTGACATTGTTGAGTTCCAGGTCGCTGGAACGCTGTGCTATTACTCCCATCCCTCCGCAGTGCCAGATGTTCACATCCTTCAGGGTGAATCCGTCGCATCTTTCAAGCGTGAAGGCCGGGTTAAGGCGGGCGGAAGCTCCGAACACAAGAGTGTTCCCGACGGTGGCCTCTATGTCTTTTTGGTAGATTTTATAGTCCCCGTCCGGAAGACGCTCTGCCTCAAGCCCCTGGCTCCAGATCCAATAATCCCTGACGTAGTGTGCCACCTCCTTTCTGGCCGAATCAAACTCAAGAAGGTTGCCGTAAGGGTATCTGACCCTGTTCTCATCCTTGAACACGAGGATTCCGCTCTCTATGCCGGTAATGTAGTCCTCGGGAAACCTGACCTTGACCCATCCGTCTCCCGTACCCGTAATCAGTCCTTCGGAATTGAAGGTTCTTGTGTAGTCGATGTTTAGGTCCCGTATCGAGACGTTCCTCGAGTCCTCTATGCTGAACGGAGAGATGAATCCGGAGAACAGCAGGGTTGTGCCGTTGCCTTCGATTGTCAGTCCGTCCGCCTGCGCGATGTCGAAAGCGATGCGTTTGTAGCCCGGGTCGTTGTTGCTTATCCTTTGGAACTTCTCGTAGCAATAATCCGCTTTGACGGGAAGGGTGCCGCCAGGAAGGACAAGCGTGCTGTTGTCGTGCCTGAGGCATTCTTCCAAGGCCTTTCTCAATGCCGGCTCGGCATCGGTTTCAAGCATATCCTCGGTCAGATAATCCTTGAGATAGACAGTCTTTGGGGCCTGATGTGAGCAGGATGCGAGGCCGATTGCCACAATTGAAGGAAGAAAGAGGCGTTTCATATCACTTGAGAGTTATTTTCTTTATTTCCTGACCAGGTCTGACGATGTATTCCCTGGCTTTGCCGTCCGAAATGACGCTTACCTTGATTCTCGAGGATTCCGTGCGGGACACCTCGATGTCGAAGTCCGAGCCGAATGCTTTTATCCGACGCAGGGACATCCGATCCCATCCGGACGGAAGCTGAACCTTGAGACTGAATGAGTTGAAGCCTGTAGGGCGGATGCCGAACAATCCCTCTGTGATTACCCTGCAATACAGTCC
The DNA here is from genome assembly GCA_964458425.1 of uncultured Muribaculaceae bacterium. Taxonomy (GTDB): domain Bacteria; phylum Bacteroidota; class Bacteroidia; order Bacteroidales; family UBA932; genus Cryptobacteroides. The sequence goes on from CAYWIW010000040.1 coordinate 6,062, forward strand.
GCTTTCCGCGGACAGATGCCTTTGCGAGCCTTCAGGGTAGGCCTCTACCGGATAAGGGACGTGCGTCCCGAGAAGACGGCGGCCGGAATAGTGCGCCAGCTGTTCCAGGGCCTCGTCCGAATGGCCGGCGGCAAACGCCCCTCTCAGGGCATACAGCGTGGACCTGTCCCAGAATGTGGCGCTTCCCTGCTGCGTCAGGATGCCGTCTTCAGTCATCATCGCAGGGGAGAACAGCGCCGCAAGTGTCCCTTCGGCCCTGTCGTCGATGCCGAAACACAACGGAAGGCAGATCCAGGATCTCAGCACATCGTTTCCGTCGAAATACCTGTAAGTCTCGTAGCCGCTGACAGTCGCTCCGAAGTACCTCTCTATCGCGTCTTTAAGCTTTTCGGCCTGTCTGCGGTACGTTCTTGCGGCAGAAGCAGGCTCGCCCATCAGAGGAGCAAGATACGCCGCCGAGACAAGGCCGTCGTAGTAAAGGCAGGCGGTGGACAGGTTGGCTTTTCCTGCCGGGAAGCGGCCCTCCAGCTCGTCGGTGTCGGACTCCGGTACACCGTCGGAGTTGAGTTTTCGGTGACAGTACTCAAGACACCATTTAAGAAACGGCCAAAGTTGTCTCGCCTCATCCATTCTGCCGTTGGCCATCAGGAAGCGTGGCAGACCGTGCGCCACCATTGCGGCGTCTCCTCTGTCTCCAGCACCGTTCCAGATGTCCAGCCCCTCGGCGATGATTGAGCTTGGAATCGGTTTGAACTCATCGTTCATAAAGCGGGCGAAGTGCTTGTAACAGTTTGAGGCCGATTCGTTTCCGTTGGGATAGCCAAGGAACGGAAAGAAAGGGGAGACATACTCGCACTGGTCGTTGCACCACAGGGCGGCGTAGTAGGACTCTCCTCCCGGGCCGTGCATCAGGCCTCCCTTGGTCCTGAATATGCTTTCGGCGGATCTGATTTTGGCGAAACGGAATTCTCCGTCAATTGCGGTGTCCGGTGTCTCCAGAACCAGAGACGAGTCAATCCCGCGGACAAAATCCATCCTTTTTGAATATTCCCGTGTGGCGTCGGCGGCGATCATTTCATCACCGTTTGCCCGATAGGCCTGAAAAACGGCCTGGAAACCAATGCTTTCCTGAGGGTCAAGCTCAAAAGTCCCGCTTCCCGCGATGTCTCCTCTGACAACATAGCTTCCGTCCACGCCCTTGTCTTCCAAAGTGTTGACAACCTGCCGGAACTCGGGAACATTGACCGTCACCGTTTTCCCCGAAATGTTCCTGATCCGGTAAATCTCGCAAAGCATCGGCAGCCCTGTGCTTGGGAATATGCTTGCGGTCACCTCGATGACCGGTTCCGGCGAGTCTCCTACACGGCTTCTGACATTGGCGTCCCTTAGCCCGTACTCACAGACGGAGGTCAGCATTCCGTCTATGGTCACACTCTTGGTTTTCAACTGTTTGACTGCCACGGAATTGACTCCTACCAGCGACATCACGTCCGTACCCATCCTGTACATCAGGCTTGCGTGGGTGTTGTTCGGAACGGTTCTCAGCATCGGGAAGACCAGCGACCTCATCTGGCTGAAATGCCCGTCGCCGTCCACCTGCCATCGGATGACGCAGGAAATCTGTTCACCGCTCATTTCAATGTGGTCTGAATATGGAAGCCTGACATTCTCAAGGTCCAAGGTGATTCCTCCGTTGTCCAGAATTGTCCAGCAAGTCTGTGCCTGGATTTGGATCACCGAAGTGACCAGAGCCGCAAGAGAGATAAGAAATCGTTTCATTGTATGTGGTTTCTTGAATGTGCCAGGGCAAAGATAACGCTATCCTTGCGGAAAAATCCGGACAATTGTCCTGAAAAATAGTATGATTGTCCCATTTCCGGCAGGAAATCCAGTATTACTGATTTCGGAGAACAATAATCGACAGCTTCTATAGGCTGACGCTGAAGATCCATCCGAAGTAGTTTGCGTTGAGGTTGGAGACAGGGAGATAATCCAGATTGTGCCAGAAGTTGCGGGAGTAGCGTATCCCTGCCCTCGTGTCATACGGAAGCCAGAAGAAGTTGCCGAGATTGACTGTAAGGTCAGCCCCGGCGCTGAACAGATGCTCGCCCGTGACTCCGCCCGGATTGTAATGGAGAACCGGGCTGTGGCTGAAAGTCTGGTAAGACCAGTCAAAGAACGGTGTCAGCTCGAAGTTCTTGATGTAGGCAATCGGGCTTAGGAACGACCAGTCCACATCCAGAAACGGTATGGCGTAGTCTGCCGTGACCCTCATCCTGCTTCCGGAACACGTGTTGAGCACACTTTTCAGGTTCGAGTCCACAAATCCTCTCGGTATGGCTGTCAGCGCTCCTTCCGGACAGCTGTACGGCCCTCCGCACCCGAGATCGGTCTCGAATGACGCGGTCAGCCTAAGTCCCTGCCTGGGCCCGATGCCGGGAAGATAGCCGTAGGTGTAGAGGTATGCCGTGCCGCTGTAGCTGTCTGTGTGGCCGGGACGGGTGTGCACTCCGATTTCCGCTCCGATTCCGAGCGAAGGAAAGACCTGGGAGACAGCTCTTTGGCGCATAATGTAGCCTCTTACCGAGAAATCCAAGGTCCTGAGTGCCGAGATTCTTTCCTCATTAAGTGTCATTACCCTCCGGATTTGTTCCTTTCCGTCTTTCTCCTCGATCGCCGATAAGATGATCTGGTCGTTGAACCTGTCGTTTGTGATTCTGTACCTGACCTGCGGGACCAATCCCCGGCTTATGCCTCCGGACGAGAAGTTGAACGGGATATAAGCCTTCACGCTTCCGTCGAAATACGGTCTTCCGGTCAGAGTGCCCTTATTGTAGATTCTGGATGTCTGCCCTTTCGTGAGCTGATGTCTCTGTATGTCAAGGCCTGCCCTGTCGTTGAAATCGGCGGAGATTTCTAACACGGGATAAAACCCTGTGAAAGTGTAGCTTAAATGGCCGGAATGTCTCCAGCTCCCCGCCTTGTCGGGATCTTCGTGCGCTCCGTAGCCGACAAACCCGTAGCCTGTTCCGAGAAGATTCTGGAACAAGGCCGTGGCTCCAAGCGAGGCGCTTTTGTAGTAGTTGTCGAAACTTATTGAGCTGATGTTGTCGTAGTTGAAATAGACCGGAGCCCAAGAGTGGATGTTCGGCAACCTGACCTTTGAATATCTTTTCGGCTGCGTGAAGCTGACCTCCATTCCCTCATCCTCACTGTAGCCAAGGGCGGCTTCCTGTCCTGTGAGGGCTTCGGCGACACGGTATTTATGAATGTCCCCGAACGATGCGGGCACACAAGGCAGCTCGCTTACCGCCGTGGCGTAAATCATCCGTCCCTGACGGTAGTCCTGCGGTCTGTCCGATGCCGCCAACGAACTGTAATACAGCGTGTCGGCATTTGCACTGAACACCGGGGAACCAATTCCGTAGCGTGTCGATGTCAGCTGGAGAAGTTCTGCGGTTCCGATGTCCAATGAATATAATTCCGTCACTCCTGTCCTGTCACACAGGAAAGACAGCGCCGCTCCATCTCCGGTTTCTTCCTGTAGGCCTGCCGTTTCGTTCATCCGCCGGGTCTGTCGAAGCGCGCGGACGGTCTTTCCGGAAACCGCCCTCAAATGCGACAGCGAGACAGGGCGGGGTTCAAGCAGGACTTCCAGCTCAGCCTTTCCGTCGACTCCTTGCCCCACAATCTCATATATTCCAATACCGTTCTCCGACAATCCGGCCGAGAACAATCTCTCGCCGATCCAGGCCGATTCCGTGAACTGAAGGGAATCCGGAGCGATGTACGATTTCAAGGCAGAGCCGTCCGACGCTTCCAGCAGAACAAGGCGGGAGCCTCCCGGGTAAGGATATTCAGTGGCGGCTATTACCTTTCCGTCAGGTGACGGGGCGGGATTGAAATACCGTCCTTTCCGTGTCAGGTCCCGGACGTTTTCCGGATTGGACATCTCCACATAACGTATCCTTGAGCTTCCGCCGAGGCTCCACCTACGTCCGCCCACGGATTCGCTCCAGAATAATCTTTGTCCCTCAGGGTCAATGGAAAGGCCGCTTGTGTAGGATGCGAATGACCGGATTCTCCTTTCTTTGCCGTCCACGCCGATCCGGACGAGGCTGTTGGCGTGCGCAAGCCCGGATTTGAGAGAGAATAGTCCGTAATTCTCCGATGCGGCCGTACCTTTGTACTCTGTGTGCAGCTTCGGGGCTTCCGTGACTTGGCGGGATGGCATAAACGGCTCTCGCACAGCCGCTTCCTCGCTCCACATCCGTTGGAAGCCCTCCTCTATGTCCCTGAAAGATTTCCGGAAACTCTTTCCGCTTGCCGCCTTTACGGTCTTCTGAAGGTTGAATAGCCAGCCTTTGCGTGTGACTCTGTCGAAATACTCATTGGTGAACAGCGGGTCGTCGAAAAACACCCTCGCTCCCGCGGTAAGCATATACCCGGTCCTGTAATGGTCAGGAGTATAGCGCTTGAATGAGCCGTAGCTCCATTTGTAATAGTCCCTCCAGTCGCCGCAGTCAAACGCCGGCATCATATAGCCTAAGAAGTCGGCCTGTCTGCCGCGTCCGCTCCTGCTTAAGGCTGTTTCAGCCACCACGGCATCCCCTTCGAGGATGGTCGGTCCCGGGTATATCCCTGCGAAAGCTCCTGCCGCCATTTCGCCTAAGAGCCAGTGCAGCACTTTGTAGCGCCCTGCCGCACCGAACTGCATCTGTGCGCTGTGCCGCCCTTCGTGGAGCGCAAGATTCCGCACCCAAGGCATAGCGGTCGGGGAATATGGGTCGTTGACAGTGAATATGTCCATTCTCTTCGGCGCCCAGACTACGGATGCGTTCGGCAGGACATAACGGCTGTGAAGCACCACAGGCATCTTGGTCTTGTAGCTTTGTCCGACAAGGAATCCGGACGATCTGGCGACCTTGATTCTCGCATTTTCCAGTTCCGCCCCGTACACTCTTGCAAGTGAATCATTTCCAACCGGAAAGACCAGCCGGAAGTTCTCTGTCTCCATTTGTCTCCACCGCAGTGCCCCCGGATCCGTCCCGGTCACCGAGAACTGCGCGGCTCCTTTGACGCACAGCAGTGCGAGCGCCGCCACCAGTGCGACTCTCTTCCCTATCCATAGCCTTGCCGTTGCAGCCCCTGTCATCGTTGACCGTTTTTGCGAATATAGCAATAAAACAAGGTAACTATATAGGAAGTGACTAAAATTTGTCAGAATCAGTGCCGTGCCTTCTACGCGCTTCAGGCGTGGGATGGCGTTCCCGTTGATTTTAGAGAGCCATATAGTTCCCATTGGCTAACTGCTTTACCCTTATTAAGAAACGGGATGGATTCGGTTGCGAATCCTGTGACTTAAAACTTTTAATACTTTTTGTCGAAAAAATGTTTTTTTATGATAAATAATTTGAATCAGTAGTTGAAAATTAAGAAAATGAAGGCGATGGCAAGTTTGC
>CAYWIW010000041.1:0-10953 GCA_964458425.1 uncultured Muribaculaceae bacterium
TGATGAGTTTCAGAGCCTTGTCCTTGGAAATCATAACGAGCAAAAATTAGGGGTAGTTTTTACTTTTAAGTTACTGGTTTCCAGGGACTTTTACAAGTTTATTATCCTTTAATCCTCAATTATTTGCAACTTTTTTCGAGGCTCGTCGTAGTCTCGGTTTAACTTTGGGAACTATATACGTGTTGACTAACATTTCCATTGGTACATTATCAGCACCATAGAACACCAATTCTATTGGTGCCAAATGCTTCAGGGCTACTATGAATTGTGCGTTATGACAATTCTCATAATAGTTAGTCAACATCTATATAGTTACCTTAACTTTAAATCACAGCAGTTCAACTGCTGATTGGAATTAATTAGGTTTATATGAGGATATATGTTAAAACCACATCTTCAATTCTATTTTGCTCCTTTGATGCGGTTGCAGTTGCGGCAAAGCATCTGGCAGTTGTCGGCGACGGTGGTGCCCCCCTCTTTCCACGGAGTGATGTGGTCGGCTTCCATATCTTCTAACTCAAAGTGTTTGTGACAGTGGACGCAGACACCTTTCTGGCGCTCGTATGCCTCGCGTTTTTGTTTCTTGTCGAAGGTACGGAATGACAAATCTCGGAGATCTCCGCTAAGAACATAGCGGTAGATACCGGCTTTCTTCATTATTTCATCATCCTCCATGAGGTCGTGGATTTGCTTTTCAAGCGCGGCAGTATCGTAAGTATTCTCTCTGAACTCATCAAACATCGCACTCCAATCGAGGCCTTTCATCTCTCGGCGATATTTCGGGAATGTCGAACGAATCCATGTGATAATTGACACGAAGTAAGCCCATAGCTTGTTGGCATTCGGGTCAAACTGATGCAATGCCATGTACTCATCCACCTTGGCTATACCGTCATGACGAGCCGCCCATTTGAGTATGGTGGCGAGATAAGCCTGCTCGATGGCATTGCCGTTGAGATAGTCAGCTCCCAGCTTGTAGGCCGGACAACCATTCTTTGAGAAATGTCTGCGCGCGTCGGAAACGAACGGCCCGGTATAAACAGCATTCAGCAGTTCCTGATCAAGAAGCTTCTCTCCGGCGATATTTATGACTCTGAACCAATCAAGTTTTTCTTTGTCAGTACCCTCGCAGAAATAGACTGTCAGTTCATAGTTGAGAAACCGTTCCTGTTCATCCTTGGTAAGTGTCGAGAAATAGAGAGTTCCACGGTCGGGGTCCTCTATGTTGAAGCCATGCGTGCGAAACTCGCAAATCGACAAGGTGCGCTGCTGACCGTCAATCATCTCGAAGTTGCCGTCTTCGCCGACACTCCAATACATAATGTTCAGCGGGAAACCCTTTAATATGGTATCGATGACTGCTTGCTGCTGTTTCACGTCATATCGGAACTCGCGCTGATACGGAGGACGAATATCCAATTTGCCGCCATATCCCTTGACACCGGTATCGGGGTCATTGGAATAGCCGTCGATAAGGTCGGCTATCTTGATTGATTTCAGTTCTATTTTCATGGCCTATTTCTTTCTAATGGTTATACGCGCATAAGTGATGATACCGTTTATTTTCCCTTCAGCGTTCTTAATGAGTCCTGGGATGGAGGTGATGTATGAGGATTCTGAAATATACTTCTTTTCCTCGGATTCTCGCCCTGTGATAATATCCGTAGCCATCTTTATACCATCTTGATAAATATCCGTTTGAATAGACGCACCCCCCCCGTAAGTGGCTGTGCTACAGGCTTTTTCACACCATCATCTTTTAACACCCCATTACTTAATCCTTTCCCCTCGCTTTCTGTACATCCCACAATCTCAAATTGATCCGGATTATATTTATCAAGAAATGTTATGGGGACACCCATTATCCCATCATAATCAACCGGGATGTCAGCAACCTTGTTCACATTTATTGCTTTGTAATTATCATATTCCGGATACTCTTCAGGAGAATATGTTTTGTATAAAATGAGTTCTTCATGACGCTTCTTATGGTCAAGATTAGTGAACCAACAAATATTCCCCATACTGCGCCATTTTTGGCCGGAAGAATCTACCCAATATCTTGTTGCACGTGGTTCAGAATCAACGGGCACTTTGAAAGCCATATTTCCACTGTTAAATCCGAGCCAAAGCTTATTTTGCATGATTAGCGGGAATATTTCCTTATAAGTGATTGCATTTTGATTGCCGATAATCAAGAACTTCTTATCATACTTGATAAGTTGGGCGACATACTCACGGAATAGAGAGAATGGAGGATTGGTTACGACAATATCAGCCTCTTTAAGAAACTCGATGCACTCGGCAGAACGGAAATCGCCATCGCCTTTGAGTGGAAAAACTTCAATCTCTTCATCATCGGGAATATTGTCGCCGTTCTTGTCGCCCTCATATATGAGATAAACCGCCTGCTCGCTTGTCCCCTCTGAAAAGAGGTTTATATCTTGGTTTTTGTAGCAGGTCGCAATCAGTTTCTTCAAGCCGAGAAACTCGAAGTTATAAGCGAAATACTTGAAAAAATTGCTGACACGAGGGTCATCACAGTTGCACAGCACAGTCTTACCACGAAAATGTTCGCGATAATGGCGCAGCTCATTGTTTATGTCTTCAAGCTGAGTATAAAACTCATCTTTCTTGGCTTCCTTAGCCTTGTTGAGATTCTTGTTGGCCATCCCTCCTGAAAAGGGTTACTTGATTCAAATGAAACCGTTTGGTTGCCAGATAGCCCGAGACCATTATGGACTGCGGACACATCACATATTACTTCACGCGCAGCTTCCTGCCAAGACGCAGGATGGTGGTCTCTTTGATGCCATTGAGGCGGCAAAGCGTCTTGACAGAGGTGTGGTACTTCCTGGCAAGAGCGCCAAGAGTGTCACCCTGGCGGATAGTATGGTACTGGGCGGCCGCCTGGGCCTTTCTCTCGGCTTCGGCCTTTTTGGCGGCCTCCTCCTTATCCTTCGCGTCACCCTCAAGAATGTCTATCTCCTCCTGCTCGCTTTCCGGAACATACTTGCTGCTTGCGCTAAGGTACTTCTTCTTAAGGACGAACAACCTGTGCCTCAATGTGCCGGAATGAAAATCAATAAGCCACTCCGGATCAAAAGCATAACCCTTGTAACGTGTCTCGAAATGAAGATGAGGGCCCGTCGAACGGCCTGTAGAGCCTCCGAGACCGATGATGGTTCCGGCGTTGACCCACTGGTCATCCTCAACGTAAATCTTGGAAAGATGCCCGTAGAACGTCTCCAGCCCGTTGTCGTGACGAAGGACCACGAGGTTGCCATATCCCCTGTAGTATTTGGAGATACGCACCTTACCGTCAAACGCGGCATACACCGGAGTGCCGGTGTGCAGCGGCAGATCCACCCCCTGATGCCTGCGCCTGTGACGATAGCCGAACTTTGAATACACATCGTTCTGGTGCGGACATTTGTACTCGCTAAGAGTGTCAACGATCCAAAGGGCTATCTCGTCCGGAAGCTCGTCAAGTGAAACGTGATAAGGGTCAGGATAGTCGTGTGTCCAATACTCATTGAAAACCTGATGGTCACGGGCATAGCTGGAGTCCTTGAAATACTTCCAGGTGTTGTCCGAAAGAAGCAGAATCTTGATGTGCGGGTCGGCGGTGTCGATTGTGTCAAGAGCCTCGGCCTTGGACAATGACATCGACTGAACGGACTCTCTGGAAATCCTCGGGACAAGAATCTCCGCCTGCCTCCTGGTCTTGATAGTCGTGTCCTGCGCCACGGCGGGCACACACATAAGAAGCGCGGCAAGAACGACGACTAAGCCGCCGGCACAAAATCTTCCATAACTCATAATGCCTACAGCTTAGCTCCGAACCTTTCAGCGAGAAGGTTCTTCGTCTCATTTACCTTTTCCTCAAGAAGCCCGTCCGAAGTAGCCTCGCAAATGAACCTCAGATAAGGCTCGGTGTTGGATGGACGGATGTTGAACCACCAGTCAGGGAACTCCACCCTGTAGCCATCAAAATCCATCTCCGCCGTCGGCTTCTCCTTGGAGATGAAATACTCCTTGACCGCATCCATCGCACCTTTCTTGTCCTCGACACGGAAATTGACCTCTCCGGAATTCCGGTAACGGGCGATCCTGCCGATAAGCTCGTGAAGGGTCACTCCCTGCCTCTTCATTGAAGCCACAACCCTGAGAATCAGCATAGAGGCCAGCAATCCGCTGTCAGAATAGAAGAAATCGCGGAAATAATAGTGTCCTGCAAGCTCTCCGCCCCAGACACCGTCCAATTCGCGGAGCTTCTTGGCGGCGAAAGCCCTGCCGACCTTCCAGGTGGCCATCCGGCATCCCATCGAAGCCAGATACTCCCCTACCGCCTTGGAACTGCGGATGTCCTGAAGCACAGTGCCCGCCTCGCCCCTCTCTTCGACAAAATAATGGCCGAGGACAGCGATCATCAGATCCGGCGAGACAAATTCGCCCTCATTGTCAACGAACATAACACGGTCAGCGTCACCGTCATAGATGACACCGACATCAGCGCCGGTCTTGCGCACCAAAGCCTTGAGCGGCTCGACATTCTTGGGAATCAGAGGATTAGGCTCGTGATTAGGGAAGTCTCCATCCATCTCCTCGAATATGTACGCTGGGGAATCACCGAAAATCTCGCGGGCGTAAAGACTTGACATTCCGTTGGAAAGGTCAAACGCAATCTTGATGTCCGAATAGTCTCCCCTGAACTTCATAAGGAAGTCAAGATAGTCCTTATGGATGTCCTTAGGAATGACCTGTCCCCTCTTCTCAGCCACCGGAGTAGGCCTTCCGCTCTCAATCCACTCCTGAATCCGGCCAAGGCCGGAATCCAGTCCGACAGGAAGGGCGTTCTCTCTGGAGACCTTCATTCCGTTATATTCCTTTGGATTGTGCGAGGCCGTGATCTGGACAGAGGCCTTGAAGCCGTAGTTCGCTGTTCCGAAATAGACCATCGGAGTCGTGCTGAGACCGATGTCATAGACATCAGCGCCGCGGTCGGTTATGCCTTTGACAAGATAATCGTGAATCTCCGGAGACGACGTCCTGCAGTCGCGGCCGACAAGAACCTTGTCAGCGTCAAGGAGCTCCGGAAGGAAATAGCCCACCTTGTAGGCGGTGTCGCGGTCGAAGTCAACATTATAGACCCCGCGTATGTCATATGCGTGAAATGCTCCCATAGTATTCCTGTGTCATTTGATTTTCGTGGCGTACCTTGCAAAAACCTTTCCTTTCGCAATGTTCTGAAGCTTTTTCGAGATGATCTTCTTTCTGATCGGAGCCACGTGGTCCACGAACATATCTCCGTCAAGATGAGACAGCTCGTGTTGCACCATACGGCAGGCGAACTTATCAAAGGTCTCCGTAACCTTCTCGAAATCAGCGTTGTAATATTCAACAGTCATACTCTGGGGCCTGGTGATGTCGCAGTAGATGCCCGGAATGCTGAGACAGCCTTCGGAATATTCACATTTCTTCGCGCTCTCCTCGAGGATGACGGGGTTGATCATCACTCTCCTGAAATCCGCAAGATAGGGATAGACATCGGCCATCCCGGTACCGTCAACGATCAGAATCCTGACGCTCTCCCCGACCTGAGGGGCGGCGAGTCCGCAGCCTTCCGACTTCACGAGAGTCTCCTTCATATCATCGATGAGGCGGGTTATTCCCTCCTTGTCGGAAAGATCGGCCGGAGCAGCCACTTGCCGGAGCACCTCCGAGCCGTACAAATAAATCGGTAATATCATAACTGTTCTCCTACTTGTTTCTGTTTGTCCTGTCAAGGTAGCTCTGCAGGATGATCGCGGCGCTGATTCTGTCCACGGAAGTCTTGTCCCTCCGGTCCTTAGCCTTCATACCTCCGTCAATCATCGCGCGATGGGCCAGCACCGAGGTGAACCTCTCGTCCTCCAAAGTCACCGGAATGTCCGGAAAAGCCTTCGCCAGATGCTTAAGGAACACGTCCACATCGGCGGCGGCTTCGGAAGGCCTGTTGTTCATATTCATCGGATAGCCGACCACGAAGCGGGTTATGGACTCGTTTTGAGCATAATTTTTGATATAATCTATTATCTTTGCAGCCGGAACCGTGTCCAGGGCTGAGGCAAAAATACCCAGCGGGTCGCTGACCGCGACCCCTACGCGCTTGCGTCCGTAGTCTATGCCGATAATCCTGTCCATTGTAATCCGCAAAGTTAACGAAAAAGGCTTTCAAGTCAAAATCTTATGTCCAAACAGAAAAAACACGGCATAGCTAACAACTTCAGGCTCACGTTGGTGGATGATGACACACACGACACGCTGTGGTCAAGGAAATTCACTAAAATGGACGCTCTCGTGGCGGGGATCACTGTCGTGGTGGTCTCCATTTCGGTCATATTCTGCATCATCGCCTTCACCCCGGTCCGCACTTTGATTCCGGGCTATCCTAACTCGCAGACAAAGCACGACGCCATCCTGAACGCCATCAGGGTTGACTCACTTGAGAATGTCATCACCAAATGGGAACTTTACTCGGAGAATCTCCGCAGGGTCGTGGACGGGCAGGAGCCTTTGAGAATCGACAGTCTTATGGATGTCAGGAGCAATGCGCCGGAGAAAGTGGCCGACCCTGAGGATATGGCGAGAAAGGACTCGCTCCTTCGCAAGGAGGTGGCGGACGAGGACAAGTTCAACCTCAAATCCAATCCGTCAAGGACTCTTCCTATAGAAGGGATGCACTTCTTCACACCGCTCAAAGGCGTGGTCTCGCAAGGCTATGACAAGGCTCTCCATCCTTACATCGACATCACGGCTCCGGACAACTCGGTGGTGATGTCGGTACTGGACGGCACTGTGATCTCGGCCGGCTGGACAGACACGGAAGGCTACACGATAAGGATACAGCACGAAGGCGACATCATCTCCGTCTACAAGCACAACCAGAAGCTTATGAAGAAGACCGGAGACAAGGTGAGCGCCGGAACCCCGATAGCGATACTTGGCGGCACCGGCACGCTTTCGGACGGAGAGCATCTCCACTTTGAGCTATGGCACAACGGAGAGGCAGTGGATCCTACCAAATATATCAGTTTCTGATGGATAAAAGAAGAATAGCGATACTCGGTTCCACCGGTTCGATAGGCCGGCAGACCTTAGATGTGATAAGGGAGCACAGGGATCTTTTCGAGGTGGAGCTTCTTACCTGCAAAAGCAGCTGGGAGCTTATGGCGGCCCAGGCCAGGGAATTCGAAGCCAACAACGCTGTCATCTGCGACGAGACAAAGTACAGAGACCTTTCCGAAGCGCTTGACGGAAGCGACACAAAGGTCTTCGCCGGGATGAAGTCCGTATGCGACCTTGTGACAAGCGACAGGGTGGACATCGTGGTGGCCGCGATGGTGGGATTCAGCGGTCTGGCGCCCACTATGGCGGCGATCGGAGCCGGAAAAGTCATTGCTCTGGCCAACAAGGAGACGCTTGTCGCGGCCGGGCCGGCCGTGATGGCGATGTCCAAGAAGTACAACGCGCCGATTCTCCCTGTGGACTCGGAGCACTCCGCCATCTTCCAATGCCTGATGTCAGCGCACGGAAACGCCATACACAGGATTCATCTCACCGCCTCGGGAGGGCCGTTCAGGACTTGGGACAGGGAACGCATAAGCGCGGCCACCAAGGATATGGCCCTGAAACACCCGAACTGGAGTATGGGAGCGAAAATCACCATCGACTCGGCCACTCTGATGAACAAGGGATTTGAGGTGATCGAGGCGCGATGGCTCTTCGACACCCCGGTAGAGAAAATCAACGTTGTAGTCCACCCGGAATCCATCATACATTCGATGGTCGAATACGAGGACGGTTCCGTCATCGCGCAACTCGCCAATCCGGATATGCGCGAGCCAATCCAGTTCGCGATAGGATTCCCGGAAAGGCTTCCACTCGCGAACAAGAAACTGAATTTCGCCGAGATCGGGAACATCTCTTTCTTCGAGCCTGACACAGAGAAGTTTCCGGCCCTGTCTCTGGCCTACAAGGCGATGGAGCGGGGCGGGAATATCCCTTGTGCGCTCAATGCGGCCAACGAGGCTGCGGTGGCGGCTTTCCTGTGCGACAGGATCCCTTTCTACGGCATCACCGATGTTGTCGGAGAATGTATGGAATGCGCTCCGTTCATCGGAGAGCCGACAATCGAGGACATATTCAAGACAAACGAAGAGATATATTCATTGGCCCGGAAGAAGATAGAGGCCATCGCAAAATAAAGGTTCACAATGGTTGTTTTAATGAAGATTCTGCAAGTCGTCCTTGCCCTTTCCGTTCTTATAATCATACACGAATTCGGTCACTTCTCGTTCGCCAAGTTGTTCGGGATACGTGTTGACAAGTTTTTTCTTTTCTTCGATGCCGGAGGGTTCAAGCTGTTCAGCACCAAGGGTGAATGGTTCACCAAGCTTTTTCCGAAAGCGAAGAGCTGGGAGACCGAGTACGGCATAGGGTGGCTGCCGCTCGGCGGTTACTGCAAAATCTGCGGAATGATCGACGAGTCGATGGACACGGAAGCTTTGAAAAAAGCTCCGCAGCCGTGGGAGTTCCGCACCAAGAAAGCCTGGCAGAGACTTCTGGTGATGGCCGGAGGCGTGCTTTACAACTTTGTTTTCGCCATTGTCGCCTACATTGCGATTATGGCGATCTGGGGAAGTGCCTACATCAGCAACGAAGGCAGCCGGATCTACACCAACGAGCTGGGAGTCGAGCTGGGCTTCCGCAACGGAGACCACATCATCAGGATGGATGACTATGTCCCGGAGAATTTCGGAATGCTTCAGGCCGATCTCGCCCGCCGGAATGTCAGCAAGGTCACGGTGCTCAGAGACAAGGACACGGTGGATCTCTACATCGACCGGTCGATGATCGGAGAGGTGCTCAACACTCCCGGCGTGTTCGAGCTGGCCGTCCCGTTCGTGATTGACTCCGTGATGAGCGCATCCTCCAATTCCGCCGCCGGACTCCTGCGCGGGGACAGGATTGTCGCCCTCGACAGCGTCGCGACACCTTTCGTCCAGGATTCGAGGGAGTATCTCTCGCTGGCAAGCGGCAAATCCGTGACGGCCAAAGTCCTTCGGGGCGCGGACACCCTCTCTGTCCCGCTCCAGGTGGACACGGCAGGCAGGCTCGGAGTATATATGCAGATTCCGGGGATGAAGACTATGGAGTATTCACTGCTCAGCGCCGTCCCGGCAGGATTGAAGCTGACTTTCAGCACCATAGGAGGTTATCTGAGGGATCTTAAGCTCGTGGCTTCACCAAGTACGGAGGCCTACAAGTCCGTCGGCAGCTTCATCGCCATCGGCCAGGTCTTTCCGGCGACTTGGGACTGGTACCGGTTCCTGAACATCCTTGCCCTGCTGTCGATAATGCTCGGAGTGATGAACCTCCTGCCTATTCCTGCGCTTGACGGAGGCCACATCGTGTTCTGCCTGTACGAGATGATCACCGGACGCAAGCCAAGCGACCGTTTCCTTGAGGCCGCGCAGATCATCGGAATGATTCTTCTGCTCCTGCTGATGGTGCTGGCGTTCGGCAACGACATAGCCCGGCTTGTGCGATAGGCCTTGCCACCCGCTTCTGAAGACGGAATCAGGCGAAACGCTCGGTAAAAATCGTGGGTTAAAACGCAGCGAAGAGTTAATAAATCGAACAGTTACTGACTATCAGTCGTTTACAACGAAGCAACGAGAGTATTGCGACCTACGGAAATTTGAACTTTCAGGAGGTTTGATGTAACTTTGCAACCAGAAAAATCAAAGAATATGAGATACATTTCCAGAATCACAATCCTCGCCCTCACACTGCTGGGAGCGATGTCCTGCGGAAACAGCGCGAAGCCCCTTCTGCCGAACGTCTCAGGAAAGGCGGGGGAAGTCATCATCGTCATCGGAAAGGACAACTGGGAGGGGAACCTTGGCAACGAAATCGGCGGCCTTCTGGCAAGAGACTGCGAGTACCTGCCGCAAAGGGAGCCGCTCTATTCATTGGTCAACATCTCACCGGGCGTGTTCACGGATGTGTTCAAGTTCCACAGGAACATCGTCATATTCAACATCGATTCAACAATCACCAAGCAGGGAGTGGTTTACAGGACTGATGTCTGGGCCCGTCCCCAGTGCGTGATCCAGGTGAACGCATCCTGCGCCGACTCGGCAATCGTCGCGCTGCACAAGAACGGCGACAACATCACCGGAGCGCTTGAACAGGCGGAAAGGAACAGGGTAATCGCCAACACGCTGCTTTACGAGGAGTCAAAGCTGGGGGATGTGGTCGAGCGGATGATCGGAGGAAGAGTCCACTTCCCAATCGGCTATAACTTCAAGAAAGTGACCGATGACTTCATCTGGATAGCGGACGAGAAGCAGTACAGCACACAAGGTGTCTTCATCTACAAGTACCCGGCCGACGACGAGGATCCTTTCTCGGAGGAGAACATCATCGCCAGACGCAACGCATTCCTCAAGGAATATGTTCCCGGAGCCGCCGAGAACTCTTATATGACTACAAGCGTCTTCGTGAAACCAGGCATCAAGTTCTTGAAATACCACAATCTGGACTTCGTGGAGACCAGGGGGTTATGGGAGGTTTACAATGACTATATGGGCGGGCCGTTCGTCTCGCACTCGTTCTACAGCAAAGACGGCAAGGAGATTATCGTGCTTGAGGCCTGGGTGTACGCTCCGAAGTACGACAAGCGCCAATACCTCAGGCAGACAGAGTCTCTTTTGTACTCTTTTGAATGGAGCGAAAGCGGAAATGAGACTAAATAGTCCAAATAACATCCGAATTATTTTGTAAGGTCGAAAATTATCCATATATTTGCATCCCAATTTGGCAGATAGCCTTATTGGAAAATTTAGATTGGTGGGTTCGTATAACGGTTAGTACTCGGGATTTTCATTCCCGCAATAGGAGTTC
>CAYWIW010000042.1:0-10559 GCA_964458425.1 uncultured Muribaculaceae bacterium
GAAATAGCGGACATAAGAAAACCGGATCAAAATCTCTTTTGACCCGGCCTCATTTTTATCTGTCATTTCGTACCAGCAATCGAGGGTACGGGAAAGGATTCCACAAACCTCCAGGAGTCTCGCCGCGGCGGTTTTAGTCCCCTTTTATGATAAGAGATGGATTCTGAGACTTCCCGGACGAAGGTCAGGCATCGGCTTTTTTATGCCCGATCCATTCGAGGGCGATGACAAGAAGTGCGCCGGCAAGCATCCAGATGATAGCCGAGAAAACTTGCGGATTGATAATCGAAGAAAGATCCGTTCCGAGTCCGACGAGAGTCTCAACCCCAATTTTAGCCTGCTCGGCGGTCTGGCCCTCACGCATCAGCTGAGCCGTCAGCACGCTGACCTTGTCGCTCCACGGCCACACTTTGACCAGAGAACCCAGGGTGAAGCCGATCAGGGTAATCAGTGTGGGTCTCTCGTAGCGCGCTATCAACCAATGAAGAAACTTGGAGAACGCCGCCAGGCCAAGTACGCAGCCTATTCCGAAGATGATTAGAACCGGCCAGTTAAGCTCACTGATGGCGGACATAATGTACTCATACTTCCCAAGAAGAACCAGAATGAAACTGCCGGAGATTCCCGGAAGGATCATTGTGCAGATTGCAATTGCGCCGCAAACCAGGATGAACCACGAGGCATCCGTAGTCTGTGTGGGCGACAGAAGGCAGATTACCGCCCCGAGGAAAATGCCGAAAACCAGCCAGACGCAATCGGTGACCTTCCAGTTCTTGATGTCGTAAAGCATATAGATTCCGGACACAATAATCAGCCCGAAGAAAAAAGCCCAAGTCTGAATAGGGTGATACTGAAGGACATACTCCATCAGTTTCGCAAGCGAGAACACGCTGACAATCACACCGGAACCCAGGCATAGCAGGAACGTTCCGTGAATATGCCCCCAAAACTCCTTGACCTTGCCTTTTAGAAGCATTCCCCACGAAGACACCGAAAGAAGGGCGTTGAGAGCCTCGATCAGCTCATTGAATATTCCGGTTAGCAAGGCGATTGTTCCACCGGACACGCCAGGTATGACATTGGCGGCTCCCATCGCAAATCCTTTCAGTGCGACAAGAGCGTTGTTCAGATATTTTGCCATATTATGAATACTATTGGATTTTGGTAAGGTAGCTCTTTATTACGGAAAAGCAGTCCTTTTGTGAGACCTCTTTCCCGGTAGGGTCGCTGATGACGAGGTCGAATATGTCCCCGTCAATCTGGGTGCGGCCGATTTTGAAACGGGCCTTGGAAGTCCGCGCCATATATTCAATGGCGAAATCGGGATTCTTGACCAGGGATATGAAGAGATCCGGCGCCTGCTCCTCAAGCACGTTCATCTTGTAGCGTGAAGGTCTGCCTATCCAGTCCAGATCCTTTTTGGTGATGGTGGTCTGTATGCTGGTGATAAGGCGGTCCTCACTGCCTATCTTTCTGAAATCCTGGAAGAAAACGCAGCCTTTGATGTCGTTTGCCCTGAAAAAGTTCATTATGGCTGTCTTGCACGTGTCGAAAGACTGCTCCTCGACATCGATGATCGCCACGTAGGAATGGATTTTCCCAAGTGGCAGAATCTCGGTTGGAACAGTGCTTG
Organism: uncultured Muribaculaceae bacterium; assembly: GCA_964458425.1. GTDB lineage: Bacteria > Bacteroidota > Bacteroidia > Bacteroidales > UBA932 > Cryptobacteroides. Next base: position 1,634 of record CAYWIW010000042.1, read on the forward strand.
AGTGCTTGCGCAGACTTCTTTTTCTAAAAAATGCCTTTATGAAATCAAACATAATCCTACTTGTTGTTTACTGAAGCTATCAGCTCACGGATCTCACGTTTTGCGTCCTTCCATCTCGGGACATCAATCTTGGTGCCGATAACCTCGACGACCTTCGCAGCAATTATTGAGCCGATTTCGCCGCAGATCTTCAGCGGCATTCCGAGGGAGTGGGCGTAGAGAAATCCCGCCGCATAGGTGTCGCCCGCTCCGGTCGCGTCGATTGTCGCCGCCGGCCAGGCCTCGATGTAGTGGTATTCATCGCCTTGCTTGACCATAGACCCGTCCTTTCCGACTTTCACCACGGCGATTTCACATTGGCCTGCCAGGGTGTCCAGAGCCTCGTGCGGCTCCTGCTTGGTGAACGCCCTTGCCTCGCTCTCGTTGGCGAAGACTATGTCCACATAGCGATCGACCAGGTTGTGGAAGAAAGCTTCGTTGGACTCGACCACGTTGTAGGAGGCCATATCGATGGAAATCTTGCATCCGGCGGCTTTGGCCATCTGTACGGCCTTGCTGATAAGGTCTTGATTCTGTACGAGATAGCCCTCGATATGAAAGTAGTCGTAGCCTTCGAAATACTCCGGTTTCAAATCCTCCGGAACAAGTTCGAGGGCGGCTCCCATATAGTCGGCGAAAGTCCTTTCGGAGTTTGCTCCGGTGATGAAGCACATAGCGCGTCCAGAACCTTTCGTCCCGGTCAGCAGTGTCGTCTTGACTCCGAACTGCTCCAATGTGCTTTTGTACAGATGCCCCAGTTCGTCGTTGCCTATCTTTCCGATGAATCCGGACGGCATACCGAAGATTGAAGTGCAGGTTATCGTGTTGGCGGCCGATCCGCCGGGAACGTATTTCACCCCGACTTCCTTCAGCTTGGACCAGATGCGGTCTCCGGTTTCCAGATCCACGTGCTGCATACTTCCCGGAGGCAGGTGGTACTCCCGGAGCATTGTCTCGTCGGGAAACACAGCCAGAATGTCCGTCAAGGCGTTTCCGATTCCTAATATAGATTTCATATACAAATGTTTGTTATTATTATAATCATTAGGTGGGTCAAGTTACAAAGTTAACGATTATTTGATTAAATTTGTAGCTATGAAGAAGAAGGTCGGGAATATTCTTAAATACGGCGTTTCCATCCTGCTGGCCGCGCTTCTGTTGTACTGTTCTTTCAAGGGAGTGAACTGGAATGACTTCCTTGAGGGGCTTGGTGCCTGCTGTTGGGAATATGTCTTGCTGTCAATGCTGTTCGGGCTGCTGGCTTTTTTCCTCCGCGCCCTTCGCTGGAGGGAACTTCTCCTTCCGATAGACCCTGCGACTTCCCGCCTTACCTGCTTCAATGCGGTTAACATCAGCTATTTGGTGAACATCGCCCTCCCTCGTGTCGGTGAGTTCGCCCGTTGTGGCTATATCACCGCCCATTCCTCCAGGAATCCCGATTCGAAGGAGCCTGGCCGTCGTCTCGCCTCTTACGACAAGGTGCTTGGAACGGCGGCTCTGGAACGTTCGGCTGACCTTCTGGCTATGTTTTTCGTCCTGCTGGTCTTCCTGCTTTTCACCTGGAAACGTTTCGGAGGATTCTTTTCCGAAAAGATTCTTGGAGCGGCTTCCGGAGCGGTGACTGTCGGCAAAGTCGCGGTTCTGCTCGCCGTGCTATTGTTTTTTATTCTTGCAGCCTCGTGCGCAATCCTTTTCGCAGACAAATGGAAGCCTCTTGCCAAAGTCAGGGATTTTTTCAAGGGGGTGTGGGCCGGCTTCGTGAGTTGTCTCAGAATGAAAGGCGGCTGGAAGTTCCTTCTCCTTACGGCGGGGATATGGTTCTGCTACTGGATGATGAGCGCGACAATCCTCTGGGCGCTTCAGGGAATATCCCCGGATTCCGTAGGCCCGGAGCTGGCGTCTGCGCTGGAAACACTTCGGAGTCTGAACCTTACGGACGCTCTGTTCCTGATGATCGCTGGAAGCCTCTCGTCCGTCGTGCCGGTTCCAGGCGGATTCGGCGCCTTCCACTTTGTGGTCTCCTCGGCCATCGCCTATGTCTATGGCATCCCGCCCCGGTTCGGGATGATTTTCGCGACCCTCTCCCACGAGTCACAGGCGGTGAACCAGATTCTGTGGGGAGGCATTTCCTGGGTAAGCGAGTCTTTACGAAAGAACAAATAACCAATAAATCAAAAAGTTATGAGGGCTAAAAACCTATTCCTGATTGCGGTTGGTGTCCTGATGCTGACTACCGCATCCGCCGCCGCCAAGAAACTTCCCAAAGAGGTCACAATGTCCAAGGAGGTTCTTAAGGACAAGATCAAGGGCGGCTGGGCCGGCAAGACCATAGGCTGCTCTTATGGAGGTCCCACCGAGTTCAAGTATGCAGGTTTCATCAATGACGAGGTCGAGATTCCTTGGAACGACCATATGATCAAGTGGTGGTTCGACAGGTTTCCGGGGCTGTACGATGATGTCTATATGGATCTGACTTTCGTGGAAGTGTTCCAGAAGGAAGGTCTTGACGCTCCGATAGAGTCTTTCGCGAAAGCTTTCGCCAACGCACCTTACCCTCTCTGGCACGCCAACCAGCTCGGACGCTACAACATCCTGAACGGGGTGATGCCTCCGGAGTCCGGCCACTGGCACAACAACCCTCACGCCGACGACATCGACTTCCAGATCGAGGCGGACTACGCCGGAATGATGTCTCCGGGGATGGTCAATGCCTCATCTTTCTATTGCGATGAAATCGGGCATATGATGAACTACGGTGACGGCTGGTACGGCGGAGTGTATGTGGCTGCGATGTTCTCTCTCGCTTTTGTCAGCGATGATATGAACTTCGTTGTCAATGAGGCGCTTAAGGCTATCCCGGAACAGAGTAACTACTACAGGGCTATGTCTGATGTGATAAAATGGCACAAGCAGTATCCGAAGGACTGGCACATCACCTGGGCGCTCTTCAACGAGCGCTACGGCTACGACATCGGATGCCCGGACGGGGTGGACAGGCAGTTCAACATCGACGCTGTCATCAACAGCGGCTACATCCTCATCGGACTCCTCTACGGCGAGAAGAACTTCTACAGGACGATAGACATCTCTACCCGCTGCGGTCAGGACTCGGACTGCAACCCGTCTTCGGCAGCCGGAATCCTTGGTACAATGATAGGGTACAGCAATATCCCTGAATATTGGAGAAAACCGTGCGAAGAGGTGGAGGACATTCCTTTCGTCTATACCGACATATCCATCAACAAGGCGACGGAATATTCGTTCAGCCAGGCGCTTCAGGTAATCGGCCGCAACGGAGGCTCAGCCGACGGGGACAACGTCACCATCAAGGTCCAGAAGCCTGAGGCCGTCCGCTACGAGAAGTCTTTCGAGGGGCACTATCCTAAGGTCAGGGTCGAGGTCAAGAAGACCGTCACCAACATCGGCCAGATCAAGTTCAACGGCAACGGGATCGTTGTCAAGAGCCATTACTACAAGGGCTCCGGCTACGACGACAGCACCGGTTACGTCGGCGAGGTGGAGATTTATCTTGACGGCAAGCTCTCAGCTGTGGCGAAGAATCCGATCAAGGGCAACGGGGCCGCTCCTGACCTCTACTGGAAGTATGGCCTTCCTGAGGGAGAGCACACCCTGACTTTCAAGTTCCTCAACAAGCAGGACAATATGAACATAGTCATAGACAACTATCTGGTGTATTCGGGCAAGCGGAAGGTTGTCTCACACGTTGATGAATGATGAATATGAGAATTCGAGGATTTCTGGCGGCTGCGCTCGTCGCCTTGTCGTCCTTGGTAGCATTGCCGGCCGTGTCTTCGGCGAAGACCACATCCAAGGATCTTTACAGACAGTTTCAGAATCCGGACATCCGCTACCGCCCGTTCGTGCGCTGGTGGTGGAATGGTGACCGTGTTGAGGCTGAGGAACTTGTGCGTGAGCTTCACGTTCTCAAGGAAGCCGGTGTGGGCGGAGTGGAAATCAATCCGATAGCCTTTCCTTACGGAGCCGGCGAGATGGACACCAAGCCTTTGAAGTGGCTGAGCGACGAATGGATCGATATGCTCAAGGTCGTTTTCGACGAGGCTGGGCGTATCGGGATGACCTGTGATCTGATTGTCGGTTCCGGCTGGCCTTTCGGTGCGGAGACCCTGTCCCGCGACGAGCGTGCTTCGGTGATGCTGACCTATGCACAGAAGGTAAAGGGAGGCGAAAGGTTGGAAATGTCCAGATTCCATATATTCAAGAACCTTGATCCGGGGGTCACGAAGGTGAATCCAGGCCGTACTCCGGAGCTGGTGTCTCTCTTTCTCGCTCCGGATCCGATCAATGACCTCAGTGAGGCAATCGACCTGTCCGGCAACATTGAGGGTGACGTGATTACGGTGGACGTGCCGGAAGGGGACTGGCAGTTCTATGCTATGGTGAGATACGATTCTTTCGCCAGTGTGATAAACGGCGCTCCCGGCGCCGCCGGCTCGATTCTGAACCATATGGATTCTGCTGCCGTGCGCCGTTATCTGGACAATATGGCCGACACAATCGAGGCGAGGCTCGGGCCGCTCTCGAAGCACTTGAGGGCGTTCTTTGTCGACAGTATGGAGCTTGAGGGCTGCAACTGGACGAATGATTTCGCCGAGGAATTCAAGGCGAGGAGGGGCTACGACCTGATGCCTTGGCTTCCGTTCACGATGTTCAAGGTAGGACGTCTGGGCAATGTGGACAGCTTTGACTACGGCTCCAAGAAGGGAGACCGGTTTCAGGAACAGGTGAACCGGGTGCGCTTTGATTTCGAGCTTACAAAAGCCGAGCTTCTCAATGAGCGCTACAGCGGCACATTCCTTTCCTGGTGCCGTGAGAAAGGTGTGAAATCCCGCGCACAGGCCTATGGCAACGGCTTTTTCATCGAGGAGTCCTCTCTTGGTTATGACATTCCCGAAGGCGAGTCCTGGACGACCAACTGGCTCAAGCACAAGGTGGGAGAGGAGATGGGGGACGAGGATTACCGCCGCGGCCGCGCCTACACGATGATTGACAAGTATGTCTCGTCGGCCGCCCACCTGACCGGGAAGCGTCTTGTCAGCGCCGAGGAGATGACCAACACCTACAAGGTATTCACGACCTCGCTTGAGTTCCTTAAGGTCGGCTCGGATATGAGCGCGGTCTCCGGCATAACCCATTCCGTATGGCACGGATTCAACTATTCCCCTCCTGAGGCGGAGTTTCCGGGCTGGGTCCAGTACGGGACATTCCATAACGAGAGGAACACCTGGTGGCCTTACGTCAACAATCTGAACGACTATCGCGCAAGGCTTTCCAGCCAGCTCCAGAACGCCGATATGTACACCGACATAGCCATCCTTCCCGCTAATTACGATATGTGGACGACGATGGGAGTGCAGACGGAGCCGTTTCCTGTGGCATTGAACATCCCATATACATCCCTGATTTGGGAGGCGATACACAAGAACGGCGGCGGTGCTGACTATGTCAGCGAGATTATCCTCAGGGATGCCGTTGTACGCCGCGGGAAGCTTTGTTACGGGCCTAAGGAATATGGTACCTTGTTCATCGTGGAGGTGTCCGGCATCACTCCTGAGGCCCTGGCCAAGCTTGAGGAGTTCGTGAACGGCGGCGGAAGGGTTTTCTGCATCGGCAAGTATCCGGAGAAATCGCTTGGCCTCAAGGATTTCGAGACTCGCGACAAGCAAATCGCGGAAGCCGTGGAGCGTCTTAAGAGACACAAGGACAACTTTATCCTTCTTGAGAAGCCGTCCGACGGCAAGTACCTCGAATGGTACGCTGAAGTGATGCGTGAGTACAATCTCCCTCATACTCTGACAATCTCGAACCCTGACAGATTCCTGCTCCAGAACAGGTATGTCACCGATGACGGCAGCGATATGTTCCTGTTTATGAACGCCAACATAGGCGAGGCCCGCGAGACGGAGATAATATTCCCGAAATCAGTGACCGCCGGAAAGAGGGCGTGGCTGTATGACCCTGCGACCGGCAAGAGGTTTGTCCTTCCTGTCGGCAAGGACGGCAGGCTGCGTTTCCGTTTCGGCCCTTCGGAGACTTATCTCTTTGTGTTCAACAAGTTGGGAGGAAGCGCCCCTGTCTGGAAGCCGCTTCCTCTTGAGGGTCGTGACGAAATCCTGCTGGACGGCTCCTGGAATCTAAAGATGCACCATTACCGGCCGGATTCCACCTGGACCGCGAGGCTGGACACGCTTCGGGACTTCAAGGATATGACAGACACCACGTTCAGGAACTTTATGGGTGATGTCACCTACGCCAAGACGGTGACTCTGTCCGGGAGTCTTCCTAAGTACTTGAATCTCGGCAAAGTGGCCGATATCTGCGAGGTGACTGTGAATGGGCGCCCGGCCGGAGTGAAGTGGTTCGGCGAGCGTGTCTATGATGTCGGCTCTCTTCTTTGTCCGGGGGAGAACGTCATCGAGGTTAAGGTGACTACCCTGATGGGCAATTATATGCAGACCCTTAAGGACAACAAGGTGGCCCAGCGTTTCGTTCTGAGGCGTAAGCAACCTTATGTCAGCGCAGGTTTGATAGGACCGGTGAAATTATATTAATAAACAATTATAGATGAAGACTTTATTTAGATTGGCCGCGGCTGTGCTGCTTCTGACGGGCACAGCTTCGCAAGCTGGAGCCACAGACTTCTTCGCCCGTGATTTCGGCGCGAGGCCGGACGGTGTCACACTGAACACCGCCAGCATCCAGGCCGCGATTGATTTCGCTTCCTCCAGAGGCGGAGGCCGCGTGGTGCTTGACAATGGTGAATATGTCTCAGGCTCAATCTACCTGAAGAGCAATGTGACCCTTCACATCGAGAAAGACGCTGTCCTTCTCGGCTCTCTCAACCCTTATGACTACATCAAGGATCCTGACGCTAAGTGGACGGCTTTGGTGCTGGCGGTTAAGGCTGACAACATCGGTGTCACCGGAGAGGGTATGATTAACGGACGCGGTTTCGAGATCGGAACCCGATTCGTGGACTTTGTGCATCTCGGACTTATCGAGGACAGGCTTGGAAATGACCGTGTCAGCGAGGCCCTCAGACCGGAGAATATTCATTTCTATAGGTGTAACAACGTGACGGTCAAGGATATCACTCTGAAGGATCCTGCCTGTTGGACACAACAGTATGACAAGTGCCGCAACCTGTTGATCGAAGGGATAACGGTTGATGCCAAGTGCTATTGGAACAATGACGGCCTGGATGTGGTAGACTGCGTCGATGTCATCGTGCGAGACTGCTACATCGATTCTTCGGATGACGCTTATTGCTTCAAGAGCCACAGCAATGACGGATTGAGCGAGAATATTCTTGTCGAGAACTGCGTGGGCCGAAGCAGCGCTAACGGAATCAAGTTCGGTACCTACACCCTTGGCAAGTTCAAGCACTTCAGGTTCAAGAATATGACTATTTTTGACACTTACCGCAGCGCCGTCACGATTGCGACTGTGGACGGTGCCCAGATTGAGGATGTCGAGATTGACAGCCTCCGCAGCATCCACACCGGCAATCCGATATTCCTGCGTACAGGCACGAGGCGAGTCAACCCGTCGCAGCCGGCGTACCTGAAGGACATTGTGATAAAGAATATGTACGCTGAGGTTCCGCTTGACAAGCCAGACGCCGGTTACGGCTATGAAGGCCCTGTGGAGGATCTTCCGCGCAATGTCTGTCCGAGCATCATCGCCGGTCTTCCGGGACTTCGCATAGAGAATGTCCGTCTGGAGAACATCGAGATTGTCTATCCGGGACACGCCGACCCTGAATATGCCTATGCAGGCACTTCTGACGAGGAACTGGACGCTATCGAGGAGCAGGAGACCCGTTATCCGGAGTATTCCAACTGGAAGGAGCTTCCTGCGTGGGGCTTCTACATCCGTCACGCCGACGGTGTCACATTCGACAACGTCAAGATTACCGTGGCGGGTGAGGATTACCGTCCTGCGCTTGTGGCCGATGATGTCAATGGATTGAGGATGAATGGTCTGCAGATTAATCAGGAAACTGCTCCGAAGGGCAAGAAGCAGATAATCACGAAGGATACGAAGATTACCAAAAACAGCAAGAGAAAGAAATGAGAAAGATACTGTTGTTGGCGGCGGCGGTTCTGCTGCTCGCTTTTCAGGGCCTTGCCCAGAACACCGTTTACAAGGCTTCTAACTTTGGAATCAAGAGCGATGGTGTCCACGACAACACCACCAGCATCCAGGGTGCGATAGACTTTATCGCCTCCAAAGGTGGCGGGACTCTTGAGTTCAGTGTCGGACGTTACATCACCGGTGCCGTCCGGCTTAAGTCGGGCGTGAGCATCCGGCTTCGTGAGGGAGCTGTGATTGTCGGTTCGACAAACATCTACTCGTACAAGGGGCATAGGGCCATCTTCTGGGGCGAGGGAATCGAGAACGTGTCGATTTTCGGCACGGGTGTCATTGACGGACGCGGTCCGGCTCTTTTGCAGGACATTGCCTCGCAGGTTAGGATGAAGCATCTTCCGGACGATGTCACAGTCCCTACACTTATTTATCTAAAGGACTGTAAGAATGTGAGCCTCAAGAATTTCATTCTTCGCTATCCCGCCACAAAGGATGATCTTTACATCATCGAGGGAGGCTCCGTCACCGTTGATGGATGCTACAGTGATATGAGGTAGGCGTATGTGTTTCCTTCCGGGAACTGTTATAGTGACAAGAGAGGGAGACTAAAAATTGCATAACTCGTCGCATCGCGACCGAAGGGGATTCGGGGGGAAACCGTTCCCCGCGCCCCCAGGGGCTGTCACGCAAGTGACTGGGGGTTGATTAAAAAGGAGGCCGGGTCAAAAGAGATTTTGATCCGGTTTTCTTATGTCCG
>CAYWIW010000043.1:0-9859 GCA_964458425.1 uncultured Muribaculaceae bacterium
TGGGTGTTTGTAAAAACAAAGAGGGCAACCCTTGTACTTTTGGGTCACCCTCCTCCCTCCTATTTATTTATTCAATCTCCGGCCCCTATGTTATTCCCCGACGTGGAAAGCCACGCGTAGTTCCTCGATGTCTTTGTCCGGAATCGGATTGAGCTTGCCCAGCGGAGCGGCCAGAATCAATGACCTGGCACTGAAGTCGGCGACCTCGAGACGGTCGAAAGTGCTAAGAAGCTGGTCTCCTGTGACGATTACCGAATCGTTCTCCAGCATCACGAAAGGCCTGTGTCCGAACTCGTTGACAAGTTCGTCAAGATGCTCGTCAAACTGGCTGCCGAACGGGAATGTCGGGATGTCCTGAAGGAATATCCAGCTTTCAGGAATGGTGCGTACATCGAATTTGACTCCGGTGGCGCAGAACCCCATCAGCGCGGGAGACTGAGTGAGGATGATTGAGTTGACCTTAGGATTGCGGCGGTAGATCTCCTGGTGGAGAGCCACTGAGCGGCTTGCGTTCTTTCCGGCCTCTGCCTTTCCGTCCTTGACTTGCACTATGTCCTCAGGCTCAAGATCCCAACGCTGCTTGCCTGTAGGCGTGATGAGGAAGTCATTGCCTTTCCAACGCACTGAAGCGGTGCCGTAGGAACTGCACATTAGCTCCTGTGAGCAGGCTCTGCGGACAATCTTGCAGATTTCCGCGCGGATTGCCCTTTCGTCGGATGGATGTTCCGCACCCGTAAAATATCCCGGCGTGACAGACGCGTTTCTCCCGTGCTGGAGAATCTGCTCTTCGCTAAGGTACTTAGGCTCGCCTAATGTCTTGGCGTTCAGAATGGTGCGAGCGCATAGCTCCAGTGTTTCGAACCTCTGGTAAGCGTCGGCGATGTCATTTCCGGCCACAACCACACCGTGGTTCTCCATAATAACGGCTTTGTAGTCAGGATTCTTCTCGAACTCCGCCACAATTTTCTTCCCGAGAAGCTCGCTGCCCGGAAGCGCGTATTCCGCAAAGCCGACAGGGCCGCAGACAGTGCGTGCCTGAGGGATGATTCTCGTGTCGGGAACCTGATGCACCATACTGAATGTCACAAGTCCCGGAGGGTGGGCGTGGATTACCGAGTGAATGTCAGGATTCATCTTGTAAATGGCTCTGTGGAAAGGATATTCCGAAGATGGCCTGTGCGGTCCGACGATGGTTCCGTCCGCCTTGACGCACATAATGTCCTCCGGTTTGAGGGACCCTTTGTCAATGGCCGCCGGGGTGATCCACATATCCCCGTTCTCGTCCAGAATTGACAGGTTGCCACCTGAAGTGGTGGTCATCTCTCCGCGATAGATCCTGTCGATGATGACGGTGATCTGCTTGGCAGGATGCATCAAATTAATGTCGAGCTGTTTCATACTATTAATGAATTTTTACGATTTTCTTTTGTGGCTTGTCGGACTATTCCGAGGCTACCTTTCGGCGGTAGTTCTCCACCTCCCAGCCGTCGATGAAGTCTATCCAGTCCTGCTCCATAGGGTGTTCTCCTCCGAAGCTCCCGGCGAGGAACGCAATCTTCATCGCATCAGTGAATACATCGCTGATGATCCGTGCGTTTCTTGGGCTGTCTCCCACGGTGATGAGGCCTACGCGCTTGATAAGCAGTACCTTGGGAAAGTAGCCTTTTTCGCTGGCGAAAGCCTTTGCCTTGCTTTCCACCTGCCTTGGGATTTCATCATCCGATTCTGCGTCAATGAATATATAGGCGCTCTTGCAATAAACGATTATGTCCGGAGTGAACGGCTTCGCTATTCTGTCAAAGCGACCGTCAAGGAAGTGGCTTACAAGGGCGTTATTCGTGACAGTCAATGCTTTGGGACTCTCATCGCATAGCTCCAGCGTCCGCCTTACGGCTGAAACAATGCCATTGGCCGTTTCCAGGGTCTCGCTTTCGCCCTGCGGAAGCCCGGACACCTTGGACGCGATTTTCCCAAGGACTTCCGAGTAGATTCCCTCAATCTCGGCCGTGGTGTCAGCGCCCACAAATATCCCGTGGTTCTGTAGGAAAATAACCTGAGGTTCTTTTCCGCAGATGGCCTTTCGGGCTTTGATACGGTCGTGAACCTTCTTGAACAGGGTGTATCCCGGGTCGGTATATTCGATGAAAAGAGCGTCGGGGAACAGCTCCCGGCAGGCCGCCTCGGCGTTCACCGAACACATAAGGCCGTTGACCAAGGTGGGATGTAGGTGTACCACGAAGGAGAATCCCATACAGTTGTGCAAGGATGTCTCCACTGACGGTCTCTTGTCATTTGTCACACAGGCTGCGGCGAGGTCGTTCCTGACCTGCTCCTCGCGTGTCGCCGTGTCGGGGCTGTAGGCCTTTTCGCCCATCCTGTCCAGAATGGCTCTGTCGAGGACTGCGAATCCGTCCTCGCTTATGGTGGCGAGGGCGTGGCCGCTGGCCTTCACCCAAAGCCTCTCCCTGCTCTTGTAGGACGTGTTCCCGCCCCCGGCGATTACGAACCGGGAATCCTGTCCGTACTTCCGGGAAATCTCGATAAGCTCTTCAATCTGCTTCATTTGCTCGTGTCGGTTATGTGTCGTGTTATTCTCGGCCATCCATCCTCGGCACCTCATCAGTGCCAAGGATTCCGTCCCTTTCAGCCGGGCCTCGGTCGTATCCGTGACCATCATTGCTCAAAGTTAATAATAATCCGGTAAAGGAAATCTCATCTGGCCGAAATTTAAAGTCATTTGGAAGCCGTTTCGGATTTTTATTGGAAATGTAGGGAGAAAGAATGAAAGCCTTGCATTCTTTTCAGGAAGCAGTGTATGATTGCTCTTCGTAATCGGCCATACGGGATTCCCGGGGACCGGTTCTTTAATATTAAAATGATCCTTCCGGTGGTAAATGACTGGTGTGAGGCGAGGAATTGTACCCGAAAGACGGCATAAATGACAGGGAGAACATATTATTAAATAGATTCTAAGCAATTCAAAACGGCTTCTAAGCCTTTTTTTGAAATTAATTTGCTAAATTTGTGAAATGTGCCACGGCAAACATTCAATAACATAAAACATCTTACAAATGGAAAAAAAACAACAAGGTAACATTCTCGCCATCGTGATTATGTTCTTCCTGTTCGCGATGATCTCCTTTGTGACCGGATTCCAGAATCCGTTCGGAGTCATTGTGAAGCAGCAGTTCGCAGCGTCTAATTTGATGTCTCAGCTGGGCAATGCGGCCAACTTTATCGCTTACGCGTTTATGGGTCTGCCTGCCGGTATGATTCTGTCCAAGAAGGGCTACAAGTTCACTTCTCTCGCCGCCGTGACCGTCGGATTCGTCGGAGTCGGCATCACATTCCTTTCCGGAATCGTTGGCAGCTTCGCCGTCTATCTTCTCGGCGCGTTCATCTCCGGTTTCTCAATGTGTATGCTCAATACCGTTGTGAACCCTATGCTCAACACCCTCGGCGGTGGCGGAAACAAGGGTAACCAGCTCATCCAGTGGGGCGGTTCATTAAACTCCCTGAGCGCCACAATCGTCCCTGTGCTCGTAGGTTACCTCATCGGTGACATCACGAAGGACACCCAGATAGCTGACGCAAACCCTGCGCTTTTCATCGCTATGGGCATCTTCGCTCTTGCGTTCATCATCATCGCCTGCTCGCATATTCCGGAGCCGGAGCTTGAGGCTGCCGCGGCCGCCGGCAAAACCTCTCAGCTTACTGTCGGCGAAAGTGTGAAGGGAGCTTTCTCCTACAAGCATTTCGTGTTTGGTATCATCGCCATATTCGTGTATGTGGGTGTCGAGGTCGGCATTCCTAACTTCGTCAACCTTTATATGACATCCGCAGAGGTCGGCATCAGCGCGGCCGTTGCCGGAACAATTGTCGGAATGTACTGGTTCCTTATGCTTTGCGGCCGTCTTGTCGGCGGTTCCATCGGAGGTAAGGTGTCAAGCCGCGCGATGGTAAGCACCGTCGGCAGCGTGGCAATCGTATTCCTTCTTCTTGGAATGTTCCTTGGTGACACGGCAACCGTCAAGTTCCCTGCCATCACCTCACAGCTTTCGTTCTCCCTCGCCGAGATTCCTGTCGGAGTGATGTTCTTCATCCTCTGCGGTCTTTGCACGTCCGTGATGTGGGGAGCCATCTTCAATCTTGCCGTTGAGGGACTTGGCAAATACACCTCAATCGCTTCCGGCCTGTTTATGGTGATGGTTTGCGGTGGCGGTATCCTTCCGCTTATCCAGGGCGCCGTCGCGGATGCGACCAACTATCTGATGAGCTACATCGTGGTCATCATCGGTGTCGCCTACATCCTTTGGTACGCCCTCTTCGGCTCCAAGGTTAAGAAAAACGCTTAATTTGAAATTCTGTCCCGGTGGAGTTCCCGCCGGGACTTGTCATTATCTAACACAATGGAACAGAATTTAGTAATAGGAATAGACGTTGGTGGACAGACCACCAAATGCGGAGTTGTCGACGCCAGAGGCACCGTGCTTGCCCAGACAGTCATCCGCTCAGACTCCTACAATACCGTCGAGCCTTATATCGAGGAACTCGCCGCGGCTCTTAAGAAGATTATAGCTGATTCCGGCGCCGAGGGACAGATCCGCGGAATCGGAGTCGGCGCTCCTAACGCCAACTACTACACCGGAGAGGTGGAGAACGCCGTCAATCTGTCTTGGGGACGTTCTGGCTCGATTCCTTTCGCAAAGATGCTTTCAGAGGCTATGGATGGTGTCCCTGTGACGCTTACCAACGACGCCAACGCGGCGGCGATGGGCGAGATGACCTACGGTGCGGCGAGGGGTATGAAGAATTTCATTATGATTACCCTCGGAACCGGTGTCGGCAGCGGAATCGTCATCAACGGCGAGGTTGTCTATGGCCACGACGGATTTGCCGGAGAGTTGGGACACACCGCCATTGTGCGTCACAACGGCCGTAACTGCAACTGCGGAAAAACCGGATGCCTTGAGACTTACTGCTCGGCCATCGGCGTGGCGCGGACCGCCCGCGAGTGGCTGGATATGAGCAATGAGCCGTCCTCCCTGCGCAGCCTTGACAGCATTACCTCAAAGGATGTCTATGAGGCGGCAAAGGAAGGCGACAAGCTTGCCATCAAGATCTTTGAATATACGGGCACGCTTCTCGGAGAAGCTTTCGCGGATTTCATCGCATTCTCCGCTCCTGAGGCCATCGTCCTCTTCGGCGGCCTTGCCAGAAGCAAGGAGTTCCTCACCGAGCCGATTTTGAACTCGATGAACGCCAATCTTCTTCCTCTCTGGAAAAATAAGGTGAAACTCGTCTACTCGCAGCTCAAGGAGTCCGACGCCGCCATCCTCGGCGCATCCGCACTCGCTTGGGAACGTTAGGAATAGTGTTCGGATTTTGATGGAGGGCGAATAAAAACGGCCGTTTTTATTCGCCCTCCATCGCTTTTCCAACCCTATGTTACCAAGTGCCTACTCCCGGGCGCTCTTTATTATTCATAGTTGGTTACATTCTGCGGTTGCCGGGAGCCGGTCTTGCTTTTCTTATTCCTAAAAATGCCTATCTTTGCGATTGCTGACTGTAATTATGCGCAAGAATAACATTCAAACGATATCCGAGCAGACGGGCTTTTCTGTCTCTACTGTTTCCAGAGTGCTGTCCGGAAAGGCCAAGAGCCTGAGGATAAGCCAGAAGACTATAGAAATAATCCAGGCTGAAGCTGCGAGGGTGAAGTACACCCCAAATCTGCTGGCGCAGGGACTCAGAACCAGTCGTACCTACACGATTGGACTGACTGTCCCGGGACTTGACAATCCGTTCTTCGCCACTCTCGCCAGTATTGTGATCGAGAACCTTAAGCTGGCCGGCTATCACACGCTGGTTTCCGATTCGCTTGAAAGTCCAAAAGACTTTGAGAACTCTCTTGTGATGTTCCGCTCCAGAAGCGTCGATGGAATAATCGCCGTACCCGTCGGAAATGCTACCGAGAGGATTGACGAGATAACTTCTTCCATTCCCACGGTTCTGATTGACCGCTATTTTGAGGGGACCAATTTGCCGTATATCTGCACTGACAACTATTCCGGCGGATATATGGCCACGGAGTATCTCATCAAAAAAGGCTACCGTAGTATTCTTTCCATTCAGGGAGTCGAGTCTTCCACCCCTTCAAAGGAGCGCGCGAGAGGCTTTCTCGATGCCATAAAAGCGCACGGAGACAAGGGAATTGAATATGCCATCGCAGGCGACGCCTTCTCGGTAGAGAACGGCTACACTCAGGTCAGGAGGCTTTTCAGTGCTGGAGTGAAGTTTGACTCTGTGTTCGCATATTCATCAACGATTCTTCTTGGCGCTATCCGTGCCTTCAGGGAATTGGGTATCAGGGTTCCCGGGCAGGTCGGAGTCATCTCGTTCGACAACAACGGCTTTCTGGACTTCCTTGACCCGGCCGTCACCAGAGTTGAGCAGCCGCTTTCCGAGATTGGCAGGGTGGCTTCCCAGGTTCTTGTCGATGCCATTGAGGGTAATTCTCTGGATAGACTTCCTGTCCAGCGTCTCATTGCCCCGACACTCATTGTCCGTGACAGTTGCTGACAGAGCGTTCGGAGACAGCCGGTCTCTTTTCGTCAAGCCTATCCAGAGGCAAGTCTAATCGTTGTTCATCTGCGTGATGTCAGGCTTGTACCGCTCCGAGTCTCCGATGAGCCACTCGGCGTAGTAGTCAGCCATACGCCAGAAGAAATACTCATTCATATCACCGAATCCGTGACGCTGTCCTGGCAGGATGAGCATATCGAATCTCTTGTTGGCGCGGATCAGCGCGTTTACCACTCTGATGGTGTTGGCAGGATGGACGTTGTTGTCGATGTCGCCGTGAACGAGCATCAGATGTCCCTTGAGGTTCGACGCGATTTCAGGATTGGTCTTGATGCTGTAGACGAAAGTGGTGTCGCCCTTGTCGATCTTCTCAAGGATTCCGTGGTGCTGTTCGCTCCACCAGCGGTTGTAGATGCTGTTGTCGTGGTTGCCGGCGCAAGAGACCGCCACCTTGAAGAAATCAGGGTACTTCAGAATGGCCGCAGTGCTCATAAATCCGCCGCCTGAGTGCCCGTGGATGCCGACTCTGTCGAGATCGATGAACGGATGTCTCGCACCAAGCTGCTGTATGGCATATTTCTGATCCTCAAGACCATAGTCGCGCAGATTGCCGTAGCCGTAGTTGTGGTACCACTTCGAGCGGTTCGGGTGGCCGCCCCTGTTGCCCACGGTGATGACGATCATCCCAAGCTGGGCGAGCCTGTCCGTGCGAGTGAACCCTTTGCTCCAGGAGATGTTGTTGGCCTCCACCTGCGGTCCCGGATAGACGTAGTCGCAGATCGGATAGACTTTCGTGGAGTCGAAGTCGTAAGGCTTGTACATCGCACCGTAGAGGTCAGTAACCCCGTCGGCCGCCTTGACCTTGAACCTTTCCGGGAACTTGTACCCGGCCTCGAACAGGAGACTGAGGTCGGCGGTCTCAAGGTCGGTTATCTTCTTGCCGGAAGCCGAGTACAGGGCTGTCGCCGGAGTCCAGTCTACCCTTGAATAGTTCGCCACGAAGAACCTGGCGTCATCGCTGGCGGTAGAAAGCACATCCATATCGTTCAAATCCAGCTGCTGAAGAGCGCCTCCTCCCAGAGGTACCCTGAATGTGTGCATCTGGTAAGGGTTTTCGTCCTTGTTCACGCCGCAAGCGCTCAGCAGGATGTAGCCTTCCTTCTCGTTCACTCCGAGGATGTCCTCGACGTGGAACGCTCCGTCGGTGAGGTTCTTGACCAAGGTGCCGTCACTGTTGTAGAGGTAGATGTTGGCCCATCCGTTGCGTTCTGACCAATGGAGAATCTGTTTGCCTCCGCCGATAAGGAACGGAGTGCGGTACTCAACGTAAGTCCTTTCCCTCTCGGAGATTACGGTCTTTGTGGAGTCGGAGTCCACCCCTACCCAACAGATGTCAAGCCTTTTCAGGTCACGGCTCTGGCGCGCGAGGTAGAACCCGCTGTTGTCACCAAGCCATTCGTTCTTCCAGAAATCCAGATACCTGTCGGCCGCGGTCCTTCTCGCGCCAAGGAGAGAGACATCCTGATCCTTGAAGGCCTGGCTCTTGACCTGCCTCGCGGAAGCGGAAGAGCGGTCATCGCCCATCGTGAATATGTAAAGGTAGCCTTTGGCTCCCGGCTCGCCCGGCATCTGGTACTTATAGGTCTCCAGCTCCGGACGTTTGCCGGCTACCGAATTGATGACCCAGAAATCCTTCAGGACTCTTGTGTCCCATTTCATCGTGGCGAACCGTTTTGAGTCCGGTGACCAGACCAGCTCTCCTGGATAGTGTCTCTTGGTGGAGTCGGTCTCGGTGTCGCCTGTATAGTTGCCGTAGCCGTAGCCGAACTGGCGTATCCCGTCCGTGGTCAGGCGGTGTTCCACAATCGTGCTGTCCTTCTCGTTCTTGGCGGCCTTGCGAAGGCTTGTCGAGTCCATCACCCAGAGATTCGAGTTCTTGGCGTAGACTCCGAAAGTCCCGTCCGGAGCGACCGACGCCCAGCGAGGGTACTTGTCTTTTTCCTTCGCCACGGTGTCAAGCTTCGCTGTCGCGATATCGTAGCGGAAGTAGGTCGTGTCCCTGTCGTTGTGAAGTCCGGAGATGATGTTGAAAGTGAATGCCTTGTCATCCTTCAACTCTAAATTCCGGATAGGAATGTGCCTTGCGTCGAACGGATAGCGGACGATTTCTGTAACTTGCATCGCGAGCCTGTCCATATCGAACACCTCGGACTTGGTTCCCTTGACCGGATCCACAATGTAGTAGCGGGTACCCTGCGGTGTACTCCAACTGTACCAGAACTTGTCACTGTCCTTGAACCAGTTCGGGGTAATCTGAGTCGAGAACACCATCTGATTGACCTTTTTGGCCGAGAATCTCTCGGCGAGGGCGTAATTCGCTTTCTGTGCGAAACCTGAGACTCCGACAAGCAGAGCCGCGCAGGCAAGAGCGATTCTTTTTTTCATCTATTA
The DNA here is from genome assembly GCA_964458425.1 of uncultured Muribaculaceae bacterium. GTDB lineage: Bacteria > Bacteroidota > Bacteroidia > Bacteroidales > UBA932 > Cryptobacteroides. Next base: position 9,037 of record CAYWIW010000043.1, read on the forward strand.
TAAATGTGTAAGTTTGTCTTGCGGGATGATTCCACAAGCCTGTCCGCCGCGGCAATGTGGCGGGGAATTCCTCCCGTTATGTAAATATAGCCATTTTTTTGTAATTGCAACTTTTTTCGCCCGAATACGAAGAATCCTTCCGCCTAAGACTTTGTTAATTGAAGAATTATCCGTAAATTTGCAGCCCCAAAATGTTTGGGAAAACATAAATATTAGATTTACAATCATTTATGCCTACAATTCAACAATTAGTTCGCAAAGGACGCGTGAGCATTGTTTCTCAGAGCAAGTCACGTGCGCTGGACGCTTGTCCTCAGAAGAGGGGCGTATGTCTGCGTGTTTACACGACGACCCCTAAGAAACCTAACTCAGCGATGAGAAAGGTTGCCAGGGTACGCCTTACCAACTCCAAAGAGGTCAATGCCTACATTCCGGGCGAGGGCCACAACCTTCAGGAGCACAGCATCGTGCTGGTCCGCGGAGGTCGTGTGAAGGATCTCCCTGGTGTGCGTTACCACATCCTTAGAGGAGCTTTGGACACCGCTGGCGTGGAAGGAAGGACACAGTCCCGTTCCCTCTACGGAGCCAAGAGGCCAAAGAAATCTAAGAAGTAGTCCGTTTCATTATCTTTATCACCTTTAATTTTTACTCACAATGAGAAAATCGAAGCCTAAAAAGAGGATTCTACTTCCTGATCCTAAGTTTCACGATGTCGAGGTAACCCGTTTCGTGAACAATCTTATGTTGCAGGGGAAGAAGAGTATCGCGTATTCTATTTTTTACGATGCCATTGACATGGTAGGCGAGAAGGTGAAAGATTCTG
>CAYWIW010000044.1:0-9077 GCA_964458425.1 uncultured Muribaculaceae bacterium
ATAACAAGGGCCGCGAAATAGAACCGGAACGACAGATGAAGAGGCCAAGAGATTAGGAATATGAAGAACAACGGTACGAACAAACTGTGCAGCGGCGCGAAAGCTTACACCGCTCCGGACACAAGGCTCGTGAGCGTGGCCACGGAGTGTGGAATCTGCGCCGGAAGCAAGGACAAGGTGGTGATCAATGATGACAACACCTCGACGGACATTGAAAGGCAGACCGGCGGGGATGACTTCACCATCGAGAGCTGGGACTAAGATTATTGTTTGACGATCACCAAAGAAAAGAAACCGAGATGAAAAGGAATCCACTCAACATAGCGTTTATGTCAGCGGCTGTTGCCGCCGCGGCGCTCGCATCCTGCGACGTGAACGAACCCGACCCGGAAAACGTCGCCGGAGCAGGCAGGAAGGTCTCTTTCTCGATCACCGAGGCAAGGACAAAGACCGCTTATGACGCATCCGACAACCTCCAGATCAACTGGACTGACGGCGACAAGGTCCGCATCTTCTGCGATGAGGCGGAGGATGTCAAGAGAGCCGACTACACCGTCGCGCAGATCAACAAGAACACCGGGAAGCTCGTTTACAACACCGAGGGCCTGGCCTGGGGCGGAGACGATGTCGAGCACAACTTCTACGCCGTGTATCCGGCGGATGACAATATGGTCGCAGGGGTGCAGGACGGGAAACTCTCCGTCAACGCCAACCTCAACCAGACCTGCACGGTGGGAGCGAAGGACGCGTCCGGAATGTATGACACTACACCGGATATGACTAACGCCGTGATGGTCGCCAAGCTCTCCACCAAGCCGGTGGACAACGTCGCCCTCACCTTCAAGCCGATAATGACCACTCTCGAAGTGGTCGTAAGGGGAAAGTCAGCGGCATCCACCACAGACAACATCGGAGCCGACATCACCGGAATAAGCATCAATATGGATGCATCAGCCTATGGAGCGAGCCAGAAGCAGTTCATCTACGACATCAGCACCGGAGGAATCGTGAGGGGTGACCTCAATTCCACCGTCCAGTTCTTCATCGGAATCAAAAACAGTGACGGCTCGAACTCGCTACATCTCAACGCCAACGAATCTGTAAAGCTGACGGCTTTCCTGCCGCCGGTCGCCGTGAACGAGACCCATAAGATAACCGTCAGGGTGCACGCCACAGGCTCGACGGAGCTTGCGGCCACCGTCGGCGGAAACGCCCTGGCTGACGGCACGAAATACGAGATCGCGCAGAGTTCCAAGAGAAGGATAACCCTCCCTTGGATTGAAAGTGAGAATCTCAACAGCAACAATTGGATCACACAGTTGGACGGAGACATCTATGTGTCGCAGATGTCAATCCCCGGAAGCCACGATGCTGCGACAGGGGAAGAAATGGCATCGATTATCGGAGACATTTTCGCCGCGACACAGGAGCAGACACTGAACAGGCAGTGGGAGTTAGGCGCAAGAGCGTTCGACCTGCGTCCGGCCATTTACGATGCTGTCTTTGGCAGTACAAACGAGTTGTGGCTGTATCACGGTATGACCAGGGTGTCGATATCCTGGGCGACCGCGATGAACACTCTAAAGGCAAAGCTTACCGACAATCCGGGAGAGTTCGCCATTGTCCTGTTCCGTCACGAGGACGAAAGCACTCTTGGAAAAAACACCAACACGGATGACTTTAACAGATTTATGACCAACTACATAAACCAGAATAAAGGATGGATCGTTGATTGGAAGCCAGATCTTACCATCGACGAGGCAAGAGGGAAGGTCATACTCATCTCAAGATTCTACGGCAGTTGGAGCTACGGCTGCTTCACCGGTTGGGGACACGGGCAGGAAGGAGTAACCACAACACTGAACAACGCCGACGGAACCAAAAGCGCCACTATGTATGTTCAGGACTACTATAATCCAAGCTCGCACGAGACAAAATGGAGCTCGATCCAGAAGTTTCTTGACATATCAAGGACATTCCACACGGACGCGGCCAAAACCAACCATTGGATGATTAACCATTGCTCTGGCTATACGGGCAGTTCCTCATCATCCACATACAGAAACAACGCCGCGTATCAGAACCCGAAACTCATCGAATACATCACAAGCGGCGAATGGGAAGGGAGTACAGGTATAATCCTGTTTGATTACACAGGAGCCGGCACTTCAGGTTCGACGGCGGTTAAAGGAGACATTGCCCTTCAGACGGTAATCAACAACAACTACAAGTATCATATGAAACGCAGGGGCGAATAGCGCCGCAGGCATATTCAAATCTGCGATGCAGTATCGACGGGCAATGCTTCCGATGAGGTTTTGAGGCGGAAGACACAGACCAAGACGGAGCTGAGGCCAAAAAGCCGAACTCCGTTTTTGGTTGTCTGTATGGCGGGCTTCAGGAGAACAATGAAAAACAGGATATCAACTAAAACTATAGGACAACAGCAGCTGAAGCGAAAGCTTCAAGGCACAAAATGAAAGAACAATGAGAGAGAAGAGGACTCAGAACAAGCAAACTTATCTCGCCCCCGACACACGGGCGGTGAGAATCGCTGTGGAAAGCTCCGTCTGCGCCGGCAGCAACGTGAAAGAGATCAAAACGGAAAAGCCTGACGTCGAGGTCGATGATTGGGACGAGATTGGGAACGATATATCATTTGATTAACCGGGAGAGAGATGAAAAAGACTTTAATGACGATAGCGCTTGCGGTTTCGGCGCTCGTAGGATTCACGGCCTGCGAAAAAGAGCGGAACGACACATCCGTGGTTGAAGGTCTTCCTGTCAACTCGGTCACGATAAAGATGAACACCCCAAGTGACGACAAGATTGCCGTGACACGAGCCTCGGCGGAAGTGGAGACGACAGTCCAGAATATGGCTCTGCTGTTCTACAAGGCTGGAGCCAACGACAGGCCGGTAATCGTTTACGTCGACAAGAACGGGATGGGCAATCCGACAAAGATAACCGGCGGTTCCTCGCCGGAAAGCACAAATTACCTTTACACCGTCAATCTCGACGTGGAAGGGATGGGAATAACCACAGGCGACTGGTACCTCTATGCGATAGGCAACTACAACACCAAGTTCTGCAACATCGAGATGAGCGAGATCGCCGAACTCTCCAGAACCGAATTCCTTGACTACAAAATCAACAAGGCGAACAGGGAACTGGACATTGTGGAGAACTCGGTCCTGATGACCGGAAACTACTGCGAGGACGGAGACTTCGGCGGCGACGGCTCCCTTACTCTTGAATATGCCGACAAAGACAAAGAATCCTGCGTCATCAACGGAGTTATCCATCTCCGCAGGGTCGTGGCTAAGATCAGCTTCGAGTTCAAGAACGGGAGCAACGGCGAGACAACCGGCGTGACGTTCACACCGGAGACCTACAGCATCCACGAATATTCCAGGTCGGCCTCGCTGATGGAGAGGAACACGGGATGGACGACAACCGGAGGGGTGGACAACGAGGCCGGCTACTTTGGCACCGGCGATTTCCACTCGCACGAAGAAGGGACCTCGCTTGCCGTGGTCGGCAACAAGTTCGAGTTCTATATGCCGGAGAACATCCAGAGCGCCAAAGGCTCGCCGGAGAAATGGACGTACGCTGAACGCGAGAGAAGGGTGAGCTCCGACGACAGGGCTTTCAAATACGCTCCCGATCACGGGACGTATGTGGTGGTCAAGGGGCAGTACAAGGACTCGAAGTACTCGGGTGATGTCACCTACACCATCCATCTCGGAGATTTCTCCGCAAAGAACGGCTCGGCCTACGACAACTTCTCAATCAGGCGTAACTATCACTACACCTACACGATAACGGTCAACGGTGTCAACAGCATAGCTGTCGAGGCGGAGACAAACGCCGAGAACCAGTCCGGAGCTGAAGGCAACCTGACAGGCCTTGGAGACGAGACGGTCAACATAAGGCTGGACGCCCACTACGAGAATGTCCTGCTTAAGATAAAAGCTCCTGCGGCGACCTCCACAATCAACGAGTATGCGGTTATGCTGAACACGCCGTACTGCAAGAATATGCTTGTCACAAGTGGTGACCTCACCAACAAGGCCGCTGCCGACTACGATTGGATACGCTTCGGCAAGCCGGCCGGCGAAACGACCTTCAAGGCCTACAAGGAAAGCGAGACCACGGACATTTTCTCACTCCTCGACGAACTGAAGGGGAAGTCCATCACTGCCGACGGCGAGCATTATCTCGTAAGGGACGGCTACATCTACACCACAGCCTACGTGAACGAGTACTACTACGACGGCAAGATGAACACGGCATCCGACAGAAGCGCCGAGCTGAAGAAATTCATCAATGCGGAAGACAGGACGATGAGAGTGACTTTCGGCTCGATCAAAGTGAGTGAAGACAAGCACAGCACCCTGACCGACAACACGGGATTTGCCATACAGCAACGTTCCATAAAGACATTCTACAACCTCGAAGTTGACAATCCTTTCGGAATCGAGTCGGTAGAGGAGACTGCCATCTCCCGTATGAAATGGACAAGTGAAAGCGACAACAGCTCTCCGACCGGAACGGATAACCTTAACGGTTGGTTCAACATCCCTTCGTCAATCTATGCCGGAGGCACAGGCTGGAGCGCCGTAGTGGACATCCCGAACAACGGATACACTTCAGAGAACCGGGAGAAGATCAGTGGGTTGATAGACGCAGACAATGTTGAGCACCAATGCTTCTCAAGGAACCGCGACGAGGACGGCGACGGGATTATCGACGCCGAGGAAATAAAATGGTACCTGCCGTCCGTTGACCAGTGCAAGATTTATTGGTACGGAATGAACTCGCTGGTCGAGGAGGCGCGCATAGAAATGTCAGTTGATACTCCGTCAGCCAACAACTATTGGACAAGCACCAAGAAAAGCGCGATATGGTGGGCTGACGAAGGCTCGGCCTATGGAGCGTACAATAATGGTTATTACAATAATCAAATGATTCCCAAAATACGCTGCGTGAGGTCATTGAAGAACATAAGCGGCACAATCAGCGATGTGTCCGGCATCAAGGACGAAGCGATAACAATCACAGGCCTTGACAGCAAGAGCGTAAGGGAGAGCGGAACCGTAAGCGGCGAATACTCGGAGCATTTCAGAGGAGAGTCCGTCGATGTCCTGCCGGAGGCGTTCAAAGTCGCCGCAAAAGACCTCAGTTACCAAACGAGTACCGGCGGGACGAAATCGTCTTTCACCAACGCCGAATTGCAGACCGGGAACTTCTGTCAGGAACACTATGCGGAGGAAACCGACAAATCGGATTTGGGAAGCTGGAGAATCCCTAACGAAAAGGAGCTGTCATTGATGTTGAAGTATTCGGAGAATCTGCAGACACCGCTCAGTGACTATACCGCCGCAAGGAGCAAATACGCAAGAAGCGAAACTGTAAGAATGGTCTATTACGTCCAAACAGGCCGCTTTATTACGACCGATAATGCGATGACAAGCGGTTTCAAGATCCGTTGCGTGCGTGACACCTCTCCGGACACGTCCGGTTCAACCCCGGCGGACAAGGGGTCGAACACTTACGAGAACGGAGGCAACGTAATCCGATAAATCATATTCATAAATGAACATAAGTTTTTATAGATTGCTGCTTTGCGTGCCGGTCTGCGCCGGTGCGCTCGGCTGTTCCCAAAGCGAGACCCTGCCGAAAGCCGGAGACAGGGTGGAGGTCGTGCTCTTCGGAAGTCTGGACGACTGTTCGGGGGCAAGGACACGCACGGTGATAGGAGAGACGCTGGACAACGGGGCTCTGGCGATGAACTGGGAAATCGAAGACAGAATCGGTGTATTCGGCGACGTCGCCACTTCCAACGAATGCTTCACCAGCACCAACACCTATCCAATCCGAGAGACCGGATTCAAGGGAAACATCGCCGCCGGCGAGGCCATTGAATACGCCTACTACCCCTACAGCGAGGCGGCAACCGATAAGAACGCGATTCCTGTGACAATACCCGCGGTGCAGGAATATTCAGGGATATCCTCTGTGTCGGCCTATGACTTCAAGGCTTCGGACAAGATAATCAGGCTTGATGACGGAAGCTATAAGTGTAATATGCGCCAGATGACCTCGATGCTAAGGCTTGACATTTCGCTTGACGACATCACTGAGTGCCTGCGATCCTTCATTGACGGTAGCCTAGCTCTTCCTGATGACGAGAAGCTTCTCAGTGTCACGGTCTCATCCGACGAGGTAAGCCTTGCGGGAGACTTCTCCTATGACCTCACCGCCAACCCGATGGAGCTGAAGGCCGGGGCGGCCGCGTCACGGGAGCTGACAGTGAATCTTACCCAGACTCCGTTGCTGAAAGGCACGGTGACAGTCTATGCGGTGGTCGCTCCCGGCGCCCATTGCGGCAAGACGCTTACGTTCGACATACAGACCAGCAATTGCGCTATACAGATCACCCCTACCGCCCTCTGCGATTTCGAATCCGGTAAATTATATGTCGTACCGCTCGACGCCGCTGTGTTCGGCAACGAGGAGAACAACCTTATCGTCATAGACAATCTGATTCCGGACACGCCGGATCCGGAGATTGGCGAAACGGCAAACTGTTATATGATAACGGCTTCCGGCTCTCACTCATTCCCTGCGACCGTGATCGGCAACGGCGATTCCGGCATCATCGACGGAGCCGGCTTCCACACATCGACATCAGCAATCTCCCCAAGGTCGGCAAAGCTAATGTGGCAGGACACGGAGAATTTCATCTCGGAAGTAAGTCTGGAGGACGGCCGCGTGAACTACACGGCGAACGGCAATGTCGGCAACGCTGTGATAGCGGTCTTCGGCGGAGAGGACTGCACGGGGGATATTCTTTGGAGCTGGCACATCTGGGGAGTCGGCGACACTCTTCCCGAGGATGACGTTGTCACGAATCAGGCCGGGGCGGACTTCTCCGTGATGGATCGCACCCTTGGAGCCTGGTCCAGGACTTCCACAAACGCGACTCTCTACCAGTGGGGCAGAAAAGACCCGTTCCCGAACAGCTCCACCTACTATGTGGACGGAGCCGCCAAGGACATCAGCGCAAGCTACAACGTTTACGCACCGACTGAAAGTTCCGAAGCCACCATCGAGGCGGGAGTCCTGCGGCCTGACTGCCTTGTGAGTGCGTACAAGATCTTAAGCGAAGGGAATTGGCTTTCCGTCAACAATGATCTGCTGTGGGGTGACAGTAATGTCAAGGATCAATACACGTGGTATTCAAACGGAAAGCTGTCCAATAAAGAAGCCGGCTTCGGTTGGACTGACAACAAGACAATCTACGACCCTTGCCCCGCAGGTTACAGAGTCTCCAACAGATTCACTTTCACCGGATTTGTTGTCCGTACAGACGGCTCGGCGGAGCTAAAGGGTGATATGAACAAAGGCCAGATAGAGGGAAAAGTCAACTGCATCACGGAGAGTTTCTTCCAGGGTAGCATCGAGCGCTTCAAGCCGAAATACGACAACGGCTACTGGTTTAAAGCTAATCCAACCGACACGGCCGGGTCATATTATCCAATGACCGGATATAGAAAAGCATCAGACGGAGGACTTGAGAAATCAACATCGTACTACTACAGTTCTCCGAATATGAATAAGAACAAAACGCAGGCATTCAGCATTGGCGAATACACTTGGAAAGATAAGGCTGAAGTCGGCGGTGCGGCGGGGAATAACGGCAAGATGAACACGATGGACTGGAAAGGCAAATGGGAGGCAAACCCGGTCCGCTGCGTCAGGGTGCAGGCACCGTTGCCGTAGAATGGATTGACAGGCCAGGGCGCGGGACGGCAAAGGCCGAACGGAAACCTGAGCGCCCGGCAAACGGATAACGTGAATCATAGCAAGTGAACATTAACATCTTGGAACATACATTTATGAAAAAGGAATCTTTGTTGGCCACGGCGCTTTGCGCCGCCGTGTTGTTCGGAGGGTGTGGCGAGAAAATGATGACGGACGAGGAACTGCTCGCGGAGCAGAGGGCAGCCTTGGCTGAGGAGTGTGACGATGCGGCTACCAGGGCGAACGCGTCCAATGGCGGGTGGATGGCCGGCCTGGATGATTCCACCCCGTTCGCTATGCTCTCGATTCCCGGGACACACGACGCTGTCACGGGTGACGGCACGGCATTCTCCATCGGCAGGACGCAGAGTCTCGGCCTTTCGGCCCAGTGGGATCTCGGAATCAGGGCGTTTGATTTCCGTCCTGGCTATCGTAAAGTGAGGGTAAAAGCGTTCAGGTACGAGAACGAGCTGCACGTTTACCACGGCTTCATTCCGACCAAGACTTCGTTCAAGGCCGCGGTGAAGACCCTTATGACCAAAATCGACAAGAACCCTTCCGAGTTTGCGGTGGTCGTGATGCAGTTCGAGAACGGAAGCCCCATCTACAACGACCGCTCTGAGTGGAACTCCCTTATGTGTGAGTTCCTTGGAAGCGAGGAGACCTTTCCGTCAAAGTACCGCATCGACTATCGCCCGGACCTGACAGTGGGCGAAATGCGCGGCAAAATACTCATCCTGTCACGGGACGCCTACGCCGACAGTCCGGTCACAGGCGGCTTCATCTCCGGATGGAGCTTCGCCGAGACCGGCACGACAGACGCCAGAATCACAAGCCGGGTGGCCGAAGGCAGGCTTGGGGTGCAGGATTACTATCACGTCGAGAACACTGACGCCAAAGCCAAGGCGGTCAGCGACTTCCTGGACTGGGCCTCCGCCAATGCGGGCGAGAACGCCTGGACAATCAACCACACATCAGGCTACACGGGCGCCATCTCCACGGACAACACATACCGCGAGAATGCGGCCAATAACAATCCGATTGTCTACAACCGCCTGACAGACGGAGGGTGCGCTTCGACCGGCATAATAATGATGGACTGGGTGGGAAACTACAAATCAGGTCGTTACGAGGTCTATGGAGACCTCCTTCCACAGGCCATCATCGACAACAACTTCAAATGACAACAGCCGCGTCCCGGGGCGTTCCCGGACGCCGGACGGACACAGGCCGGGCGTTGCAATCCTACGACATCCTCCTCCAACAGC
>CAYWIW010000045.1:0-7278 GCA_964458425.1 uncultured Muribaculaceae bacterium
TCGTCATAACGCACAGGGAGGAGACAGCGGCTATCTGCTCTTCCGTGATGCGAATCTCTTCAAGTACTTGACGGCTCCGGAAAGACGGCTTGCCGGGAGCTTGCCAATTAGTTATCAGGGCATTCTCTAGTTTTTTACGGGAGACCAACCCGGCCATCAACGGGACAAACACCTGCACAGCCTCAGCAAAATGCGCCGAAAGGGCTTAAGCACAAGCCAAATGCGTACTTTCAGACGATAGGAGGAAGATGTGACATCGACCGGACGCTCTCCGGATTTGAGGATGGTCACGACACGGCCGAAAACCCTGTCAGGCGGGCAGAAGTCCCTGTCCTTTAATATCCCGTCACCCTGGATTTCCGCCATACCGCCGTCTCCGATTCTCAGAATCCTGTGGACTATGAACCGTCCGCCGTCCTTGAAAAGGACAATGTCCCCCACCTGCGCCTTGCATCGCTGTTCTCCTGACGCGCTTCCCTCCTCTATCCCCTCCAAAACCACCGAATCAGCGCCGCCCTTGATGAAAGGCAGCATACTGTCTCCCTTGACAGGGATGGTTACCGTCTGTCCCTCACGCAGCAAAGCGATGACAGTCTCGAAAAAAGCCTCGTTGTCGACAATCATAGAGGATAAATATACTAAAAATAATGATTCGTACATTCCGTGAAACCAAGAATCGGTATAAAATTGTTATTTTTGCAAGTTGTTAATAGTAAACCTTAATTTAGAAGAATATGGTCAAAATCAATTTGGGAGGCTGCGCCTCCTTTGTGAAGGACGAAGACTACAAGGAATATGTAGGCAAGGCCCTGGAAGCATTCGATGTACTTGACAGCGAGTCCGGAGCGGGAAACGACTTCCTCGGATGGAAGCACCTCCCGTCGCAGACACCGGAGTCGCTCATCGAGGAGTGCGAGTCGGTACGTGACAGCTGGAAAGCCAAAGGGGTGAACCTTGTCATCGTGATCGGCATCGGAGGCTCCTACCTCGGAGCGCGTTGCGCCATCGAGGCTCTCTCCCACAATTTCGCCAAGCAGCTCGGCGGAGCAAAGGACGCTCCGGAGGTTGTCTTCGCAGGCAACAACCTTTCCGAGGAATATCTCGCCGAACTTATGGATCTGGCCGCCGAGAGGAATGTCGCCACAGTCGTCATCTCCAAGTCCGGCACCACGACCGAACCGGCTGTAGCATTCAGAATCGTCAAGGAACACATCGAGAAGAACTACACGGACGCTTCCGAAAGAATCGTCGCCATCACCGACGCCCATAAGGGAGCGCTCAAGACCCTCGCCACACAGGAGGGCTACAAGACATTCGTCGTTCCTGACAACGTCGGAGGCCGCTTTTCTGTCCTCACCCCTGTAGGTCTTCTGCCTATCGCGTTGGCAGGCTTCGATGTACGCGAGATTCTCGCCGGAGCCGTGGAGGCCGAGAAGGAACTCGCCGTAAGAAGCGAGGAGAATCCTGCTGTACGGTATGCGGCGATGAGAAACCTGCTCTACACGAAACTCGGAAAGAAAATCGAGATTCTTGTTGCCTATAACCCTAAGTTCCAGTATCTTGGAGAATGGTGGAAGCAGCTTTACGGCGAATCCGAAGGAAAGGATCTCAAGGGAATATTCCCGGCTTCCGTCAATTTCACCACTGACCTTCATTCGATGGGACAGTTCATCCAGGACGGTGACAGGGACGTGTTCGAGACCGTCGTGAACATCGAGAAGAGCAACCGCGAGGTCATCATCGGCTCGGACGAGCAGAACCTCGATCAGCTCAACTACCTCGCCGGCAGGAACGTAGAGCATTGCAACGCAATGGCGATGCTCGGGACCAAACTCGCACACATTGACGGCGGAGTGCCTCAGCTGGAAGTCTCTGTGGAGAGAATCAGCGGCTTCAACCTCGGCGGTCTCTTCTACTTCTTTGAATATGCCTGCGGAATCAGCGCCTACGTGCTTGGAGTGAACCCGTTCAACCAGCCGGGCGTGGAGGCCTACAAGAAGAATATGTTCGCCCTCCTTGGCAAGCCGGGTTACGAAGAGCAGGGCAAGGCTCTTCAGGCAAGGCTGTAAACGTCAGCAAGACTTTGAATATAATCACCCCGCCCCTTGAGCTTGATCTGCAAAGGGCGGGGTGTTATTTTAAAGGACGCACTGCCGTAGGATATGGCAGACCGTCACTTGCGGGACTATTCTCCGGCTTCCTTCAGACGCTCGGCGTTCTCGGCTATCTGAAGCTGGTTGATGCACTCCTGGATGTCTCCGTCCATAAATACCGGAAGGTTGTACATCGACCAGTTGATGCGGTGGTCTGTCACACGACCCTGAGGGTAGTTGTAGGTGCGGATCTTGGCGGAACGGTCACCGGTGGAGACCATAGTCTTGCGCTTGGCCCCGATCTCGTCAAGATACTTCTGATGCTCAAGGTTGTACAGACGGGTACGGAGTTCCTCGAATGCCCTGTCCTTGTTCTTCAGCTGCGAACGCTCCTCCTGGCACTGCACGACAAGGCCGGTCGGGAGGTGGGTCAGGCGGACAGCCGAATAGGTAGTGTTGACTCCCTGTCCTCCAGGACCTGAGGAACAGAACAAATCAAGGCGGATGTCATCCCAGCGGAGATCGACATCAAACTCTCCGGCCTCAGGGAAAACGGCCACAGAAGCCGCCGAGGTCTGGATTCTGCCCTGTGTCTCAGTCTGAGGTACCCTCTGCACACGGTGAACACCGGATTCGTATTTCATAATGCCGTAGATGCCCTCATCGTTAGACGAAAGCTTGAAAACGACCTGCTTGAAACCGCCTGCCGTCCCCGGGGTCTCATCATTGACCTCAAGTTTCCAGCCGCGCTTCTCGGCGTACTTGGAGTACATTCTGAACAGGTCTCCGGCGAATATGGCAGCCTCGTCACCGCCGGTGCCGCCGCGGATTTCTATGATGGCGTTCTTGCTGTCATCAGGATCAGCCGGAATCAGAAGAATCTTTATCTGCTCCTCCATCTGAGGAATCTTCGGCTCAATCTCAGCTATCTCGGCCTTCGCCATATCACGGAGATCCTCATCCTTCTCGTTGATCAGGATGTCCTTGGCCTCCGACAGCTCATCTACCATCTTCTTGTACTCGAGTCCGGCCTTTATAATCGGTTCCAGCTCCTTGTAGTCCTTGTTGAGCTGAACGTATTTCTTCATATCGGCGATTACCTCAGGATCAGAGAGTTGCCTTTGAAGCGACTCGTACTTGTCCTTAAGGGCCAGAATCTTTTCTACTAATGTGTTCTCTGCCATATTCAATGGTTAATAATCAATCTTGTCCTATTCGTTTCCTGTGGCGCGCCGCGCCGGTGCCGCTCGGGCATATTCCTAAATCGACTTCAGGTAGCAGCGGCGACGCATATAAGGCTCGTGGTCGTATTTGCCCCACACATTGACCGCTCCGTTTGATTCTATCTGCGGATTGGTAATCGCCCATTTCGTACCGGCCTTACGGTATTTTTCCGACATCGCGCAATGGTAGATCGATGAGACTCCTGTGTTCTGCCACTTCGGCACGGCCCCGTTGATCATCAGGTCAACCGTGTCGTACTTGTACATCGCTTTCAGCAGGTGGAACCAGCCGAACGGGAACAGACGCCCCTTGGCTTTCTGGAGAGCCTGCGAGATTGTCGGGAAAGTGATTCCGAATCCCACAAGTTCCTCATTCTCATCGAATATGATGCTGCTGGTCTTGTCCGAAATAAAGCTCATAACAGAATTCGCCTCCTCGTCTATCTCCTCCTTGGTGAAAGGAATGAAATTATAGACGGTCTTGGCGAAGCTCTCGTTATAGACATCGAAGAAGTACCTGACCATCTTCTTGTCTTTCTTGAGTTTGTCCAGACTGCCCTCGTGCAGGCTGTACCTCTGCTTGAGCAATCCCGCTATCCTTGTGATTTTTTCCTGAAGAGGCTGGTCTGCGGCCACTTTGTACTGAACCCAGTCACATTCCTTCACGTAGCCGAGCGCCGTGACAAAATCATTGTAGTACGGATAGTTGTAAAGACAGTTGAACGGCGGGATGTTCTCGAATCCCTCCACAAGCATTCCTTGCTTTCCAAGGGTGTTGTAGTACAGGGGACCGTGAATCTCGTTCATCCCGTTTTCCTTCGCCCAGCTTTCAGCCGTGTCCAAAAGGAGTTTCGCCACCTTGATATCGTCAATGGTGTCGAACCATCCGAAACGCGCGCGCCTCTTGTCATAGAGAGCGTTATAGCGAGGGTTAATCATTCCGCAGATCCTGCCGACAACAGTTTTCCCATCCATAACCATCCACATCTTTCTCTTGCAATAGGAAAGGGTGGACACTTTGGTCAATGACTTGACCTGGTCGCTATGAAGTGCGGGAACATACTGGGGACAGTCCCGGTACAAACGGTCAGGGAACTTGATGAATTTCATAAGATCCCTTTTACTCTCAACCTCAACTACTTTATAATCAGGCATAAATATCCATTCTACAATATTCCTTTCTCAGGAAGCCAAATGCAAATTTAAGAAACTATCTTATTTTCGACAAATCCGGCCCGACAAAGTTTAATAATATTGGGGTTCTATAGTCCCTTGGCCTTTCCCTCGTCCCAGATTTCATCCATTTCGGCGAGAGTCATACTGTGAAGATCCCTGCCCTTGCGGATAGTGTTCTCTTCCAGATAGGTAAAGCGGCGGCGGAATTTGTCGCACGCACGGTTCAGCGCCGTGTCCGGATTCAGTCCGTAGAGCCTCGCGGCGTTGATGGTGGCGAACATAAAATCGCCGAGTTCCTCCTCGGCCCTGTCAGCCGCAGCCTTTTTCTCTTCGTCGGAAACAGCCGAGTCCATCGCATCCATCTCTGCCTGCAACTCGCACTGCTCCTCTTTCACCTTGTCCCATACCTGGCGCTTCTCCTCCCAGTCAAAGCCTACGCCCCGGGCCTTGTCCTGCATCGAGAATGCCTTCAGAATCGGCGGCATTGCGTCCGGAATGCCGGAAAGAATACGCTTGTTCCCGCCCTTCTCCTTGGCCTTGAGCATTTCCCAATTCTCGGAAACCTGCTCCGCATCAGCTACTTTCGTGGTCGAGAACACGTGCGGGTGACGGTAAATCATCTTCTCGCAGAGCTTGTTCATCACGTCCGCAATGTCGTAACGGCCTTCCTCCTCGGCTATCTTCGCATAAAAAATCACGTGAAGAAAAACATCGCCAAGTTCTTTCTCAAGAGCCGGCTCATCCTTCTTCATCACGGCGTCGCTGAGCTCGTAGACTTCCTCGACCGTCATCGGCCGGAGTGTGTCAATGGTCTGGGCGTGGTTCCAAGGGCACTCCGCCCTCAGTCTGTCCATCACCTCAAGCGCCCGCTCGAACGCTTCCAGTTTCTTTTCCTTGTTGATCATATTCCACAAATTTAATAAAAACTTACGGAATATCCCCACTTTGGGTTTGTGAGCGGTCAGTCAATTTTCTCTCAACCACACGGCTCATTTATTAAAACAGGCATGATATTTCAGAACCGTTGTTATTTTTTAGTGGACTTACGGTTGATATTTAAGTATGCTTCATGATTTTCCGATGTCGATCGGATTATTGGCGAGCTATTCTGCGATATGGTAAAATTCTCTGTTTTTTTTTAGAAATAAGGCAAACTTTTTGGCCAAGAGGCAGATATTTCATAACTTTATAAAGTAAGAATCAAAAAGTTACACCAAAAATGGCGAACTCACTTTACCCAAAGTGTCCGGCCGGTCCTATGCGTCCAACCGGACTTAATAATTACGAAATAAATCCATATTCCACGGCAATATTCTGGAAGAACTGATAGATTTCGCCTCCTCAGTCCACGATTTCCGCAGATCCGACAGGGTGAACATCTGCCATTGCCTGGCATATATCATAATACTGATGATATTCGGTCGCACTTCGGGGCATGCCAGGCGCTCCGAAATAATAGAATTCGGCAGGAACAATCTCAACAGATTCCGCAAGATGGGCATACTCGGAAACGGCATGACATCAAAAGCGACACTATGCCGTGTCGAACAAAGGATAGACAATCTGTCCATGGCTGACAGGACGCGGGAGTATGCGGAGACCTATCACGCCAGGCGGCTGAAGGAGATAATCTGATACACCTATTGCTCCCTTTGCGACAGCGGCGGCAAGAGCCAGCACAAGGAGTTTATGGATATGGCAAAGAAGATGTTCACCCTTGCTATGCGCAAGATCCTGCGGGCGATTCCTAATCCAACGGCGAGCTTGGAGAGCTTGTCATCCATCAGGACAACCTTGCGGCCTCTATGGCAACATCCGAACCGGGACTGCCTCAGGAACTGGCTTTGCGCTCCTGAAAGGAATCCGATGCCGAGCGCTTCGATCGTGGCGACACTCATCTCGAAACTCTTCCCCACAAAGACTGCCGCAGGCCAGCGTCACGGTTGAAAGAAGGATTCTCGAGATTCTGATTCTGGTTTTGTTTTCCTTTTCCATCATATTCTTTCTTTGACTTGATTTCAACGCAGCTAAGGTCGGGGAACGTTTTCCGCAACTTGGATTCATAGTCGAGCTCTATGATGGTGCGGTCACATATACAAACTCAGTCCCGTGTACATCTTCAGAAACATCAGCGCCACCTTGCCCTCAGGCGTGAAGTACGGCTTCTTTTCACGCTGCGGCCTCATGCTTCCGCCTGTCAGACCGAACTACTCCGCCTTCTTAAGCAGGGGAAGCTGCCTCTTTATCCTGCCATGCCCGATCCTCGCAAACGCCGACCTGTAGAGGTCTAGAAATCAAACTCCGTGAAGGGAAGATCAGGCAATATTTTAGCGAAATATCGCACCTTTTACATAGTAAGACTTTTTCGTGATTCATCCCAATTCAGCTTTCAACGGCCTATTGGAGAGAGTCTTGTTATATATGAACATTGTCAATCAGTTTGTTGGAAAATTAGTGTCAGTCCCCGATAGCCCCAAAAAAATAATATGACGCTATGCGATAGTATATGTATTAATAAAAGGAGGTAACAAGCTAGTTGAACGATGAATATTCTACATCCCGGCAAGGATGCAAGTACATTTCTACAGGGCGGCTGTACAACTAAGGCCAACGAAACTTTCCTCACTGCAACGGCTGAGTCTGGCTTAGTGTCAGGGGGAGAAATGATGATTTAGACATGTTTTTCATTTTTCATAAGGCTCCTCAAGCTCAAGAGACTCCAGTGCGAATGAATAATTTGAATCAGTAGTTGAAAATTAAGAAAATGAAGGCGATGGCAAGTTTGC
>CAYWIW010000046.1:0-6265 GCA_964458425.1 uncultured Muribaculaceae bacterium
GCTGTTGGAGGAGGATGTCGTAGGATTGCAACGCCCGGCCTGTGTCCGTCCGGCGCCCGGGAACGCCCCGGGACGCGGCTGTCGTCATTTGAAGTCGGGAATCACTGCCACGCCTTCAGATTAGTGATCGTGTTGTTGAGATTCTCAAGACGTTTGTTATAGACATACTTAAGATTGTCCATCACTTCGTCGAACTCCATACCCTCATCACCGCATTGCCAACGAGAGTCAAGGTAGTTGCCGACTTTCCAGATTCTGCGGTTATAGGCATCGGAGACCTTGTTGGCCTTCCTTCGGTCCTCCACTACCTTGTCGGCGATGTCCACAAGATCCGGGTAGAGATCCGCCCAACGGGCCTTGACCCTGTTGATATATTCCTGATCCTTCATCAGGAGAGGCCACCACATATACTTAAGCCCTTCTCCTGACTTAGACCTTTCTATCAAAAGGGAACTCCAGGTATGATAGTAGTATGAGTTTTTTTCAGTATCAATGTTCGTGAAGTTCTGGCTAT
Organism: uncultured Muribaculaceae bacterium; assembly: GCA_964458425.1. Classification (GTDB taxonomy): domain Bacteria; phylum Bacteroidota; class Bacteroidia; order Bacteroidales; family UBA932; genus Cryptobacteroides. Next base: position 515 of record CAYWIW010000046.1, read on the forward strand.
CGAAATCCCACACCGGCCCGGCGCAGAGTTTCCCGGCTCCGTCCTTGTACATATACACGCTCTTCGGATGCTGGATTTCGTCGTTCATAGCGATCTCATAGACAAACCAATAATCAATTACGGAATTGATGTCAAGGCTCTTATAAGCTTCGCTGTAGTTTCCGTTCTCAAGATTGGCCTCTATGTTGTTGATGTAGGATCTGACACCATTGAAGATTTCATCTCCACTGTATGTCGTTCCTCCGACTTCGGCAGTCAAATCGTCTTTGAAAAGACAAGGCAGACTTCTCAGATTTGTCTTGAATTTATAGTTCTCGTCGTAATTCTTATCAAACTCAAGCAGGTAACCGCAATCGCCTATTGTAGGAGCCGCATTATTGTCCTCGACGAAATCCTCAAACGGCGCAGAGATGTTCAGACGGTTTTCGTCAATCTTAATCTGTTCGCAAAGAAGATAGTTTCCTACGTGTATCCCATTGATCACGACCTCCACGTTCTCGCCTGACGGATTCCACAGAAGACCTTTGCCATACGTGCTTCCGTCTTCAGGACCATTTGCGAAATGATTCTGGACTGTCTTGGCGATATTGAACGCCAGATAGTTACGTATCAAAGACATATCTGTCCACGGAGATAGCAACACCCATCTTTTGTGCTTTTTCATTCCAAGCACCGATGCCTTTTTATTGAGTTTGACGGCCATCGGCTTCTTGTCGTAGGCTGAGGATGTGTTGCCTCTGAGTCTGATGCCGCAATTCACGTTTGCCAGGTCGGCCACACCGCTTTTATAGACAGCGATTTCGTCGGTTTCACCCCACGAGGCGTCCTTAGCAGGAATAGTGAAATCAAGATAATTCTCAGTTCCCGGAGTATTGACCTGAATCACGACAACCGGCAGTCCCGTGTTGGTCACCTTGACCGTGTATTTTCTCTTTTCCGTACCGCTTACAAGAGTGTACTCGACCGGCGAGCTGAAATCCTGGCTTGTCACTCCGCTTTCCTGAATCTCACCGTTGCCGTCCAATACTGTCACTCCCTCGGGAACCGTGAACGAAGGCACGAGTGTGAAGTCATAAAGATAAGGTATGCAGCAAGAGATATTCTGCAGCGTATTGTCGACGTCGCAGGCAAAGTCTTCGGCTGACTTGACCTCGGTTGATGAAGTGCTTGTGTTCAAAACAGCCGTTTTCTTCAGCAATGCATCATTCTTTGATATCTCGAATCCGAAACTTTCGAATACCGGCGGTTTAGTGCTAATGCCGACGACCGTACACTTGTTCTCTTCCTTGATGTTCTCAAGATTCAGCGGTATCTCATAGCAACATCCTGACTTGAAATCAGTAAGAGCCTTGACGTAGAATGTCACTCTGTGAGCGTCGGTGAGAAGCTGTATTTCTATCTCATCGCCTTCTTTTATGTACGGGGCTACCGTGGCGTAAGCCACAATCTTCCCGTCTACCGACATTCCTCCGTTTTCATCATTCCCAAGCTTTACCGTCAAATCCGACGAGGTCTTCCCGTCCACAGCGGTAAGGCCGGAGTCCAGGTTCTTGAGATTCATCGTAAAGTCTCCTGTCCAAGGACTCTTTGCCTTGGAGCTGTCAGCTACTTCCCGGAGTATGATGGACTGTAGTTTTTCGGTTTTTCCAATCTCCTTAAGCGCATTGCCAAAAGTTATTCCGAACTTCAGGATCGACACCATCGGAGTGAAGACAAAACCATAGCTTCCATCGCTCTTGACAACCGGTCTCTCGCTTGCCTTGACATCGTTGGCCGCGATTGAGCCAAGGCTTGAATATGATTGTATGGCCGCCACTTTCACGGGAACAGCCGCTATGTCCGAGACTCCGTCCGCATACGGATAGTAGGCGTACTCCGGAACATCTCCGACTCCGGACATCGTACCCTTGAATTGTCCTGAGCTTACAGCCGTCGAGAACGTTCCGTCGAATTTGGCGTTGACGGTCGAGCCGCCGAATACTCCAATCGCATCATTTGGTGTCCAGAGTATTCCGACAGAACCGTCCTCGGTGGATTCCGTGTCGATTTGTGTTCTTGTCAGAGGGGCTTTTACAAGCTCTCCCGTCAGGACGGTATCCTTTACTTTCATCTGTGCCATCTCATTGTTGTCAGCACAAGAAGACAGCGCTAAAACTGATAATGTCGCCAATTTGGCAGCTAAAGATGTATGTTTCATCACAATTGTACTCATTTTTTACCTATGTGCGCATAGCTAAGCCTTTAGGTTGTAACTTCCCCTACAGGCCGAAGCCGGTCCCTCCGTTTCCGTAAGAGGAATCATAGGATTTCTGGCTTGGCGTGTAATCTCGTACGCAACGGAGAGTGAAGTCACGGTCATAATAGCCGTGTCCTGTGGTGATGATAGGAGTACCGGTGTTGCCGTCATTCCTCAAATAGTAAATCATATAATCTACCGGTGCGGTAGCAGGACGCTTGTACTTTGTCTTGGCGCCGATGATCACCTGTCCATCCTCCGCCGTTCCATAACCTGCCAAATTGAATTCTGTTTCGCAATATAACTGTATGAAATACAACTCCTTGTCGTTAGGAATTCTCCATTTGCCAAGATCGGATGCGTCCGCCTCTTCAGAGTAGTGTCTCTCGCACCAGTCTCCTGTCATTATCTCATCATATTTGAAGGTGTTCCTTTCCCCTGATGTCACAATCGTGGTTTGCGGCGTTGTTCTGCTGTAGCTATAAGAATAGCTGTAAGGAGAAAACCAAATGCCCAAACCGCTCCTTGTCATTGCCACGCTGATGCCAAATGACGATGAGTTCCCGTTATCTGACGCAATCGTCACTGTCACCGTTTGGGTCTCTGAACCGTTGGTATTGCTCATTGTTATTTCGGCTGTCACATCAAAGCTGGCAGAGCTGATCTTGACGGCATCCCCTGTCCCGATCCGATATGTAAGATTCCTGGTTTCATCGTAATTGGTGATAGTAACCGGAACTGTTACTGTATGTGTGGTCACAGGGGATTCCAGGCCGCTGCCGCCTGTCTCAGGGATTGTCCCGACAGTTACTTGCGGCACATAGTTGTCTTCACTTGGCGGAATAGTCAGATTGCTTCCAGCGATCTTGAAGGCTTTTGGAAGTGTGCTCGACGCTTCGTGGTTCTGATGCTCCGGATATTCGCCGGACTGTGTGTTGGTTCTGATCGCCTCGTCTTTCAGTCTGGTTATAGTAACCACTCTATTATCGGCGTCCCAGTCAGAGATGTTGGACACTTCACCGGCGCCGGAGGTTCCAAGGTTCCTTACGCACCTTACTTTTGAGGCGCTGATACTTGAATTATAAGAGGAGATAGCAGTGCCTTCCAATGCCCACCATACCCGGTAGCCTGAATTTGTACTTGAAACATATGTCTCCTGCTCGAATGAAATTTCGGTCGGCAGGGACTTCTTGCCCATATAGGTGTAGATGTACTGACGGAAAGCAGGAAGATACCATTTGACCTCATTTTCATCTATAGCCCCGTTGCCGTTCAGGTCTCTGTTCCTTGAAAGGCACTCGTACAGAGGATTTGTCCCGTCTGTCGTCATAATGTCACTTTCAGCCGGGCCGTTTGCTCCGATAAAGCCATTTGCGGCTATGTTCACGAAGTCTGTCCAGTTTGACGACTGTGCAGAGCTTATTATCTCCCAAGTGTTCTTGAGACCGTTCTGTGCTTCCGTGCCACCGTATGTGTCGGTGCCGAGTTCGGCAGCCGGGGTTTCCTCCACCGTCTCCAGTCCGAAAGGATTACCTGCCGACGTGTTGTAGAAACTTTTGATTGACTTTTGTTTGAGTGTGAAGCCCTCTCCCTTGATGTAGGAGCTGTGTCCGTCTGGACTTATTGAGGCGTTGCCGATAACGAAAGACAGCGCTCTGTCGTCGGCGTTGACAAACGTTCCGTACTCTCTGCCGTCATTATAGTAGTATTCGTCCACATAGGCCTGTACGTAGATGTTGTTTCCGACCTTGAGGCAATGTGTGTAGTCGCTATTCTTGATTTCGTCGATCAAGGCATAGATGTCCACGACTCCTGACGGTTCGGCCGGGAAGTTGTTGAACGATGTCTGAGACGCCGGTTTCCCGAACTTCACCCAAGAGACCTCGGAGTCGTGTTCCGCCCTGTCCTCACCGTCGACATCGAGGAATGTCTCCATTTTGCCGGAGCTGTTCGGTGTTGTCGCACTGACATTGTAGTTTGTGATGTTTGAGCCGTTGAAAGTCAGAATGACGTTCTCATAGTGTGCGTCAAGGTTCACGACCACGTGCTGGGCGGGTCTTACAATCTGTCCTTCCGCACCTGGATTCGGCTCTTCTCCAGTGTCCGACTCCGCCTCAACGATAATGCTGTTCACCCCGTTGACTTTGACCTTATAGTTGTATTTTGCGTTGCGCCTCACAGTGAAGTCACCGTAAGAGCCTCCTTTCCCGGCTCGCGTGTCAAAATTTCCAAGGTGTATGGTGTATTTGACGTTACCGGTAACTGTCCCGGTCGTGCCTTCGCTGTCTGTTCCGGGACCCTCGTACAGTCCTTCCACGACAACATATGTGGAATACTCAGGCGCGTGTTCAAATGTGTCGTAGTCCGTGGCAGACCTCTTTTCGCGATCCGCATAGCTCCAAGAATCCTTGTCCTCCGGAATCTGGGCATTCTCAGGCATATAGAATGTAAAGGAGTTGCCGTCGATCGGCAGATCCGTGAAGTTGGCGAAGGTCCCCGCCCCGGAATATTCATTCAAGGCCGCCCTTTCGAGAAGCGTTGAGGATGTAGAATAGTTGTGGATGCTGTACTTTTGAGGAGTGAAAGTCACTCCGGTTCCGTTTTCAAATGTGAATATGTTCTTGGACACCACTCTTTTCAGATGGAAAACATCATCGAAAGTGTTGCCGCCCGGCCGCAAGGTTATAGTGGTGCTGTCATCAGAGCCGTAGCGCCCTGACATCATCACCGCTGTCGAGGTGATTTCCCGGCCTGACGCCGTGACCGTATATTCTTTGAAACCGGCCAGTGTTTTCGTCGCGAGGTCGTTGATGTCCAAAGTCGCATACTTGTCGTAGTTGGCTAACGGGAACATATACCATTCGCCGCTGTAGACACCGTCAAGTTGCTCTTCGCTGAGATTTATTGTGTACAGCCAGTTTGTGCTGGTGTTCTGTGCCGGAGTCCCGAGATTGTCAACCTTCACAACGACAGGTCTTGAATCCGCCTGTTCGGCGTTGTAAAAGAAAATAGCCATCTTTTCAATCCTTGTCTCAATCTCGTCGGAAGCTCTTGTTATGGCGATATCCTCCATCTCCGGAACCTCAATGTTGAACGAGATGCTCACCGGCATCCCTTTCTCGACTTCCATAATCGGTTCTTCGCTCCGCTGACACCCTGCCAATGCTATCGCTGCCATCAGTGCAGCCACGGTATAATTTCTTTGTTTCTTTCCCATAACTAATCCCGGTTAATCAAAGGTTATCTCGTTCTCAAATGAATCCCATTCCTCCACCTCGACATTCGGAGTGTTCTCCTTCGCCTTAATTTCCACGCTGCTTGCGCAGACGGAGCTTTCCACAGCGATTCTCACCGCCCGTGTCTCGGGGGTGAGATATGTTTTTTTGTTTTGAATCATCATCATCCTTGTTCTTTCATCCTTTTGTTGAAGTAATTGGCTTCAGCTGAAACTGTTGCATCTTAATCTCTTGGCCTCTTCATCTGTCGTTCCGGTTCTATTTCGCGGCCCTTGTTAT
>CAYWIW010000047.1:0-5327 GCA_964458425.1 uncultured Muribaculaceae bacterium
TTGGGTGTTTGTAAAAACAAAGAGGGCAACCCTTGTACTTTTGGGTCACCCTCATACATCCGTCTCGACCTAAGTACTTGTTTCTGTTGAAGAAACGGTGAATTCAGTGTTATCTACCCGAAAGAGTCCTTACTCAGCAATCTTGCCGCGACACACAACTCTTTCAGAGTTGCTTCAGTGCAATTCCAGGGCGACTCACTACTGTTCAACAGCGGTTCCACAGCGACTCGCACCCTCAACACTGCGACCTCACAGAGGCACACCGCACACCAAGGCAACTACTACTGCTCAACAGCGACCCCACAGCGACACGCACCCCCTACACTGCGACCTCACAGCAGCCACACAGCGGCAGCGGCACTCCGGCGACCTGTAGTGTCTGACAATATCGCCGACCGAATAGATTGCTCCGCCACTCCTCAAAGTCATTGACCATACACCGGGAAAGCCTATCGGGAGGCATAACGGTCGGCGATGGCACGGGCGACCGTATAACCCATTGTCCAGGCTGCCTGAAGATTGAAGCCCCCTGTTATGGCATCCACATCAAGGACTTCTCCGGCGAAGTAGAGTCCGGGATGAGCCTTGCTTTCAAGAGTGTTCGGATTGACGTTGGACAAGGCGACTCCGCCACAGGTCACAAACTCTTCCTTGAACCGGCTCTTGCCGCAGACCCGGTACTCGTCGTTGGCCAGGGTGTTGACAAGCCGGTTCATCCCCTTGGCACCCAATTCCGCCCAACGGGCATCTTCGCGGATTCCGCACTTTTGAGCCAGATATTCCCAAAGCCTTGCCGGCAGATCCTCCGGGTGGGTGTTAAGAATGAGCCTGCGTGAGTTGGCCGATGACATCCCGGCAAGGACATTTCGGACGGACTGCTCGTCAAGTTCTCCGAACCAGTTCACGCAGAGCGTGGCGGAATATTCATTATCAGCAAGATAGCGAGCGGCGTAGGAGGAGAGTTTCAGAATAGCCGGCCCGCTCATCCCCCAATGGGTTACGAGAAGCGGGCCGCTGGCCTTGAACTTCGTGCCGGCCAATGACACGGACACGTTTTCCACCACGGCCCCCATCAATTCCCGGACAGGGCTTCCGGGGAGGTTGAGCGTAAAGAGGGACGGCACAGGAGGAACTATCTCCAGACCAAGTCCGTCAAGCATTCCGAGACCCGAGACTCTCGGGCTGCCTCCGGTGGTGACTACGACCACGTCAAACACAAGCCCGTTCCGACCGCCGGGAAACAGGGCATCCGGCCTTTCGTCAGCCGCAGCGGCCGAATGAGCGGAGGGGACAGAAACCGCGGAGAAATCAAGCGAGAAGCGTCCGTCGGCAAGTCGGGATATTCGTGAGGCCCTACGCCTTGTATGAAGCGACACACCAGCCAGTCGCATCCCTGACAGGAGCGTGCGCACAATCTGCATAGCGTCCTGCGAAGCCGGGAAAAAGCAATGATCCTCCTGAAGAACCAGCCTCACCCCTTCATTCTCGAACCATCTGACGGTGTCATTGTGGTCAAACGAACGGAACAGGCGCTTCATAAGTTTGCCACCACGGGGATAAGCAGCTGACATCGAGGATATTCCCTCAAAGGAATTGGTAAGGTTACACCTTCCGCCTCCGGTAACCGCCACCTTCGCAAGAGCTTTGACTCCGGACTCGAACACATCGACCGAAGCGGAGGGCAGCCTCCGTTTCAGCTCTACGGCACAGAAACAGCCTGCCGCACCGGCGCCTATTATCGCGATCTTCACAATGCAAACTTACATAAAATCGTCCGATTTCCCGCCCGGATGGATAATATTTTGCCGAATGCCGATTAGTGAATATCTTTGCGTCTGATTATGGCGTCAGGACAGAAGGACATACTCTTAGGGATGATCCGCAAGGGACTTCCTATGACTTTGGGACAGCAGATTCGGCTTACGATTATGCTGAGCCTTCCAGCCATCGCAGCCCAGATTTCGTCCGTTCTGATGCAATACATCGACGCCGGAATGGTCGGCCAGCTCGGTGCGAACCAATCGGCTTCGATCGGACTTGTTTCCACCACAGTCTGGATAATGGGAGGATTCACGTCCGGAGCCTGCTCTGGTTTTTCCGTACAGGTCGCCCATCTTTGCGGCGCGCAGGATTTCAAGGCCGCAAGAGCCGTGATGCGCCAAGGCCTGTTCACAGTGTTCCTCATCGGACTTCTTCTGGCGGCGATAGGAATAGCAATCAGCGCACCCCTCCCCCACTGGCTCGGCGGAACTGATGAAATCACGGGAGACGCTTCCAGCTACTTTCTGATATATTCGGCGTTCATCCCGATAGGAGCCGTCGGATGGGCGGCAAACGCGATGCTTCAAGCCAGCGGGAATATGAAGATTCCGAGCCTGATGTACACAGGGATGTGCGTTCTGGACGTGGTGTTCAACTACATATTCATTTATTCGTGCGGGATGGGAGTCGCCGGGGCGGCCTTAGGCACAGGAGCTGCTCAACTCGTTACTTCCGCATTCGTGGTGTGGTACGTGCTCAGGCGCTCCAAGGACTTGAACATCAAGGGAGAGCCCGGCACTTTCTTACCACAGGGGAAGACCGTCCGCAACGCCTGGGGCATTACCGCCCCGATGTGGCTTCAGAACATAATAATGAGAGGCTCGCACGTAATGAGCACCATCATCGTCGCACCTTTGGGGCCTATCTCAATCGCCGCCAACTCACTGGCGATAATCGCCGAAAGCTTCTGCTATATGCCCGGCTACGGAATCGAGGAGGCGGCCACGACACTTGTCGGCCAAAGCCTTGGCGCTAAAAGGCGGGATGTGGCCAAACGGCTGTCCCAGATCACGTTGTTTATGGCCGCCGGGATAATGACCGTGCTTGGAGCGCTGATGTTCATTTTCGCCACCGAGCTTATGACTTTGCTCAGTTCTGATCCCGACGTGATCGCCCTTGGAGCCAAGGTTCTGAAAATCGAGGCTTTCGCCGAGACGCTGTACGCTTTCTCAATCGCCGGCTACGGCTCCTGCGTCGGCGGAGGTGACACTCTCGTGCCAAGTGTGATCAATTTCGGAAGTATGTGGGTGATACGCATAGGGCTGGCATTGATTTTGACACCTCGCCTCGGGCTGGTCGGCTACTGGATAGCGATGTGCATCGAACTGAATGTCCGGGGACTGCTGTTCTACTGGAGGCTGCGCGGCGAAAAATGGATGAAATTAAAAATCACTTGAATATGGAAAAGATCATCAATCAGGAATTCGGCGGGGAAAGACCTCTTTACCGCAAACACGACCTATATCTTGAGAATGTGAAGATACACGCTGGGGAATCAGCCTTGAAGGAGACCGGAAACATCACGGCGGTACATTGCCAGTTCGAGGGCAAATACCCGTTCTGGGAATGTGACGGATTCGTCATCAAGGACAGCCTGCTGACTGTGGGGGCGCGTTCAGGGCTTTGGTACTCAAGGAACTGCGAAATCAGCGATACCATCATCGACGCTCCCAAGACATTCAGAAGGATGGACGGAATCAAGCTGAAAAACGTTCAGATTCCCGGTGGCACGGAGACATTCTGGGACTGCCGGAACATCGAGATAGAGGACTGTGTGATCGACAGGGCGGACTATGTGTTTATGCACTGCGAGAATGTCAGGCTGACAAACGTCAAGCTGAACGGCAACTACAGCTTCCAATACGCCAGGAATGTGGAGATCAGGGGATGCGTGCTGAACTCCAAGGATTCTTTCTGGGAGGCGGAGAACGTCACAGTGATCGACTCGGTCATCAACGGTGAATATCTTGCCTGGTACTCGAAGAATCTTCGCCTGGTTCGCTGCCACATAACCGAGACCCAGCCGCTCTGTTACTGCGACGACCTCGTCCTCGAAGACTGCACGATGGGAGCCGACGCCGACCTGGCTTTTGAATATTCATCCGTCCGGGCCACCGTCAAGGGTCACGTCCCTTCAATCAAGAACCCTCGCACCGGCTTCATCCGCTACGGTTCCGTCGGCGAAATCATCCTCGACCAGAACATCAAGGCGCCCGGCGACTGCAAACTGGAGAAACTGTAAGCCCCGCCGCAGCCCGATTACCAGCAGCCCGATTACCGCAAACAGCTCCGCAACCCTTCCCAATCGCCGCCCCAAACAATGGAGGTGGCGATTGAGTTTTTCCGGTTAAGTATACACACTGACAAAAATCTGACAATCAGAATATTGCGCAAATCCGCCCGCATTTATATTTACAACAGGGAACTATATACGAGTTGACTAACATTTCCATTGGTACATTATCAGCACCATAGAACACCAATTCTATTGGTGCCAAATGCTTCAGGGCTACTATGAATTGTGCGTTATGACAATTCTCATAATAGTTAGTCAACATCTATATAGTTACCTACGTTTTATAGAGTATACTATTAATCATGAGAAATATATGATAAGTTTAGAAGAATCTAAATGATGTCTAAATCTCAAAACTCAATTCATAGAGTGTGCCTGCTGTTAGACACACTCTTTTTTCAAGGATTTTATAAGTTTTTGTATTTATGGAGTAATTATATAGATATAATAATTCCCAATAATTCCATAAAATTATTACCTTTGCACTTTGTAAAGAGTTATTTGAAAAGCATGAGGAATATAGTGTAACAAAACAAGTTAGCAATTTTTTATCCATTGCCCATTCTCATGCAAGTTCTTCTTAATGGTTTGATTCTCAAAGAATCTTAATCAAACTACATCAAATATAGCAAATTGTCGGGAGCACCGACCATCGCCAGAAGCCTGAGGAAGGCACTTCACCGTGTCCGGTTCACATCAGCGCAATCGAATCGGACACAACAACACGCCACATAACGCCCTGCGGGCAACAGCACCGTTCCCGACTTTTGCAAAATAGAATAACCTGCTGAATAAGATTGGCTGATTTACGTCAGCTGTTGCCGACCTGGCAATAAACCCAGCAAGCCCGTTAAATGCCATAGCTTATAAGCCAGCGATTTCAAATTTAAACCGACGATTTACAAAAGGCTGCCAAGAAGGAAACCGGGGAAATTCAGACCTAAGCAACGATGGGGTTCCCTGGGTCAACAACGGACTTTCGCACAGTGAGCGGAATTGGATAAATAAGAATATAGGAAAGGTACTCATTCCAATCAGCAGTTGAACTGCCGTGATTTAAAGTTAAACCGAGACTACGACGAGCCTCGAAAAAAAAAGTTGCAAATAATTGAGGATTAAAGGATAAAAAACTTGTAAAAGTCCCTGAAAACCAGTAACTTAAAAGTAAAAATTACCCCTAATTTTTGCTCGTTATGATTTCCAAGGACAA
>CAYWIW010000048.1:0-1550 GCA_964458425.1 uncultured Muribaculaceae bacterium
TTGCCCCTTTTATATTTATGCAAAAAAAGAGACAGCAGATCACAAATCCAATGTCACTAAGTTAAGATTAATTTGAAACAAAACTACTGAAAAAAGTTGGAGAAATTTTTATCTTCAACTTTTTTTATTTCAAGTGCAACACAAATAGACAGATTTGCATCTGTCAAAAAAAAATATATATGAAATTAATATTTTTTATGCTACTCTGTATAAGAAGCCTTTAAAAGTCTTTGCTTTTACGTTTCGTTCCCGATGACGTTCAGGTCTTATGGGAATTAGATTCTTTGCTATAATGGCTTCTAAATTAGGTGGTGTTGTTTTTCCTCGGTAGAACAATCGACATATATGTGCAGCAACTGAAAAATTAGCTTTATATGTATGCTTTCTTTGCTTTTTTTCAATGACTACGTGCGAGGTAATCATTTCAGCAAAGTTATACATTATCATATGTGCATAGATTTCCTGAAGAATACACATCACCTTTTTAGTGTGGAAATCCAACAAACCGATTGTATATTTTAAATCTCTAAACGATGTTTCAATTCCCCATCGTGATGCATAAAGTTTCTTTAATTCTGTCGGTGAATACATATCTTTATCTAAATTTGTAACTACTGTTTCATATGTATCTTCTGATATGCAAAATCTCACTATGCGAAAATTCAATTCATAAAATTTTGTTGGCTCTGCTTTGTTGTTTTTGAGTGGTAAATAGTCAAATGGTTGTGTAGAAGATAACATTCGATAATGATTTTTATCTTTAAAAAGTTCTTTCACCTCGTTTGTCTTCTTTCTCGTTAATTTTAAAGAAATATCAACATCAAAACATTCTGTTTCAGGCAGTTCCAATCCCTGTTTTATTCCGTTGCTATCCTTAACACGTATAAGGAAAAACCAACCTTTTTCCTGTATATGAGCCATGCTGTTGAAAGATTCATAACCTCTGTCCGCTATTACAAGTGCTTTTTCAATATCAGAATAGTCTACCAGTTCTTGAAAAGCTTTATGTTCGTTACGTTCTTTGGCTTTTTGAATAATTACATCCGAATATATATGTTTATTTAAATCATACAACGCATTTATATGCAGAAGATTGTAACCTTTGTGTCCGTTTGTACCGTTTATGTATGATTCTGTATCAGTCGGATTAGTAGGGATTTGAATATCCGAACCATCAACGGCAAATATAGACATATCTTTATTAGATAAATTCATAAGCTTCTTTGAAAAATTTTTAAATACAGACTCAAAAGCTGTAGGTTTAATCTTGTTTCGTTGCTGTATAAAAGCTGAAGCAGTAGGTGTTTCAGCAGATACATGAAACAAATCCAATAACTCATTGGTAAGACTTTTACTTTCCATACCTATAATTCCTTGGATCATTTTTTCCATTGAAAGCTTACGGGTACGGGTAAAATCAGTATCCGGATTAAAACAATAATTATGTGGTTCACTTGCGACCTTCTTAATCTCAGACATTAAAAGTTTTTTGATATGTTTTGGTTTCATATGTGACCTCCTTGCAATTATATTTTTAATTACAAGGGCTG